>JBJEPW010000010.1:0-155535 GCA_051881435.1 Candidatus Fimenecus sp. | reverse complement strand
TTTTCGGATTACTTGCAGTCGTTTTTTATTCGGGCTGTTTTTTTTACAGCTCCTTTTTTTATTATTTTTCTCTTGACAATATCTTTTTGCCTTGCTACAATAGTAATAGCAAGGCGAACAAATGTTCGATAACGCACGGCGAGCCGATGCGTTTTTATTTTTATTATGAAAAGGGGGGCAGATAATGCCGGAATATGAAGAAACCATAAGAGAACTTGCCGTTGAGGAGTATTTTTATCTCAGCGAAAATTTAGAACCTCTGAACAGCGCCACTGTAAGAAAAGGCGCTACATACCTTGTTTACAATAAAAAGAAAAAACTTTTCGGAATTGTAAAAAAGGTTATGGAGGAGGAACTTACGGATGTTGAGCGCAGTATTGCGCTTGATTATTGGAGCAACGGTATATCGGCATCGGCGATTGCAAAGAAAAATCAAGTTGCCCGTTCAACGGTTTACAGAACTATTGAAAGCGCAAGAAAAAAGCTTCATGCGTCGCTTAAATACGTGCTGATGTATGAAGAAAATCTGTTGCCTGAAACGGCAAACGGACTGCTGGAATATGTAAGAGACGGAAAAATATCCGAGGAGGAAAAAGGTGAACAAAAATATATCACTTGAGCAGTTGGGGGAAGAATACGAAAAAAATGCAGAATTGCAAAAGCGTTTTATTGAACGCTGTAAAGAAGATATAAAAAAAGCACAGCAGACGGGGGACAGAGATACGGTTTGCAGGCTCAAATCTGATTTATATAAGCTTTACGAAATAAAAAGAGAATTGAGCGAAACGGCATTGTTGTTGAAAAACTATTATAAAGGAGCAGACTGATGGAAAGAAAAATTATTTCAGTTGATATAAGTCCCGATACGAATGGTGCTATATACGAGGGAAATGCGGGGGTAATGTGGGAACATAACGCAACGGAAATTGTGTTTAATATTGATGAACGCTATATCGGGGATTACAAATATTATATTGAATACCGTTCAATTTTGGGAACAAAGGTGAGAACAGAGTATCTTACGCTTGATACCTCTGCCAATACCATAACATATGCTGTTCCCGTATCAATGAGCTCGTTAAGAGGCGTTGAGTGTTATTTCAATATTATCACGGTTGACGCAGACGGCAATACGGTTCAGGTTATCAAGCCGAGAAAGCTTTATCTGGAATTTGATTATTCGCCTGATACGGATAATTCCATTGCCAAGGTCAATGATTTCTCAATAAACGCCTTACTTGAAGCAATTCACAACGGCACCTTTAAGGGGGATAAGGGTGACCGTGGCGAAAAAGGCGAGAAGGGAGATAAGGGGGATAAAGGCGATGCAGGAGAAACGCCTCCTGTTGACCAAGGCTATTCTGCTGAGAGCACAAATGCGCAGAGCGGTAAAGCGGTAGCGCAGGCAATTGAATCTGCAAATGCTTATGCCGATTCCAAGACGCCCCGATTTATAAATACAATTTCCTTGACCGAGGAAACCGCAGGTGCAAATTTAATTAAGATTTCAACAGATTCAAGCGGTAAAAGTTTTTCTTTGAAGCACTGCATTGTGGCAATCAAGGTTCCTTTTCCCGAATCTAAAACGGTTACAATAAGATTGAGAACAAACAACGGACAGAGATACATGGTGTACAAAACAGGTGTTGCGGTAGATACCAATCTTCTGATAAGCGGAGAAAGCAGAGTGCTCGGTATAGGTACATATTCCCGCTTTTCTTATGTTGTATATCAAAGTCAAAACACAGGAACGGCAAACGGAGATTCAGTGGTGACAATTGCGGAAAATGCGCTGTCAAAGCAAGATATTAAAGATGTTGAGTTCTTTCTTTATGATACTTCAAATCAGTTTGTACCACTGCCCGCAGGAACTACTATGGAGCTTTGGGGATGCTGAATACCGTAACAAAAGATTTTATTTTTGATTATTATGTACTGAAACGGAAAAGGAGATGATGTTATGACAACTTATAAAGGAATAGATGTATCAAAATGGCAGGGCGATATTGATTGGACAAGGGTAAAGAACAGCGGAGTGCAATTCGCTATGATAAGGGCAACCTTCGGTTGGGATGATGACCGGGTGGACGCAAGATTTATTAAAAACTACGAAGGCGCCAAAAAAGTGGGCGTTGCGGTGGGAGCATACCATTATTCCTATGCTAAAACTCCCGAGGACGCAGTCAAAGAAGCTGAGCATTGTCACTCTGTTTTAAAGGGCAAAAAGTTTGAATACCCAATTGCGTATGATATGGAGGAAAGCAGTATAGCCGCTCTGGGCAAAGAGAAGATTTCAGCAATTGCAAAGGCTTTTTGCGAAAAGATGGAAAGCTACGGCTATTATGTGTGCATTTATGCAAATCTTTATTGGCTGAATAATTATTTCACCGAGGAGATTTTCAAAAAGTATGATATATGGCTTGCCCAGTGGATTGAAAAACCCACCTTTACACGCACTTACGGTATTTGGCAGAAAACCTCAAAGGGCAGAGTAGATGGAATCAGCACAAATGTTGACCTTGATGAGTCCTACAAAAATTATCCTGCCATTATGAAGTATAACGGTCTTAACGGCTACGGAGGAACCGAGCCTGTTGAGCCTCCCAAAAGAGGGTTTAAGGCAGGACAAAAGGTTGTGCTAAAAGACGCAAAGCTTTATTCCTCGGCAACCTCAAAAAGGGTGGCAAATCATTTAAGCGGCACTTATTATATCTATGACGGAATTTATTTCGACGGCAGATACAGAATCACAAATTCCATTACAAATGTGGAGCGCAAGCCCATAGGCAAGTATGTTACGGGATTTGTAGAGCGTGACGAGCTGAGGTGACCGTATGAGTGAAAATGAAGTTTTAAACCACAGAATTGAAGCAGTTGAAGAAGATATAAAAATACTTTACAAAAAGGTGAACGAAGTAACGCTCACTCAGGTGCAGAGCGTTACAAAGCTTGACAGCATGCTTGTGACCTTGGGCGAGCTTAAAGAAAGCATTGAAGCTTTAAAACGCCGCCCCGGTTGGCTTTGGGATAAGCTGATAATTGCTTTAATAGGCGCTGTTTGCGGAGTTCTTGTAAGCGGAATAGCGTCATATATTTAAGCGAGGGGGAATTGAATGATTGAATATATAACAGAAAACGCGCTTTTGCTCATACCTGCGCTGAATATTATAGGTCTGATTATAAAAAGTATTGAAAAAATACCGGATAAATATATACCTTTAATACTTCTGTTTTTCGGCGTGACGGGTGCGGTTGCAATAATGGGGTTATCGCCGCAGGCGGTAATTCAGGGGATTTTGGTAACGGGAACCGCCGTTTACGGCAATCAGGTGTATAAGCAGATACGAAAAGAAGAATAAATAAACATCCCGATGCGGCTGAATATTGCTGTATCGGGATGTTTTTATAAAAATGCAGGAAGGATTATGATTACATTCATTTTTCGACAGAAAACGGCGAGTGTGTCGCTCAGGTCTGCAAGATTTATTTGGTAAAATTTCACAAAGTTTGTAAAAATGTTTGTTAAACGGTTGACAATCCGGTTTATGGGTATATAATAGATGTCACGGTTAAATAATTTGAAGGGATCGATAATGTGGAGAAAATATTAGTTTTGCTCACGTTCTTGGGATCTGTTACTGCACTTCTTTTTGCGTTGTTTACAGCAAAAAGGGTGCTTAAATTTTCTGAGGGCAACGAAAAAATGCAAAAAATTTCAAAATCAATACGCAAGGGCGCAAATGCATACCTGAAAAGGCAGTATTCTGTGGTTTCGGTATTCTTTGCGGGAATGTTTGTTGTACTTTGCGTTATGGCGGCAACAAAACTCTTAACATGGTTCGTGCCGTTTGCCTTTGTAACCGGCGGATTTTTCTCGGGACTTTCAGGGTTTATCGGCATGAAAATCGCAACACTCTCAAATGCGAGAACCGCTAATGCTTGTCAGGAGGGGCTCAACCGCGGATTGCGTGTAGCTTTTTCGGCAGGCTCGGTTATGGGCTTTACCGTTGTAGGCTTGGGACTTTTAGATATTTCAGTGTGGTTCTTCCTTTTGAAATTCGTGTTCCATTTAAGCCCCTCCGATATAACGGGCGCAATGCTTACCTTCGGTATGGGCGCTTCCTCAATGGCTCTTTTTGCCCGTGTTGGCGGCGGTATATTCACAAAGGCTGCCGATGTGGGTGCTGACCTTGTTGGTAAGGTTGAGGCAGGTATCCCTGAGGACGACCCCAGAAACCCCGCTGTTATTGCCGATAATGTAGGCGATAATGTAGGCGATGTGGCAGGTATGGGTGCCGACCTTTATGAGTCATATGTAAGCTCCGTTATCTCTGCTTCCGCTCTCGGCGTTTCCGCTTTCGGCGGCGAGATTAAGGCAATGGCTGTTCCAATGCTTTTGGCTGCTATCGGCATACTTATGTCCATTGTAGGCACATTCTTTGTCCGTACAGGCGAAAATATAGAGCAAAAGCTTCTTTTAAAGGCTTTGCGCAGAGGTACGAATTTAAGCGCCGTAGGTATTGCAATAATTGCACTCCCCGTTGTATGGTTTGTGCTTGGTAAAGCCAGCTTGGGACTTTATTTTGCAATTCTTTCGGGACTTATTGCAGGTGTGCTTATAGGACTTTCAACCGAGTATTTCACCTCGGACACATATAAACCCACCAAAAAGCTTGCCGCAACATCAGAGACAGGCTCGGCAACAATTATTATCGGCGGATTGGGGCTCGGAATGAAATCTACGGCCGTGCCTATTGTTATTGTTGCAATCAGCGTGCTTATTTCTTACTTTGTATCAGGCGGCGGAAGCAGTGCTTCCATGGGACTTTACGGTATCGCTCTTTCTGCGGTAGGTATGCTTTCAACATTGGGTATTACTTTGGCAACGGACGCATACGGACCTGTTGCGGATAACGCAGGCGGTATTGCGGAAATGGCAGGACTTCCCCCCGAGGTAAGAGAGCGCACAGACGCCCTTGATTCTTTGGGAAATACAACTGCCGCAACAGGTAAGGGCTTTGCTATCGGCTCTGCGGCACTTACGGCGCTTGCTCTTATTGCGTCATATGTTGATAAGGTTAAAACCATAAATCCTGAGGCTGATTTAAGCTTTGATATTGTTAATCCCGTTGTTCTTATAGGACTTTTCATCGGCGGTTGCTTACCCTTTGTTTTTGCGGCTCTTACTATGGATTCTGTTGGTAAAGCGGCACAAAGCGTTGTTAAAGAGGTTCGCCGTCAGTTCAAGGAAATTACAGGACTTATGGACGGTAAGGCAGAGCCCGATTATGCTTCCTGCGTTGACCTTTGCACAAAGGCAAGTCTTCGTGAAATGGTGTTGCCCACAATCGTAGCAGTTCTCGTTCCCATTGTTGTGGGAATTGTTTTGGGCTACAAGGGCGTTGTAGGTATGTTGGCGGGTGCTACCGTCAGCGGCTTCCTTATGGCAATATTTATGTCTAACTCAGGCGGCGCATGGGACAATGCGAAAAAGTATATTGAAAGCGGTACTCACGGCGGCAAGGGCAGTGAACAGCACAAAGCGGCTGTTGTGGGCGACACAGTAGGCGACCCATTTAAGGACACATCGGGCCCCGCAATCAATATTCTTATTAAGCTTCTTTCAATGGTATCAATCGTCTTTGCGGCATTGGTAGTAAATTTCAGTATTCTTTAATAAATACCTTTTACGGGGAACAATTTATTTGTTCCCCGTTTTTTTGATTACGGACGATTCGTGAATCGCCTCCTACAAATTCTCATAAACTTTCATAGTATTGCTTGTAGGGGCGGGTCTCTGTGCCCGCCCGAGATTTCACCACGATTTTTACGGCGAGAGAATACCCACGCCTTGCCGTCACGCGTGGGTATTTTTGCGATTATTATTGACTTTCACCCCTGCTGAAACTATAATTATCATATAATTTCTTTCAGAGGTGCGAAATGGGTAAATTGAGATTTTTAATTGCCGTGATTGTGGGCAAAGTGTCGGCATTTTTGCTGGATAAAATATTCAAAAGGGGCACAAACACTCCGGGCATAATAATGCTTAAAATCTGCCCCGACGCGCTGGCAAGATTTATAATGCCCGAAACTACCGTTTGCGTAACGGGCACTAACGGAAAAACAGGCACATCAAATCTGCTGACGCACATTATAAGAAACAGCGGAAAAACCGTTGTTAATAACTCAAAAGGCTCCAATATGGCGCCGGGGCTTGTTTCTGCCCTTGTTACTCAATGCACACTTTCGGGTAAGGTTACCGCCGATGTTGCCGTTTTAGAGGTCGACGAACGCTCATCACAGTTTATATATACAAAATTTGTGCCCGATTACATTCTTTGCACAAATCTTTTCCGTGACTCCATTATGCGAAACGGTCACAGCGGCTTTATTTTTGATAAAATCAACGATTATTTGGACGAAAAAACCACTCTTGTTCTTAACGGTAATGACGGAATTTCGGGATTGTTGGGAGAGAACAAATGCAACCGTGTGTTTTTCTCCGTTGACAGGACAAGCCGAAGCACAGAAAAATGCGAGGACACGGTTTGTGACCTTATAGCATGTCCTAAATGCAGTCATACTCTTGAATATGAGTATTATCACTATAACCATATAGGCGTTCCCGTGTGCCCCGAGTGCGGCTTTAAGATGCCGCAAAGCGCATTTTATGCCTCCGATGTGGATTTTGACAAGGGTACATTTGTGTTTAACGGCAACAAGGGTGAAAGCGCTGTTTTGCCCTTCCCCAAGGGTAACTTTTTCAATGTTTTCAACATTACGGGTGCTTGTGCCGTTTGCAGGCTGATGGGTATTGATATTGAAACAATCAGCGGCAGTATAGAGGATTTGTCCGCAAAAACAGGCCGTTTTGACGAAACGGTTTTCGGCGGCTGTAAGGTAACATCAATGCTTTCCAAAAACCAAAATCCCATTTCCTGCTCACAAAGCCTTAAATATCTCGGCAGTACCGAAACTGAAAAAGATGTTGTATTGCTTATTACCGATTCCAACGATAAAATTCACGGTCATGAGGATATTTCATGGCTTTACGATACGGATTTTTCACCCCTTTTGTCCGAAAATATCAAAACCGTTTATATCGGCGGCACAAGGTGCTACGATTTAGCCCAATGCCTTGATATAAAAGGCATTCCAACGGATAAACTCCGCATTTTTGAAAGCTATGACGAGCTGGCAAAAGATGTTTGCGAGAATATTTCAAAGAGTCGTGAAACGGTAATATATTTTGAACTTTACGCCACAAGCGTTGTGAATAAAATTAAAACCGCATTAAAAGAAAAGGGGGATAAATAATATGAAAAAATTTGTCATAGAAGAGCTTTATCCCGAATTTAACAATCTTTACGGCGACAGAGGCAATGCCCTTTATCTTGATAAAAAGCTGAAAGCGGCAGGGTATGAGGTTGAAATTATAAAAACAGGACTGTTTGACGAGCCGAATTTCGTAAACGGAAATACGGATATTCTCATTATCGCCCCCTGCCAGGAAAAGCATCAGCTTATTGAACTTGAACAGCTTAAAAAGTACCGTGACGCAATAAATCTCCGTATTGAAAAGGGCGGAGTGATACTTGCAACGGGAAACGCCTTTGAACTTTTCGGCGAGTATATTGAAGATGCAAAAGGAGAAAAGCACGATTGTCTTAATTTCTTCCCATATTACGCAAAGCAGTTTATAAGGCTTCGATATAACGATTGCAGTGTGGGCGATTTTGGCGGTATGGAGATAACGGGCTTTAAAAATCTTTTGAGCCACAGCTACGGCGAGTTGCCTTACCCATTTTTGAAAATGAAAAAGGGCTGCGGGATGAATAAGGAAACGGACCTTGAAGGCATACACAAAAACAATCTTTTTGCCACATATCACACAGGTCCGATTTTGCCCCTTAATCCCCAATTTACGGAGTATCTTATAAAGCTTGTAGATGCTGATTATAAAGATATTCCCCTTGAATTTGAGCAGAAAGCATACGAAAACAGAATAAAAGAACTGACCAAATAGTCGGTTTAAAAAATAAAGGACAGTAGGGGCGATTCACGAATCGCCCGCAGATAATAACAAAACCAATAACATTTTGTAGGGGACGATGCCTTTCATCGTCCCGAGAAATTACCCCTCTGTCAACTCCGTTGACATCTCCCCTTTCAGGGGAGACAAGCACAAGTAAACCAACGGCGTGGTTGTAGGGGCGGGTTTCCATGCCCGCCCGCAAAATATTATGTAATTTTCCGGCGTGATTGAACGGGCGATTCGTGAATCGCCCCTACAAGTATGCTGAAAATTATAGTTAACTTGTAGGGGACGATGACCTCATCGTCCCGCAAAATCATATAAAAACTAACGGCGGTATCGTAGGGGCTGGCGACCTCGACAGCCCGTAAAAATCTCGTAGAATTAACGGTGCAACCAGGTCGTCGCACCCTACAAAACTATCTTTTTCGCCCCCTCCAAGATGGAGAGGAGAGCGAATCGCCCTTACGATGACACTATAGTTAAACAGACAAATCGGTACTTGGAGAAAACTGAATGGATATTAAACTTGCAGAAATTAAAGATATAGATGGTTGGATGCAACTTGTAAATAAGGTTAAGGATAGCTTCCCCGGTCTTGAAACCAAAGAAGCATTACACGAGCACAGGACCACAGTTTTGGATTTTATAAGCAAAAATTCGGCAATATGTGCGAAAACCAAAAACAGGATTGTCGGCTCGCTATTATTCTCAAAAGATAATAATATGATATGTTTTTTGGCTGTTGACTCCGATTATCGCAGACAACATATTGCTGAAAAAATGGTAACCTATATGCTCCGATTTTTGAATCCTCAAAAAGATGTTGTTGTCACAACATATCGTGAAGGTTCATCGGAAGGAATGGCTGCAAGAGCGTTCTACAAGCATTTAGGTTTTACGGAAGGGAAGCTGACAGAAGAATTTGGCAGTCCGGTTCAGGAATTTGTCTTGAACCGTAAATTGTAATTTAAAGGAGAACCTATATGGCAAACATAATTACAAGCTGTCGGATTTTGTGTAGCATATTGATGTTGTTTAGCCCTGCATTTTCTGTTCGGTTTTATATTATGTATCTGCTCTGTGGATTGACCGATATGATTGACGGAACTGTTGCAAGGAAAACAAATACTGAAAGCAAGTTTGGAGCAAGATTGGATACAGTCGCCGATTTTATATTTATTGCAGCAGCTTTGGTAAAAATATTACCTGTGACGCATATACCGAGTTGGCTGTGGATATGGATTATTGCGATTGCAATCATTAAAATCAGCAATGTAATATGGGGGTTTGTTTGCAAGAAAAGATTCATTGTTGAACATACCCTTATGAATAAAATTACAGGTATTTTGCTGTTTTTGTTGCCTATGACACTGCATTTCATTGAATTAAAGTACAGTGCTGTAATAATGTGTTCCGTAGCAACAGTTTCGGCAATTCAAGAAGGATATTTTATCAGAACAGGACGGGAAATTGTTTAGTAAAATCATATCAAAACAAATAACATTTTTGTAGGGTATCTCAACGGCGGGAGCAAGCCCCCGCCCTACCGTGTAAATACAACTCCCAATTAACACATATAACCCACTGTGACATTTCAAATTTGAAAATGCCATAGTGTTTTTTTATTGGCAAGTTGAG
This sequence comes from Candidatus Fimenecus sp., assembly GCA_051881435.1. Lineage (GTDB taxonomy): Bacteria > Bacillota > Clostridia > Oscillospirales > Acutalibacteraceae > Fimenecus. The sequence goes on along the minus strand of JBJEPW010000010.1, from coordinate 145,856 downwards.
AATGACGGGGCAATACAATCGCCCTGACTGCCCATTATTTCTTTTACGGCACAAAATGTTACGGAAAACATTCAAAAACACGGTGCTTCGGCACAATATATTGTTAAAAACCGCTTGTAATATCACGCATTATCTGTTATAATAAATTATTAAAAATATCATCTGTAATTATGCCTTGAACGGAGAAAAAATGGATAAGTTTAACGAAGAAAAACAAAAGGATTTGATTATCGGCAGAAACGCCGTAACGGAGCTTGTAAAGTCTGGCAGGGAGATTGACACTCTCTTTGTTGTGCGAGGTGAAAAAAGCGGCTCTGTGGGTAAAATTATCGGTGAATGCCGTGAAAAGGGCGCTGTTATAAAAGAGGTTGACCGTAAAAAGCTGGATTTTATGTGCGGACACGGCAATCATCAGGGCGTTGCCGCAATTTGTGCGGCTCATTCATACGCAACCGTTGAGGACATTCTCGACGAGGCTGAAAGAAGAGGAGAGCCGCCCTTTATTGTGGTGTGCGACGGAATTGAGGACCCTCATAATTTAGGCGCAATTATCCGTACAGCGGAGGCGGCGGGAGTTCACGGCATAATTATTCCCAAGCGCAGGAGCGCGTCCCTTAATTACACAGTGGGCAAAACGAGCGCAGGGGCTCTTGAATATATGAAGGTTGCCCGTGTTTCAAACCTTGCCTCAACTCTTGACGATTTGAAAGAAAAGGGTATGTGGATTTACGGCGCGGATATGGACGGCGAGGATGTGCGTTCCGTTAACCTTGACGGTGCGGCGGTGCTTGTAATCGGCTCCGAGGGTGACGGAATGAGCAGAATTGTCCGTGAAAAGTGCGATTTTATAATTTCGCTTAAAATGAAAGGGCAGATAAACTCGCTTAATGCATCGGTTGCAGGCGGAATACTGATGTACGAGTTTGTATATAAGAGATAATTCAAAGGATAATAAATTTTCGGGGGAATTTTATTATGGCAGAAAGAATACCTGATTCGCTTATTGATGAAATACTTGCGTCGGCAAAATCATATGAGGGCGCAGAACAGCCTGTTGCGGAATACGGCGCTGAAGAAATCGACAAGCTCATTGCGGAAATTTCATCGGACGTAAAGACTGAAACCGGCGCGGAAGCAAATGCAAAGGCGGAGCCCGTCCCGGTGAAAAAGGAAGCGGAGAAACCCGTTTTTTCAGATACGGCGAGGGAGAATAAGGGGAGATTTTCTCTTGATTTGTCAAAGCTTAATTCTCTTGATACCGCCGAGGAGGAAATTGCAGAGGACGCGGTGAGTGAAGCCGATGTGAGTCTCCTTGTTGATGACGACGGGCAGATAGGCCTTGCGGCAGACGGCGTGGAAATCGGCGGCGAGGAAGAAACGGAAACTATGCCCGAACAACCTGCGACGGAGGAGGTTAAGTCCGTCAGCGGTCAGATTTCCATTGAAAAAACAAGACTTTTCAATGAGGTTAAAATTCACGGGGAATATAATCCCTCCATACCTCATAATTTAGGAAATAAGGTAACAAGAACAACAACCGGCGAAGCAGAGCCTCTCTCAACCCCCGTAATGAGCGAGGAAAAATACAGAAAGCATTTTATGAATAAGCCGGTGCAGAATATTGAAAAAACACAGGAGCACCGCAAGGTTATTGCTTCAATGCCGGAAAAGACAATTGAAACTCCCGGCGTTGTAATTAAGAAAAACAAAGAACTGAAAACAAGTACGGACGGGATTCAGCCCTTGCCTACTCTTGTCCCTGCCGAATATGAGCTGGAGCAGGAGAAAACCCGCCTTGATTTGCCGAAAGCATCGGGCACGGAAGATATTGCCGATAACCAGATAGTGTTGGAGGGCTTTAACGATGAGGAGCCTGTTTTACAGCAGTCTGAAGAGCAGGCGGAGGCAGAGCTTAAAAGGAACCGGAAAAATGTTGTTGATGAGTTTGTAAATAACGGCTTGCTCTTTAAGCAGGAGGTTGAGGAGACAGACTCGAAAAATCACTTTGAGCGGCAGAGCGTTTCTGTTGCCCGTGAGTATTTCGGCCCCAAGGACAGACCTGCAATTGAAAAAATATACGCGGGCGAAAAAAGAGGGCTTGTCACCAAAACGGTTGTTTTATCCGTCATATGCGGGATTATGGCTCTGCTTGCGGCGGTGGCAGGTGCAGATAACGGGAATTTTGAGCTTTACAACAACAATGAGTATATATATGTTGCAATTCAGCTTGTGTTATTGCTTGCGGCGTGCGTTATCAATTTCAGAAGCTTTATCAATACCTTTAAGGGTTTGAAAAATAAAACCGTGGATATGGATACAGTCGTTTGCGTGGCGGCTTTGGCAGGTTTTATCCAGTGCGCTGTCGGTTTTGCCTTTACTGATAATGTAGAGGCAACCGCTCATATTCTTGCAGGCGCGGCGGTGATTCCCATGATTTTGAAAACAGCGGGCGAGCTTGTAAGATGTAAAAATGATTATGATAATTTTCTTCTTGTTTCCGACGAAGAAAAGCTTTGTTACAGCGTTGAGAATATAGACGACGAGGAAACGGCAAATGAGATTGCAAGAGGTCTTATGCTGGGCGACCCCGATATAAAATATTCCGCAAAGACAGATTTCCCTGCAAATTTCGTTGCGATTTCACGCGCCTATGAGGTAACGGGCAGACTAATAAGAATTGCCGTGCCCGCAATTTGCGCGGCGGCGGTATTGGCAGGAGCGGCATACGGCATTGTATCTAAAAACCTTTTTGCCGCAGTAAGCACCTTCGCGGGAGTAATTCTTATGGGATTGCCTGCGGCGGCAGGGCTTTTGTCGGCTGTCAATCTCCGTGCGGCAAACAAAAAACTCAATGCAGAGGGTACAATGATTAACGGTTACAGTGCCGTTGAGGACGCAGTTAATTCCAACGGCGTTGTTATTGACGCCTGCGATGCCTTTGTCAGCGGCGGCTGTAATATTGAAGGTATAAAGCTTTATCACAAAATGCGTATTGACGAGGCTATTCAATATACCGCGTCTGTGATTATTGCCTCGGGCGGAGTGCTTTCCGATGTGTTCGACGGCGTTATAGTGGGCAAAAAAGAGTTGCTGTTCCCCGTTGAGTCGCTGTCCTATGAGGAAAAGCTGGGTTGTTCCTGTTGGATACATAACCACCGCGTCCTTGTGGGTAACCGCGAGTTGCTGATTCACCATAATGTTGAAACACCCGACGCAGAGCTTGAAGAAAAGTTCAAAAAAGACGGTAGAAATGTTATTTACCTTGCCATTGAGGGTAAAATTTCAGCAATGTTTGTTGTGGTTTATAAAGCGAATGAAGTTACCGCAAAATATATGCGTGAGCTTGAAAAGGACGGACTTACAATATTTTTCAGAACCTCCGACGCAAATATAACCGAGGAGTTTATTGAAAACGAATTCGGGCTTCCGTCGGATGTGGTTAAGATAATAAATCCCGTTGCGGGAGAAATGTTCCAAAAGGTTAAAAACAGGGTAAGCGAGCGTACAAACGCCAATATTATTCACGACGGTACTGTAAAAACTATGCTCAGCGCCCTTCATGCCGCCTTCGGAATAAATAATTTCGTGAATATTACACGGATTGTTCAGCTTGCAGAAGCTCTTATAGGCGCCGCCGTTGTTGTTTTGCTTGCATTTTTGTCGGGACTTGCACAGGTGGGCGTTTGGCAGATTATTATATATCAGGCATTGTGGACAATTATACTGTCCCTGTTGCCGGCTTTAAGAAAAAAGTAAGAAAGAGATGAAATATATTGGCAGACTTTTTCAATTCCGTAAAAGACGTATTGCTGTGGATTTGGAGCATAGACCAGATTAGGTTTGTTATAGACGCCTTTGTAAAACTCGGGCTTGCGGCATTGCTCAGCGGAATTATAGGCTATGAGCGTGAACATTCCCACCGCCCCGCAGGTTTCAGAACTCATATTCTTGTTGCCGTAGGCTCGGCACTTGTTATGCTTACCTCCGTTTATATTGCCGATGACAGAGGCTTGCAGGCGGATGTAACCCGCATGAGTGCGCAGGTTATCAGCGGTATAGGCTTCCTCGGTGCGGGAACAATTTTGCGTGAAGGCTTTTCCGTTAAAGGACTTACAACGGCGGCAAGTCTTTGGGCGGTATCCTGTATCGGTATTGCTGTGGGCTCAGGATTTATTTCGGGCGCACTTGTTGCCACCGTTGTTATTTATTTAACTCTTAATTCCTTAAAAAGATTTATCGTTAAGGGCTCGGCAGGCAAGCTTTTGTTTATTGAGATAAAAGATGTGGGTCAGCAGGTTCCCGCAATTACAAAAACAATCAAGCAGTGCGGCGGAACCGTTCATTCCATGGAGGTTGTATATACCGAAACAAAGGATTTAAAATTCAAGCGCCGTAAGGATACCTCTGTAATAAAGGTGCTTGTTTTCCCGAAAAACGACGACTCATTGTCGCTAATGGTAAGTACAATAAGAAGTATGGAAGATGTTGAGGACATTTATGTTGACTGATAATACGGAGCTTTTTGAGGGCGAGCATATTGAGAAATTAGGCGAAGGCGTAAAGCTTGTTGTTTCAAAACAGCACACCTTCGGTACAGACGCCCTCATACTTGCCTCTTTCGCATCGCCGAAAAGAAACGATATTGCCTGCGATTTAGGCAGCGGATGCGGTATTATTCCCTTTGTGTGGCTTCGTGACGGCGCGTGTAAAAGCATAACCGCCGTTGAAATTCAGGAGAATGCCTGCAATCAGATGCGCCGTTCTCTTAAAATGAACGGTACGGACAAAATCGCCGTAATAAATGAGGATTTAAAAAAACTTGATATACTTTCTGCGGGTGCTTTTGATTTGGTTACAATGAATCCCCCGTATAAAATATGCAACGGCGGAATAAAAAACGATGATGAATGTGCAACAATTGCCCGCCATGAGACCGCCTGTAATATAGGCGATATAGCAAAATGCGCCGCAAGGCTTTTGCGCTTCGGCGGGCGTTTTTGCATTTGTCACCGCCCCGAAAGAGTATTTGACGCAATGGTTGCTATGAGGGAAAGCGGAATTGAGCCTAAAAAACTCCGTTTTGTCAGCAAAAGAGGAGACACTCAGCCGTGGCTCGTGCTGATTGAGGGCAGACGGGGCGGAAAAAACGGGCTAAAAGTGGAAAAGCCCCTGATAGTTGAAAATACAGACGGTACATTGAGCGATGAAATGCTCGGAATAACCGAAAAATATCGGGAGAATTTAAAATGAACGGAAAGCTTTATGTAGTGGGAACGCCTATCGGAAATTTGTCCGATTTTTCTCCCCGAGGAATAAAGACTTTGTCCGAGGTGGATTTTATTGCCGCCGAGGATACAAGAGTAACGGCTAAAATTTTAAATCATTTTGACATTAAAAAGCCCCTTGTAAGCTATTATGAGCATAATCGCCGCGAGCGGGGAGAACTTATAGTTGAAAGGATTTTAAAGGGCGAAAACTGCGCCGTTGTTACTGACGCGGGTATGCCCTGTATTTCCGACCCCGGGCAGGACCTTGTGTATCTCTGCCGTGAGAGGGGGATTGAGGTAGAGTCCGTTCCCGGCCCCACCGCCTTTGCAACTGCTCTTGCAGTCAGCGGAATGGAGTGCGGCCGCTTTACCTTTGAGGGCTTTTTAAGTGTGAATAAGCCAAGCCGCAAGGAACATCTTGAAGAACTGAAAACCGAAACGAGAACAATGGTGTTTTATGAAGCACCACATAAGCTTAAAGCAACCCTTAAAGATATGCTCTCTTATTTCGGCGACCGTGAGATATGTATTGTAAAAGAACTTACGAAAATTCACGAAACCGTGATGCGGACAAGCCTTTCGGCGGCGCTGGAATATTTTGAAACGGAAAATCCCAAGGGGGAGTATGTTCTCATAGTAAAAGGCGCCGATAAGGCAGAAAAAGAACAGCCCGTCACATTGGAACAGGCTGTTTTAAGTGCTCGTGAGCTTATTGAAAAGGGAATCAGCGTGAACGAGGCGGCAAAAACCGTCGCTAATGAAACAGGCATAAAAAAGAGCCTTATTTACAAGCAACTGCTTTAACTTTTTGATGCGGCGTAAATTGAGTCAAGCTGACTCTCAATGAGCTTTAACGCTTCTGTTACAACCGTTTCAACACAAAGGGGCAGGTTTTCGCTTTTTTTCGGTTTAGCGTCGGCAGTCGCGGTAAAAAGAGTAGAAAGAAGATAATCAAGCATACTTGACGATAAAAACGGCGTAATCTCGGAATGAATTTTCCCGTTGGCAGGCAAAAGCCCTTTGTTTAAAGCGCTTATATAGATTTTATAAAGTGTGAGAATATAAATATCTCTTATTTGTTTGGAATAGTTGTTGCCCGGACCGCTCATTTTTTCCGTGAGAAATACGGAGGCACGGAATATTGTGCTCATTCTCAGCTCACCGTCCTGAGGAATATCGTTAAGCTCAAAAAGAGCGTCGGAAACGATTTTTGTTTCGGAAATCCCCAAAAGATAGTCGGAGCTTACATCATAAAACGCCGAGGCGCGGCAAAGAAAATCAAGCCCGCATTCTCTTATGCCCTTTTCATAGTGGGAGAGGAGAGCCTGGGAAACGCCAAGCGCCTGCGCCGCTTCTTTCTGGCTTAAATTTTTATCTTTTCTCAATGAAACAAGTCTTGATGATATTGATGTACTCATTTTAAAACTTCCTTTATACAAAGAGTTATATTATTATAAAATAAATTAAACAATTTGTATATTGTTTTTATTTACAAAAAAGCAGGAGAGCAAATATGAAAACTTACCAAATTCATTTAATCCGTCATGCATTAACTCAGGGTACTATTGACGGTAAATACATCGGTCATACAGATGAGTCTTTGTGCGACGAGGGCAAAGCACAACTGAAAGACATTATGAAAAACTACGGAGAATATCCTGAGGCGGATGTTGTTTTTTCAAGTCCGTTAAAGCGTTGCCTTGAAACCGCAAAAGAGATTTATCCTGATAAAAATCCCATAGTATTGGATGATTTAAGAGAATACGATTTCGGTGAATTTGAGGGTAAAACAGTAGAAGAATTGCAGGACGACGAGGATTTCGCAGAGTGGCTCTCAGGAACAAATCCCAACAAAGCCGCGCCTTTCGGCGACAGTCAGGTGCGTTTCAATTACAGAATTTGCTCATGCTTTGAAAAAATTGTGGACGGTGTAATCCGTTCGGGTGTTAAAAATACCGCGGTATTTACTCACGGAGGAGTTATTATGTCGCTTATGCAGACATACGCATTACCCGAAGCTCCCATGCATGAATGGCTTACTCCGTCCTGCTGCGGCTATACAATTCGTATTGACCCGTCTATCTGGTCGAGAGGAATGAAGGTTGAAGCGATTGCCGAATGTCCCGCCCCGGTAAAAGAGGAAAAACACGAGCTTTGGGATGTGTATGACCCCGATAATGATCCATACGATGTTGCGTATTGGGAAAATGACGAAAATTTCAAGGATGAAAACTAAAAAAATCCCCATTATAACAATAAATAATACATTGAAATGAAAAATAATCGGTGTTAAAATATTAGTTAATCAAAATCAGCAACAAGGAGGTATTTTCTATGCAAATGACAATTCGCTGGTTCGGCAGTGAAAAAGATACTGTAACTCTTTCGCAGATAAAGCAGATACCGGGAGTTACAGGCGTTGTTCCCGCACTTCACTATCTGCCGGCAGGAGAAGTTTGGCCCATGGAGGATATTCTGAAAATGAAGTCCGAAATTGAGGCGGCGGGGCTTACAATGGAGTGCATTGAAAGCGTTAATATCCACGAGGATATTAAAATAGGACTTCCCACAAGAGATAAATATATTGAAAACTATAAAACCTGTATCCGTAACCTTGCAAAGGCGGGAGTTAAGGTTATTTGCTATAACTTTATGCCTGTTTTTGACTGGACAAGAACCGACCTCTCAATGGATATGGGCGACGGCGCAACATGCCTTTCCTATGACGGCGTTCAGATAGAGGGCAAAAGCCCCGAACAGATGTTTAAGGATATTGATGACAACTCAAACGGCTATGCAATGCCCGGTTGGGAAACGGAAAGAATGCCCGAAATCAAAGAGCTTTTTGAGAAATACAAAGGCGTTACAAAAGAGGATTTGTGGAACAATCTCAAATACTTCCTCGAAGCAATTATGCCCGTTTGCGAGGAATGTGATGTTAAAATGGCTATCCACCCCGACGATCCGCCATGGGATATTTTCGGTCTGCCGAGAATTATCACAAACCGTGACGCCCTTAAAAAGCTTTTGACAATGGTTGATAATAAATATAACGGCTTAACCTTCTGCACAGGCTCTTTGGGTGCAAATCTCGATAACGATTTGCCGTCAATGATTCGCGAATTCGGCGACAGAATATATTTCGCCCATCTCCGTAATGTTAAGGTGGAGGGCAGGCATTTTAACGAAACCGCTCACGAGTCAGCCGAGGGCTCTCTTGATATGTATGAGATTGTCAAGGCGCTTAACGAGGTGGGATTTGACGGCTATGTCCGTCCCGACCACGGCAGAATGATTTGGGGCGAGGTGGCACGCCCGGGCTACGGTCTTTTTGACAGAGCGCTGGGAGCCGCTTATCTCAACGGACTTTTTGAGGCCGTTGAAAAATCGGAGGAATGATTATGGTACATGAAAATCTTAAAGGCAGAGTGGCTGTTGTAACAGGCGGCGGCGGAGTTCTTTGCGCCGATTTTGCCAAAACCCTTGCAAAGCAGGGCGTTAAGGTTGCTGTTCTTGATTTGAACGAGCCTGCGGCTCAAAAGGTTGCCGATGAAATAAATGCGGACGGCGGTGTGGCTATTGCCGTCGGCTGTAATGTTCTTGAAAAAGAGAGTATGGAAAAAGCCCGTGAAATTGTAAACAGTAAGCTGGGCACCTGCGATATTCTCTTAAACGGCGCAGGCGGAAACAATCCCAAGGGCACCACCACCAAGGAAACACTTGAAAAAATCGACCTTGTAGACAAGGATGAGGATATAAAAACCTTCTTTGACCTTGATGCAAACGGAATTTCCTTTGTATTTAACCTCAATTTTCTGGGAACTCTTATTCCCACGCAGGTTTTTGCCCGTGATATGGCGGAAAAAGAAAATACCTGCATTGTTATGGTAACATCAATGAACGCTTACCGTCCTCTTACAAAAATTCCCGCATATTCGGCGGCAAAGGCGGCGGTTAAAAACTTTACGGAGTTTATGGCGGTTCATTTTGCCGATGTGGGAATCCGTGTTAACGCTATTGCACCCGGATTTTTCTCAACAAATCAGAATAAAACACTCCTTTGGAATGAGGACGGTACTCCTACCGCAAGAACGGGCAAAATTTTAGCCGCAACTCCCATGAAGCGTTTTGGTGAAGCACATGAGCTTGCGGGTGCGCTTTTGTTCCTTTGCGACGAGGAATATTCAAGCTTTATAACAGGCACGAGCATTTGTGTTGACGGCGGATTTTCCGCATATTCGGGGGTGTAAGATTTGAAATTACTTCTCCCCGCAATAATACTTTTCCTTATAGGATTGGTAATTGCCATCGTTACGGCGGTCAAGTATTCAAAGGCTAAAAGAAAAGCCGACGATGAGGGCGTAGAATTTAACAACAAACCTTATGTAATTGCATTGGCTATTATGTTTGTACTCTTTGTTGTTGCGCAGATATTATTATTTTTAAACAGATAGGCAAGGGCAAATCCGCCGCGATAAACCGTGGTTAGGATTATTGCCGTTACCCTGATAGGAGGAAATAACAATGGAACTGAATTTGAGAAAACCTGAGGATTGCACATTTGATATGATATCTCTCGGTGAAATAATGCTTCGTCTTGACCCGGGCGAGGGCAGAATTAAAACTGCCCGTAATTTCCGTGCTTGGGAGGGCGGCGGCGAATATAATGTTGCCCGCGGACTTCGCCGTTGTTTCGGTCTTAAAACTGCGGTTGTAACCGCCTTTGCCGATAACGAGGTGGGCAGACTTATTGAAGATTTTATTTTGCAGGGCGGCGTTGATACCTCTCTTATCAAGTGGGTTAAGTATGACGGCATCGGCAGAACAGTGCGTAACGGCTTAAACTTTACTGAAAGAGGTTACGGTATCCGCGGCGCTGTGGGCGTTTCCGACCGTGGCAATACGGCTGTTTCACAGCTTAAATCAGGCGATATTGATTGGGACTATATTTTTGGTACTTTGGGCGTTCGTTGGCTTCACACAGGCGGAATTTTTGCCGCACTTTCCGAAACAACGGCACAGGTTGCCATTGACGCAGTTAAAACCGCAAAAAAATACGGCACAATCGTTTCATATGACCTTAACTACCGTCCGTCACTTTGGAACGACATCGGCGGCAAGGCAAAGGCACAGGAAGTAAATAAGGAAATTGCTAAGTATATTGATGTTATGATTGGTAACGAGGAGGATTTCACCGCTTGTCTCGGTTTTGAAATCGAGGGCAATGATGAAAACCTTAAATCCCTTAATATTGAGGGCTATTATAAAATGCTGGGCGAGGTTTGCAAAACATATCCTAATTTCAAGGTAATTGCAACAACACTCCGTACAGTTAAAACAGCAACCGTTAACGATTGGTCGGCAATCTGCTATGCGGACGGCAAGGTGTATAACGGACTTTCTCTCCCGGGACTTGAAATTCTCGACCGTGTAGGCGGCGGCGATTCCTTTGCATCGGGACTAATCTACGGTCTTATTACAACAGGCGACCCGCAGAAGGCTGTAAATTACGGCGTTGCTCACGGTGCTTTGGCAATGACCACTCCCGGCGATACTTCAATGGCTTCTTTAAAAGAGGTTGAAAATATTGTAAACGGCGCCGGCGCAAGAGTACAGAGATAAAAAACAAATCCGCTCCCTCATTGAGGGAGCTGTCAGCGAAGCTGACTGAGGGAGTTTTTTTAGTAAGAAGTAAGAGTTAATAGTGAAGAAGTTCGGAACTGCGTTGCTATTATACTCCCTCCGTCAACGCTATCGCGTTGCCACCTCCCTCTGTGAGGGAGGAATAATTCATTGAATTGAATTGAGGAGATGTAACTATGGATAAAGAAAAAATTATTACCAGAATTCAGGATTGCGGTATTGTTGCCGTTGTCCGTGCGGAATCTGTCGATAAGGCAATCCGCATTACCGACGCATGCATTGAGGGCGGCGTTGCGGCTATTGAGCTTACCTTCACCGTTCCCCATGCGGATAAGGTTATTGAAGAACTTGCAAAACGCTACACTCCCGAGGAGATTATTCTCGGCGCAGGTACCGTTCTTGATGCAACAACTGCAAGAATAGCAATGCTTTCAGGTGCGGAATACATCGTAAGCCCCGCTCTTGACCTTGATACTCTTCACCTTTGTAACCGTTACCGTGTCCCCATGATGCCCGGTATTATGAGCGTTCGTGAGGGACTTCTCGCTATGGAAAACGGTGCTGATATTTTAAAGGTTTTCCCTGCCGACCTGTTCGGGCCCAAGATTATCAAGGACATTAAAGGCCCTATTCCCTATGCTAAAATGATGCCCACCGGCGGTGTTGATGCAGACAATGTAGGCGAGTGGATTAAAGCGGGTGCAGTTGCCGTGGGCGCAGGTTCATCTCTCACCGCAGGCGCAAAAACAGGCGATTACAAGAAAATCACCGAGACAGGAAAGCGTTTTGTTGAAAATATTAAACTTGCCCGTGCCGAACTCGCGGCGAAATAGTTTCTTTTTCCGTTATGCTTCCTCGTCTTCGCTTCGTAGTATTTATATACAACTTCAGCTCGACGAGATTGCCTAACGAAAAAATAAATCTATTTCGAAAAAAATAGTTTCTTTTTCCGCAATACTTCGTGTCTTTCGGCTCGCGGTATATTCATACAGCTTCGCCTCAGACGCATTGTCTTGCGAAAAAAATAAATCTATTTCGCAAAATACGGTTTCTTTTTCCGCAATACTTCGTGTTTCTCGGCTCCCCTGAAAGGGGAGCTGTCATTTTCTGTGAAATTATTTCGTAGGGGCGATTCACGAATCGCCCGAAAAATTACACAATCACCTATGGCGAATATGTACGGCGTGGGCCTTGCTCCCGCCGTTTGATATTGCAATTAACAATACAAAATGTTATAATATATAAAATACATGAAAAGGCGGTGACGGTAAATGAAGAAAATGTTTTGCGTGTTTTTGTCTTTTATATTTATTTTAGCATCATTAGTAATGCCGTCATCAGCGCTGACTCTCGGCGGTTTTACTTATGAAGTCGTTGACGGTTATGCCGTAATAACAGCTTACAGCGGAAGCAGTACAACGCTTACCGTGCCGTCTGTTCTGAACGGCGTTTCGGTTATTAAAATAGGCGATGGTGCGTTCAGAAACAACACAAAGCTTCAATCCGTTACTGTTTCGGAAGGCATTTCGGACATCGGCGCGTTTGCCTTTGATGGGTGCACCTCGCTTGCTCAGATAACTTTTCCCGAAACCGTTACTCATATAGGTAAAAAAGCCGTATATAACACAGCGTATTATAATGATAAGAGTAATTGGAAGATAAGGGATTTATCGTCGTCGGGCGGTGTTGATATAGGAAACGGGGGCAGCAACATTGCGTGGGAAGATATTATCGCCTCGGAACTCCAATATCTTTATCTCGGCAAAAACCTGATTGAGATTTACTGCGTAGGCGACTATTATATAAAAACAGGAACTTTGGTGGTTGCCGACGGTGCTTTCAGGGATTCCGACGGACTTAATAAGGTTCTGATTCCCGATTCCGTAAAAGCGGTGGGAAACAACGCATTTAACGGCTGTACCTCTCTTGAAAAAATTGTTTTGCCGAATAAAGCAATAAATCTCGGCGAGAATGCATTTTTCAACACCGGCGCATATAACAATCCCGATAATTGGCACGAAAACGCCTTTTATATCGGAACACATCTTATTAAGAGCCTAAATACCTTTGAAACCGTTGTAAAGGACGGCACTTTGTATATCGACGGCGGCGCATTGGGCGCAGTAGATGCAGTAATTCCGTCTTGCGTTACCGATATTTCGGAAAATGCCTTTACCGATACCTCATCAGCGCGCATTTTCGGGTATTCCGATACTTATGCACAGCAATATGCCGCCGAAAACTCAATTTCATTTGTAAACCTTGATGAACTCACCGAAGGCGATGTGAATTTCGACGGTGTGCTGAATACTGCCGATTATGCTATGCTTTGCTCTGTCGCAACGGCAAACTCCCATTTATCTTTTGCTATGAAAATCAACGGGGATTTGAACTATGACGGCGCGGTGGACGGCTTTGATGCCATTACCCTCGACCTGAGTCTTCACGGAATGGGACCCTCAAAGGTTTCAGGCGATGCGGACGGTGACGGCATTGTAACCCGTGAGGATTATCTGCTCTTGGTGGATATTGCCAACGCTCGGGCGGCGGTTAGTGATAACATTATGCTGAAAAGATGCGATTTAAACAATGACGGCGCAGTAGATGCCTTCGACGCAATAGCCTTGGATTTGATGTTGCAAAACAGTTAAAATTTTACAAAAACATAAAGCAGTTGATGACCTTTGAAAGGTTTTTTCAACTGCTTTTTTTATTTTTTTGTATTATTACGGATACGAGGGTAAAAATATAATAAAATGCAATGAAACGGAGCGATTATTATGGCAATCCGCAAAGGTCGATATACGCTTATTCTGCCCACAAAGCCTTCAATTCACGGCAGCGCGGCGGTTGTAGGTCAAACGGAGGCTCAGGGTCCATTGGGCAAGGAATTTGACTATGCTTATTCCGACGATACAATAGACGGCTGTCCCTCGTGGGAAAAAGCCGAAAGTGCTTTACAGCGTGATGCGGTCACAAGGGCAATCGAAAAAGCGGGGCTCACTCCGCAGGATATAGATTTGATTATGGCAGGTGATTTGCTTGACCAGTGTATCGGCACTTCTTTCGGAATAAAAGAACTGAAAATGCCGTTTTTGGGGCTGTACGGCGCTTGCTCAACAATGGCTCTGTCAATGGCCCTTGCCTCTGTACTTGTAGATGCAAAAGCCGCCGATAATGCCGTGGCTTCAACTTCCTCTCACTTCGCCTCGGCGGAAAGACAGTTTCGTCTGCCATTAGAGTACGGCGGACAAAAACCGCCCTCAGCGCAAAGAACAGCAACGGCGGCAGGGGCGGCAGTAATTTCGTCTCATAAAAAAGCAACGCCTTCTGTTGAGGCTGTCATTTTCGGTAAAATAACGGATTTGGGCATAAAAGACGCCAATAATATGGGCGCCGCCATGGCCCCAGCCGCGGCAGGAACTATTGCAGAGTTCTTAAACGATACAAATACCAAGCCGGAGGATTACGATTTAATCCTGACAGGGGATTTAGGCAAGGTGGGAACGGATTTATTGCTTGAACTCCTTAAAAAGGACAATAATATTGATATATCCTCCGTTCACGCGGACTGCGGACTGATGATTTATGACCTTGAAGGTCAGGATGTCCACGCAGGCGGTTCGGGCTGCGGGTGCAGCGGATCCGTTGTTAATTCATATATTATGAAAAGACTTCAAAGCCGCGAGCTTAACAAGGTGCTTTTTGTAGGCACGGGGGCGCTCCTTTCGCCTACATCAACTATGCAGGGGGAGAGCATACCTGCAATTGCCCACGGAGTATTGCTCACATCGGGGGATTAAAATGGGAAACGATATTAAAACTATATTGCGGCTTACAAATATGCTGAAAGTAATGAATGTTCTGAAAACGGCACTGACCGTTGGGATAATAGCCTTTACCGTTTTCAGAATTGCCTCCCTGATCGGCAAAAAATCATTGTGAATAAAAAAATCGGGATAAGGTGAGGGGCGTTTAACCCGATATGGTTCAAAACGGTATATTTTCGCCTGGCCTGCGTTAAAAATCTTGCCATACGGCAGTATGGCGGCGATTTTGTGCCTTGTTCAAACAAAAATCTACTCGTTTTAAACTGCTCTGCACCGAAAATGCAGAGAGTACGGATGGATTTTTGCTTTTGAGTCGGCAGTCGGGCTGACGCCCGACAACGGTGAAAAAATGAAAATACGCCGTAAAATCAAATTTTCGGCATATTGAGTTCAACTCCCCTCACCTTATGCACAATATCCCGATTTTTAGTAGGGACGATTCACGAATCGCCCGCAAAAAACTCCAAACCAATTCCGCTCCCTCCGTGAGGGAGCTGTCGGCGAAGCCGACTGAGGGAGTTGTCAGTTAACAGTAAAACCACGGGCAGGCAGGTCGTCCCGCCTCTACTTTTTTCTGCTATACATACACTGCATATTATTTCGGCTAATTGTTTTGAATAGTTTAATTTTTGCATTTTAAAATACTCCTTTACAAAATAAAAATAATGTGATACAATACAAGCAATGGTTAGGCATTGCCTGTACTGTTAATCACTATTACAACTATTTGAACGAGATAGTAATAGTAATTCTTTTAATTGCTCTCAGTATTTCCCTGAGGGCTTTTTTTATTCTTTCACAATCTCAATTACACCATACCAAGAAAAATTAGGGAACTACAATCTGAAGATCCGCTGTGTCAGCCGCGGTCGGGGTACCATACAAGGTAATTAAATCACAGCCCTATCTCTTGATTTTTTATGATTTTGCTTTATACATATTGTAATATATAATAAAAACTCACTTTTTTCATGTGAAAATACATCTAAATAACGGTGATTTTTGTGTCTTGGGCACAAGATATTGTGATGAAAAATTTCTGTAAAAAAATTCTGCATTTTTCACAAACTTTTTTAAAAAAGTTCTTGCATTTTCACGAATGATGTGATAGAATATACAAGCATTCTGCGGCTATGGGCGAATTATGCCCGTCAGCAGTGTGCGATATGCGTTGAAGCGGTAGGTGGCTGCACTTTTGATGCAGGGAATTACCGTGGAGTATGTCTGATTTTAAATCGGGCGAACCAATAGTGCTTTAAAGCCGTTCTGCGTAACCCAACTGCGCATTTGCGGCACTTGCAGGAGCATTTTGCGCTTTTTTGCGCCGTCCGAAAAACTAAAACCGGTTTTTCGGTTTTTAAAACGGCAGGGTGGAAACACCCGGCTGAGTTGCAAACAAAAAAGCGTGCCCAGAAATTTAGGAGGAAAACAAAATGGCAGCAACAAAAGGTAAGAAAATCCGCATCAGACTTAAAGGCTATGACCACGACCTTGTGGACAAGGCAGCAGAAAAGATTGTTGAAACAGCAAAGCGCACAGGCGCTCAGGTTTCAGGTCCCGTTCCGCTTCCCACAGAGAAGGAAGTTGTTACAATCCTTCGCGCCGTTCATAAGTATAAGGACAGCCGTGAGCAGTTTGAGCAGAGAACACACAAAAGGCTTATCGACATTTTAAGACCCTCAAACAAAACTGTTGAGGCTCTTACAGGTCTTGAGCTTCCTGCCGGTGTTGACATCGAGATTAAGCTTTAATCTTTAAGAAAACGCTGAGCAAGGTCAAGTCGGTGAATGCCGACCAATAACCAAAGGAGGAAATAAAAATGCAAAAAGGTCTTATCGGTAAAAAAATCGGTATGACACAGCTTTTCGACGAAAGCGGAAAAGTAATTCCCGTTACAGTAGTTGAGGCTGGTCCCTGCACAGTAGTGCAGAAGAAGACTGTCGAGAACGACGGCTATGCCGCAGTTCAGGTAGGCTTCGGCGATGTTAAGGTTCAGAGAGTGAACAAGCCCATGGCAGGTCACTTTAAGAAGGCTGATGTCGCTCCCAAAAAGGTTCTCAAAGAGTTTAGACTTGAGGACACAGAGTCAGTTAACGTAGGCGATGTTCTTAAAGCCGATGTATTCGCAGCAGGCGACAGGGTTGATGTTGTGGGTACAAGCAAAGGTAAGGGAACAGCAGGTGCCATCAAGAGATGGAACTTCTCACGCCTTAAAGAATCTCACGGTACAGGTCCTGTTGCCCGTCACGCAGGTTCGTTGGGCGCTTGCTCCGACCCTTCAAGAGTTTACAAGGGAAAGAAGCTTGCAGGTCACTTAGGCTCCGAGAGAGTTACAATCCAGAATCTTGACATTGTCAAGGTTGACGCAGAAAACAACCTTATCGCAATCAAGGGCGCCATCCCCGGTCCCAGAGGCGGTATCGTAGTAATCGCAGACACAGTTAAGAAATAAGAGAGGAGTTGAAAGAAATGGCTAAATTAGCAGTATTGGATACAAAGGGCAAGAAGGTTTCCGATATCGAGCTCAACGACAGCATCTTCGCTATCGAGCCCAACACATCGGCAATGCACCTTGTAGTAGTTAATTACTTGGCAAATCAGCGCCAGGGCACTCAGTCAACTCTCACTCGTTCTGAGGTGTCCGGCGGCGGTAAAAAGCCTTGGAGACAGAAGGGCACAGGTCACGCACGTCAGGGCTCAACAAGAGCTCCCCAGTGGTATCACGGCGGTATCGCTCTCGGTCCCAAGCCCCGCACATACGGTTTCTCAATAAACAAGAAGGTAAGAAGACTTGCTATGAAGTCCGCACTTTCCTCAAAGGTTGCAGCTGACGAGATGATCGTTCTCGACGATTTCAAGCTTGACGCAATCAAGACAAAGGACGCTGCTGCGGTTCTTGACGCTGTCAAGGCAGGCAAGAAAACTCTTATCGTTCTTCCCGAGAAGAATGATGTTGTTTACAAGAGCGCAAGAAACATTGCAGGCGCAAAGGTTACTCTTGTAAGCACACTCAATGTTTACGACATTCTCAACTGCGACACAATCGTAGTTCTTAAAGATGCCGTTACAAAAATAGAGGAGGTTTATGCATAATGAAACTTGCACAGGAAATTATCCTCGCCCCCGTCATTACAGAAGAGTCAATGATGGGTACCGCAGACAAGAAATACACCTTTAAAGTTGCAAAGGACGCAACAAAGGTTGACATCAAAAAGGCTGTTGAAAAGCTTTTCTCGGTTAAGGTTGAAAAGGTCAACACAATCAATGTAAGAGGCCAGCTTCGCCGTTACGGCCGCTATGAAGGCTACAGAGCTTCATGGAAAAAGGCAATCGTAACTCTTACCGAGGATTCAAAGACAATCGAGTTCTTTGACGGAATGATGTAATGATTTTAATTTCGGGCGGTAAGGTATGGAGTTTCGACATACTCC
Organism: Candidatus Fimenecus sp.; assembly: GCA_051881435.1. Lineage (GTDB taxonomy): Bacteria > Bacillota > Clostridia > Oscillospirales > Acutalibacteraceae > Fimenecus. Next base: position 127,685 of record JBJEPW010000010.1, on the reverse strand, counting down.
GCAAAGCTTCCCGAAGCAGAAAACTCTGCACTCCATAAAAAACTACAAAGGAGATGAACGAAATGTCGATAAAAGTCTATAAGCCGACTACAAACGCAAGACGTAATATGTCGGTTACAGATTATTCCGAACTTTCAAAGGTCGCTCCCGAAAGAAGTCTTTTGGCTCCTCTCAGCAAGAACGCAGGCCGTAACAGTTACGGAAGAATAACCGTTCGCCACAGAGGCGGCGGAAATCGCAGAAAGTACCGTGTTATTGATTTCAAGAGAGATAAGACGGATATGACTGCAACAGTTTTAACTCTTGAATACGATCCCAACCGTTCAGCACATATTGCTCTTGTTCAGTACGAGGACGGCGAGAAGAGATACATTCTTGCTCCCGTAGGTCTTAAAGTGGGCGACAAGATTGAAGCAGGCGAGCAGGCCGATATTAAGCCCGGTAACGCACTTCCCCTTGTAAACATCCCCACCGGTACCTTCGTACACAATGTTGAGCTTTATCCCGGCAGAGGCGGACAGCTTGCTCGTGCAGCAGGTAATGCAGCACAGCTTATGGCTAAAGAGGGCGCATACGCACTCCTTCGTCTTCCCTCAGGTGAGCTTCGTAACGTACCCAACGGTTGTATGGCTACAATCGGTCAGGTAGGAAATACGGATCACGAGAATGTTAAAATCGGTAAAGCAGGACGTACACGCCACATGGGCATCAGACCTACAGTTCGCGGTTCCGTAATGAACCCCAATGACCACCCCCACGGCGGTGGTGAAGGTAAGTCACCCGTCGGTCGTCCCGGTCCCTGCACACCTTGGGGCAAGCCCGCTCTCGGATATAAGACGAGAAATAAGAAGAAGAGTTCCGATAAGCTTATTGTTAAGCGTCGTAACGGTAAATAATGGGAAAGGAGCTGTCATAAATGAGTAGAAGTACTAAAAAAGGACCTTACGTTGCAGAAAGCCTTATGAAGAAGGTTCAAGAGATGAATAAGAACGGCGAAAAAATCGTTCTTAAAACATGGAGCCGCAGCTCAACAATTTTCCCTGATTTTGTTGGTCATACCTTTGCGGTACATGACGGCAGAAAGCATGTTCCTGTATATGTTACAGAGGATATGGTCGGTCATAAGTTAGGTGAATTTGCGCCCACAAGAACATACAGAGGTCACGCAGGTTCAAAAACATCCAACAACGGTAAATAAGTCGAAAGGAGTGTATTGAATAATGGAAGCAACAGCAAAGGCAACTTATGTGCGCATTGCACCCCGTAAGGTAAAGATTGTTCTTGACCTTATCAGAAATAAGCCCTGCGATGAAGCTATGGCGATACTTAAATACACACCTAAGGCTGCGTGTGAACCGCTTTACAAGCTTCTCAAGTCAGCAATGGCTAATGCAGAGATGAAAAACATGGATGTTACAAGACTTTATGTAGCTGCTTGCTCAGTTGACCAGGGTCCCACTCTTAAAAGAATCAGACCCCGCGACAAGGGCAGAGCTTACAGAATTAACAAGAAAACATCTCATATCAATTTAACACTTAAGGAAGCAGAATAAAGGAGGAGGTTGAGTTATGGGCCAGAAAGTTAATCCGACCGGTTTAAGAATCGGTGTTATTAAAAACTGGGAATCACGCTGGTATGCAGACAAGAAAGACTTCGGTGACACTCTTGTTTCTGACTACGAGCTTCGTGAGTATCTCCTTGAAACACTCGCTCCCGCAGGTGTTCCTAAGGTAGAAATCGAAAGAGATGCAAAAAGAGTACGCATCAACATTCACTGCGCAAAGCCCGGCATGGTAATCGGCCGTCAGGGTGCAGAGATTGAAAAGCTTAAAGAAATTTGCAAGAAAAAGCTTGGCGGCGATAAAGAAGTTTTCATCAATATCGTTGAAATCAAGCAGCCTGACCTTAATGCACAGCTTGTTGCTGAAAACATTGCTTCACAGCTTGAAAGAAGAATTTCTTTCAGAAGAGCACTGAAACAGTCAATCAGCAGAACAATGCGTCTCGGCGCAAAGGGTATTAAGACACAGGTAAGCGGCAGAATCGGCGGCGCAGAAATTGCCCGTACCGAGCACTATCATGAGGGTACAATCCCCCTTCAGACAATCCGTGCCGACATTGACTACGGCTTTGCAGAGGCTAAAACAACCTACGGCAGAATCGGCGTTAAGGTATGGATTTACAAAGGCGAGGTTCTCCATGAAAGCCGCAAGCGCGCTAAGGAAGGAGGCACAAAATAATGCTTTTACCTAAAAGAGTAAAATACCGTCGCGTTCACAGAGGACGTTTGACAGGTAAGGCTTCAAGAGGTACTACGGTTACCTACGGTGATTACGGTCTTGTGTCTCTCGAGCCCGCATGGATTACATCAAACCAGATTGAGGCAGCCCGTATTGCAATGACAAGATATATCAAGCGTGGCGGTCAGGTTTGGATAAAGATTTTCCCCGACAAGCCTATTACGGAAAAGCCTGCTGAAACTCGAATGGGTTCAGGTAAAGGTTCTCCCGAATATTGGGTAGCAGTTGTTAAACCCGGCAGAGTTATGTTTGAAATTGCCGGCGTTCCGGAAGAAACAGCTCGTGAGGCTATGCGTCTTGCAGCTAACAAGCTTCCCGTAAAATGCAAGTTTGTAACTAAAGAAGAACAGGGTGGTGAGCAGTAATGAAAGCAAGCGAGATCAGAAAGCTCTCTCCCAAGGAGTTGGATGCTAAACTTTTGGAATTGAAGGACGAACTTTTCAAGCTTCGTTTTCAAGAAGCCATCAACCAACTCGAAAATCCGATGCGCATCAGTGCCGTTAAAAAGGATATCGCAAGAGTAAAAACAGTTATCCGCGATATCGAATTACACGGCAGTGAGTCGTAAGGAAAGGGAGGGCGTTCAATATGGAAAGAAACCTCAGAAAAACACAGGTCGGTATCGTAACAAGCGACAAGATGGATAAAACTGTTGTTGTTTCAATCAAGGACAGAGTTAAGCATCCGCTTTACGGCAAAATCGTTAACAGAACCGTTAAAATCAAGGCTCATGACGAGAATAACGAGTGCGGTGTCGGCGACAGAGTTTTAGTAATGGAAACACGTCCGCTTTCAAAAGACAAGAGATGGCGTGTAGCTGAAATTATCGAGAAAGCAAAGTAATTAAAGGAGGCAATCATTGTGATACAGCAGCAGACTTACCTCAAGGTTGCCGATAACACCGGTGCAAAAGAGATTATGTGCATCCGCGTTCTCGGTGGTTCAGGTAGAAGATATGCTAACATCGGCGATGTCATTGTAGCATCTGTTAAAAAAGCAGCACCCGGCGGTGTTGTTAAAAAAGGCGATGTTGTAAAGGCAGTCGTTGTAAGATCGGTTAAAGGCGTTCGCAGAGATGACGGAACATATATCCGTTTCGATGAAAACGCAGCCGTTATCATTAAAGAAGATAAAAACCCCAAAGGTACACGTATCTTTGGACCGGTTGCAAGAGAGCTTCGTGATAAGGACTATATGAAAATCCTTTCTCTTGCTCCCGAAGTACTTTAAGGAGGTGCCCCGATGAGTAAGGTTCACGTAAAAACAGGTGACGAGGTTATCGTTATCAACGGCAAAAACCGCGGCAAAAAGGGCAAGGTCCTTGAAGTCAGCCCCAAAGAGGGTAAGGTTATTGTTGAAGGCGTAAACATCGTAACAAAGCATGTTAAGCCCCGCCAGATGGGTGAGCCCGGCGGACTTATTAAGGCTGAAAGCGCTCTTTACGCTGACAAAGTTCAGCTTGTTTGCCCCAAGTGCGGCCAGGCTACAAGAGTTGGTCATGTCGTTGAGACTGACAAAGACGGCAAGAAAAAGAAGTATCGCGTTTGCAAAAAGGCAAACTGCGGCGCAAAGTTTGAATAAGGAGGAACAATAAAATGGCAGCAAGACTTAAAGAAATGTATAAAGCCGATGTTGTTCCTGCACTTCAGAAGAAGTTCAACTACAAAAGCGTTATGCAGATTCCGAAGATTGATAAGGTTATCATCAACGTTGGCTGCGGCGAGGCTAAGGACAACTCAAAGGTTGTTGACGCAATCATGACCGATCTTGCACAGATCACAGGTCAGAAGCCCGTTAAGTGCGTAGCTAAAAAGAGCGTTGCTAACTTCAAGCTTCGTGAGGGTATGACAATCGGCGTTAAGGTAACACTCAGAGGAGACAAGATGTATGAGTTCATCGACAGATTCTTCAATCTGGCTCTTCCCCGTGTTCGTGACTTCAGAGGAATTAACCCCAACTCCTTCGACGGCAGAGGTAACTACTCAATGGGCGTTAAGGAGCAGTTGATTTTCCCTGAAATCGACTATGATAAGATTGATAAGGTTCGCGGTATGGACATCTGCTTTGTAACAACTGCGAATACCGACGAAGAAGCAAGAGAGCTTTTGTCTCTCATGGGCGCACCGTTTGCAAAGTAAGGAGGGGTAACAAGTGGCAAAAACAGCAATGAAGGTTAAGCAGGCAAGACCTGCGAAGTATTCAACAAGACAGTACAACAGATGCAAAATCTGCGGCAGACCACATGCTTACCTCCGCAAATACGGAGTATGCCGTATCTGCTTCAGAGAGTTGGCACACGCAGGTCAGATTCCCGGCGTGAAGAAATCAAGCTGGTAATAGAGCAATCAATTTTACAGGAGGTAACTCATTATGCAAATTACTGATTCAATCGGTGATATGCTCACCAGAATCCGCAATGCGAATTCTGCAAAGCATGATACAGTGAAAGTGCCTGCATCAAACATGAAGAAAGCGATTGCTCAAATTCTTGTTGATGAAGGTTACATCAAAGGCTTTACCGTTGAGGAAGACGGAAAGCAGGGCGTTATAGAGATTACTCTTAAATACGGCCCCAACAAGTCAAGCGTAATTACCGGACTTCGCAGAGTTTCAAAGCCCGGCTTGCGTATTTACACAAACTGTGAAGATATGCCCAAGGTTATGAAAGGTCTCGGCATCGCTATCCTTTCAACATCAAAGGGCGTTATGACAGACAAAGAGGCTCGTAAAGCCAATGTTGGCGGCGAGGTTCTCGCATTCATCTGGTAAGAGGAGGTACAGTAAATGTCACGTATAGGCAGACACCCCATTGCAGTTCCTGCAGGGGTTGAAGTTAAAATCGACGGCAGCACTGTTACCGTAAAGGGACCCAAGGGTACTCTCACCAGAACAGTGCACAAGAATATGAATGTTGCTATGGAAGACGGTCAGGTAGTAGTTACCCGTCCCGATGACAGCAACCTTAACAAGTCACTCCACGGACTTACCCGTACACTCATCGCCAACATGGTTGAGGGTGTTGAGAAGGGCTACACAAAGGAGCTCGAGGTTAACGGCGTAGGTTACCGTGCTCAGAAGCAGGGCAAAGACCTTGTTCTTAACATCGGATATTCACATCAGGTTGTTATGAGCGAGATTGAGGGCATCACAATTGATGTTCCCAACCCCAACAAGGTAATTGTTTCCGGTCCCGATAAGCAGAAGGTCGGTCAGTTCGCAGCGGAAATCCGCGAGAAGAGACCTCCCGAGCCTTATAAGGGTAAGGGCATCAAATATGTTGACGAACATATCCGTCGTAAAGAAGGAAAAGCCGGTAAGGGCGGAAAATAATAGGAGGAGTGTTAAGCTATGGTTAGCAGACCAGATACAAAAAAGGCAAGACTCAAAAGACACAAGAGAGTCCGCGCCAAGATTACAGGCACAGCTCAGTGCCCTCGCCTTAATGTGTTCCGTTCTCTTCAGCATATCTATGCTCAGTTGATAGACGATGTTGCAGGCGTAACGCTTGTAAGCGCCTCCTCAACAGAGAAGGACTTCACAAACTACGGCGGAAATAAAGACGCTGCAAAAGAGGTTGGAAAGCTTCTTGCAGAAAGAGCAAAAGAAAAGAATATTACTGATGTTGTATTTGACCGCGGCGGTTATGTCTATCAGGGCAGAGTCGCAGCACTTGCAGAGGGTGCCCGTGAGGGCGGCCTGAACTTCTAAGGAAAGGAGAAAATGAAAATGGCTTCAAAAATTGACGCATCAACACTTGAGCTTCAGGAAAGAGTAGTTGCTATCAACCGTGTTTCCAAAACAGTAAAGGGCGGCCGTATATTCAAGTTCTCCGCTTTGGTTGTTGTAGGTGACGGTAACGGCATCATCGGTTTCGGTCTCGGTAAGTCGGGCGAAGTTCCCGACGCTATCCGTAAGGGTATTGAGGACGCTAAAAAGAACCTTATAAAGGTTGCTTTGAAGGGTACAACAATTCCTCACGAAATCACCGGTAAATTCGGTGCAGGCGTAGTTCTTCTCAAACCCGCTGCACCCGGTACCGGAGTTATCGCCGGCGGACCTGTCCGTGCTGTTGTTGAAACAGTAGGTATTAAGGACATTCGTTCAAAGGCACTTCGTTCAAACAACCCCTGCAATGTAGTTCGCGCTACAATTGACGGACTTTCAAAGCTCCGCAATGCAGAGGAAGTTGCCGCAATCCGCGGTAAATCCGTTAAAGAGATTATTGAATAAGAGGAGGCTGAAGAATCATGGCAAATGTTCAGGTTAAGCTTGTTAAGAGCCTTATCGGAAGCAAAAAAGACCAAATTGCCACCGCTCATGCACTTGGTCTCCGCAAAATCGGGGATGTGGCTTCTCAGCCCGACAATCCTCAGACTCAGGGTAAGATTAAGAAAATTTCACATCTTATAGAGGTTACTAAGGCTTAAGGAGGTGCAGGAAAATGAAATTGCACGAACTTTCACCCGCTGCGGGTTCAAAGAAGGATGTTAAGCGTATCGGCAGAGGCGCCGCTTCCGGACAGGGCAAAACAGCAGGTAAGGGACACAAGGGTCAGAAGGCCCGTGCAGGCAGAGGTATGCGCCCCGGATTTGAGGGCGGACAGATGCCTTTGCAGAGAAGACTTCCTAAGCGCGGATTTAACAATATCTTCGCAAAGGAAATCGCAACTGTTAACGTTTCAGCGCTCAATGCGTTTGAGGACGGCGCAACAGTAGATATCGAGGCACTCGTTAATGCAGGCCTTGTAAAGAAAGCTCTTGACGGAGTTAAAGTATTAGGAAACGGCGAACTCAGCAAAAAGCTTACCGTAAAAGTTAATGCTTATTCTGACGCTGCAAAGCAGAAGATTGAGGCGGCAGGCGGAAAGGCCGAGGTGATTTAACCGTGTTCCGTACTTTTGCTAACGCATGGAAAATTGCAGATCTTCGTAAAAAGATTATTTTCACAGCGTTTATAATTTTGATTTACAGAATCGGTTCAGCGTTGCCCGTTCCCTTTGTTAATATACAGATGGACGGAAGCGGCATTTTCGGTGCCGAAACAGCAAACACCTTCGTAACATACCTCAGTATGATGACAGGTAATGCCTTTAACTACGGTACGCTGTTCGCTCTGTCAATCACACCGTATATTAACGCATCAATTATTATTCAGCTTCTTACTGTTGCTATTCCCGCTCTTCAGAAGCTTTCCAAAGAGGGGGAAGAGGGCAGAAAGAAAATGAACAGAATAACACGCTATTCAGCACTTGCATTAGGTCTTCTTCAGAGCGTTGCATATTATTTCTATATTCGTTCTCAGCACCTTCTTATGGGTGATGTTCACGGATTGGCATATAAAGGTGCATGGGCAGTATTCCAGGCGGTTGTTGTTATTCTTTGCTACACAGCAGGTACTGCAATGGTTATGTGGCTGGGCGAGCGTATAAATGAAAAGGGTATCGGAAACGGTATTTCAATAATCCTTTTCGCAGGTATCGTTGCCCGTATGCCAACAACTATCACTACTCTCTATCAGTATTTAGACATAGGCGGTGCAAAGGGTCAGTACTACGTGCTTGTTCCCATTGCGGCAATTGCTTTAATCGGTATGATTTTCTTCATCGTTTGGATGGACAATGCCGAAAGAAGAATTCCCATTCAGTATGCAAAGCGTGTTGTAGGCAGAAAGATGTACGGCGGTCAGAACACTCATATGCCCATTAAGGTTAATATGTGCGGCGTTCTTCCCGTTATCTTCGCAAGCTCCATTCTTTCAATTCTTCCTACCGTTGGAATGTTTGCCCCCGGCAAAACAGACTCATTATGGTACAAGATTTGTAATGTATGGCTGGGACAAACACACTGGGTTTACGGCACAATCTACTTCCTGTTTATAATCTTCTTTGCATATTTCTATGCGGCTATCCAGTATAACCCCATCGAAATGGCAGACAATCTTCGTAAGAACAGCGGCTCTGTTCCCGGAATTCGTCCCGGTAAGCCCACTTCGACTTACATTCAGAAGATTCTCAACAGAGTAACCCTTATCGGCGCACTTCTTTTGAGTGTTGTTGCAATGTTCCCCATTCTCTATTCACAGTTCTCCGGTCTTCTCGGAGCAGAGATGAACCTTGCAATCGGCGGTACATCAATAATCATTATGGTCGGTGTTGCTCTTGAAACACAGAAGCAGCTTGAAAGCCAGATGATGATGCGTCACTACAAGGGCTTCCTTGACTAATCGGAGGTAACTGATATGAACTTGATCCTTCTCGGCGCTCCCGGCGCAGGAAAAGGTACACAGGCTGAGAAAATCTGTGAAAAATACGGTATTCCCGCTGTGTCAACAGGCAATATTATCAGAGAAGCTTTGAAAAACGGCACTGATATGGGGCTTAAAGCTAAGTCCTATATCGACGCCGGCAAGCTGGTTCCCGATGATGTTGTTATAGGTATTATTAAGGACAGACTGGCAGAGGATGACTGCAAAAACGGCTTCATTCTTGATGGCTTCCCCAGAACAATACCTCAGGCAGAGGCTCTTGACAATATGGGCATCGTAATCGACAAGGTTGTTGATATTGAGGTTCCCGATGATAAAATTGCCGCCCGTCTTTCAGGCAGACGCGTTTGCTTAAAGTGCGGTGCAACCTATCATCTGGAATTCAAAAAGCCTGCAAAAGAGGGCATTTGCGATGTTTGCGGCGATGAGCTTGTTCAGCGTAAGGACGATAAGCCCGAAACGGTTATTGACAGACTTAATGTTTATCATGAACAAACCGAGCCGCTCAAGGACTACTATGCAAAAACAGGAAAGCTTGTTATAGTAGAGGGACAGGAAGAGGTTGCCGATACAACTGCTCTTGTCTTTAAATCATTGGAGGATTAACATGATAGTGCTTAGAACCGCAAAAGAAATTGATGCAATGCGCAAAGCCTGCATTATTTCTGCGGAAGCATTACAGATAGCGGGCGAGGCGGTAAAGCCGGGTATAACTACCTATGAAATTGACCAAATCGCATACCGTTATATCAAAAAGCAAGGCGCAGAGCCTAACTTCTTGAATTATAACGGTTATCCCGCTACTGCATGTATTTCCATAAATGACGAGGTCATTCACGGCATTCCGTCAAAAACGAGAGTGCTTAAAGAGGGCGATATTGTCAGTATCGACCTCGGGGCAAAAATCGACGGCTACAACGGCGATAATGCTGCTACTTTCGCCTGCGGAGTAATTTCCGACGAGGCGAAGCGGCTGTGCGACACAACCCGCGAGAGCCTTTACAAAGGCATTGAGCAGGCTGTCGCAGGCGGCAGAATCGGCGACATAGCTTATGCGATTCAGTCCTACTGTGAAGAGCGTGGATTTTCAGTTGTGCGCGAATACACCGGTCACGGCGTGGGCACAAATCTCCACGAGGACCCGTCCGTTCCGAATTACGGAACACCGGGAAGAGGACAAAGGCTTCTCCCCGGAATGACACTTGCGATTGAACCCATGATAAATATGGGTACAAAAGCAATTAAATGTTTGCCTGACGGTTGGACCGTCAAAACGCTTGACGGCAAGCTGTCCGCTCACTTTGAACACACGGTTGCAATTACAAAGGGCGAACCGATAATTCTTACAAAGCTTTAATGAGGTGACTTATGGAGTTTTGTAAAGGCGAGTTGGTCGTTTGTACGGCCGGCCGTGAAAAAGAACGGCTTATGTGTGTTGTAGGGTGCGATGAAAGCTATGTTTATTTGTGCGACGGAAAAGAGCGTCCTTTAAGAACGCCCAAAAGGAAAAATCCAAAGCACACGGCTAAAACAGGAAAAAAACTTTCAGAAAGCGCTATGAGAACGGACAAAGCATTGAGAAAAGCATTATTAAGAGAGGTTTAAACTTATGGCAAAACAGGACATGATTGAAGTTGAAGGCGTTGTGGTTGAGGCTCTCCCCAATACATTCTTTATTGTAGAGCTTGAAAACGGCCACAAGATTCACGCCCGTATTTCGGGTAAACTTCGTATGAACTACATCAGAATTCTTCCCGGCGATAAGGTAACGGTGGAGCTTTCACCCTATGACCTTAACAACGGCAGAATTACATGGCGTTCAAAGTAAGAATTGACAGCATTTTATGAGGAGGTAACAGAAATGAAAGTCAGACCTTCTGTCAAAAAAATTTGCGAAAAGTGCAAAATCATTAAGCGCAAGGGAAAAGTAATGGTTATCTGTGAAAATCCCAAGCACAAGCAGCGTCAGGGCTAAGATAAATTTTTGAGGGTTACAGCTGCAGAGTAACTTGAATTTATCTTATAAACTACGCTCAATCGTTTCTAAAGTACTAAGGAACGATGCAAAAACAAAAGGCTATAAGCCGCATTTTTAAAATGGAGGTGCAACTGTAAATGGCTCGTATTTCAGGTGTTGACTTACCCAGAGAAAAAAGAGTTGAAATCGGACTCACTTATATCTACGGTATAGGCAGAAAAACAGCCAGCGACATTGTTGCTGCAACAGGTATCAATCCCGACACACGCGTTAAGGATTTGACCGAAGAAGATGTTTCAAAGCTTCGTGAGTATATTGACCACAATGTTAAGGTTGAGGGTGACCTCAGAAGAGAAACAGCATTTGATATTAAAAGACTTGTTGAAATCGGTTGTTACAGAGGTGTTCGTCACCGCAAGGGACTTCCCGTAAGAGGTCAGCGCTCAAAGACAAACGCCCGTACACGTAAGGGACCGAAGAAGACAATCGCTAACAAGAAGAAGTAAGAAGGAGGGACTAAAAAATGGCAAAGGCTCAGGTTAAAAAGGGCGCTGCAACTCGCAGACGCCGTGAAAAGAAAAACATTGAAAAAGGCGCAGTTCATATTCAGTCCACCTTCAACAATACTATTGTTACAATCACTGATGTTCAGGGTAACGCAGTATCATGGGCAAGCGCAGGCGAGATGGGATTCAGAGGTTCTCGTAAATCCACTCCCTTCGCAGCACAGACAGCGGCTGAAACAGCAGCAAAGGTTGCGATTGATCACGGTATGAAAACCGTAGAAGTTTTCGTTAAGGGCCCCGGTTCAGGCCGTGAGGCTGCAATCAGAGCATTGCAGACAGTAGGTCTTGAAGTTACAATGATTAAAGATGTAACTCCCATTCCTCACAACGGCTGCCGTCCGCCTAAAAGAAGACGCGTATAACAGAAATTTGGAGGTGCTAAGATATGGCAAGATATACCGGTGCGGTTTGTAAGCTCTGCCGCCGTGAGGGCAAAAAGCTTTTCCTCAAAGGCGACCGCTGCTATACAGGCAAATGTGCTGTTGAGCGTCGTTCATACGCTCCCGGTCAGCACGGTCAGAACCGCAAAAAGACTTCCGAATACGGCTTGCAGCTTCGCGCAAAGCAGACTGCTAAGCGTTACTACGGTATTCAGGAAGGTCAGTTCCACAAATATTTCCTGATGGCTGAAAAGCGTCAGGGTGTTGCAGGTGAAAACCTGTTAAGAATTTGCGAAAGCCGTCTTGACAATGTTGTTTATCTTCTCGGATGGGCTTCATCCAGAGCAGAAGCAAGACAGCTCACAATTCACGCTCATTACCTTGTTAACGGCAAGAAGGTTGATGTTCCGTCATATCTTCTTAAAGAAGGCGATGTAGTTTCCATTAAGGATAAGAGCCGTGACAGCGAAAAAATCAAGGCAGTTCTTGAAGCAAACGCTTCACGCCCCGTTCCCACATGGCTTGATAAGAATGCAGAAGAGCTTTCAGCTAAGGTTGTTAAGCTTCCTGACAGAGAAGAAATCGCTGTTCCCGTTGAGGAGCATCTTATCGTCGAGTTCTATTCAAAATAATAGGCTTGAATTTACAATAACAGCTACGGCAGAATTTTATTCTGTACTCAGTTAGGAGGGTTTTGAATGATAGGAATTGAGAAGCCCAGCATTGAAGCACTTGATTTGACTGCTGACGGAACTTACGGCAAATTTGTAGTTGAACCTCTTGAAAGAGGCTACGGTACAACCTTAGGCAACAGCCTTCGCCGCGTACTTTTGTCGTCACTTCCGGGATATGCAATTACTTCGGTAAAAATTGACGGTGTACTTCATGAATTCTCAACCATTGACGGTGTGAAAGAGGATGTAACGGAGATTGTTCTGAATTTGAAGGGTGTAATCCTTAAAATTCACGGTGACGGTCCCAAAACAATTTATATCGACGCAAGCGGCAAGTGCCAGGTTACTGCCGGGGATATTAAGGCTGATTCCGATGTAGAAATTCTTAATCCCGAGCATCTTATCGCTACTCTTGAAGAGGGCGGCGCTCTTAAAATGGAGCTCACCTGCGACAAGGGCAGAGGATATGTTTCGGCTGAAAGAAATAAGCAGCTCATGCAGCCTGTTATCGGCGTAATCGCAATAGATTCAATTTATACACCCGTATTAAAAGTGAATTATACGGTTGAAAATACCCGTGTAGGTCAGATAACTGACTATGACAAGCTTTCACTTGAAGCTTGGACAGACGGTACAATTTCAGCGCAGGAGGCCGTTTCTCTCGGCGCAAAAATCCTTACAGACCATCTTGACCTTTTTGTTGATCTTTCCGATGAGGCAAGAGAAACAGAAACAATGATTGTCAAGAGCGATGACTCAAAGGGCAAGATTCTTGAAATGACCATTGAAGAGCTTGACCTTTCGGTGCGTTCCTTCAACTGCTTAAAGCGTGCGGGAATCAACACCGTTGAGGACTTGATAAACAGGTCGGAGGAGGATATGATGAGAGTCCGCAATCTCGGAAGAAAATCTCTTGACGAGGTTGTTGCAAAGCTCGAATCTCTTAACTTCTCCCTGCGTAAGGATGACGAATAATAAAGGAGTGATTTTGAATGCCAGGAACAAGAAAGCTCGGCAGAACAAGCGATCACCGCAAGGCTATGCTCAGAGGTATGGTAACATATCTTATAGAGAACGGTCAGATTGAAACAACGGTAACCAGAGCCAAAGAAGTAAGAGCTATGGCTGAAAAAATGATTACCATCGGTAAAGATAACAGTCTTCATTCAAAGAGACAGGTATATTCCTACATCACAAAGGAGTCTGTCGCAAAGAAATTGATGGAAGAGGTAGCCCCCAAGTATGCTGATAAGAACGGCGGCTACACACGCATTATCAAAACCGGTCCCAGAAGAGGCGATGCTGCTGAAATGTGCATCATCGAGCTCATCACTGACTAATGCGGTAAGGCTTTAAAAAGACTATACAAAATTAACACCGTGGATTTTTTCCACGGTGTATTTTTGTTAGAAAAGCGCCTCGACTTTGTAAAGAAGGCGGGGCGTAGTTTTGTGAATTGTTATAAACTATTCGTCATTGTTCTGTTTTTCAATAAAGCCTTTTAATTCCTTGTAATAATATCTTGAACCGAGAACAAATGAAACGAACATAAATACAAGAGTAATCACAATGGCAGGTTTATAGCAAACAAAACAGTTGCATTGCTTGGCTATAATAAGAAATTCAATAGCTACAATCATCGCAACAAGGGGGATTATGTAAGCAAGACAAAAAACTACCTTGCCGTAGGCTGTTTTGCCGAATGAACGGATTTCTTTTCTCAATTCTTTATTTGTCATTTCATAGATTGACATAAAATCACTCCTTTAAGGTGAGGGTAGTTGAACCCCATATGGTTTAAAACGGTATATTTTCGCCTGAACTGCGTTAAAAATCTCGCCATACGACAGTATGGCAGCGTTTTTGTGCCTTGTTCAAACAAAAATCTACTCGTTTTAAACTGCTCTGCACCGAAAATGCAGAGAGTACGGATGGATTTTTGCTTTTGAGACGGCAGTCGGGCTGACGCCCGACAACGGTGAAAAAGTGAAAATACGCCGTAATATCAAATTTTCGGCATATTGTGTTCGACTCCCCTCACCTTATCATTTTTCCCATTATCATAACGGTTTTTATGTTTATATCATCGTCAAAAAGGAGTATATCGGCATCGTAGCCCTCTTTAATATATCCTTTTTCACCGTCAATACCAATAACCCGTGCAGGCGTTGAAGATGCAGTTTTCACAGCGTCCCATATGGGTGCGCCCACAGATTTAAACATATTGCGGACAAGTCGGTCGGTGGTGGCGGCACTGCCTGCAAGACAGCTTCGGTCGGCAACCTTCATAACGCCGTCTTCATAAATTACAGGTACGCCGTTTTCCTGCATACAAACCTCACCGTCTTGAAGCTCGGAGGCGGAAAATTCAAGTCCGTCGGTTATTACATACATTTTATCCGCGCCCTTGCACTTGTATATAAGCTTTAAAACGCCCAAGGGCAGGTGGCGCAAATCGGCAATAACCTGTGTTGTGTAGCGGTCGTCAGTAAGCGCCGCCTCAACAACGCCTGCCACACGGAAAATGCCTCGTTTAAAACAGCTTGTGCAGGCATTGTAAAGATGAGTTACATCTGAAAAACCGTGGTCAAGCGCCGCAATTGCTGTGTCATAATCGGCTTTTGTGTGGGCAACCGATGCCACTATTCCTTTTTCTTTCAGCTTTTCGCCGAGCCGGAATGCACCGTCAATTTCTGGAGCAACGCCCATCATTTTTACCTTGTCCCAGCACTCCAAAAGGGGAGTGGGGTCGTCCTTTAACGGCGACAAAATGTTGTCCGCACTTTGTGCTCCTCGGTTTTCGGGAGAAAGATAGGGCCCCTCAAAGTGAATACCCACAATATTTCCGCAGTCGCAGGTTTCCGCGGCTTTTTTTATGTGCTCCGCCGCCTCCAAGAGCTGATTTACGGGAGCCGCAAGAGTTGTGGGCAAAATAGATGTTGTTCCGTGGAGAGCGTGAGCCTTCACCATCGCTTTGATTTTTTCGCTGTCACAGCACATTGCGGATATTCCGCCGCCGCCGTGAACATGCAAATCAATAAATCCGGGGGAGAGGTAAAGCCCCTCACAGTCAATTATATGTGTTCCCTCCTGCACGGTAATATCTTTTGCGATTTTCACGATTTTTGCGCCGTCAACCTGCACGCAAAGTCTTTCGGTGCGGTCTTCAAGTATTACCTCTGCATTTTTAAAAAGTATCATATTATCACCTTACCTTCATACCGATGCAAATTAAACCCTTGTCGGTTATATCTACAACGCCGTATTCGTAATTCATTAAAGCGCCGGGACAAAACAAATGAATTCCGTCGGCATAATCCGTTTTTTGCGTATGGGTATGCCCGTAGAGAGCAAGGGCACAACCGTTGTCTTTTGCCGCCGACAAAAGCCTGCCGAGAGTGCTTTTAACATACTCATAGTGACCGTGAGTTATATAAATGTTAATTCCGCCCTCGGTAATCACCTGATTTTTCGGATAATCACAGTAAAAATCATTGTTGCCGCAAACGGTGTATATGCGTTTATCCTTTATGTAGTGCTTGCAGTTTTCAAAATCGTCTGCACCGTCGCCTAAGAATATAACGGCTTCGGCGTCGGGCTGCTGCTCAATGGCTTTTTTCATTGATATACTTCCGTATCGGTGCGAGTCCGAAAAAACAAGAATTCTCAAGCATATCCCGCCTTAAAAGAACATAGTATTTATTACATTATATATCAATTCGGCGGTGGTTGCAATGAGTAATAATAATTTTGATGAGATAATCAACGGTATGAAGGAGCAAAAATCAAAAAAAGACGCAGAGGATTTTCTTATGAAAAAATTAAGTCCCGAGCAAAGCCGAAAATTAAATAAAATTATGAGCGACCGTGGGGCTTTGGAGCAAATGCTCTCAACACCGCAGGCGCAGGAGCTTTTAAAGAAGCTTACGGAGGATAAAAATGGCTGATTTACAGGAGCTTTTGTCCTCAATCAGCGATGAGGACATGGCAAAAATTAAAAGTGTTGCAGATTCTATAATGAACAATAATCAGAAAAGCGAAACTCCCACGAAAAATTCTTCGCAGTTGGCGTCGCTTCCCATTGATGACGGGATTATGCAAAAGCTTGTCTCAGTAATGGGACAGCTTAATAAAGAGGACAGCCGCACCAGACTTATAACGGATTTAAAGCCTCTCCTCAGCGAAGAGCGGCGAAAAAAAGCTGACGAGGCAATTAAATTTTTGCAGTTGATGGATTTACTTCCGCTGTTAAAGGGGCTGTTTTGAAAATGAGTAATTATTCTTATTCCGAACTGCAAAATATGCAAAAAAGGGCAATGGAGCGCGTCCGTGAAATGCAAAGAAATTCCGATTCGGTGCTTGAAACTGCACAGCGGGAGCTGGGAGCAACGGTTCCGACCGAGCAGAACAGCCGCGAGGGTTACGAAAACACACAAAAGCCGCATATGAAAACTAAAGTCACAAATATGCCGCCCAATTTCCCCGAAAACAAGCAGTATCCCGATTTTAAGGAGTATTTTGCAGAGAACAGTCAGCCACAGCAGGAGCCAAATAAGCCATCGGCGCAATCGGGGAGCAATATACTTGAAACCGTGCTTGCAGAGCCGGACAGAGCCTTGCTTTTAGGCTTGCTTCTTCTTTTAAAAAGCGAGGGAGCAGACGAGGCTTTAATGATGGCGCTGATGTATATAATGGCGTAAGTTTGCTATTGACAAGAGCGAAGAAATGTAATAGAATAATCACTAATTGAATAGCCGGTTGAAACAGATTGAAGATATCGACTGTCTGCGGACGGCATTCCGGAGAATTCCGCTTTTTGCGGGTACCGAAGGTGTAAAGCATAATGCTAATCTCTCAGGTTAAAGCAATTTTTTGCTTTTGAGGACGGAATTTTCGTGATTTTTCGGGACTGATTGCATTACGGCATTCAGTCCCTTTTGTTAGGAGAGTTAAAATGAATTTCAGCGATTTTTTAGTAAAGGTTGATGACTTCATTTGGGGCGTGCCTTTAATGGTGCTGATACTCGTCGGCGGAATATTGCTGACGGTGCGTTTACGCCTTTTGCAGGTTGTCCGTCTGCCTCTTGCCCTTAAATGGATGGTAAAAAACGAAGAGGGGGGCGAGGGTGATGTAACCTCCTTCGGCGCGCTTTGTACCGCCCTTTCCGCAACTATCGGAACGGGTAATATTGTGGGCGTTGCAACGGCAATATGTTTGGGCGGACCGGGTGCGCTGTTCTGGATGCTTGTTGCCGCTTTTTTCGGTATGGCAACAAAATATGCCGAGGGACTTTTGGCTGTAAAATACAGAATAAAAACTCCCGACGGTCATACGCTTGGCGGACCTTTCTATTACATAGAAAACGGTATGGGTAAAAAGTGGAAATGGCTTGCCAAGGCGTTTGCCTTTTTCGGCACCTGCGCGGGACTTATGGGTATAGGTACCTTCACTCAGGTAAATGGCATTTCCTCAGCGGTAAAGGGATTTTTTGACCCGTCAAACGCTCACGCAGTAAAAATACCGCTCGTAGGTGAGTATTCCCTTTCTGTTATTATCACATCGGTAATACTTGCTGTTTGCGTAGGACTTGTTCTTATAGGCGGAATAAAACGAATTTCATCGGTTGCAACCGTGGTTGTGCCTTTCATGGCTATTGCATATATTGCTTTTGCCCTTATTCTCATTTTTTCAAATGTGGGCAAAATCCCCGCCGCTGTCGCTCTCATAATAAAAGGCGCGTTTAACCCGTCGGCGGTAACGGGCGGAATTGTGGGCAGTATGATTGTAGCCGTACAAAAGGGCGTCGCAAGAGGTATTTTCTCAAACGAAGCCGGCTTGGGCTCCGCTCCCATTGCGGCGGCGGCAGCCCAGACAAAAGAGCCTGTACGTCAGGGCCTTGTTTCAATGACAGGAACTTTTCTCGATACAATCGTTATTTGCACAATGACGGGACTTTCCATAATCATTACCGGTGCGTGGCAGGTGAACGGACTTGAAGGTGTTGGCGTAACCTCTTATGCTTTCGGCAAGGGAATCCCCTTTTTGCCTGAAAGAGTAACCTCGTTCATACTTATGCTTTGCTTGGTGTTCTTTGCTTTTACAACTATTCTCGGTTGGGATTATTATTCCGAAAGCTGTCTTGAATACCTTTCAAAGGGAAATAAAAAAGCGGTTAAAGCATTCCGTTATCTGTATATCCTCGCCGTGTTTATAGGTCCGTATATGACCGTTTCGGAGGTTTGGACAATCGCCGATATTTTCAACGGACTTATGGCGATACCCAATATGATTGCTTTGTTTGCTCTTTCGGGAATTGTGGCCAAAGAAACTCACAGCTTTTTCAAAAAACGGAAAAATAAAGAATAACGAATAAAAGCGGCATCTTTTAAAGGTGCCGCTTTTATTTTTGAAAAAATTAATTGTTCGAATTCGGATTATCGGTAAGCTTGGCAATATAGTCTATGGACACACCGTAATACTCCGCAAAGAGCTTTACCGTATCTAACGGCGGAGTTCTCTCTCCGTTTTCGTAACGGATATATGAGTTCTTTGAAATGTAAGCAATTTTTGCACATTCGGCTTGCGTCAAGTCGTTATCAATGCGCAATGCTCTCAACCGTGTATCCATAAATTATCACCTACCATAAACATTTTAACAAATACTCCGTATGGGGTTGACAATTATACCCCATATGGGGTATAATTTTTTGTAAGAATAATAGACATAAATATAAAAAGACTTGCAAAACATTTTTTAATCTATAAAGTAAATTTTCGTCTTAACGGTTGTATTTTCTTGCGATAATTGTTAGAATTATACCTATATCATATTAAGGGCGGTGAGCAAATTGAAACAGCGCGTTAAAAACTATACTGAGGATTTTAAGAAAAACCGCGGGCATCTTATGAAAACGCTTTGCGCGGTTTATAAGGGAAGTTATGGAAAAATCTTTCTTTCCTCTGTTTGCTTTGCAATAAAACATTCTCCCGTTTGGATATTGCCTATTCTCACCGCAAATCTTATAAACCTTGCGGCTTCCGGAACCGCCGCCGACAAGACAAAAATCATATACAATGCAGTGGCGTTCGGAATTCTCTTGGTCATCAATGTTCCCTTAAACTATCTCCATGTGCATTTTTACGCTTCGTCAATCCGTAATGCGGAAGCGGGGCTTCGCATGGCGCTTGTTACAAAAATTCAGCAGCTTTCCATAAACTATCATAAACATACGGAAAACGGCAGAATTCAGGCAAAGCTTATGCGTGATGTGGAGCAGTTTCAAACTCTTTCCGAGCAGCTTTTTGTAAACGCTCTTATGTTTGCTCTCACAATTGCTTTCACAATCGGTGTAACGCTGGCAAAAAGTAAAATCGTATTTGTTTTTTTCCTTATAGCCGTGCCTGTTGCGGTAACAATCACAATGCTTTTCCGCAAAAAAATCAGGAAAAAGAATAAGGATTTCCGCGGCGAGATGGAAACTGCGGGAGCTAAAATGATTGAAATGGTTGAACTGGTTCCCGTTGCCCGTGCTCACGCGCTTGAAGAGTGGGAGGTTGAGCGGATGTCCGAGCAGATTAACAATGTTAAATCAAAGGGCTACGCTATGGACACCTTTCAGGCTCTTTTCGGCTCTGTTTCGTGGCTCACCTTTCAACTTCTGCAAATGAGCTGTCTTGTGTTCTCCGCCGTACTTGCCTTTAAAAAGCTTATTCCCGTGGGCGATGTGGTGCTTTATCAGAGTTACTTTTCAACGATTGTAGGCAGTATAAGCGCCATTATCGGTCTTATTCCCATAATTGCGAAAGGACTTGAATCCTTGTCGTCAATCGGGGAGTTGCTTTTGGAAACCGATACAGAAAACAATGAGGGCAAGAAAAAGCTTACAAAGCTTGACGGCGTGTATGATTTTAAAAATGTCACCTTCCATTACAGCGACAAATCGGACCGTGATGTTCTTAAAGATTTCACTCTGCATATAGATAAGGGCGAAACCGTTGCGCTGGTGGGAGAAAGCGGAGCAGGAAAATCAACTGCTTTAAATCTTGTTATAGGGTTCGATTTGCCCACTTCTGGAACACTTACAATCGACGGCGTTAATATAAACGATATAGATTTGCACAGCTACCGTTCATTTATAGGCGTTGTGCCGCAGAATCCCATATTTTTCAGCGGTACAATTAAAGATAACATTACATACGGAATGAAAAATGTCAGCCGCAAACAGCTTGACGAGGTTATCAAAGCGGCGCTCTTGGATGAGCTTGTAGCAGAGCTTCCCGACGGTGTTGACACACTTCTTACGGAGCATGGCTCAAATTTGAGCGGCGGTCAGCGGCAGAGAATTTCAATTGCACGGGCGCTTATCCGCAATCCGCAGGTAATTGTTCTTGACGAGGCAACCTCGGCGCTTGATTCTGTATCGGAGCAAAAAATTCAGGCGGCTATCGAAAACTTAACCCGCGACCGCACAACATTTGTTGTGGCGCACAGGCTTTCAACAATCAGGAACGCCGATAAAATTGCCGTTGTGAAGGACGGCAGATGTGTTGAAACAGGCACATTCAGTGAACTTATGGATAAAAAAGGCGAGTTCTACAAATTCAAGCAAATACAGTCTTAATTAAAAAGGGAAAAGGGAAAAATGGAACAATTTTACTGTGACGGAATGAAAATCAGGGATTCTTTGGGGCGCGAAAGAATTTTCAGGGGCATGAACATATGCTGGAAAGTACCTCACATATCTGCTGAAAAGGTGTCGGAGTTTGTAGAGTCAAAAAAGCTTGCGGATTTTCTTGAAAAGATAGATAAGGGTTTGGGCGTTAATATTATCCGATTCGGCGTTACTTGGGCGCCGTTTGAAGCAGAGGAGGGCAAATATAACGACGAGCTTATCGACGCTTTCAAAAAGTACTTTAAGCTTTTGGGTGAGCACGGCATATATGTTATGCTTGATATGCATCAGGATTTATTCGCTCATTGCCTTTGCAAATTCGGCGACGGCGCCCCGAAGTGGGCGGTGGCAAACTGCAAAAAACAGCAGCATCCGTTCGCTATTTGGGCAGAGGGATATTTCTATATGCAGGGTGTTCAGAATGCCTTTAACGATTTTTGGAATGACCGTGACGGCGTCCAGACAAAATTTGTAAATATGTGGTCGCATGTTAAAGAAAGACTGTCTGACTGCGATAACATAATAGGTTACGACTATTTCAACGAGCCTTATATTCATGAAAACGGCAGAAAGGTGTTTTTAACGCTTCTTGAAAATGTTACGAAGATAACCTTTGACCGTGATATGGATTATGAAAAATATTTTGCTGACGGCAAGGAGAAAAAAGACTTTGCGAAAATGGCTTTGAAAATTGCGTCAATAATCAAATCCCCGGCAGGGCTTAAAAAACTGTTTACCGTTATGGACAGCAGGGAAAACTTTGCGTCGGCGGTAAGCGGTCTTGAAAAATACACCGAGCCCTTTAACAAAGAGTATTATCAACCGTTTTTTGACAGAATGAGCCGTGAGGTAGGAAGTGAGGATAAATTCAATTTTTTTGAGCACAACTATTACTCAAACTTGGGTATTCCCTTTGAAATAAGTACAAAATCGAATGACATATACTCTCCTCACGCATACGATATTTTCATTGATTCTCCGCTTTACAATAAATATTCAAGCAATAACAGAGTAAGCTTTATTCTTGACGCGATAAGAGAAAATCAGCTTAAAATGAATGTGCCCGTTCTCTTCGGCGAATGGGGCGGAGGCGCAAAGGGGAGCGATTGGGTAAAGCACATCGATTTTATTATGGGTGAGTTTGAAAAGTATCATTGGAGCAGTATTTATTGGGGATACAGAGTTAAAAACGAACAGCTTGAAAGAGTTTTTAACAGACCTTATCCTATTGCTGTATGCGGTGATATTACGAAAATTCATACCGACTCCGAAAAACGGATTTTTACTCTTGAATGGCAGTGCGGCCACGATTTCGGGGAAGATGTAATGACAGAGGTTTATGTGCCCGAAAAGGGAATTGTAAAATACCCCACGGTAATAGGTGACAACAGCATTGTAATTGAGTATTAAAACAACAGCCCGCCGTCAGGCGGGCTGTGTTTGTCAGTTATATGAAAAAATAAATCCAAAAATTTGAAAAAAAGCGTATTTACTTATGTACATACCGCTTTTTTTGTGATATAATATCACGGTTAATATGTGGAATTATATCCTGTTCGTAAAGGAGTATGAATAAATGGCTTACAGAACACATAATTGTAACGAACTGACGCTTGAAAATCTTAATGAAAGGGTGTCTCTTGCAGGCTGGGTAGATACTATCCGCGACCACGGCGGCGTTGCCTTTATCGACTTGCGCGACCAGTACGGTATAACTCAGGTTGTAGTAAATGACGACAGCCTTATGAACGGTATCCGTAAAGAGAGCGTAATTTCGGTAAGCGGTACCGTTGTTAAGCGTGACGAGGAAACCGTTAATAAAAAGCTCAAAACAGGTGAGCTTGAAGTTAAGGTTGACGCCGTTGAAATTTTAGGCGAATGTACTGAAAATCTCCCCTTTGATATAAGCGAGAGCACCGATACCCGTGAGGATGTAAGACTTACCTACCGTTTTCTTGATTTGAGAAACAAAAAGGTACACGATAATATTATGTTCCGCAGTCAGGTTGTTTCTTTCCTGCGTGAAAAGATGACAAGCCTGGGCTTTACGGAAATTACAACGCCTATTCTTACCTGTTCTTCACCTGAGGGCGCAAGAGACTATATTATTCCCTCCCGTAAGCATGAGGGCAAGTTCTACGCTCTGCCTCAGGCACCTCAGCAGTTTAAACAGCTTCTTATGGTGTCGGGCTTTGATAAATATTTCCAGATTGCTCCCTGCTTCCGTGATGAAGATGCCCGTGCGGACCGTTCACCCGGTGAGTTTTATCAGCTCGACTTTGAAATGGCGTTTGCAACGCAGGAAGATGTTTTTGCAGTTGCCGAGGATGTGCTTTACGATACATTTACAAAATTCGGCGGCGGCAAAAAGGTAAGCCCTGCTCCTTTCCGCAAAATACCCTTTGAGGAATCAATGCTCAAATACGGTACGGATAAGCCCGACCTTCGAAATCCTCTTGAAATCTGCGATTTGTCAAAGTTCTTTGAGGATGTTGAGTTCAAGCCTTTCCAGAAGAAGCCCGTAAGAGGTATTGTGGCTCCCGGCTGTGCTAAAATGAGCAAGTCTTTCTTTGAAAAGATGCTTGAATATGCTTTGTCCATTGGTATGAAAGGCTTGGGATATTTAACCGTGCTTGAAGACGGCTCCTTTAAAGGTCCTATTGCAAAATTCTTAACAGATGAAAAGAAAGCAGAGCTAACAGAAATGCTCTCACTTAAAACGGACGATACACTGTTTTTTATCTGCGACCGTGAAAAGGTTGTTGACCAGCTTGCAGGTCAGATAAGAACGGCTTTGGGCGAAAGAATGGATATAATCGACAAAGACCGCTTTGAGCTTTGCTTTATAACCGACTTCCCCATGTATGAAAGAAATGAAGAGGGCAACCTTGACTTTACCCATAACCCCTTCTCAATGCCGCAGGGCGGAATGGACGCTCTCCTTAATGACGATCCCCTTACAATAAAGGCGTATCAGTACGATATTGTCTGCAACGGCGTTGAGCTTTCCTCAGGTGCTGTCCGTAACCATCGCCCCGACATTATGGTTAAGGCGTTTGAAATGGCAGGATATACAGCCGAGGAGGTTGAAAAGCGTTTCGGCGCATTGTTCCACGCTTTCCATTACGGCGCACCGCCCCACGCAGGTATGGCCCCCGGTGTTGACCGTATGATTATGCTTTTAAAGGACGAAGAGAATATCCGTGAGGTTATTGCCTTCCCCATGAACTCAAACGCACAGGATATGCTTTTGGGTGCACCGGGTATGGTAACGGAGCAGCAGCTTCGTGAGGTGCATATTAAATTGCGCCGACCCGTCCCCGAAAAGTAATGGAGTCGGGAAGATACCCAAAAAGAAAAAGCCCGAGATTAAAAGATTATGATTATTCCCAAAGCGGTTGCTATTTTGTGACGGTGTGTGTCAAGGACAAAAGACAGCTTTTGGCACATTACAGGTCAAAACAAGCAATTGTAGGGGCGGGACTCCGTGCCCGCCCGCAGGATGCAATTGTGTTGACTCCCCTCGGTAAAGAGGTCGAAAAGGCAATTGACTATATAAATGTTCATTATGACAGTATTAACATTGAAAATGCAATCGTAATGCCTAATCATATACATCTTTTAATAACAATCGGTTCTTTCGGAAACGAAGACGCGGGCGGGCACAGAGTCCCGCCCCTACAAGTTGTTATCGGAAGATTGAAATCTTATACAACAAAGAAATATTGGGAAATAACGGGCGATGAAGACGGTGTGTTATGGCAGAGAAGCTACTTTGAACACATCATTCGAAATCAAACTGATTTTGAAAGACATTGGAACTACATTGAATACAATGCTTTCAAAGAGTATTGAAATCAGGTGAAATAAATGACAATAGACAAAAACCTTGTAACATATCTTGAAGCTCTCGGCAGGATTGAGCTTACCGATGAACAGCGTGAGGCTACCGAAAAGGATTTGCAGGATATTCTCACTTATATTGACACGCTTAATGAACTGCCCACCGACGGAGTTGAGCCCCTTTCTCACTCGTTCCCCGTTACGAATGTTATGCGTGAGGATGAGGTTAAGATGCACAATACCCGTGAGGACATTTTAATGAATGCTCCCGAGGAAAAAGACGGCTGTTTTGTAGTGCCGAAAACCGTTGAGTGAGGTATAAGCTATGGAAATACTTAAAATGACTGCAACAGAGCTTGGTGCGGCTATAAAAAACGGCGATGTGACCGTCCGTGAGGCTCTTGACGCATACTTTGAAAAAATCGAAAAATATGACGGCACCTACCATTGCTATAACACCCTTTGCAAGGATGAGGCATATGTCCGTGCCGACGAAGTGCAAAAGGGGATTGACGAGGGTAAATACACCTCACCTTTGGCAGGTGTGCCCATAGGAATAAAGGATAATATCTGCACAAAAGGTGTTAAAACCACTTGTTCGTCAAAAATTCTCTGCAATTTTGTGCCGCCATATAACGCAACCGTTATTGAGCGCTTGGAAGACGCAGGAATGGTGGTTATAGGCAAGCTTAATATGGACGAGTTTGCAATGGGAAGCACAACCGAAACCTCCGCAACAGGCGTTACCCATAACCCGTGGGATACAAATAAGGTCCCCGGCGGTTCGTCGGGCGGCTCTGCGGCGGCTGTCAGTGCAGGACTTGCTCCTATCGCTCTGGGCTCCGATACAGGCGGTTCTATCCGTCAGCCCTGTTCATTCTGCGGAATTGCAGGACTTAAACCTACCTACGGTGCCGTTTCCCGTTACGGGCTTGTGGCTTACGCCTCCTCCCTTGACCAAATAGGTCCTATCGGTCAAACCGTTGAGGACTGCGTAAATATGTTCTCAATTATCAGCGGCAAGGACGAAAAAGACGGGACATCAATGGTATATCCCAAATTCAGCACAGAAGATGCTTTAAAGGGCGATGTTAAGGGCAAAAAGATCGGTATTCCCAAGGACTATTTGGGCGAGGGCATTGCCGAGGATGTTAAAAATGCCGTTCTTGAAGCCGCCGAGGAGTTTAAGCGTTTGGGCGCAGAGGTTACAATGTTTGATATGCCCATCGTTAAATACGCAATCCCCGCTTATTATATAATCGCCTGCGCCGAGGCATGCTCAAACCTTTCACGCTATGACGGAATTAAATACGGCTATAAGAGCGATAAAGCCAATAATCTTCGCGACACATATATTATGAGCCGTTCCGAGGGCTTCGGTATGGAGGTAAAGCGCAGAATTATGCTTGGTAACTTTGTGCTTTCCTCAGGCTATTACGACGCATATTATCAGAAGGCGCTGAAAGCCAAAAAGCTTATTCAGGAGTCTTTCTTCGAGGCTTTCCATAAATTCGATATGATTTTAGGCCCCGTTGCTCCCACAACCGCATTGAAAATCGGAGAGAGCCTTTCGGACCCCCTTAAAATGTATCTCGGCGATATTTATACCGTTATGGTGAATATTGCAGGTGTTCCCTCAATGTCCGTTCCCTGCGGCTTTGATAAGGACAATATGCCCATAGGTATGCAGATAATCGGCAAGCCTTTCTGCGAGGCGGAGATTATGAACGCCGCAAAGGCTTTTGAAAACGCAACCGATTACCACACAAAGAAACCCGAATTAAAGTAAGGAGGCGGCCGCTATGGAATGGGAAATTGTAATGGGACTTGAAGTCCACACAGAGCTTTCCACAAAGACAAAAATATTCTGTAATTGCTCAACGCAGTTCGGCGGTGAGCCTAATACTCATGTGTGTGAGATTTGCTCGGGAATGCCGGGTACATTGCCCCTGCTTAACAAAAAGGTTGTTGAGTATGCAGTTAGAACAGGCTTGGCGACAAACTGCACAATCACACAGTATAATAAATTCGACCGTAAAAACTATTTCTATCCCGATTTGCCCAAGGCTTATCAGATTTCACAGCTTTATCTGCCCATTTGCCGCAACGGCTATATTGAGGTGGATACTGCTGAGGGCGAAAAGAAAAAAATCCGTATTCATGAAATCCATATGGAGGAGGACGCAGGCAAGCTTATCCACGATGAGTGGGAGGATTGCACTCTTGTTGACTACAACCGCTGCGGCGTGCCGCTTCTCGAAATAGTTTCAGAGCCTGATTTCCGCAGTGCCGAGGAGGTTTTGCAGTATCTTGAAAACCTTCGGGCTATTCTCCAATTTATCGGCGCTTCCGACTGCAAAATGCAGGAGGGCTCGTTGCGTGCCGATATTAACCTTTCCGTTCGTAGAAAAGGCGAGGAAAAGTTCGGCGTTCGTACGGAAATGAAAAATATGAACTCCTTTAAGGCTATTCAGAGAGCCATTGAGTATGAGTCACAGCGTCAGATTGAACTTCTTGAGGAGGGCGGCGTTGTAACGCAGGAAACCCGCCGTTGGGACGATAACAAAGGTGTTTCCACCGCCATGCGCTCCAAAGAGGACGCACAGGATTATAAGTATTTCCCCGAGCCCGACCTGCCGCCTATTGAAATAAGCGACGAGTATATCGAGAATATCAAAAATAATATGCCCGAATTGCCACAGCAGAAAAAACAGCGTTATATGACAGAGCTGGGGCTGCCCGAGTACGATACAAATATCCTCACGGGCAGTGTGTATCTTGTCCGTCTGTTTGAAAGAACGGTTGAGGTAACGGGCAATCCCAAGGACAGCGCAAACTGGATTATGGGCGAGCTTATGAAGCTTTTAAACGACAGTCAGACCTTGCCTGAAAATATGAGCTTTGAGTTTGATTCGCTGGGTAAAATAATCAACCTTGTAAACAGCGGAAAAATCAACCGAGGCACAGGCAAAAAGGTGCTTGAAAAGGTGTTCACCGATAATGTTGACCCTGAAAAATACATTGAGGAGAACAATCTGGGCGCAATGACGGATACCGGCGCTATAAAGTCCGTAATTGAGCAGGTAATCGCCGAAAACGAAAAGAGCGTTAATGAGTATAAGGGCGGTAAAACGCAGGCGTTCCAATACCTTATAGGTCAGTCAATGCGTGCGTTAAGAGGTAAGGCTCCTGCCCAAGAGGTACAAAAAATTCTTAAAGAACTTTTAGGCTGAATATAAATTAAAACGGAGGGCGGTTATATCTTAAAAAAATAACCGCCACTTGTTTTTTTATTGTATTCATAAGGTGCTTTTTATGATTTATTATGTTTCACAAAAGAATAACGCATCGGGAAACGGCACAGAAGAAAATCCCTTTTCGACTATAAGCCGGGCGGCGGAAATTGCCGTAGCCGGAGATACGGTTATCATAGGCGACGGCGTTTACCGTGAATGGGTAAGCCCTGAAAACGGCGGTATCAGCGACGAAGAACGGATAACATATACAGCCGCAGACGGAGCGCACCCCGTTATCAGCGGTGCGGAGATTATAAGGGGCTGGGAGCCGTATAAAAACAATGTGTGGCGCACACAAGTAGATAATTCTCTGTTCCGAGATTACAATCCGTACACCGATGAGATTTTCGGTGATTGGTATGACGGTATGGGTCAGGTTCACCATACGGGCGAAGTGTTTGCGGACGGTAACGCAATGTATGAAACCGCGTCCATTGAAGATATTTTCAAAGCGCCCAAGGATAAGAAAAAAACACCGCGTTGGTATGCTGTTCCCGAAAAGGACAAAACCGTGTTTTACGGCGATTTTGACGGTAAAAACCCAAATGACATTGTAACAGAAATCAGCGTTCGTCCCTTTTGCTTTTTCCCAAAAGAAGAGGGTAGAAATTACATAACTGTCTCAGGCTTGGAGCTGTGTCAATGTGCAACCCAGTGGGCGCCCCCAACGGCTTTTCAGCCCGGGATTATCGGCCCTCATTGGAGTAGAGGCTGGATTATTGAAAACTGCAAAATTCACGATTCCAAATGCTGTGGCATAAGCCTTGGAAAAAACCGTGATGAAAAGGACAATTGCTGGTCCAAAAATCCTGCAAAGGGCGGCACGCAAACATATACGGAAATGGTATTTTCCACCCTTTATAACGGTTGGAATAAGGAAAATGTGGGCAGTCACACCGTGCGGAATAATGAAATATACAATTGCGGCCAGACAGGTATTGTGGGTTGTATGGGAGCGGCTTTTTCAACAATTTACGGCAACCATATTCACCATACGAACATCCGCCGTGAAGTTACAGGAGCGGAAATGGCAGGAATAAAGCTTCATGCCGCAATTGATGTTGTGATTGAGAAAAATGTTATTCACGATTGTAACCGCGGGATCTGGCTTGATTGGGAAGCGCAGGGTGCGGCGGTGCGTAAAAACGCAATGTTTGCCAACGATATGTCAGAGGATTTGTTTATCGAGGTTTGTCACGGTCCTGTTATGGTAGAAAATAACCTCTTGCTTTCCAAAAACAGTTTTTTAAATGTGTCGCAGGGCATTGCTCTCGTTCACAATCTAATGGCAGGCAAAATACGGAATATCCCCGATACAAACCGCTTTACAATGTATCATCTTCCCCACAAAACAGCGGTTGGCGGACTCATGATTATATACGGCGGCGACGACCGTGTTATAAACAATATTTTTGTAGGCGGCGGCAAGCTCTTTTCACGCAAAAGCCCATATAAAAACTACGGATTCGGCACAGTAGCCTATAAAGGCTATCGTCATACAGCCGCCGAAAAGACCATGGAAAGCGATACTGCGGCGGCAGACATCGGCAAAACCCTGCCCACCGTTATGCGGAATAATCTGTATTTAAACGGCGCAAAGCATTGGGCACATGAGGAAAACCCGCGCACCATGTCGGGCTTTAAAGCGAACATCACCGTCACCGAGGAAAACGGACATTTTTGGCTCTGTACCAATCTCCATGACGCTTTACAGAGCGGGTTTTCTGCGGATACGGTGACTACCGACGTCCTCGGCGCGTCGTTTGAATCCGAACAAGCCTTTGAAAACCGTGACGGCTCTCCCGTTTCGGTAGACAGCGATTTCTTGGATTGTCCGCGCAGTGAAAGCCCGAAAATCGGACCGTTTGAGGGCGAATGTAAAAAGATTTTGCTTGTATAGTATAATACATTACTAAAATCGGCAGGTGTAGGTGTTGCTCCTGCCGATTACCGTTACCCTAACTGTTTATTCGTTAATTTTTTTCGTTTTTGTGTTGACAAAACAGAAAACATCATATAAAATATATTAAAACTTAATTATCGCCTATCAAAGACAGTGAAGAAAACAAGACATAATTTGCTCGCTTTCAGAGAGTTGCCGTTTCGGTGCAAGGCAACACAGCGGTTGTGTGTATAACTCGTTTCGGAGTCGCATGGGTGAAGTCATAGCCCGTGACGGTTGACCTCGTTATTCGGTCAGACCTTGTTGGAGGTCGTTTAAGGTCGGCTTTGCCGATGAATTAGGGTGGTACCACGATAGATTTTATCTTCGTCCCTATCAATCTGTGTTGATAGAGGCGATTTTTTTGTTTTGGCAGTATCTCATAAATCTTATGTGCATAGCTTGCCGGCATATTTTCCGTCATAGTTTGCCGCCGCCTGTGGCAATACACAAAGTATTACCGCAGTTGTCGGCTTCCTCTGACAAAAAATCTGCTCGTCAATCTATACACAACGACTTATTCGAAACTGCCCGCAGTATCTCATAAATCTTATGTGCATAGCTTGCCGGCATATTTTCCGTCATAGCTTGTCGACAATTCATACACAACAGTTTATTCTGTACTGCCTACTAATTTTTTGGAGGTTATTATTATGAAACAAGGATGCGAAAAGTATATCCCTTTCAAACCTATTGACATTCCCGACAGACAGTGGCCCTCAAAGACCATTGAGAAGCCCCCTGTTTGGTGCAGTGTTGATTTGCGGGACGGCAATCAGGCGCTTATCGACCCCATGAATTTGGAGGAAAAGCTGGAGTATTTCAAAACACTTATTGATATCGGCGTAAAGGAAATCGAGGTAGGATTTCCCTCAGCTTCCGAAACGGAATATGAAATTCTCCGTACTCTTATTGAAAAAAATCTTATTCCCGATGATGTTACAATTCAAGTGCTTGTTCAAAGCCGTGAGCATCTTATCAAAAAGACCTTTGAGGCCATTGACGGCGCAAAAAATGTAATTATTCATTTTTATAATTCAACCTCAACCTTACAGCGCAAGGTTGTTTTCAAAAAGGATATGGACGGCGTTATTGATATTGCCGTAACAGGAGCACGCCTTATCAAAAAGCTTACCGATGAATTGAAAGCAGAAAAGGATGTTAATATTCGCTATGAGTATTCTCCCGAAAGTTTTTCGGGTACCGAGATGGACAACGCCGTTAAAATCTGTGAGCGTGTTATGGAGGAGCTGGATATCACAGCGGACAACAAGATTATCCTTAATCTTCCCTCAACGGTGGAGGGCAGTACTCCCAACGGTTATGCCGACCAGATTGAATATTTCTGCCGTCATCTTAAAAACCGTGAAAACGCAATAATCAGCCTGCATCCCCATAACGACAGAGGAACGGCTGTTGCCGCCGCCGAGCTGGGACTTTTGGC
This sequence comes from Candidatus Fimenecus sp., assembly GCA_051881435.1. Lineage (GTDB taxonomy): Bacteria > Bacillota > Clostridia > Oscillospirales > Acutalibacteraceae > Fimenecus. The sequence continues at coordinate 96,324 of JBJEPW010000010.1, read as the reverse complement.
AGGGGCGGACAGAATTGAGGGTACTCTTTTCGGCAACGGCGAGAGAACCGGTAATGTGGATATGGTCACACTTGCTCTCAATATGTACACACAAGGCATTGACCCCGGACTTGATTTTTCACATATCAACGAAATCAAGGAAATGTTTGAACGCACAACAAAAATGCCCGTTGATCCCAGAAAGCCCTATGCAGGTGAGCTTGTTTTCACCGCATTTTCAGGCTCTCATCAGGACGCTATCAACAAGGGCAAAACATATATGAAGGACAGCGGCACAGAGTATTGGGAGGTTCCTTATCTTCCCATCGACCCTGCCGATGTGGGCAGAGAATATGAGCCCATTATCCGCATCAACAGTCAGTCCGGCAAGGGCGGAGTTGCATATATTATGCAGGAATTCGGCTTCAATATGCCAAAGGCTATGCACCCCGAATTTTCAAAGATTGTTCAGAAGGTTTGCGATGAAAAGGGCAAGGAGCTTCAAAAAGAAGAGGTTTATGACCTGTTCATTGAGGAATACAGGAATGTGTGCGGACCGTATAAGCTGTTAAGCCATAAATTCTATGAGGAAAAAGAGGAGCACGAGGAGCTTACAAAGGTGCACTTTACAGGTACCATTCAGTATAACGGAAATGAGCCGCAGGTTATTGAGGGTGTAGGTTCAGGACCTATCGGCGCATTCTGTCAGGCAATGAACACCATAGGACTTTCCGACTATCAGTTTGTGGATTACAGCGAACATGCCATTTCCGTGGGCAGCGGCTCAAAGGCTGTCAGCTATATTCATATTAAAAATCCCGAGGGCAAGGATGTTTTCGGTATAGGTATTTCACACAATATCAACTACGCTTCAATCAAAGGTGTTCTTTGCGCAGTTAACCGCTGTTTGCCCAATGTGGTAAGAGAACCCCAACCCCCGATTTTTGATAAATGACAAGTTTCGGTAAAAAGGGGACTGTCCCCTTTTTACCAAAAACATTGATAAAATAGCTATGATAAAAGAATTAACAAAAAAAGATATTCCTGAATGCGTTTGTGTTATAAAAGAATCTTTTATGACTGTTGCAAATGAATTCGGTTTTACAGTTGAAAATGCCCCCAAATTTACTGCTTTTTCAATGAATATAGAAAGACTTGAAACGCAGTATGAAACTGAAAACAGACTTATGTTTGCATACTTTGATGGTGGCAAACCAATAGGATTTTATTCACTGAATATATTGAAAAGCGATGAATGCGAACTTAACAATTTATCCGTTCTTCCTGCATACAGACACAAAAAAATCGGTGAAAAAATGCTTTTGCATGCCATTAAGCAAGCGAAAGAGAAGAATTGTAAAATAATGCAAATAGGTATTGTAGAGGAAAATAAAGTATTATGCAGTTGGTATGAAAAATTTGGATTCATACATATCGGCACGAAAAAATTCGAATTTTTCCCATTTACTTGCGGATATATGAAAAAATTACTTTAAGCGTGGTGGTTTAATGGAAATTTTTGATATAGGCTTCGTACGCAGTAACGAAAATGAGAAAAAAGATGCTGAATGGGGTAAAAATGAAGCGGAAATTATTATCCATGATAAATATAAAGACGGATTAAAAGGTTTAGAAGATTTTTCGCACATCGTTGTGTTATATTATTTGGATAAAGCTGATTTCCAAATTGAAAAGCATTTGCAAAGACGCCCGCAAAACCGTGAGGATATGCCGAAAGTCGGTATATTTTCCCAGCGTTGTAAGGACAGACCCAATCAAATAGGTGTGACATCTGTAAAGCTGTTAAAAGTCACAGATACTTCTGTTTTTGTTCAAGGTCTCGATGCAATCGACGGTACTCCGGTAATTGACATTAAACCCTACTATCCTCAGTATGATTTCAAGAGTGACGCAACAGTACCCGAATGGGTTAACAAACTTATGGAAAATTATTTTTAATTGGTAAAAAGGGGACTGTCCCCTTTTTACCAACAACAGAGGAGTGGAGATGAAATGGCAAGAACCGTAAGACTTATTTCTGATACAAATGTTTATCACATCGTTATGAAAGGTAATAATTCCGAACAAATCTTTTTTGATGACAATGACTATATTTCCTCTTTTTGAGAGTATTGAAAAAAGCTTGTGATGACTACGACGCCTCTTTGCTTGCGTACTGTCTTATGAACAATCATATTCATTTGCTTATAAAATTTGCAGAATACAATATGCCGCAGATGTTTAAAGCCATCGGTGCTTCGTTTGTATTTAGATACAATAACAAATACGGTCGAAGTGGAAGCCTATTCAACGGCAGATATTACAGTAAAGCAGTGAATGATGATTCTTATCTTTTAACTGTGTTAAAGTATATTCATTTTAATCCTGTAAAGGCTGAACTGTGCAAAAGTCCTGCCGACTGGAAATGGTCAAGCTACAACGAATATATTATGCCTCAATGCACATATACGGATACAGAATTCATATACAGCATTATTACAAAAGAACAATTTTTGGAACTGCACCGAATTAAAGATGATGATATATTTGATTTTCTTGCCATTGAAAACAGCATTGAAAAAATTGATGATTTTCGTTTAAAACGCATAATATGCGAAATGGAAAAGCAACATTCTGTTTTGGACATTGCGATTGAACTGAAAAAAGCAGGGATACCTGCGTATAAAATTTCAAAATTTCTCGGTATAAGCCGAGGATATGCATACAAATTATAACATATGGTAAAAAGGGGACAGTCCCCTTTTTACCGACAGAGGAGTGTTATTATGAAAGAATATAATATTGTAGTGTTAAAAGGTGACGGAATAGGTCCTGAAATCGTTGACGAGGCTTTAAAGGTATTGGACGCCGCAGGGGATAAATACGGCTTTAAGTTCAATTACGATTACCGTCTTATGGGCGGCTGTGCCATTGACGCAACAGGGGAGCCCCTGCCGCAGGAGACGGTTGATGCCTGCAAGGCGGCTGACTGTGTATTTTTAGGCGCCGTGGGCGGTCCTAAATGGGACACTCTCCCCGGTAAACAGCGCCCCGAGGCAGGACTTTTGGGTATAAGAGGTGCATTAGGACTTTATGCAAACTTGCGTCCTGCAAAGATTTTTGAGCCCCTTAAAAGCGCATCTCCCATTAAAGACAGTATAATAGGCGATGGGCTTGACATTATGATTGTCCGTGAATTAACAGGCGGTATCTATTTCGGTGAGCGCGGCAGACGGGAGGTTGACGGCAACCCCGCCGCATACGATACGGAGATGTATTCCGTTCCCGAAATCGAGCGTATTGCAAGAACGGCTTTCAATATGGCTATGAAGCGCAACAAAAAGCTTACAAGCGTTGATAAGGCGAATGTTCTTGAATCATCACGCCTTTGGAGAGAGACCGTTATAAGAATTTCAGCCGAATATCCCGAGGTAGAGCTTAATCATATGTATGTTGACAACTGCGCTATGCAGTTAGTCCGCAATCCCGGTCAGTTTGATGTTATTGTGACTTCAAATATTTTCGGCGATATTCTTTCCGACGAGGCCTCAATGATTTCAGGCTCAATCGGTATGCTTGCATCAGCCAGCCTTGCAGACGGCAAAATGGGACTTTATGAGCCAATTCACGGTTCTGCGCCCGATATTGCAGGTCAGCAAAAGGCAAATCCCTTGGCTACAATACTTTCAGCGGCTATGATGCTTCAGTATTCCTTTGATGAAAAGGACGCCGCAAAGTCCATAGAGGAGGCGGTAAACGAGGCCCTCACCAAAGCCCGTACTCCCGATATTTACGAGGAGGGATTCCGCAAGGTAACAACCGCCGAGATGGGCGACCTTGTAGTATCACTTCTTAAATAAAATTTAGTGGCGGGGGATTGTCTCCCGCCCTTTAATTATGAATGGAAAAACTTATGAAAACACTTTACATAAGCGATATGGACGGCACTCTTTTGCAGAGTGACGGTACATTGAGTGAATATACAAAACGAAAAATAAATGAATTTTATGAAAAAGGTATCCTTTTTTCCGTTGCAACGGCAAGAAGCTTCGTAAGCGCCGAGCCACTTTTAAAGGGAATGAGATTTTCCGTGCCCATTGTGCTGATGAACGGCGTTTTCGTCTATGATACGGAGAAAAACCGAGCAGTAAAGTACTACGAAATTGCCCATTCCTCATTAAAAGAAATTTTGGGAGCATTTTATGAGCATAATCTGCACCCCTTTATGTTCCTTTACGGTGACGACGGAAATCTGTCTATAAAATACACCGAATTTGACAACGAAATGATGATTTGGTTTTATAACGCCCGTGTGGATATGTTGGACGGCAGATTTACGAGGACAGATGACTTAACGGAAATTCCAAAGGGTCAGCATCCTGTTTATGTAAACTACTACGCGCCCTATGAGTTCCTTTGTCCCGTTGCGGAAAAAGTCAAAGAGATTAGTGGAGTAAATTTCGCCTTTTATAAGGACAGCTATTCCGATGACTGGCTTATTGAAATATACAGTGCCGAGGCATCCAAAACAAACGGAGCGCGGGAGGTTAAGGAATATGCAAAAGCCGAAAGCATAACAGCCTTCGGCGATAATCTTAACGATATTCTGTTGCTTGAAAATGCGGACTGCGCCGTGGCGGTGGAAAACGCCGTGGGCGAATTAAAAGAAATTGCGGATATCGTAATTGGCGACAACAATTCCGACAGCGTTGTAATTTACATAGAACAGCGCGAAATTCATAAAAATTTGTAGGGGACGACCTCGGCGTCCCGTGAAACTAATCCGCTCCCTCTTTGAGGGAACTGTCATTTTGAAAAAATGACTGAGGGAGTTTTCGTATTACTGTAAAATTCACGGGCGGGCACGGAGACCCGCCCCTACAATAACACCGAAAATTATAGCTATCTTGTAGGGGACGGTGCCCACACCGTCCCGCAAAATCACATATAAATTCACGGTGCGCCGAGTCGAGGCACCCTACAAACACACCGTACGATAACATTTTTACAAAGTAGGGGCGATTCACGAATCGCCCGCTAAATCTACTGTTCAAAGTCACTTTCCAGCATCATTTTTGTGTTTAATTTCAGTCGCTTTAATTTTTCGCTGTCAATTTCCGGCATCGTCATATTAACGCACCTTGCATTTTCATCAATGCTGATGGTTTTCAATGTGCATTTTCCGTTTTGCTGATAAATGCAAAAAGTATTCAGACAAATCATAACTACTCCTTGTAACCGTTTTTATAATCAAATACGATTATATCAATTAACTTATTTTAGGCATAATATTATATACAGAGGTGATATTATGTTTAAAGTAGATAATGAGTTTAGCAATGCCAATGTTTCGAGAACAATCAGATTTACCGAAAGCCTTTTTGAACGCCTCAACGAAACTGCGGCAAGAAACAATGTATCGTTTAATCTGTTGGTGTTGCAGTGCTGCAAATACGCTCTTGATAATGAAGAGAGCGAAGTGAAAGAAAATATATAATATTTGTATTACTTGTTGTCTTAAAATACAAAGCGGAGATTTTCTCCGCTTTTATTTTATCACTTAAAAATCAATTATGCAACTGTTAATGGTTATATAAATATATTCTATTATAAATATTACTATCGTAGGGGCGATTCGCGAATCGCCCGTAAAATCACATATTCACCCACGGCGAACAACAAAACCAATTCCGCTCCCTCTTTGAGGGAGCTGTCATTTTGAAAAAATGACTGAGGGAGTTTTTGCATTACTGTAAAATTCACGGGCGGGCACGGAGACCCGCCCCTACAATAACACCGAGAATTATAGCTATCTTGTAGGGGACGGTGCCCACACCGTCCCGCAAAATCACATATAAATTCACGGTGCGCCGGGGTCGAGGCACCCTACAAACACACCATTGAAATTTCCATTGTTTCTGTTGATTTTTCTTCTCTTGTATGGTAAAATTTAAGCGGTGATAAAAGTGAGTGAAAAGCAAAAAAGGTTTGAGGATTTGTCTGCCCGTTCCGATAGAACAGGCTGTCTTATCTATTCCGATTTTCTCGGAATGAAAGATACCTCCGAGCTTCGTCAGAAAAGCTTTTCCGTTCCTGTCACTCTTTGGGGAGGCTATGAAGGGGCGGAACGCCTTATGGCTTGCTTCGGGGATAGAGCGGGAATGACAGACAACAGCGATTATCCCATAAAATGTATACTTATAGAGCCTGTCAATCAAAAGTTTGCCGATAAGCTTGCTCATCGCGACTTTTTGGGGGCGCTCATAAATCTGGGCATACGCCGCAGTGTGTTGGGCGATATAGTAATAAGCAATAATTGCGGTTATCTTTTCTGCCTTGATACAATTTGTGATTATATAACCGAAAATCTTGTTAAGGTAAGGCATACCGCGGTTAAGTGCAGTGTTACCGATAAAATCCCCCAGGGCTCAATCGCAGAGCCTGAAAACGAGGAATTGATTGTAGCCTCAAAGCGTCTTGATGTAATTGTTGCGGCGGTGTATTCGCTTTCACGCAGTAAGGTGCAGGAGCTTTTTAAAACCGATAAAGTATTCGTAAACGGCGTAATTACAACCGTTCCCTCATATATCCCCGAGGAAGGGACAAAGATTTCCGTCAGGGGCTTCGGCAGATTTGTTTTCAACGGTGAGATAAGAAAGACAAAAAAAGAACGCTCTGTAATAAGCGTTAGCGTGTATAAATAAAAACTCCGTAAGGTGAGAAACCCTGCGGAGTTTTTTTATTACCGTAAACTTATATTTTCTTTTTGCCGATTATCTTAACCGCACCTACAACCGTGGGGGAAAGAATAATGTTGATTGCCAATTCCAAAAGGAAATTGATACCAACAAGACCTATAATCATATAAGAGAAAGTGTTTGTAAAACCTGCTCCTGCGCCCCATTCTTTAATCGTTTGGAAAAAGAAAAGTCTGCAACCGATAAGAAAAATGCCTGTGTTTGTAACGGGTACCGATATTGCGGAAACTATAACGGCTAAATATGTGTTCACCTTTTTGAGCGCTTCAAAAACAACGCCGCCTGCAAGACCTGCAAGTGTACCCTTGAGAATAACCGTTATAACCGTTCCTGCGGGATGGATTGCAAGAAATGCCGCCGCATCTCCCGAAAGAAGAACGATAACGCCGAATACAAAACCCAGCCATGTGCTTACCCATTTTCCGCCCAGCGCCGCACCTATAACAATCGGAACAAGCACAAGTGAAATTGAGAATGTGCCGAATTTGATTGACGCACCGATGAACTGAAATACAACTACAATGGCGGTAAGTATTCCCGCAACTGCAATTCTGACCACTTTTTCGTGGTCTGTTTTTTTCTTTGCCATAATAAAACTCCTTTCGCTATTGTCCCTATGGCGACAGGTACAATGCTCTTTTAATATCCGATTACATTCCGGAAAAATGCAATCTATAACAAAATCCGCAATATCGTAATGCTGTGCCCACAGGCTGCAACTCACTATGCAGATATTATTATTTGAAAATCAGTTATTTTTTTCGTATATGGCTTTAAGTCCCTTTAATACAAGGTCGCCGTCATACTTTATTTTGTGACTGCAAACAGGAGCAATAAATGAAGAAAGTCCGCCTGTAGCAATAATGGACTGCGGCTCACCTAATTCCTTTGCGAAACGGTCCAAAAGTCCGTCAATCATAGCCGCAGTTCCGAGAATTATGCCGCTTTGCATACTTTCAACGGAGTTTGTTCCGCATGCCTTTTTCGGCGGTTCAAGACTGATGGTGGGTAACAGGGAGCTTGTGTCCGTCAGCGCCTTTAATGAAATTGCTACACCGGGCGCAATCATACAGCCTCTGAAACCCTTGTTCTTATCAACGGCATAAATTTTTGTTGCCGTACCAAGGTCAACAACAAATGCCGGCAGGGGATAATGAGCCGCCGCACCCACTGCGCCTGCCGCCAAATCGGCGCCAAGCTGTGCAGGATTGTCAATCATTATATTAAGTCCTGTTTTGATTCCGGGTGAGAGCACCAAAACTTTACCTTCGGTAAGCTTTTCAACGGCTCTTTTTATGTGAGCCGTAATTTCGGGCACAACGGAGCTTATTACACTGCCGCAGATTTGCTTCGGGTCAATTTTGTGTATGGAAAAAATATTGACAAAATCCATAGCAAATTGGTCGTCTGTCTTTTGCTTTTCTGTTGCAAAACGGGCGCTCATACAAAGCTCGTCACCGTCAAAAAGCCCTAAGTTTATATTGGTGTTACCTATATCTATCGTAAGAAGCATTATCTCACCTCATAGTCTTTAAAAATGCAAAACAATTATATAACATTTTACACAATTATTCAAGTCGGATTTTGTAAAAGATGTATGACTGACAAAACACTTTATTTATATTTTGTAGGGGCACCGTCCCCTACAATCACTCTGTCGGCGTTGATTTTAATAAAAATATTTATTTCCGTTAAAAGATGTGTTAGAATAGTTGCCATAAGGCGGTGAGGTAATGATTTGTAATTTATGTCCCCGAAACTGCGGCGCATACCGTGATGAAAATGTGGGAAAAGGCTTTTGTAAAATGCCCGAAAGCCCTGTGATAGCCCGTGCGGCGGTGCATAAATGGGAAGAGCCCTGTATCAGCGGAGAAAAGGGGACAGGCGCGATTTTCTTTTCAGGCTGTTCACTTAAATGCTGTTTTTGCCAGAACTACCCCATAAGCCACGAAAACAAGGGCGAAATAATAACAACCGAACGGCTGATTGATGTTATAAAAGAGCTTGAAGCAAAAGGCGTTCACACAATTGACCTTGTAAATCCCACTCATTTTTCAAGTGTTATAATTGAGGCGTTAACCGAGTACAAGCCCAATATCCCGATAGTATATAACAGCTCAGGGTATGACAGCGTTGAAACCTTGAAACGCTTTGAGGGACTTGTTGATGCTTATTTGCCCGACCTAAAATTTTTCAGTACCGAAAAGTCGAAAAAATATGCAAACTGTGCCGATTATTTCGCAAAAGCAAGCCTTGCAATCCTTGAAATGCACCGTCAGCAGAGGGAAAATGTTTATAAGGACGGTATAATACAAAAAGGACTTATTATCAGGCACCTTGTGCTTCCCTCAAATGTTGACGAGAGCAAAAATATACTTTTGTGGATAAAAAACAATCTGCCCGATACGGTTACGGTAAGCCTTATGAGCCAATATGTGCCTTACGGAGGCGCGTCAGAATATAAAGAACTGAACAGACGGCTTACTACGGCGGAATATGATAAGGTGATTGATTTTTTTCTTGATATAGGTTTAAAAAACGGATTTATGCAGGAAAAAACCTCTGCCGAAACGGAATATATTCCCGATTTCGACGGAACAGGCGTAAAAACTGTTGAAAAAAATTGAATTGATGATATAATGGTACAGTAAATCTAAAAAAAGGAGCATTTAAAATGAAAGGTTTTTTCAAAGAATTCAAAGAGTTTGCCATGCGCGGCAATGTTATTGATTTGGCAGTCGGCGTTATCATCGGCGGTGCATTTCAAAAAATCGTATCTTCTCTCGTAAGCGATATTATTATGCCCCTTATCAGTCTCCTTACAAAGGGAACTGATTTTACAAACAAGTTTATTGTTTTGGGTGAGGGCGAATATGCAACGGTTGCAGAGGCTACCGAGGCCGGCGCCGCAATTCTTACATACGGTAATTTCATAAGCGCCGTTATCGACTTCATTATAATGGCATTTGTGATTTTCCTCTTTATTAAGCTTATCAATAAGATTTCGCATTTGGGCAAGAAAAAGGAAGAAGAGGCTCCCGCCGCTCCCACAACAAAGGTTTGTCCTTTCTGCAAGAGTGAAATTGCAATTGACGCGGTAAAATGTCCTCACTGCATTTCCGACCTTTCCGAGGAGGCTTAAAAATGAGCTGTAAGCTTGGGTTCATCGGCTGCGGAAATATGGCGTCAGCCATAATAAACGGCGCTGTTTCGTCGCAATTTTTAAGCGGCGGCGATATTTGCGTTTTCGATGTGGATACCGCTAAATGTAAAGCGTTGAGCGAAAAATCGGGTGTGAATATATGCACAAGCGCCGAAGAAACGGTGAAAAGCTCCGATGTAACGGTGCTTGCAGTAAAGCCGCAGGTGTTTCCCGCTGTTCTGCCGCAGATAAAAGATGAGCTTACAAAAAGCGGTTCTGCCCTTGTTTCAATCGGTGCAGGGAAAACGCTTCAATATATCGGCTCGTTTTTAAACAGCGGTACCCCTGTTGTTCGCGTAATGCCCAATATCAACGCAAAGGTGGGCGAAGCCATGAGCGCCGTCTGCGGTAACGAAAATGCAGACGATGCGTTACTTGACTTTGTAACAAAGCTTTGTTCCTCTTTCGGTGAGGTTGTAACGCTTCCCGAAGAGCAGTTTCCTTTGTTCGGCGTTATTGCCGGCTGCTCTCCCGCATTTTCCTTTATGTATATTGACGCCTTGGCAAGAGCGGCAGTCAAAAACGGAATGAATAAGCAAACCGCTTTGAAAATTTCCGCGCAGGCGGTTCTGGGCAGTGCAAAAACGGTGTTGGAGGATGATTCTCATCCATGGGAATTGATTGACAGCGTTTGTTCTCCCGGCGGTACTACCATTGAGGGCGTTGCCTCTCTTGAAAAGAACTGCTTTGACGCGGCGGTTATGAATGCCGTTGAAGCGTCCCTCGAAAAGGATAAAAAACTGTAATAATAATCCCGATACAGCCGTATATATCGTTTGTATCGGGATTTTTGTTGACTTTAAATGCTTTTTAATGTATTATCTAACTGATATCGGAACACGGAGGTGAACATATGCCTTTTATTGATGTAAGCGTGAATGTTGAATTGAGCAATGAGAAAAAAGAAAGCATAAAAACACAGTGCGGCAAAGCCATTTCGCTGATACCCGGTAAAAGCGAGGGCTATCTGATGGTTAAGATGCAGGATAATTGCTCCATGTGGTTTAAGGGAGCAGGGGAGCCCTGCGCAATGTGCTCTGTAAGCGTTTTCGGCAATGCTTCAAGTCAAAGCTGTGAGGCGCTGACAAAAGAGCTTTGCGAAATCTTAAAGCGTGAAGCGAATATTGACCCATCGCGCACCTATGTGAAGTTTCAATTTATTGATACATGGGGATACAACGGATTTCTGTTTTAAAGATTTTTAAAGAAATATTAAACAATAAAATATGTCTTTATAGAGGTATGTGTGATAAAATACCAATATTGTGATAAAATACCAATATTAAGTTGGGGAGGATATTATGAAAGATTATTTTTACAGAATTACCCACGGATGCAAAAAGTGGGAGCTTGTTTATTGGTGGATACTTCGCGTAACTATGATTTTCGCAATGGTTGACGCCGCAGCAGGCCTCGGAAGATTCGGATTCGGCCTTGAAGAGTCAACAAATATTCAGCAGGTTTTGCAGACATTTGCAAACTTTGTGGGTATGTTTGCGTGGGAAATCTGCCTTTTGTTCAGTAAAAAGAGATGGCCCAGATATGTTACACCTCTTTTCCAGGACGGCTTGATTCTTCTTTTGTGGCTCGCTTCCTTCGGCGGTGCATATATTAACTTCTATTACAGTGTCAATTCTTATGACTACATAATGCATGCCGCTCTCGGATTCTGGGCAGTAATTATCGGATATGAAATTGCAACAAGTATGCAGAAAAGAGATAAAACGGTTACAAATGTTCCTGTAATGCTTCTTTGCGCTTTCGGATTTTCTTTTGTTGTAGGTACAGGCTGGGAACTTTTCGAGTTTACCTTTGACCAGGTCGCAGGCGGAGATTCACAGCATTGGTCACAGTCACTTGCTGTTTGGGCGGCTGAAAAATATAACAACCCCGGTCTTGCAAAGCCTTGGATTTTTGACCCCACAAGTTATGCTCCCAGACTGAAAGAAACTATGGACGGTACTCAGCTTTATAATTCCGCAATAGAAGTTTATAACGCCCGTTACGCAATTATCGACACAATGGAAGATATTATCTTCAACACTGTGGGTGCGGTTGCCGCTTACATTTTCCTTCGCATCAAGCCTTACAATCATAAGGGAAAAAACGATGTGAACAAGCAGTTTGAAGCAAAAGCCGAAAAAAGAGAAACCGTAAACGCAAAATAATCCAATAATGTAAAAGTCCCCCGCAGAGCCAATTTCTGCGGGGGATTCTTGTGCCTTTTTTATTCAAAAAGTGTGGTTGAAAGATAACGGTCGCCTGTGTCGGGGAGAAGCGCCACAATGGTTTTGCCTTTGTTTTCAGGTCTTTGTGCAACCGTAAACGCGGCGTGAAGTGCGGCACCTGAGGATATTCCCACAAGCACGCCCTCTTTTTTGGCAAGCAGTCTTGCGGCGGCAAATGCATCTTCACTCTCAACGGGGATAATTTCATCATAAACCGTTGTGTTGAGAATTTCGGGCACAAAGCCTGCGCCGATTCCCTGAATTTTGTGGGGACCTGCTTTTCCGCCTGAAAGAACAGGGGAGTCGTAGGGCTCAACGGCGATTATTTTCACATCGGGCTTTTTGGATTTCAAGTATTCGCCCACGCCCGTAATTGTTCCGCCGGTGCCTACGCCGGCAATAAATATGTCAACCTTTCCGTCTGTATCCTTCCATATTTCGGGACCTGTGTTTTTTCTGTGGGCTTCGGGGTTTGCGGGGTTTACAAATTGTCCTGCAACAATGCTGTTGGGGATTTCTTTTTGAAGCTCCTCTGCCTTGGCAATAGCGCCCTTCATACCCTTGGCGCCCTCGGTGAGAACAAGCTCTGCGCCGTAAGCCAGCATAAGCTTTCTGCGCTCAACGGACATGGTTTCGGGCATTGTGATTATCAGACGGTAACCCTTTGCCGCCGCAACACTCGCAAGACCTATGCCCGTGTTTCCGCTTGTGGGCTCAATAATAACGGAATCCTCTTTCAGAATGCCTTTTTCTTCTGCATTTTCAATCATATTTAATGCAACTCTGTCTTTAACACTGCCTGCCGGATTGAATAATTCCAGCTTTGCCAAAACGGTAGCGTCAAGTCCTTTGTCTTTCTCAATGTTGGAAAGCTCCAAAAGGGGAGTTTTTCCGATAAGTTCCGATGCAGTACGGTAAATGTTCATTTTCGTTGCCTCCCTGTCTTATATGCTTGCAAAGCCTTTTTCAAGGTCTGCAATAATATCGTCAATATGCTCTGTACCGATTGAAAGACGAACGGTGTTGGGCTTAATGCCTGCCGCAAGCTGTGCGTCACTGCTCAACTGTGCGTGAGTAGTGGTTGCAGGATGAATTACAAGCGACTTAACATCCGCAACATTGGCAAGGAGTGAGAAAAGCTCCAGACTGTCAATAAACCTGTGTGCCTCTTTTTCTCCGCCCTTGATTTCAAAGGTGAAAATTGACGCCGCACCGTTGGGAAAATACTTTTTATACAGCGCGTTGTCGGGATGGTCGGGGAGAGAGGGGTGGTTCACCTTTTCCACCTTGGGATTGTTAACGAGATAGTCGATAACTTTAAGCGTATTCTCAACATGTCTGTCAAGTCTTAACGAAAGTGTTTCAAGTCCTTGAAGAAGAATAAAAGCGTTAAAGGGTGAAATTGTGGCGCCTGTGTCGCGCAGAAGTATGGCACGGATATATGTTACGAACGCCGCCGCGCCCACAGCCTTTGTAAAGGATACGCCGTGGTAGCTTCTGTTGGGCTCTGTGAATTGAGGGAATTTTCCGCTCTTTTCCCAATCGAACTTGCCCGAATCTACAATCACACCACCCAAAGACGAGCCGTGACCGCCGATAAATTTCGTTGCCGAATGAACAACAATGTCTGCACCGTGCTCAATGGGGCGGATAAGATAAGGCGTACCAAAGGTGTTGTCAATAACAAGGGGAATATCGTTCTCGTGAGCAATTGCCGAAAGTACATCAATATCGGGAATATCCGAATTGGGATTGCCCAGCGTTTCAAGATAAATCGCCTTTGTATTAGGCTTTATCGCCGCTCTGACCTCCTCGGGATTATGAGCGTCAACAAATGTGGTTTCAATGCCGAAATCACGAAGTGTTGCGTCAAGAAGATTATATGTTCCGCCGTAAATTGTTTTTTGAGCAACAATATGGCCGCCGTTTTGGGCAAGAGCCTGAATTGTGTATGAAATTGCCGCCGCACCGGAGGCAACCGCAAGGCCTGCAACACCGCCTTCAAGAGCGGCAACTCTCGTTTCAAATACGCCTTGCGTGGAGTTTGTGAGTCTGCCGTAGATGTTTCCGCCCTCACTCAGCCCGAAACGGGCGGCAGCCTGATTGCAGTCCTTAAACACATAAGAGGTTGTCTGATAAATCGGAACAGCTCTTGCGTCTGTGGCAGGGTCGGGAGTTTCCTGACCTGCGTGAATCTGTATTGTTTCAAATTTATAATTGTTGTTTGACATAGTATATTTTCCTTTCAAAGTTAAAATGTGTTAATGTGATATTTTATTTACAGCATTTACAACACATTCGCCCATTGCGGAAATTTACCCGTGTCTGTTTTTCAATTTTAAAAGTCAAGGTATATCGCCTCCGTAAAAACCTATTAACTCGGTTGGTTTATAGGAATAATACACCCAATACGGTATATTGTCAATAGTTTTTTCAAAATTTTTCTAAATTTTTTATTTTCTTATATAGAATAGCAGTCGCTCTCTATTCCGTATTGCTCGTCCGCAAGTCCTTTAAGGGTTTTGCTTTCAAAAAAGTTATTTATTAAGTTGTTTAACTCCTTCCACATTGAAAGGGTGGGGCAGCTGCCCATTCTCGGGCATACGGCGGCGTTTTCTTCAAGGCAGGCAACGGGGGCGAGGGAACCCTCGGTAACACGCAGAATTTCTGCAACAGTATAAGCCTCGGGACTCTTTGAAAGCTTATATCCGCCGCCTTTTCCCCGAAGCCCCGTAACAAGACCTTCACGGACAAGATTTTTAATTATTGCTTCAAGGTATTTTTCGGAAATCTGCTGATTATCCGCAATCTGTTTAAGAGGAATAAACTCATCGGGATTGCTTATTGCCAGTTCAATCATAACGCGCAGAGCGTATCTGCCTTTTGTAGAAATCATCATTTCAATCACCTCATAAACCTATTTTACCATAGGGTTAATAGGATTGCAAGTGTAAAGACAGAGGATTTTTGAAATTCCCGTATTGCTTTTAATGTAAAAAAATGGTTTAATATAATACATATTATTGTATGGGAGATGAGGATATGGATTTTAAGAGCAGCCCGACTATGTATATTATAGCGGCTTGCATTATTTTATTCGTTCTTGCTCAGGCAGTATTTTTTCTTGTTAAAGCATGGAAACAGGGTAAAGCCCTTGGAATGAGCAAAGAAAAACTTCGGAGCGTTGTCACATCAAGTACAATGTTCACTCTGCCGTCCGCATTATCTGTACTTGCAACGGTTATTGCTTTGGCACCTGCGCTGGGACTTGTGCTTCCGTGGGTAAGACTTTCCGTTATCGGTAACCTTATGTACGAGTCAACTGCGGCAGAGGCGGCTATGGAGGCATTCGGACATGAGGGCGGTATTGCAGTTTCTGTTACCGACCCTGTTGTGTTTGCGGGAATAGCCTGGATAATGACTTTGGGAATTTGTCTGTCATTGGTTTTACTTCCCTTCCTTGCAAAACCGCTTAATAAAAAAATGCGTAACCTTAATAAAAAAGAAGAGTCGGTTCAAGGCGAAGGTGCAGACAAAAAATCAGAAAAAAAGGGCATTTCAGGTTTTATGAACCTTGTATCTCCCGCCGTATTCATAGGTATTATCGGCGCCTTTGTTGCCCGTGCAATCGCCGGTGCAGGTAAGCCTGAAACAACAGGTGACGGTGCAGGCGTGCTTTCGCTTGTAACACTCGTTACAGCGGTGGCCGTTTCTCTTGCTTTGGAATTTGTTGCCAAGAAGCTGAAGCTTTCAAAGCTTGAACCCTTTGTTATGCCCATCGGTATGATAATTGCAATGGTTGTTGCGGTTGCGGCGTTTAACATTTTGCCGCCAGAAATCGCAACATTTGAATGGAGGGGTTAATTATGAAAAAGAACAGAAAAGAAAAATCATATTTTGACCGCGTTCATACATGGGGCAGAATTTCAAGCATTTCTGCACTCTGTGTGCTGTTTTCATTTCCTCTTGCAATATGCCTTTACCTGAATGTGTGGCCGCCGATCAGCGGAATTATAAAAGGACTGTTAAGCTTTGCAATCGTGTTTTGGGCAAGCTCGGTTATTGAGGTTTTCCTTTACACGCCAATGCTGGGCGCAGGCGGCACATATCTTTCATTTGTAACGGGAAACATTCCCAATCTTAAACTGCCCTGTGCGCTTAACGCAATGGAAGGCGCAGAGGTTGACCCTAATTCAGAAGAAGGAGAGGTTGTTTCAACCATATCTATTGCAACCTCCTCAATTGTCACAACAATCGTCCTCGCGGTAGGCGTTCTGGCGTTTGCCCCGTTTCTTGATTCGTTTACAAGCAGTCCGCTTTTAAAACCTGCCTTTGAACAGGTTCAACCGGCGCTTTTCGGCGCTTTGGCGGCAGGATATTTCAGTAAGCATTGGAAAATTTCAATTTTCCCCATTTTAATAATGGTTGTCATTCTGATTGCGGCTCCGAATCTGGGCGCAAGCACACTTTTGTTCCCGGGAATTATCGCCTCTGTGGGCGGTGCGTTTGTTATGTGGAAGCTTAAACTTGTAAAGTAATTAAGTAATAATTGTAATTTAATTAAGTAATAAAAAACAGTCTGTTGAATAACTGCGTCAACAGGCTGTTTTCTTGTTGCAAATGTTTGAAAAATACAAGAAAAATATGTTATTTTGCACAGTATTTAATTGTTAATTTTTACCTTGATAAATATTGATTTTACATAGGTTTAGTGATAAAATTATATAATTAAAATAATAGGAAACGGAGCGCGGTATTTGTGTCATTAGTACCGATGAAAGCACTGCTTGAAAATGCAGAAAAAAACAACATTGCCGTGGGCGCGTTCAGCGTCGGGAACATGGAAATGGTTATGGGTGCTATTGCGGCGGCGGAAGAACTTAATACTCCCGTTATTCTGCAAATTGCCGAGGTGCGGCTTAAAAATTCTCCCTTGGAGCTTATGGGTCCTATGATGATTTCAGCGGCAAAAAACTCAAAGGTTCAGGTGGCTGTGCATCTTGACCACGGTCTTAAATTTGAAACGGTGCAAAAGGCGCTTGATATGGGATTTACTTCCGTTATGTTTGACGGCTCGCTTTTACCCCTTCACGAAAATATTCAGGCTGTCCGTCAGGTGAGAAAGGCCGCCGATTTATACGGCGCAACCGTTGAGGCGGAACTGGGGGTCGTAGGCGGAAATGAGGGAGAGGGCAAAGCACACGAAATTCTCTGCACAAGTCCTGATGATGCAAAGCTTTTCTGCGATGAAACGGGTATAGACGCTCTTGCCGTAGCAATCGGCAATGCTCACGGCAATTATCCCGTATTGCCTCAGCTTCGTTTTGATGTTCTCGACGATATTAACAAAATTGTTGAAACGCCTTTGGTGCTTCACGGCGGAACGGGAATAACTCCCGAAATGTTCCAGCAGGCGATAATGCTGGGTATCAGAAAAATCAATATTGCCACCGCCAGCTTCGACAGTCTTGCGCGCCGCGCTCTTGAATACTGTAAACCGAGGGAAAAGGCAAATTATTTTGAATTAAGTACCGCCGAGGCAGAGGGCGTTTATGAAAATGTAAAAAAACACATAAAAATATTTAATATGCAAACCGCAGTGTAAAGGAGAAAGTCATGAAATATATTGAATTTGACAAGAATAAGGAATTTGATTTAATTCTGTTGGGCAGAGTGGCAGTGGATTTAAACCCCGTTGATTATTACTGCCCCCTTAATGAAAGCACAACCTTTAAACGCTACTTAGGCGGTTCACCTGCAAATATCGCAGTAGGTCTTGCACGGCTCGGCAAGAAAATCGGATTTTTTGCCCGCGTTTCCGATGACCAGCTGGGCACATTTGTAACCGATTATTTTGAAAAAGAGGGAATTGACACTTCCCATATCAAGCGTTGTGAAAACGGCGAAAAAATAGGTCTTACTTTTACCGAGATTAAGTCCGAAACCGAAAGCTCAATTGTTATGTACCGCAACGAGGCGGCAGATTTAATGCTTGATGTTTCAGATATTGACGAGGAGTATATTAAAAAGGGCAAGGCAATTCTTATTTCGGGCACAGCACTTGCGGAAAGTCCGTCAAGAGAAGCGGCGCTCAAAGCAGTAGCCCTTGCAAAGAAAAACGGAGTTCCCGTAATTTTTGATATCGACTACCGCGCATACAATTGGAAAAATGATGATGAAATCGCAATTTATTATTCTGCGGTTGCAAAAGAGGCTGATATTATTCTCGGCTCCCGTGAGGAATATGACCTTACGGAAAAACTCATTGAACAGGGCAGAACTGATGAGCAAACTGCCGCTTATTGGCATAAACAAAATGCAAAAATCGTGATTATCAAGCACGGTAAGGACGGCTCAACTGCCTATACCAACGACGGCGAGAGTTATTCAATTAAGCCCTTCCCCGTAAAGCTCTTAAAATCCTTCGGCGGCGGCGACGGTTACGCCAGCGCATTCCTTTACGGACTTTTTGAGGGCTGGGAGATAATCGACTGCCTTGAATTCGGCTCTGCATCAGCGGCAATGCTGGTAGCGAGTCATGCCTGTTCGCAGGATATGCCCACCGTTGACGCCGTGAAAGAATTTATCAAGAAAGAAAAAGAAGAATACGGCGAAATGATAGCAAGAGTATAAGGGAGTTCCGCTCCCTCCCCGAGGGAGCGGAGAATTACTATGCTAAAAGAATTGTTTAAAAACAAAATCTTTAAACGCCTCATTGCTGTAATACTTTGCCTGTGCCTCTTGGGTGCAGTTGCCGTAATCGGCATTAACGCATATATGATTTCCTATGTCAGCGATTACATTCTTACAACACAGGAGCTTAACAGCGGCGAATTTGACTGCGTTCTCGTTCTCGGCGCAGGACTTTGGGACGGAGAGCCGTCACCCATGCTTAAAGAACGCCTTGATTTCGGCTTGCAGGTATATAATACAGGCTGTACCGACAGAATGTTGATGTCGGGCGACCACGGCAGAGAGAGTTATGACGAAGTAAATGCAATGAAGGATTATGCAATAAAAAATGATGTACCTGCCGATAATATTTTTATGGACCATGCAGGCTTTTCTACCTATGAGTCAATGTACCGTGCCCGTGATGTTTTTAATGTGGAAAAGTTAGTAATTGTCACTCAAAAATATCACCTTTACCGTGCCGTTTACGATGCCAGAAAATTAGGCCTTGATGCCTACGGCGTTGCGGCGGAAGAACTGAAATATCCCATATACAACGATATTCGTGAGGCGGCGGCAAGAGTAAAGGATTTCTTTTGGTGTATTGCAAAGCCCACCCCAACTTATCTCGGTGATGTAATTCCCATAAACGGCAGCGGCGCTCTGACCGACGATAAAGTTAGAATATAGTTTATAAAAAAATTAGGGCGGGGGCTTGCTCCCGCCGCAAAATAGCAAAATTCAGAGAATTTGCTCATGCCCCGTTTACAAACTTGTAATAAAGAGGTGGATGATTTGTTCGACTGGATTGAAAACGAAACACAAGCGTTGATTTTTAACGCGATTGCAGCGTGGCTTATTCATCTTGTGATTCGGTTTGTTCCCCAAATTATAATGGCGTTTGCTTTGCACAGTGAAGCAAAAAAGCACGGAAAAAACAAAACACTTTGGGGATTTCTCGGCTTTGCATTTCCGATTATTGCATTTGTTGCACAGTTTATTTATATTAGGTATTCCGAAAAAGAGTTCAATCCTCTTGACAGAAAAGGTTTTTCCAAAAAAACGATTGTATGTGCCGTTATCTCCGCACTTGTCGTAATTCTGTCTTTTGCAATGGCCGTAAGTTCGTTTGTGTTCGGTGCGTTCGGGTTGGTGCGGTCTGCAACGACCGATGAGCATTTCATTACCGTTTATGACCGAATGGGGAATGAATATAACGAGTTTGACAACACAATAGATATGTTCGACCGAGACGGTAATCGATATGCTTTTGAATACGGAAAGGGTACAAACGCATATTATGTCGCCGAAGACGGTACGAAATATGATGCGCAAAAGTGCTTTATCGACAAGGAATATTTCTTTGTTTATGATGAAAATGACGAATTTATTTATGACGGAACCCAAATATACTTTTGGATTGGAGAAAATTTAGAGCGATATAAAGATAAAGACGGAAATAAGTATTTCAGACTCGGTACTTTTTCATATTGGTGTGATGAAAACGGGAATTTATATGTAAAACTCGGGCGCAATAATGCGGAACTTGATTTTGTAAGCGATTTTTAAGAATGTTAGGTGATATATATGTATGAAAATCCAAGCTATAACGAAAACAACGAAAAAATCCTATGTGAAATGGGCGGCAAAAACGCCGATATGCTCATGAACATTAAAATTAAGCTTTTGTCGGCAGGGGAGAGCGTCACATTTTGTGACGATAAAAACGAAACTGCTGTTTTGCTCATAGCCGGTAGTGTGAGTTTTGCGTTTGACGGTGAGGAAAAGACCGCAAGCCGCCGCAATCAGTTCCTTGACAGACCATATTGTCTGCACTTTTCAAAGGGTAATTCGGCAACCGTCACAGCGGTTGAGGATTCAAGAATTTTAATTCAGCAAACGGATAATAACAACGATTTCGGCTTTGTGTGGTATTCTCCCGAAAATGTCACCTTGCAGGAATTCGGCAAGGATCAGTGGGACGGTACGGCTCACCGTCAGGTGCTGACTTTGTTCGATTATGAAAATGCACCCTATTCAAATATGGTTATGGGCGAGGTTATCCATAAGCCGGGCTGTTGGTCAAGTTATCCGCCCCATTATCATCCGCAACCCGAGGTTTATTACTACGAATTTGATAAGCCACAGGGCTTCGGAGTTGGCTTTAACGGCGACGACGCTTATAAGGTTGAAAATCAGGGCGTACTCTCCATAACCCCCATGAAAACACATCAGCAGGTTGCCGCCCCCGGTTATTCAATGTGCTATGTGTGGATGATCAGACATTTAGACGGCGACCCATGGCGTAAAACCCGAATAGACGCTCCGGAGCATAAATGGCTCCTTGACTTATAATTTTTGAGGTGAGATTATGGCAAAAATGACTACCGCACAGGCTCTTGTAAAATTCCTTGACAATCAGTATGTTTCCTTTGACGGAGTTGAAACGAAGTTCGTGGACGGAATATTTACCGTTTTCGGTCACGGAATAGTTTTGGGGCTTGGTGAAGCCCTTGATTCCGATAAGGGCGGACTGAGAGTTTATCAGGGCAAAAATGAGCAGGGTATGGCTCATGTTGCAGCATCTTTTGCAAAAATGAACAATAGGCGCAAAATAATCGCTTGCGCATCTTCAATCGGTCCCGGTGCGGCAAATATGATTACAGCGGCGGCAACCGCAACGGTTAATCATGTGCCTTTACTGCTGTTCCCCGCCGATTCCTTTGCTTCCCGTCAGCCCGACCCTGTGCTTCAACAGTTCGAGCAGGTAAATTCACTTACAACAACCACAAACGACGCATATAAGGCGGTTACGCGCTATTGGGACAGAGTTCAGCGTCCCGAACAGCTTATGTCCGCGATGATAAACGCTATGCGTGTGCTTACCGATACTGCCGAAACAGGCGCAGTTGCAATTTGTCTTTGTCAGGATGTTGAGGGCGAAAGTTACGATTATCCCGATTCTTTCTTTAAAAAGAGAGTACATAAAATAATCCGTAAACCCGTAGCGGCAGAAGAATTGGCAGACGCTGTTGCCGTTGTGAAAAACAGTAAAAAGCCCCTTGTTATCTGCGGCGGCGGTGTTCGTTACAGCGAGGCAGGAGAAGCCCTTGAAAAGTTCTGCCATGAGTTCAATATTCCCTTTGCCGAAACACAAAGCGGAAAAACAGCCTGTCTTTCCTCCGATGAATATAACCTCGGCGGATTGGGCGTAACAGGCAATTCTTCGGGTAATGTAATGGCAAAGGCGGCTGATACGGTAATTGCCGTGGGAACACGCTTTTCCGATTTTACAACCGCTTCAAAATCTCTTTTCCGTGACGATGTGAAGATGGTTACAATCAATACCTCACGTTTTGACGCGTATAAGCTTGATGCAGTCAAAATGGTGGCAGATGCAAAGCTTGGTATTGAGGCTTTGGGCGAGGAACTTCGCAAAATCGGCTATAAATCCTCATATACAACAGAAATTAAAGCGGCAAAGGCGGATTGGGATGCTGAAATGAAACGCCTTGCCGATTACAGATACGATGAAAACTTTGAGCCCCTTATCGCCGCAAGAGATGAAAAAACAATCCCCGAGTTTGCCGAGAAAATCGGTACAATCACACAAACAGCCGCTGTGGCTCTCATAAGAAAACTTATTCCTGCCGATGCTCTTTGCACAGGTGCGGCAGGCTCTCTCCCCGGTGATTTACAGCGTATGTGGACCTCGGACAGCCGCTATTCTTACAATATGGAGTACGGTTATTCCTGTATGGGTTATGAAATTGCAGGTGCTCTCGGCTCAAAAATGGCAAAACCGGAGTGTGAGTCATACGCTATGTGCGGCGACGGCAGTTACTTGATGCTTCATTCGGAGCTTGTTACAAGTATTCAGGAGCATAAAAAGATAAATGTTCTTCTCTTTGATAACAGCGGCTTTGGCTGTATCAACAATCTTCAAATGGGCAACGGTATAGGCAATCTTGCAACAGAGTTCCGTTACCGTGACGAAAAGGGCGAGTTGCTGGGTGACCTTATCCCCATCGACTTTGCAAAGTCGGCAGAGGGCTACGGAGTTAAAACATATACGGCAAAAACCATGGAGGAGCTTGAATTTGCTCTTATCGACAGTCAGAAGCAGACGGTTTCAACGCTGATTGATATAAAGGTTCTGCCCAAAACGATGACAGACGGTTATGATGCATGGTGGCATGTGGGCGTACCCTCTGTATCGTCTAATGAAAAAGTAAATAAATCCTTTGAAAATAAGGAAGAAAACAGATTAAAGGCAAGGAGATATTGATATGCTTGACAAAAACAAAGTAAAACTCGGCATTGCCCCTATCGCATGGACAAACGACGATATGCCCGATTTGGGTGCGGAAAACACCTTTGAGCAGTGCGTTTCCGAAATGGCGCTGGCAGGCTTCACAGGCTGTGAGGTGGGCAATAAGTACCCCAGAGATACAAAGGTGCTTAAAAAGGCTCTTGATCTCAGAGGTATGCAAATCTGCAATGCGTGGTTCTCAACATTTCTCACCACAAAGCCCTATGAGGAAACGGAAAAAGGCTTTATTGAGCACATCACATTCTTAAAGGAAATGGGTGCAAAGGTTGTAGGCGTTTCCGAGCAGGGACATTCCATTCAGGGTACTGATAAGTCAATTTTTGACGATAAGTATGTTATGAATGATGAGGAATGGGATTTGCTTTGCACAGGGCTTAATAAGCTTGGCAAGGTTGCAAAGGATATGGGCATTTCTCTTTGCTTCCATCACCATATGGGAACGGTAGTTCAAACTGCCGCCGAAATCGACCGTATGATGGAAAACACAGACCCGGAGCTGTTCGGACTTTTGTTTGACAGCGGTCACTTGGCATATTGCGGCGAGGATTATATGGCAGTGCTTAAAAAATACGCAAACCGCATAAAGCATGTCCATTTAAAGGATATTCGTCCCGATGTTGTGGCAAAGGTAAAGGCGGAGCATATGAGCTTCTTGCAGGGAGTAAGAGCAGGCGCATTTACAGTCCCCGGTGACGGTTGCATCGACTTTAAGCCGATTTTCGATGTGCTGGAAGAAACAGGCTACGAGGGTTATGTCCTCGTTGAGGCAGAGCAGGACCCTGCAAAGGCAAATCCGCTGGAATACGCCATCAAAGCCCGTAAATACATAAACGAGGTTTCAGGCTTATAATCTACAAACCTTATATCCGCTCCCTCATTGAGGGAGCTGTCAAGCGCATCAGCGCTTGACTGAGGGAGTTTCCAAAAATAACCTTTCACTTATTGCAAGTGTAGGGCGAGGCTTGCTCCCGCCGTAAAATCAACAAGCATAATAACCCTAAAAAGGAGTACATACAATGGCAGTTGAAAAATTACAGTATTTTGTAAACGGTCAGTTCAAGGATTCAAAAACCGATACTTGGTATGACCTGCACAACCCCAGCACAGGCGAGGTAACAGGGCAAGCCCCTTGCTGCACCAACGACGAGGTGCTGGAAGCAATCGAGGCGGCAAAGGCGGCGTATCCCGCATGGCGTGCCGTGCCTGCAATCAAGCGCGCGCAGATTCTCTATAAAATCCGCGACTTGATTATTGAAAATATGGAAGAACTCACCATGTGCGTTGCCAAAGAAAACGGCAAGGTTTGGTCGGAGGCAGAGGGCGATGTGCTCAAAGCCAAAGAAGGAACGGAGCTTGCAACACAAGTACCGTCTTTGATGATGGGCGAGAGCCTTATGGACGCTTCCTCGGGCTACGATACGGTGAAATACCGCGAGCCTCTCGGCGTGTTTGCAGGCATTGTGCCCGTAAACTTCCCCGCAATGATTCCTTTCGGTTGGATGGCGCCCACCTGCATTGCAACAGGCAATACAATGGTTTTAAAAGCCGCGTCTTTAACACCGAAAACCGCAATGATGTTTGCAAAAATCTATAAAGAGGCAGGCGTTCCCGACGGCGTTATCAATATTGTAACCTGTTCGAGAAACGAAATCAATACAATTCTTGACCACCCCGATGTTAAGGGTATCACCTTTGTCGGTTCAACACCTGTCGGCTTAAAAATCTATCAGCGCGCCGCCGCATCAGGCAAACGCTGTCAGGCTCTTTGTCAGGCGAAAAACCACGCGCTTGTTATGGCGGATGCCGCCCTCGAAAGAACCGTTGCAGGCGTTATAAATTCCGCATACGGCTGTGCGGGTCAGCGTTGTATGGCGCTTTCCTGCTGTGTGGTTGAGGAAGCGATTGCCGATAAATTTGTTGCGGAACTCAAAAAGCAGGCTGAAAAAATCAAAGTCGGTCCTTCTTGGGATAAATCCTCAAAGCTTGGACCTATTACATACGAAAAGCATTACAAAGAAGTGCTTGCCGACATCGACAAGGGTGTCGCAGAGGGCGCAGAATTGGTGCTCGACGGCAGAAATTGCGTGGTCGAGGGCTATGAAAACGGCTATTTCGTAGGACCCACCATTTTCGACCATGTTACAGAGGATATGACAATAGGCAGTGACGAGGTATTCGGCCCCGTTCTTTGCATCAAGCGTTGCAAGGATTTCAAAGAGGGCTTGGAGATTATGAATTCCAATCCTTACGCCAACGGCTCTGTTATTTACACGCAGAGTGGATACTTTGCCCGTGAATTTGCACGCCATACAGACGGCGGTCAGGTTGGTATCAATGTCGGTATTCCCGTACCCGTCGGCTTCTTCCCGTTCTCGGGACATAAGCAGTCTTTCTTCGGGGATCTCCATTGCCTCGGTAAAGACGCATATCGTTTCTTCACCGAAAGCAAGGCAGTCACCACCCATTGGTTTGACGAAGAAGAAAAGACTACGACCAATGTCAGCACCTGGGACGGCACAATCTGATTTGCGCTGATTTTCCGTTATGCTGCGTTACGCTCGCTCGGCGTATCTGCATACGCCGTCGTTCGCGTGCCTTGCCTAACAAAAAATCATCTGCAAATCTCGGCTTTTTCCACATTGTCTTGAAACAAAATTTTTCAAATTATTGTTTTTGGAAAAACTAAGTGTAGGGCGGGGGCTTGCTCCCGCCGCAGAAAAAATAACAATATGTTAAACAATGAACTGCCAAAACGAAAACACCCGAGGTTAAAGCAATATGATTACAGCACAAACGGTTATTATTTCGTGACAATTTGCTGTAAGGATATGCGTTGCTTTTTCGGGGAAATCACGCATATTGCCGATAGCGTAGGGCACTGTCTTGCTCCCAACGAAAGGGCACATAATGATACAATATTAACCCTTTCTCCCTATGGGCAAATGGCTGAAAAGCAGTTGTTGGCGTTGGAAGAACGGTATGATTATGTGACAATCGACAAATGTGTGATTATGCCGAACCATATTCACGCAATTCTTATTCTTGACGGTGAAACGGCGGGAGCAAGCCCCCGCCCTACATTGTCTGATATAATTTGCGCATATAAATCTTTAACCACGCGAAACTGTAATAAACTTTCAAATTGCACAGGCAGACAGATATTCCAAAATTCATTTTATGACAGAATTATCACAAGTGAAGAAGGGTATCTGGAGGTATGGCAGTATATTGATGAAAATCCACGCAAATGGCAAAATGACGAATATTATATTTAATATATCGGAGGTATATCTATGTTAAAAATCGGTATCATCGGTGCGGGGCGCATCGGTAAGGTGCATTTGGAATCCATTTCCTACCATGTAAAAAATGCAACGGTTGTTGCAATGGCAGACCCCTTTATGAATGATGAAACAGAGGCTTTCATCAAGGGCTTCGGCGTTGAAAAAATCTATAAGGATTACAAAGAAATCATCAACGATGCAGAGATTGACGCAGTTATGGTTTGCTCGTCAACCGATACGCATGCACCGATTTCCATTGAGGCGATTAACGCAGGCAAGCATGTTTTCTGCGAAAAACCCCTTGCAAATACCGTGGACAAAATTTTAGAAATTGCTGACGCATTGAAAGCACACCCCGAAGTGAAATTCCAGGTTGGCTTTAACCGCCGCTTTGACCACAATTTCGCCGCAATTCGTAAGGCGTATGACGAGGGCAAAATCGGCGACGCGCAAATTCTCAAAATCACTTCCCGTGACCCGCAGGCACCTCCTGTGGGCTACTGTGCGGCAAGCATTTTCCTCGATATGACCATTCACGATTTCGATATGGCTTGCTTCCTTACCAACAGCGATGTTGAGGAGTTGTATGTGTATGCCGATGCACTCATCAATCCCGGAATTCGTGAATACGGCGATTTCGACACCGCCATCATCTCCATGAAAATGGCAAACGGCGCACTTGCTGTTATCGACAATTCCCGTCAGGCAATGTACGGTTATGACCAGAGAGCAGAGCTTTTCGGCTCAAAGGGTATGGTTGCGACCGCAAACGATACGCTTTCTTCCGCAGTGATTTCCACC
Organism: Candidatus Fimenecus sp.; assembly: GCA_051881435.1. Lineage (GTDB taxonomy): Bacteria > Bacillota > Clostridia > Oscillospirales > Acutalibacteraceae > Fimenecus. Next base: position 69,067 of record JBJEPW010000010.1, on the reverse strand, counting down.
GCCGACGGCGTAACAGGTGAAAAGCCTCTCTATTTCTTCCTTGAAAGATATATGGAAAGCTTCTCGCAGGAAGTCAGAGAATTCTGCGATGCCGTTGAAAACGATACGGAAACCCCCGTCGGTATCCACGCAGGCTTGCAGTCGGTGAAAATTGCCCTTGCCGCCGAAAAATCGGCAAACGAGGGCAGACCTGTTAAACTTTCCGAAATTCAGTAATTGCGGCACACTATGGCAACGAATTTAGAGTTTGCGCAGTATGTCTGCGAACAAATTGCGCCTTGCGGCTGTGTGCGGTATCGCAAAATGTTCGGCGAATATATGGTGTATGTCAACGATAAACCGATTTTAATGGTTTGTGATAATACCGTGTTTGTTAAGGTGAGGGAAGTCCTTTCCGATTTGCTCGGTGAAAACGATGTGGGCGCGCCTTATGACGGCGCAAAACCGCATTACATCATAGATGCCGACGACCGCGAACAACTGCAAGCGGTAGTAAATTTGTTGGAGCCGATAACTGCGTTGCCAAAACCCCGCAAAAAGAAAAGTTGAGGAATAAAAATGTCCATAGAAAAATGTAAAGAATATTTCAAGCAGTTCGGTATGGAGGAAAAGGTTCTTGAATTTTCCGTTTCCAGCGCTACTGTTGAATTGGCGGCGCAGGCGCTCGGCTGCGAGTGTGCACGAATTGCAAAAACCTTGTCTTTTATGGTTGGCGAACAGCCCGTGCTCATACTTATGGCAGGGGATGTGAAGGTGGATAATCCCAAATACAAGGCGGTTTTCCATACAAAAGCCAAAATGATGACCCCCGACCAATTGGAGGAGTATGTAGGTCATCAGATAGGCGGAGTTTGTCCGTTTGCAATAAAGGACGGAGTTGAGGTGTATTTGGACGAATCTTTAAAAAGATTCAATACGGTATTTCCTGCCTGCGGCAGTTCAAACAGCGCCATTGAACTGACAATCCCTCAGCTTGAGGAATACTCAAACTTTAAGGAATGGATAGATGTTTCCAAACCGATGGCATAAATAAAACCGAAAATAGGTAAAATTAAATCCGCAGTTCAATTTGAACTGCGGATTTTTTGTATTTTCTTGTTATTTTCTCTTTTTGATGATGAAATATGCGGCAATTCCCGCTCCGCCAAGGAGCAAAACAGCGGCGGCAGCAACAGAAATTATCAGCACTTTACTGATTTTTCCTTTTTGATTACTGTCTTCACCGCCTATTTGCGAGGAACTCTCGACCGTTTCCGATATTGATGTATTCTCTTCAATTTCTGCGTTGCTTACGCTCTCCTGCGTGCTTTGCGGTGCTGTACTGCTTTCATTATTTGCTTTTGCAGTTGTTGTAGGCTTTGATGAGGGCGTAACGCTGTTACTGCCCGAGGTCGCTGGTGGGGCAGAGGTTGTTGATGTGACGCCGGTACTCACCGTTACTTCCGAATTGGTATTTACAACGGTATTGCAAAGCTCGTCCGTTACAAAATCCATAGCAACTATACCGTAGCACTTGCCTTTTTGGAAATTGTATTGTTTCAGCCTGCCGTTTATATCCTGGGCGTTGAATTGGGGCGTACTTATTCTTGTGCAGTTTGTCATACAAATGTTAAACTCGTTGGAATTTAATTCCGAGTCAAGGAAAGAACTAATACATGTCCATTTTGCGTCGCCCTCTAATTTGTATGAATCCTGAACATACATTGAGGCGTATTTTGTGCCGTCCGTCTTTGTAATATCTCTGCGTTGGTAATTAAACTGCGTCTGGTCGCCGATATATGGGTATTGGCTGAAATTTATACCGCTGTTACTGTCGTCAAAACGGCTTGTATCAAGGCTGACTGCGCGCAAAAGCACTATTTTGCCGCGAACCTCGCCAAGGGTGGGTATGCGGTTTTCAATAAACCAAATATCCGGATTGCTCTTTATATAGTAATCGTAAAAGCTTGAATAAAATGAAGTACCTGCGTCACCGTCGTCCTCTTTCAACTGAAACAGTACGGTTTCGGTGGGATTGGCGGCTAAAAATGATTTGCAGTCCGCAATAACCTGACTTGCAGTAAGGTCGTCGGCAAAAACAGAACCGTCCACCTTGCAGTTCGCCGCACCGTGCACCGCAATAAATCCGTTTTCAACCTTTTCAAAGCGCATATCAAAATAACGCACTCCGATTTGAAGCTGTTGAGAAATTGAGAGCGTTTGGGTGCGTGAAATAATGCTTGCATTAACATATTGAGTACAGCTGTCATGAGTACCGGGAATATTTATCTCTGTAAGCTTAACGGAACTTGAAACAGCGCTCATCCAGTTATTTCCGCTTACCGCTTTTGCTGAAAAAGAGGACAAGACAAAACACATCATTATTGTAATAACAAGCATTGCCGAAATTATGGCAGAAATGACTTTTTTCATAATCAAGCACTCCTTTGAGTTCATAGTAACACCGTATTGATGTTAAGTCAACAGGGACTTTTTTATTCAATTACATATTTTTGATATTTATCGGCAATGTGAGCAGGGACAATCGCAGTAAGAACAGTTCCGTCGGGTGAAAAATCCTCCGAGGTAACCTTTCCGCTGTTTCTTATTTCATTTGCCGCCGAGCCGTCAATAAACGGAACAAGAAATTTAAGTTCAACAATATTTGATTTACAGCAGTTTTCAATCTCTTTCAGCAACAAATCAAGATTTATTCCCTTTAACGCGCTTATCATAACGGTTTTTCCGAAAGGCAGAATTCGGAACACATTTTCAGCCATATCGCATTTGTTCATAACCGTAATAATGTTTTCACTGTTACAGCCCAGGTCTTTTAAAATATTTGTTGTAATTTCAATATGCTCAGAGCATCTTTTGTCGGACGCGTCGCACACATTAAGAATTATATCTGCCTGCGCCGCCTCTTCAAGGGTGGATTTGAACGCCTTTACCAAGTCGTGGGGCAGGCGGCTCACAAAACCAACCGTGTCTATAAGCATAACCGACTGACCGTTCGATAGATTCAGTTTTCTTGCCGTGGGGTCAAGAGTAGCAAAAAGCTTGTCCTCGGCAAGCACACCCGCGTCGGTTAGAGCGTTCATAAGCGTGGATTTTCCCGCATTGGTGTATCCCACAAGAGCCACGGTGGTAACTCCGTTTTTTTCTCTGCGCCGGCGCAGGAGAGAACGCCTTTTTTCAATATCCTCTAACTGATTTTGCAGCATATTGATACGCCTCATAATATGACGGCGGTCGCTTTCAAGCTTGCTTTCACCGGGCCCTCTTGTACCTATTCCGCCGCCCAACCTGGATAAAGCCTTACCCTTGCCCGTAAGACGGGGCAGAGCATATTTAAGCTGGGCTAATTCAACCTGTAATTTGCCCTCGCGGCTTTTTGCGCGCAGGGCGAATATGTCAAGAATAAGCTGTGTGCGGTCAATTACTCTTACATTCGTTATATTCTCAATATTGCGTATCTGTGAGGGGGACAATTCACCGTCGCAGATAATCAAATCTATATCGGAATTGTGGCAGAAAAGCTCCGCCTCGCAAAGCCTGCCTTTGCCGATATATGTTACACCGTCAGGCGCATCGCGGCGTTGAATAATCGTACCCTCAACTCTTGCGCCTGCACTTTCCGCTAACAGCGAAAGCTCGTTTACGGAAGCTTCGGCGTCAAAATCGCCTGTATCGGCGCATATAAGCAATGCCTTTTCAGGCTCGTTTGATATGTTATGAAAATCCATAAATCCACCTAAAAAAATGCGGACAGTGAAAATCACTGCCCGCTTTAAATTCATTTATTTTTCACATCAGCAGCAGCCACAGCCGCAATCGCAATCGTTTCTACGGCCGCGATCGCAGTCACAACCGCATCCGCAACCGAAATTACCATCAGAAAGAAGAATTATGATGATAATGAGGATTAACAATGAGTTGTTTCCGAAGAAGTTACACATTCCGAATTTCCTCCTTTCCAAAGGCGGTTTTTTGGGACCTTCAATACATCATATGACAATGATGAAGATGTGTTCCGACCTTTGGACAGGATTTTTTTATTATTTTAAAGAAGCAAGCAAACCGCCCTTTGAAATAATATTCTGTATAAATTCGGGGAAAGGCTGAGCCTTGTAACTTTCTCCCTTTGTGATGTTTGTGATAATACCCTTGTCAAAATCAACAGCAACCTCGTCGCCGGCCTGAATACCGTCGCAGGCATCGGGACATTCAAGAATAGGAAGCCCGATATTAAGAGAGTTTCTGTAAAAAATTCTCGCAAAGGTTTTGGCAATAACGCAGGAAACGCCTGCCGCTTTAATGGCAATCGGAGCGTGCTCGCGGGAAGAGCCGCAGCCGAAATTAACGCCGGCAACAATAATATCGCCGTCTTTAACATTATTTACAAAATCCTTGTCAATATCCTCCATACAGTGAGCGGCAAGCTCCTTGTGGTCGGCGGTATTGAGATAACGCGCGGGGATAATAACATCGGTGTCAACATGGTCACCGTATTTATGAACACTACCTTGAATTTTCATCTTACATACCTCCATTACAGCATATCGGGTGTGCCGATATATCCGAGAACAGCGCTTGCGGCGGCTGTATAGGGGCTTGCAAGATAAACCTCGCTTGTGGGATGCCCCATTCTGCCTACAAAGTTGCGGTTAGTGGTGGAAACCGCCTTTTCATTTTCTGCCAAAATACCCATATGACCGCCTAAGCACGGACCGCAGGTGGGAGTTGAGAAAACCGCCCCTGCTTCAACAAAAATTTCGGCAAGTCCCTCTCTTATGCATTGAAGATAAACACTCTGTGTTGCGGGAATAATGATTGTGCGTACATTCTCGTTAACTTTTCTGCCTTTGAGTATTTCAGCGGCGGCGCGCATATCCTCAATTCTGCCGTTTGTGCAGGAACCGATAACCGCCTGGTCAACATAAACCTTTTCAATGCTGTCAACAGTGCGTGCGTTTTCAGGAAGATGGGGGAAGGATACCGTGGGTTTGAGTGAGCCCAAATCAATGGTGATAACCTCATCGTACTCAGCGTCAGCGTCAGCCTCAAAAATAACGGGCTCTCTGTCTGTTCTGCCGTCCATATATCGGAGAGTTTTTTCGTCAACGGGGAAAATACCGTTTTTCGCTCCGCATTCAATCGCCATATTGGCTATGCAGAATCGGTCGTCCATTGAAAGATTGGCGATTCCGTCACCCGTAAATTCAAGTGAACGGTACAAAGCACCGTCAACGCCAATCATACCGATGAGGTGAAGAATAAGGTCCTTACCGCTTACATACTTGTTGAATTTGCCCGTAACAACAACCTTTATGGCAGAGGGAACCTTGAACCAAGCCATCCCTGAAATCATACCTGCCGCCATATCCGTTGAGCCAACGCCTGTTGAAAATGCGCCTAATGCACCGTATGTGCAGGTGTGTGAGTCGGCGCCTATAACCGTGTCGCCTGAAATCACAATTCCTTTTTCGGGGAGCAGAGCATGCTCAATGCCCATCTGCCCCACATCAAAGAAATTCTTGATTTTATATTCTCTTGCAAATTCTCTGACCTGTTTGCAGTGCTGTGCTGATTTAATGTCCTTGTTAGGTGTGAAGTGGTCCATAACAAGGGCGATTTTGTTGCGGTCAAAAACCTCTGTAAAACCCTTGCCCTTCATCTCGTTAATGGCAACGGGGCTTGTAACATCGTTGCCCATTACAAGGTCAAGCTTAACATTGATAAGCTGACCTGCCGAAACATAGTCAAGTCCTGCGTGGGCGGCAAGGATTTTTTGTGTCATAGTCATACCCATAATTATTCTTCAACTCCTTTAATGCTCTTATCGCCGCTTTCAAGAGCGGTAAGTCCCGAACGGGAAAGCTCGATTATTCCGTATTTCGTCATTTTACCTATAAAGGTGTCAATAAGTGAAGAAAGTCCCGTAAGCTCGGCGGTAATCGTAGTGTGGCCTATGTCCTTAACCTTTGCACCGAAGCCGTTTATTGTTTTAAGAACTCTTGTTCTGTCCTTGTTAAGGGCGTGAACCTTAATAAGCAAAAGCTCCGAGGATACAAGATGCCCCGTATCAAGGCGGATAACCTTGATAACATCTTCAAGTCGGGAAAGCTGCTGCTCAACCATGGTGAACTTATAAGGCTCAACATCGGAAACAATTGTCATTCTCGAAAATTCGGGACTTTCCGTTTCGGAAACCGTCAAGCTTACCACATTGTAACCGCGGCGTGCGAAAAGTCCCGCAACGCGGAGAAGCACACCTGTGCGGTTATAAACAAGGGCGGCAAGATAAATTCTTTGTGTTTGCATTTCTTCCATTTGAGATACTTCCTTTATACTGTAACTTTGTAAATTGTTGTGGATTTCATAACCTCGTCCTTATCAAACACGCAGTTTTTAAAGGAGGGGGTGTTTGTAGCGTTGGGATAATACTGTGTTTCAAGGCAGAAGCCTGTACGCAAATCCATGGGAACGCCGTTTTTGCCGATTTTTCCGCAAAGGAAATTGCCCACATAAAGCTGTGTACCCGGCATATCTGTAAAGCAATCTAACTTTACACCGTTGGGGGCTGTGGCAGTTGCCGCAAGGCGGACATTTCCGTCATAATCATTGATACAGAAGTTGTGGTCATAGCCGTTGCCCGCTTTGAGCTGTTCCTCGTCCATACCTATATCTCTGCCGATTTCCTTGGGCTCTCTGAAATCAAAGGGAGTGCCCTCAACAGGTCTTATTTCGCCTGTGGGGAGAAGTCCCTCACCCATGGGTGTAAAGGCGTCTGCATTTACATACAGAGTGTGGTCAAGAATAGTTCCGCCGTCGTAGCCTTTGAGGTTAAAGTAGGCGTGGTTTGTAATATTAAAGGCGGTTTTCTTGCCGGACACCGCGTTGTAGTCAATGACAATTTCATTTTTATCGGTGAGGGTGTATTTTACCGTAACTTTTTTGTTGCCGGGGAAGCCCTCTTTACCGTCGGGGCTCAAATATGTAAACTCAACAGCGTCGCTGTCAACAATTATTGCGTCCCAAACGGCGGTTGAAAAATCACCGTTGCTGTGGAGGGTAACATCACCGTGAGTTGTGGTTACAGGCACTTTTTTGCCGTCGATTGTAATTCCCCCTGCCGAAATTCTGTTGGCAACGGGACCTACAATCATACCCTGATAGTCGTGGCGCTCCTCAAAGCCCTTCATATCGTCAAAGCCTAAGAGAATGTCAATTTCTTTGCCTGTTTTATCAGTTACAAGGACGCTTTGCAAGGTTGCACCGTAGGTGATAACCTGAATTTTCATATGATTGTTGTTTTCAATGAGGAAAGCGTCAACCTGAAGCCCGTCAGCGGTAGTACCGAATACTGATTTCGTGATACCCATATCTTAAACTCCCTTTAATTACAAAGTTTTTCATTATAATAGTATATAATTATAATTACTTATTGTCAATAAAATACTTGCACGGAAAATAATTTTTAATATTAACTGTTCAAAACGGTAAAAGTGTGATATACTTTATTTCCAAACGATTATGAAAGGGGGAAAGGATATGTTCAAAGTTGACCCGAAGGTTTATTCGTCAATGTTTTCATTGCCGTCGGAAATTGCCGATAAGGGTTTGAAATTCGCAAGCGGCGAGCAGTTAAAGGTAATTATCTGCATTTTCAGAAATCCTGAGGCGGATACAGATGAAATTGCTAAAAAGACAAATCTTTCCCCTGATGAGATAAAGGAATGTATAGAGTATTGGCAAGATGCGGGAATACTCGCTTCCGACAAAGTCACAAAAGCCGTTAATACGGAAAAACAGATAGTGTCACAAGAGCCTGTAAAGCCCGTTTTACCCGATATTCACTTTGTAAATCCCACCCAAACGGAAATTGAGAAAATACTTAAAAGTAACTGCTCAATGAAGCGCCTTTTCAATGAGGCGCAGGAGATTTTGGGCAGAACCTTGGGATATACCATGCAGTGTGCCATTTATTCCGTGGTAAATTTTTACGGTATTACTCCAGATGTGGCAAATTGTCTTTTGCATTTTGCAAAGAGCATTGACTGTACCTCCCAAAACGATATTCAAAAAATTGCAAAGTATTGGGCGGAAAACGGCATTACAACAATGTCCCTTGCGGACGATTACATAACGGAAACGGAAAAAGCAATTAAGTTTTTCAAAGAGCTTGCCGCCCTTACAAACAACAGCGAGGAAACGCCTTCTTTTGCCGTTCTTGAAATGATTTCGGAATGGATAAGATGGGGCTATACCGTGGAAACGGCGCAAAAGGCCTTTGAAATAATGAAAGCCGAAAAACAAACAGGCAGGCTTAATTGGAACAATCTACGCCATATGAACGGCACAATTAAAAATTGGCGGAGTATGGGTATGCTTACCGTTGAAGATATTGAAAAGGGTACAAAAAAATTCGGCGGCAAAAAACAAACAGCGCCGAAAGAAACTTCATTTGATGTGGAGCTTGCCGAAAAAATGGCAAGTGAAAGTCCCAAGGATTTCGGCAGTATGAAGAATAAAAAGAGAAAGAGAAGCAGGGGGGCGTAAAAGTGGCATATTCAAAGGAAATTTACGAAGAAGCGCTCAATATTATAAAAAAAAGGCGGCTTGACGCAGAGCATACGGCGGAACAGCATAAAAGAGAATTAAGCCTTAAATATCCCGAATTTCAGTTTATTGAAACAGAGCTTGCAAAAACAGGGTATGAGATAATTACAGCTTTTTCTCTGCCCCAAAATGAGGCTGAAAAAAAGCTTGCCGAGGTCCGTAAAAAGAACGGCGAACTGCGTGAGGAACGGCAAAAGCTTTTAAAATCCTTAAATCTGCCCGAAGATTATTTTGAAGTAAAATATACCTGCAAAAAGTGCGGCGATACAGGCTTTTTTGAGGAGCGTGACGATACGGCAGGCGTTTCTTACGGCACAAAGCTTTGCTCATGTCATATTGAATTGCTTAAAAGGCTTGCCGCCGAAAAAATGTCCCGTTCCACTCCTTTGGAGCTTTGCGGCTTTGAGGATTTTGATTTGTCCTATTATTCAAAATCAAAGAAAGACGGGCAATCCGATTATAATGTGATGAAAGAGGTTTATAACAGTTGTGTGCAGTACGCTCAAAACTTTGACCTTGATTCAATGAGCCTTTTCTTTTACGGCAGAACGGGACTGGGAAAAACTCATCTCTCACTTTCAATTGCCAACGAGGCGATAAAAAAAGGTTATAATGTAATTTACGGCTCCGTTATAAATTTCCTTAACAAGATTGAAAAGGAAAAATTCGGCAGAGCAGAGGACTGCGATACGGAGAATATGTTGATTGACGCGGATTTGCTGATTTTGGACGATTTGGGCGCGGAATTTTCAACAGCCCTTACAACCTCTGTGCTGTATAACATAATAAACAGCCGAATTTGCAGAGGAGTACCCACAATAATCAGTTCAAATTTAAGCCTTAAAGAGATTAAAGAACGCTATCCCGAAAGTGTGGCGTCAAGAATAATCGGCACCTTTGCTATTGTAAAATTTGCAGGCGACGATATTCGACAGATAATGAATACATAAGGTGAGAGGCTTCCGATGATATTTGTGGTTTACGGTGTATTGATTTTCGCCGCAACCTGTATGGGCGCATTTGTGGGACTCGGCGGAGGAGTAATAATAAAACCCGTACTGGATGTAATAAATGCTCATCCTTTGGAACAGATTGCTTTCTTTTCATCTTGCGCGGTTTTTGTAATGTCAATTACTTCTACTGCAAAGCACTTGCGTAATAAAACGCCGATTGATAAGAAAACTGTACTGTTTTCGGCATTAGGCTCCGTAGCAGGCGGATTTGCAGGCAACCGCATATTTGATGTGCTGTTAAAATCAACAGGTATTCCAAATGTTGTAAGGGGAATACAATCTGCGCTTTTAGGCGCTTTACTCATAGCGGTAATTGTACTTGTAAATATAAATATAAAACACCTTAAACTGAAAAATCCCCTTTCAATGATAATTGCAGGTTTTCTGTTAGGCTCTTTGGCGTCGTTTTTAGGAATAGGCGGAGGGCCCATAAATGTTGCGGTGTTTACACTGTTGTTTTCCTTAACAATGAGGGACGCGGCGGTTTGCTCGGTGGCAGTAATTTTCTTTTCACAGTTTACAAATCTGACCGTATCTTTTTTAACCGCTCCCGTGTTTACCTATGATTTAAAAATGCTTTTGGCTATTATCCCTTGTGCCGTGCTGGGTGGGCTTTTAGGTGCAAAATTAAACCGTGCATTTCCGGAAAAGGTGATAAGAGTAACCTTTTCTGTAACGGTTTCGGCAGTAGCGACATTGTCAATTTATAATTCAGTATCATCATTTATAAACTGATACATTGTAAGTATATTTCAGCGGGGCTTTAAAGCCCCGCATTTTTATTGCTTTAAAAAAATATAAAAAGATGAAAAATATATGAAAATTAAAGAAAATAAGAGAAATAAAGAGATTTAACTGAACAACGCAACAAATTTGACCTTTTTTGACCTTTGACATAAAGGTCAAATCGGATATAATTAAAAATGTAAAAGGTCAAAGAAAGTCAAAGTCAAAGGAGGTAGTCGGAAAAATGAACATAAGCAATATAATTGCCTCTATGATTTCCGATATGCTTGAAGAGGACGGCTGCACCGAAATCCAACGCAATGAGCTTGCACAGAAGATAGGGTGTGTCCCAAGTCAGATAAACTATGTTATTTCTTCACGCTTTACGCCGGAGCACGGTTATATTGTTGAAAGCCGTCGGGGCGGCGGAGGATATATAAGAATAACAAGAGCTGATTTTGACATAAACTCTTTAAAGATGCATCTTGTGAATTCAATAGGGCAAAGTCTTGAAGAGGGCGTTTGCCGTGCCCACATCAAAAATTTGTATGAGCGTGAAATCATAGATGAAAAAACGGCAAAAATAATGTTGTCGGCGCTGTGCGGAAATGCGTACAGGGACATTCCCAAGGAGTACGGCGACACCGTGAGAGCGTCAATTTTTAAACAAATGGTTTTGAATATTTTGTAAGGAGTGATATTTATGTTGTGTCAGAACTGCGGAAAATATGAGGCTACCACTCATGTAAAAAGAATAATTAACGGCGAAACAGCCGAGGCGCATCTTTGCACCGACTGTGCAAATGCGCTGGGCTATACAGATGTTTTCGGAGGATTTACAAATACTTTCAGCGACCTTTTAGGCTCGTTTTTCGGCGAACCAACTGTGGGAGCGTTAAGCTCAAGAACCGTCCGCTGTGAAAAATGCGGAAGCACCTTTAACGATATTGTGAACAGCGGAAAAATCGGTTGCGCCGATTGTTACAGAACTTTCTATGATAAACTTTTGCCGTCACTTCAAAGAATTCACGGCAAAACACGTCACGAGGGCAAAACTCCAAAGGCGGTAAAGGTGGAAAAGGACAGTACAGAAAGTAAAATCAGCCGTCTTGAAAAGGAATTAAAGGACGCCGTTGAGCGTCAGGATTTTGAAAAAGCGGCTCGTATCCGTGACGAAATAAAGGAAATTAAGGAGGGCGGCAAAAATGAGTAAGTGGTATTTAGGCGTAGGTGAGCAAAGCGATATCGTTGTAAGCACAAGAGTGCGCCTTGCAAGAAATATAGCCGATTATCCCTTCCCCTCAAAGCTTAATACAAAAAGCCGTACGGAGCTTAACAATCTCATAAAAGAAGCGGTTGAAAAGGATAATCCGTTTAATCTGCGTTTTATCGAGATGAAAACTCTTGCCCGCTTTGAGGCGGCGTCAATGGCGGAGCGCCATATAATCAGCCCCGAGTTTGCCTCGGATGCCGACGGCAGAGCCTTAATGCTTTCTCCCGAGGAGGATATAAGCATTATGCTCAATGAAGAGGACCATATCAGGGTGCAGGTTATGAAATCAGGCTTTGCTCTTGACGAGGCGTATGAAATTGCCGACCGTATTGACGATTCCCTTAACGAAAAATTCGATTTTGCCTTTGACAGCCGTATAGGCTATCTCACCCAGTGCCCCACCAATTTAGGAACGGGTATGAGAGCCTCTGTGATGCTTCATTTGCCTGCCCTTACAATGAGCGGACAAATCCACAGGCTTATAAACACCGTTTCAAAGCTGGGGCTTACTTTCAGGGGAGCCTTCGGCGAGGGAACGAGCGCAACAGGGGATATGTATCAGTTAAGCAATCAGATAACCTTGGGCATATCCGAGGAATATGCAATTAAAAACCTTAAAGCAATAACCTTGCAGCTTTGCGCACAGGAGCGTGCCGCAAGAGAGGAGCTTTTGCAGGATGCAGATACCGAGGACAGAATTTTCCGTGCATACGGCATACTGAAATGGGCAAGACTTTTAAGCACAAAGGAGCTTATGGAAAATCTTTCACTTGTCCGTTTCGGCTCCGTAGCGGGAAAAATAAATGTACCCATTGAAACCGTGAACGAGCTGATGATTTCAATGCAGCCTGCCACCATAAATGTAATGGCGGGTAAGCGGCTTGAAGAGCGCGACCGTGATATGATAAGAGCAAAAACAGTAAGAGAAAAATTAGGTTAATTAAGCGGAAAATTCCGCAAAGATTGAGGTGATTTTTATGTATAACTTTACGGGATTTACAGAAAAAGCAAATAACGCATTAAATAAAGCCGTGGAAACAGCCGAGGATTTGGGCCATACCTATATCGGCAGTGAGCATATCCTTTTGGGACTGCTTGACAGTACGGAGTCCGTTGCAGGCAAACTGTTAAAGGATAAGGGCATCACCTATAAAAAGATTTACGATATGATTCGTGAAAGCGTGGGAGCAGGAATACCCACAGAGCTCCAACCCTCAGATTTTACTCCCAGGAGCAAGCATATTATTGAGGGCGCTTTAATGCTGTCAAACTCTATGCGCCAGAGCCTTGCGGGAACGGAGCATCTGCTCATTTCCATATGCCGTGAGGGCACAGGCTATGCCTGCGAGTTGCTCAACCATTGCGGAGTAAGCCCCCAAACGCTGTTAAAGGAGCTTGCAAGCGCCGTTACAGGAGGAAAATCTGCGCAGTCAAAGCAGTCAAAGGAAACGGAGGGCGACAGCACGCTTGCTAAATTTTCCCGTGACCTTACTGCCTTGGCAAAGGAAAACAAAATCGACCCCGTTATCGGCAGAGAAAACGAAATTCAGCGTGTTATTCAGATTTTGAGCCGCCGCACCAAGAACAACCCTTGCTTAATCGGTGAGCCCGGCGTCGGTAAAACCGCCATTGCCGAGGGCTTGGCATTAAGAATTGCAAACGGACAGGTGCCGGAGCTCCTTGCCGATAAGCGGATAGTGTCTCTTGATTTAACGGGTATGGTTGCAGGCACAAAGTACCGCGGCGACTTTGAGGACAGAATTAAAAATGTTATTGACGAGGTTAAAAACTCAAATGACATTATTCTGTTCATTGACGAGGTGCATACTCTTATCGGTACAGGCAGTGCCGAGGGTGCAGTTGATGCCGCAAATATCTTAAAGCCCTCATTGGCAAGAGGAGAACTTCAGGTAATCGGTGCTACCACCATTGATGAATACCGCAAAAATATTGAAAAGGATGCGGCTCTTGAACGCCGTTTTCAGCCCGTGACTGTGGGCGAGCCCTCGATTGAGGACTCTATCGAAATTTTGAAGGGCATCAGGGATAAATATGAGGCTCACCATAAGGTTAAAATTACCGATGAGGCAATCAAAAGCGCCGTTGAGCTTTCCACAAGATATATAGGCGACAGATTTTTGCCCGATAAGGCAATCGACCTTGTAGATGAGGCGGCGTCAAGAGTAAGGCTTAAATCATTTACCGCCCCGCCCGAAATTAAAGAGATGGAGCAAAGACTTCAGAATATCGGGGCAGAAAAAGAGGTTGCAGTAAATCAGCAGGATTTCGAGCGTGCCGCCGCTTTGCGTGATGAGGAAAAGGAATTACAGCAAAAGTACAATTCCGAAAAGGCAAAATGGCAGTCGGCGGACAGTAACCGTGATTTGCAGGTAACGGAAAAAGAAATTGCGGAAATTGTTTCGGGCTGGACAGGGATTCCCGTAGCCCAAATGACCGAGCAGGAGAGCGAAAGACTCCTCCATATGGAAGAGGAGCTTCATAAGCGCATTGTGGGGCAGGATAAGGCTGTATCCGCCGTGTCCCGTGCTATACGCCGTGGCAGGGCAGGGCTTAAAGACCCCAAAAGACCTATCGGCTCCTTTATTTTCTGCGGCCCCACGGGCGTAGGTAAAACAGAGCTTACAAAGGCGCTGGCGTCTGCAATGTTCGGCGATGAAAACGCCATGATAAGGCTTGATATGTCCGAGTTTATGGAAAAGCACACGGTCTCAAAGCTTATCGGCTCACCGCCCGGATATGTGGGCTTTGACGAGGGCGGTCAGCTTACGGAAAAAGTGCGCAGAAAGCCCTATTCCGTAATACTTTTCGATGAAATTGAAAAAGCGCATCCCGATGTTTTCAATATGCTTTTGCAAATTCTTGACGACGGTATTCTCACCGATTCTCAGGGCAGGCGGGTTGATTTTAAGAACTGCGTAATTATTATGACCTCAAATGTGGGCGCAAGGCTTATCAATGAGGAACGCACGGCTTTCGGCTTTACCGACGGTGAAAATGAGGACCGCTCCGACGAGAAAATCAAAGAAGCGGTAATGGGAGAGCTTAAAAACACCTTCCGTCCCGAATTTTTAAACCGTGTGGACGATATAATCGTGTTCAATCGCCTTACCGAAGAGGATATTAAGCAGATAGCCCAAAATCTGCTGAAAGGCCTTGAAAACCGTCTCGGTACAATCGAAATCACAATGAACTTTGATAACAGCGTGACGGATTTTGTATCAAAGGCAGGCTTTGATAAGGTTTACGGTGCAAGACCTTTAAAGCGTACTATTCAAACGAAAATCGAGGATGTCCTCTCCGAGAAAATTCTTGAAAAAGAAATCGAAAAAGGCAAGAGCTATACATGCTCCTGCGATGAAAACGGCAACCTCACATTTGCATAAAATGGTGCAATCTTGTAGGGGACGATGCCTTTCATCGTCCCGAAAAATTACAGGATAATTTGTGGCTAAAATCGATTATTGCCCCCTCTGACGAGGGGGCTGTCGTGGTAATGCCACGACTGGGGGAGAGAAAAAATTTAGTTAACTTAAATATTATCTCTCCCTCCGTCAAAACCTGCGGTTTTGCCACCTCCCTCGTCAGAGAGAGGAAAACTCGCCCTAAAATCACATCAAAATCACAAAATTACAATTTACCACTTGCGTAAATCAAGAAAGAGTGTTAAAATATACCTTGCTTGGGGGCGTAGCTCAGTTGGTAGAGCGTTCGGTTCGCATCCGAAAGGTCAAGAGTTCGACTCTCTCCGTCTCCACCACGGAAGTCTGTTATTCTGACAGGCTTCCGTTTTTTGTATATTGAATTTAACACAAGAGTCGAACTCTATCGTCCATGTGCGACGGTTCGCCGTAGGCGGAGGAGCACGGACATATAATAGGATATTTGCGTAGCAAATGAAAAAGGCTTGCCTTTTTCGACTCTCTCCGTCTCCACCAAAGCCCAAAAGGCATTAGTCTTTGGGGCTTTACTTTTTACCTCTTCACTATTCACTCTTCACTGCAAACGCCTTTGGGGCTTTGGAAGTAATAAGTAATAGTGAAAAGTGAAAAAGTGAAAGTTGGGAAATTGCCGTTTTCATATAAGATATAAAAGAGAAGAGAGAAAAGAATTGATGGCGTTGCTTTTCACAAGCGTTGATTACTTGACTGCGTAGTGCTATAATAAACCTGTTTACATAAAATTAACATTATTCTGTTAATCTCGGTAATACTATTTGCAACAGATTGCAGGAGGTAAAGTATGAAAGCTGAAGATTTAATGCGTGAGGCGCAAGAATATTCTGATAAAATTACGGAATACAGGCGAAAGCTGCATAAAAATCCGGAAACGGGCTTCGATTTGGAAAACACCGTTGCCTTTGTGAAAGAGGAGCTTGAAAAAATAGGACTTAAACCCCAAGACTGCGGAAAATCGGGAGTTGTTGCCTTAATTGAGGGCAAAAAAACAGGAAAAATCTTTCTTCTCCGCGCCGATATGGACGCTCTCCCCGTAAAAGAGGAGGCAGATGTGGATTTTAAATCGGAAAACGGCAAAATGCACGCCTGCGGTCATGATACGCACACAGCCATGCTTTTGGGAGCCGCCGCCCTTTTAAAAGCTCATCGGGAGGAGCTTGAGGGTACTGTTAAGCTTATGTTCCAGCCTGCCGAGGAGACTTTTGAGGGCTCAAAGGATATGATTGAGAGCGGGTTGCTTGAAAACCCACATGTCGAAGCGGCACTGATGATTCACATAATGGCGGGTATGCCCTTTGAAACAGGAACGGTTATCGTTTCCGCACCCGGTGTGAGCGCACCTGCGGCGGATTATTTCCAAATAGAAATACAGGGCAAGGGCTGTCACGGTTCTATGCCCAATACGGGAGCCGACCCCATAACGGCGGCGGCACATATACTTGTAGGCTTGCAATCAATTCAGGCAAGGGAAATCGGTATGAATGACCGCGCGGCGTTGACGGTGGGAACGATTCAGGCAGGTTCTGCCGCAAATGTAATACCCGATACGGTGACTATGGCAGGCACGCTCCGTGCCTTTGATGAGGAAACAAGAGATTTTATTAAAAAAAGATTGGTTGATATTTCAACGGGAACTGCTGAGACTTTCCGCACCAAGGCGGAAGTGACCTTTACAAGCGGTTGTCCCACCTTGGTTAACGATAAGGATTTGTCCGTCAGCGTCAGCGGATATATGAAGGAGCTTTTGGGAGATACAAAAGCCTTTTCCGTAGTCGAACTTAATGAAAGAGGAGGTGGCAGTGCATCGAAAACCTCTGGCTCGGAGGATTTTGCTTATGTCAGCCACCAAGTCCCCTCGCTTATGCTGGCTTTGGCAGGGGGCAAGCCTGAGGACGGATACAGCTATCCGCAACATCATCCAATGGTGAAATTTGATGAAAACGCCCTAT
This sequence comes from Candidatus Fimenecus sp., assembly GCA_051881435.1. Taxonomy (GTDB): domain Bacteria; phylum Bacillota; class Clostridia; order Oscillospirales; family Acutalibacteraceae; genus Fimenecus. Next base: position 52,029 of record JBJEPW010000010.1, on the reverse strand, counting down.
CTGTGGGCAGTGCCGTTTATGCGTATGCGGCGTTCAGATGGCTTGAAGAGCACAACAAATAAATAAAAAAGTGCGGAGCAATTTTTGTTCCGCACCTTTTTTACTAATTGCTTTTGCATTTTCCTAATTGTCTGTAAGTCGTAATAATGACAATCAATGATATTATGAATGTAAGGACATCTGACACAGGCATTGAATATAAAACTCCGTCCAAACCGAAAAATACAGGTAAAATAAGGGCAAACCCAACGCCGAACAATATTTCACGAATCATTGAAAGCATTGTTGACGATGCCGCTTTTCCCATCGCCTGCAAAAATATAAAGGACGCTTTATTTATACAGGCTAAAATAACCATACAGAGATAAATTCTAAAAGATTTTATGGCGAAATCAGTGTAATATACACTTTCATTGGCGGCACCGAAAATCATAATAAGCTTATGCGGAAGAAGCTCTGCAAGTAAGAAAGCAATAAATCCCACAGTCGCTTCCGATATAAGAAGCCGTGTAAAAAGCTGTTTTACTCTTGTTTTGTGTCCTGCTCCCATATTGTAGCCCACAATAGGAATACATCCTGCCGCCATTCCGACAACAACTGATATTATTATCTGGAAAAATTTCATTACTATGCCCACAACCGCCATGGGTATCTGTGCATATTGCGCCTGACTGAATACTGTATCCAATGCGCCGTATTTGCGTATCATATTGTTAATTGCGGCCATGGCGGCAACAAGTGAAATTTGCGAAAGAAAACTGCAAATACCGAGGGAAAGCATTTTCCCGTCAAGTGACAGACAAAACTTAAAATCACCTTTTGAAAGCTTTACCGTTTTCGTGTGAAATAAATACCAAACCGCAAGTATAGCCGTGACAATCTGACCGATAACCGTGGCAACAGCGGCTCCCGTCATCCCCCATTTAAAAATAAATATCATTATAGGGTCAAGAATAATATTGGCAACAGCGCCGGCAAGTGTGGAAAGCATGGCAAATTTCGGATTTCCGTCGGCACGGATAACGGGATTCATTGCCTGACCGAACATATAAAAGGGGATACCCAGCGAAATCCAGAAAAAGTATTCCTTTGAAAGCTTAAAGGTTTCCTCATTAACTGTACCGCCGAATATTTTTATGATGCCGTCGCTGAAAATCAAATAAACAGCACATATAACAATACTGCACAGTGCAGTAAGCGTTACAGCATTTCCTACACTTTTACAGGCATTTGCAGTTTCCTTTTTCCCGAGACTGATACTCACAAACGCACAGCAACCGTCACCTATCATAACTGCGATTGCAAGGGCAATAACTGTCAGGGGAAAGACAACTGTATTCGCCGCATTGCCGTATGAACCGAGATATGTTGCGTTTGCAATGAATATCTGGTCAACAATGTTATAAAGTGCCCCCACAAGCAATGAAATTATGCAGGGAATTGCATATTTCCCCATAAGTTTGCCGATTCTTTCTTCGGCAAGATAAGCTTGATTTTGTTCCATAAATACCTCCTGAAAATAAGCAAAAAAAATAATGCGTAAGCCCGATATCCGGACTTACGCATTTTGCTGCTCGACTGCATTATTATAACGCAATTTTATAAAATTTTCAAGAATGGATTTGAATTTTTAACGGAATTTTTTGTGATTATTTACGGCTGTAACATTTCACATAATCGATTATAAAATCATATGCTTTTGATTTATCGTTTTTATCGGGATTTCCGCACCAGAACTTTTCCCATTTACCGTTTTTGCCGTTTTTTACAAGACCGGGATAGTGAACTCCGTTTTCAAATGTACCCGCAACCTCGGTTGAAAGGAGTAAATATTCAGGCACCTTGCATATTCCCATCTTTTTGCCCTTGTAAATATGCTCTGTTTCCCATGTCTTGTATCCGTCGATATAAAAGGAATATTTATCCTCGTCCCACATAACGCCGTAGGTGTGAAAATCCCCATACATATTGGGTACATAAAAGGAGGGGGACGAAACGGATTTTAAACGGTCGTCATATCCGTCGGCGTGAATTACATGAATATTTTGGTTCTTATTCCGTTGTGCCCAACGGTAGGCGTGGGGAGATTCCATAACATCAATCTCAACGCCGTCCTCACCGCTGAACTGAATATCTTTATCGGAAAATGCTATATCGTTATCGGGCATAAGCCAGAATGCCGACCAAATTCCGACAGCTTTTGAAACCTTACAGCGAACCTCAAAGTAACCTCTGACCTGCGAAAAGCCCTTGTAGTTCTCTGAAAGTGCATATTCATTATGCACCGCCTGACTTGTTTCAAGCATTGCCGAATACCAGCCCTCGCCCAGCTCGCCGTTTTTCCACATGGTGCGGATATACAGCTTGCCGTCCTTTACAAAGAGAATGTCGTCGTCAATGGCATAAAAGCAGTCACGGCGAATACCGTTAAGCTCCGGATTTCCCTTGTCGATTGATGTATTAACTTTCCATTTGGTTTTGTCGAAAAACTCAAAATTGTCCTCAAAGGTTAATTTCCATTCATCAGGGGACAGTGTGAGCTTTTCACAAGTCGGAATATTTTTAACCATAGCAGATATCGATTATTTAATAGTACCGTCGGGATTGAAAACGGGGAGCTTTTCAAGGAAAATCAAATCGTCTCTGTCAGCGGCTCCGCCCTCGGCAAGAACGCACATTCTGCCGCATACAATTCCTCCTGCCTCATTAACAAGCTTTTCAACAGCGGCAATGGACTCACCTGTTGTAACAACATCGTCAACAATGAGAATTTTTTTGCCCTTCATAAGCTCTGCATCGGCAACATCAAGATAAAGCTTCTGCTCGCCCTCTGTGGTAATGGACTTAACGGTGGTTTCAAAAACGCCTGTCATATAAAGCTTGGGCTTTTTTCTCGCAACAAAATATTTGCGGTTGCCGTCAAGCCTTGCCATTTCGTGAGCCAAGGGAATACCCTTTGCCTCAGCGGTAATAACATAATCGTATTCGGGAGCCTTTTTGAGCATATGCTCCGCACAGGCAGTTGTAAGCTCGGGGTCACCGAAAACAATGAATGCGCCTATGTAAAGGTCATCTGTCACCTTACACAGAGGAAGATTTCTTTGAAGACCTGCAACATTAAGAGTATAAAACATATCAATCACCTTTCACATAAAAAATAATCAGCGGCGGAGAGCCCGCCGCTGAATTTGAGATTTCAGTTAGCCAGTGCACGGGACAGCCATATTTCGGCAATGTCCATAGCGGCATAAAGACCTTTTTTCTCGCTTGTTTTTACAATTCTCTCACGGGCGCTGACATCAGGGTCAGTGTTAAGCAGCTGTACGGAAACCTTTGACGCAACCTCAACATCGCCAACGGGTTTAGTTGCGGTAATCTGCATCATAATAACATAATTTTCCGACGGATCGCCGTAATAAAGAGTGTTTCCGTTCCTTACCAGAGGCTTGCCCTTATAAGTGAGAAATTTGTCATTCTTTGATGGCATATTCAACACCTCTTTGGTTTATTTTGATTTAGACGCTTTGAGATATTCTTTTACAAGATCCTGCAAAAGCTCATCTCTGTCAAGGCGGCGGATAAGACTTCTCGCATTATTGTGCGTTGTGATATAAGTGGGGTCCTCGGAAAGAATGTAGCCCACAATCTGATTTATGGGGTTATATCCCTTTTCCACCAACGCGTCATAAACCGAAACGAGTATCTGACGGGTCGTTTCTTCACGGTCGTCTTTTAATGAGAACTGAATTGTCTTGTTGGGATCAAGCATTTCGCCACCTCCTGTTACTAATCAAAACTATTATACACTGTTTTCCTCAAAAAAACAATAGCAAAGTTTATTGTTTAAGAGGTATATTTTCCTTTGCAAGAGAAGCGATGATTTCGTCTGCAACTGCCATTACCTCTTCACGGGTGAGAGTTTTCTCGGGGTGAGAGAAGGTTATGCGCGTTGTTATGGATTTCATATCGCCGTCACGGTAGGTATCAACAACCTCAACCTTTTGAATAAGGGGGCAGTTTGTGTCTGCAACAGCCTTGCCAATGGGAGCAAAGGTTTGAGATACAAAGGACAGGTCAACCTCAATTTCAGGGAAACGTGAGGGCTCCTTGTAGTGAATACCTACGTCCTCAATTTTTGCAAATGCCTGAACATCAATTTCGGCAAACACAATAGCCGCTTTTTTGTCGATTTTCTTTGAAACAGAGGGATGAACAATACCGATTTCGCCTAAAACAACACCGTTACAGCTTACTTCGTTTAAGTTTCTCGGGTGCTCATATGAATGTGACGCTTCCAAAGGCTTGAAATCAAGCTTCTGATGCTTTATATCATCGGCAATAACGCAAAGCATTGTGCAAAGCTCATAGTAAAGCTTTTCAAGAGATTTTGTCTTGCTGAAAAGGGTAATGCAAAGCTTTTTGTGTTCATCGCAAAGGTTGTCGCTGTTCACACCGTTAACGGTTCTGCCCACTTCAAATACGCCGAAATCGGGGGAGTAAGATGTGTTTGCACGAACCTGACAAAGCTGCGTGGGCACAATGGAACGGCGGATTGTTTCAATATTGGGATTTGTGGCGTTGATAAGCTTAATGTTATCCTCAATTTCAATACCGAGCGCCTTATACTCATCGTAATACTGCCATACATAGGAATGAAGCTCGTGGAGTGAGAAACGCTTAACAAGAATATCCTTAATTCTGTCCTCAACCGTCTTTTCCACATCTGCACGGACAGGATAAAGGGGAGCGGCGGCTGTGTGAATATCAAAATTGTCGTAGCCGTAAATTCTTGTGATTTCCTCAACAATGTCCGCCTTTATGGTAACATCCTTTGTGGCACGCCAGCTGGGAACGGTTACGGAGAAATTATCCCCGTTTCTCTCCACTGTGAAACCGAGTGAATTTAATGTGTTTTCAATGGTATCGCAATCAATATCAATGCCTGTATATTTGTCAATAAATGCTTTGTCAAAATCAAGGGTTACGGTATCGTAACGGTGTGCGAATTCGTCGGTAAGGGAAGAAACAACACGAGCGCCCTTGTCTGTGTCCTGCATAAGCTTAACAAATCTGCCGATGGCAGGAACGGTCATTTCCGGGTCAAGGCACTTTTCATATCGCATAGAAGCGTCTGTTCTGTGAGAAAGACGAACCGTGGATTTTCTGACTGACGCCGCATCAAAGGTGGCGCTTTCAAGGGTAAGAGTTGTGGTGTCCTCAACGATTTCCGAGTCAAGACCGCCCATAATTCCCGCAATGGCAACAGGTGTGTCACCGTTGCAAATCATAAGTGTGTTTTCGTCAATATTGCGGTCAACACCGTCTAAGGTTTGGAAGGTAAAGGGCTCAGAAAAACGCTTAATGCGTATTTTTCCCACCTTGCGGCTGTCAAAAGCGTGCATGGGCTGACCCATTTCAAGCATAAGGTAGTTTGTAAGGTCCGCAAGGAAGTTGATGGCGCGCATACCGCAGTAGTAAAGGCGGATACGCATATTCACAGGGCTTACATTGGTGTGAATATTCTCCACCTGTAAGCATGAATAATGCTGACAGAGGGGGTCCTCAATCTTCATATCAACTTTCGGCAGATTGTCGTACTGACTTAAATCTACTGTATCGAGGGGCTTTAACTCCCTGCCTGCAAGAGAAGCAAATTCACGGGCAATACCGTAATGTCCCCAAAGGTCGGGACGGTTTGTAAGAGATTTGTTATCAACCTCAAAAATAATATCGTCAATCTCATAAATATCTTTAAGGTCGGTACCGTTCTTTACATCGTCGGTAATATCCATAATGCCCGAATTATCGTCGCTTATGCCGATTTCCTTTTCGGAACAGCACATACCGTTGGACATATATCCTGCAAGGGGACGGGGAGAAATCTCTATATCGCCAATTTTCGCGCCAACCTTTGCAAATGCGGTTTTCATTCCAACACGAACATTGGGAGCACCGCAAACAACATCAACAAGGTCTTTTTCACCTATATCAACCTTTAAAAGGTGTAGTTTTTCACTTTTCGGGTGATTTTCCACGGATTTTATTTCTGCAACCACAATTCCGCTTAAATCCGAACCCTTGAAGAAAATTTCATTTTCAACCTCGGCGGTGGAAAGTGAAAAACGGTGAATCAAATCCACCTTGTCAAGACCCGTAAGGTCAACAAAATCTGAAATCCAATTCATTGATAAAAACATTTTTTGCTCCTCCTTTCTTATTCGTCATCGGTAAACTGTGAAAGACTTTTAAGGCTTCCGCTGTTCAAATCACGGATATCCTTAACGCCGTATTTCATCATTGCAAGTCTTGTAAGACCTAAACCAAAAGCAAAGCCTGTGTATTCATCGGGGTCAATGCCGCCCGCTTTTAACACCTCGGGGTGAATCATACCGCAGGGGCAAAGCTCAAGCCAGCCGCTGTGCTTGCAGGAGGGACAGCCCTCGCCGCCGCAGATAAGACAGCTTATATCAAGCTCGAAGCCCGGCTCAACGAATGGGAAAAATCCGGGGCGCAGACGCACCTTAATGTCCTTTTGGAAAACCTCGGAAAGCATTGTTTTCATAAAGTAGATAAGGTTTGAAATGGAGATATTCTTATCCACCATAACGCCCTCCATCTGGAAGAAGGTGTTTTCATGGCATGCGTCTGTTGCCTCGTTTCTGAAGCAGCGGCCGGGGAAAATTGCCTTAATGGGCACGCCGTCATTTACAAGGGCGTCCTTGTATTTTTTGTATATGGCGTTTTGCGCCGCAGAGGTCTGTGACTTTAAAAGCTGACCGTTTTCGAGATAGTATGTGTCCTGCATATCACGGGCAGGGTGGTCTTTGGGAATATTGAGGGACTCAAAGCACTCATAGTCCGTTACAACCTCGCTGTAATCCTCAACGGTAAAGCCCATTGATTTGAATATTGTTTCGCACTGACGCTGAACCAAGGTAATGGGATGATATGAGCCTCGGCTCAGGTCGGCGGGAACGGTAATATCGAAAAGGGGAACGGAATTTATCTCCCGTTTCATTTCAAGCTCCTTTAATTCCTTTGCCTTTTCCTGAAGCTTTTCTTCAATAAAGGCTCTTACATCGTTTGCCAACTGCCCCATAACAGGTCTTTCTTCGGCTGAAAGTGAACCCATCATTTTAAGAATAGAGGTAAGCTCACCCTTTTTGCCGAGAACGGCAACTCTGAAATTTTCAAGCTGTTCCCGGTCGGTAAATGCTGCCAGCTCTGCCTCCGCTTTTTTGCGGATAGCTTCAAGCTTTTCTTTCATATAATCAATCCTTTCAATAATTTATATAATAAAAAATCGTCCCTTGCATAATACAAGGGACGAAGTAAAATCTCCGCGGTACCACCCAAATTTTTGCCTTGAAGCAAACACTCCTGTGCTCTGTAACGGGAGCCTGCCGTTATTGCCTACTGTAATTTCAGCAACACCGCTCCGAAGTGAACTTCCGCAGATTTTTCAGCCTATGTGCTTTCAGCTTACGCACAACTCTCTGTCAGGCTTAATAATATCGGCGTACTCTCTTCATCAACGCGTTTTCATTATCGGGAAATAGTATATCAAAAGATTTTGTTTAAGTCAAGAAAATTTTAGTCTTCCTCACGGCGGCGTTTAATGATAACAGCCGTCATATAAACCATAACAATCATTACAACGCACACAGCCGCGGCAGAGGTGTAGAAAGCAATGCGGCCTGCACTCGATGTTCCGGAAATGCCGTTTATATCGCTGCCGTTTCCGCTGCCCTGACCGTTTGAAATTACATTATCACCTGTGGTGCCGTCAATTACCGTGCCGTCGGGCAGTGTAACAACCTTTGAAATGGCGAACTGGTCAATTCTCGTTTCCGTTCCGTTCTCCACGCTGTATGAGTCAAAATAGAGGTTTCCGCCGTCTATCTGAATGTATGAATATGTGGGAATATCTATTGAAATAATCTTTTCAGCGGTGGGGAACAGCGCATCTGTTTCCTCCTGAGGCTTGGGCTCATAATGCTTAACGCCTGCCGTGCCGTTTATGGAATAAACCGTTCCGTCGGGCTTGATTTTTGATGTGTATTCAAGACCGTTGTATTTAAGAGTTTGCTTTTCCGTGCTTACAACCTCATTATTGTTCATAGCGTCGGTACGCATATAAACATGGTCATGACCTTGGAATACCATATCAATATCGAGCTCAGGCATAAGCACTGAAAGCTGTTCGCGAAGGGCTATAACATCGTCATCATCAAAGTGAGCGCCGTTTGAATAGGGAGCCTTGTGAAGAGCCACGAATTTCCACGGCTGATTTGATGCGTTCATATCGGCTTTCAGCCATTCAAGCTGTTCTGTTGAGAGCGTGCCGTCCGTGTTCAGAGCATTCGTATTAAGAATTGCAAAATGAGCCGTGTTGTAATCGAAAGAGTAATATACACCCGTTGTTGTATCCTGCTCGGGAAGATTTGTTAAGAGATAATTATCAACGATGGCATTTTCTGTTTTTGCCTCGTGATTTCCGACAGCCTCCATAAGCGCCGTGTCCATAAGACTATCGGAAGCGGAGTTAAACATACGCTGCCAATGCTTAAAATCACCGCCGTGGTCAACCATATCTCCTGTTGAGAGTATAAAGTCGGAGCCGCTGTGATTTGCAAATGCCGTGTCAACAGTCATTGCCCAGTTGTTGTTATATTGCTTTTCAGTAACAGACTGGGGGTCTGTCATGTGGAAAAAGCTGAAAGCGTTTGAGTTATCGGCAGTTTCAATAACTCCCACATCACTCCACCAGTTGCGTGACGCATCACCCACACGGTAGCAGTATTTTTTACCTGCTTCAAGTCCCGTGATTTTAACTGTGTGGCGGTTTATGTAAATATCGTGATAAAGAATACCTAAAAATCCTAAATCAATGGAGGCATAAGAGCGTGTAACCTCTTTTTCACAGTTCGTGGTGATATTTGCATTAACCGTTGTACCTCTTGAAAAATCGGGATTTTCCGAATAGGGGACAATCTGAACATCGGTGCGTGTTACACTGTATTTTGTGTAATAGCTGATATTTCTTGTGGTCTTTGTGTCGGTGCCGAAAGTTACCGCAATGTTAGAAGGCTTGCGAAGATTATAAGCGGTAGCCGTTACGGGAACTCTGCCGTTGTAAACAGCAGTGCCGTTAAGGTCTGCCTTTTCGGCAGGAGTAGTGTCGTGGGTAAAGTCTTTCATAATTCTGTAAAACTCTGCGTCAATTATGTCGTACTGACTTTGAGTAAGGTATTCGCTGAGAGCCGAATATACAACATCGCTGAGTTTTTCGCCGCCTAAAAGTCCTGTCATAAGCAGAACGGAAATAACATCGCCTGCGCCCAGACCCGTAAAGCCGTCTGCACCCACAATTCCCGTTATGGCATCGGCAATCGTCTGGAAGATTTCGGGATTAGAGCCGTTAATTCCAAGTGAAAGGGGGTCAATCTTGATGTTTTTAAGTATTTCACCTTGAAGAAGGTCGTCAAGTATAACGGTAAGAAGCGTATCTACAAGAGTTTGGGCATTTTCACCGTTGTCAAAGCGTTGAAGGGCGCTTTGTAAGAATCTGTCATCATGAGGATATTCGTCGTTTGTGTAGTGATATGCAAGAACCGTAGAGGCAAGGTCGCCAACGGTTCCCTTTTCGCCGCTGCTTTCAAATCCGAGAGTGTCGGCGAACTTTGTGCAGGGGTAATCGGAAATTTCAACGTTGAGCACCTTGTCGAGCATGGGCTCAATGACAGTCAGCGTGTATTCGGGGTCCTGAATGTATTTTCGGTCAAGCTGATTGCAAAGGGTTAAGAGAACAGCTTTGAGTGCCGAGGAGGAAATACCGCCCAAAAGCTCGCTGTTTGTAGCCTCTGTAAGTACTGTATCAAGGTCTATGGCATTGTTGAGGTAATTGAAAAGACCGCCTGCGTTTTCAATATCCTTGCCTATTCCGTAACGAAGCTCAAATTCAAGCTTGTTCATAACAAAACTTTTAATTCCGCCTTCGCCGAAATTAAGACCGAAGGATTGAAGCTTGAAAGGTCTTTCCTGAGGTACGCCGTTAATCTCAACCTGCTTTACTTCATCAATATCGTGAGTTTTGTAGTCGAGGGTAATTTTACCGTTTGCCTCTGTTTCAATAGATACTGTTCTGAACTGATTTGGATAGCTTAAAAGTGTAGATGTAACAATATCAGTAATTGTTTCGCCGTTATCGCTCACATAGCTTGCCACATCCTGCATATGAACGTGACCTGTGAATACATAGTGCATACCTGCGTCTGCAAGAGTGTCGGCGCATTTTTCCCACTCTTTCATTACGAAAGCTTCAAAAAGGTCCTCTTCACAGTCAAAGTGGGGAACCATGTTAAAGTGAGTAAGTCCTATGGGCGTGCGGCCGTCAGCGATTGCCTTTTCGGTTTCAGCCTTTACCCATGCGAGAAGTTCGGGGGACATACTTCCCGCCGTTTCGTGTTCGTCTGTACCGTCATCGGTGTTGTCGGCGCTGTATCTGCCGCCGTCAATGGCTATAAGTCTGTAACCGTCGCCCAAGTTTGCCGTGTATGAGAGTCCGCCCTCGTATTCACCGTCTGCCGGTTCATATCTTGAAAGAGCCTCGTCAAATCCGAACTCATGGTATATGCTTTCAAATTCCTCGGGAGTGCAGGGAGTATCGTCAACCCACTCTGTTCCGTTGAATTTTGCGGCACTGCCGTTGTTAATATCGTGGTTGCCGTTAATAAGGTAAACGGGAATACCTGTCTCCGCTTCAAACTGATGAAGACGGGCGGCAAGCTCAATGTGACCGGCTTTTTCACCGTTTTTGGTAAGGTCACCGGGAATAAGCACAAAATCAATCTCGCCTCTGTCCGCCATTTCTTTATATGAGGCAAGAGCACATTCCAATACGCTCTGTGCAAGGTATGATGTGGAGTTATCAAGCTTGCAAACCTCAATAAACTTGTTAATGTCCGGACCCATACTGTTTCTTGCGAAATAGTGAAGGTCGCTCATTACGCCGAAGTTGACCTCTGCGGGAGCGGCGGCAAGTGCGGTAAAGGGAATGCTAACCGCTATAACCGCAACGGCGATAATGAAGCATAAAAGTTTTTTGAATACACTTTTTTTAGTCATTTTCAATCCTCCAATGTAAAAATTTTACATATAAAATAAGTATATCATATAAAAAAAGAAAATGCCACAACTTTTTGCGGCATTTTTCTGATAATGAACATTGATTCAGTTTTTGTTCAGAATATCCGAAACAACCTGACCATCCTGAATTCTTATAACACGCTGTGCTTCAAGGGCGATATCGTTGTCGTGAGTGATAAGAATAATCGTTCTGCCCTCGCTGTGGAGCTCGTGAAGAATTTTCATAACCTCAACACCTGAATGGCTGTCAAGGTTACCGGTAGGCTCATCGGCAAGGATAATAGGGGGACGGGCGGCAACCGCACGGGCAATGGCAACACGCTGCTGCTGACCGCCCGACATCTGCTTGGGCAAATGGTCAAGACGGTGGGAAAGACCCACTCTTTCGAGAGCCTCAACCGCTAATTTGCGGCGTTCCTCTTTCTTCATACCTCTGTAAACAAGGGGTAATTCAACATTGCCTACGGCTGTAAGGCTTGGAATAAGGTTAAAGCCCTGAAAAATAAAGCCAATCTGCTTGTTGCGGATTTCCGAAAGCTCGTCGTCGGTCATATGAGATACATTTTCACCATCAAGCATATATGTTCCGCTGGTGGGCACATCAAGAAGACCAAGCATATTCATAAGAGTTGATTTTCCCGAGCCGGACTGACCCACAATAGCGATAAATTCACCCCGCTCGATAGTCAGGGAAACTCCGTCAAGGGCGCGAACCTCGTTTTCACCGGGATTGTAAATTTTGTAAATATCTTTAATTTCAATAAGGCTCAAATTTAACACCGTCCCAATATTTATGATAATATTTTACCCCACTGAAAAATGTAAGTCAATGTATAAATTGTTAACATTTTACAGGATTTTATGTATTCATAAATATATATAGTTATTTTGTATGGGACAGAGCCCAACATCGTCCTGCAAAATCCCGCAAAACTGATTGCTACACATTATTGCCCCCTCTGACGAGGGGGCTGTCATTTTGAAAAAATGACTGAGGGAGAGAAAAATATTTGGTAACCGAATTGTTGTCTCTCCCTCCGTCAAAACCTGCGGTTTCGCCACCTCCCTCGTCAGAGGGAGGAAAATGCCCGCCGCAGAGTTTCTGTGAATTGACGGTTTTTCGGCAAAATTTTCGGGACGATGAAAGGCATCGTCCCCTACGGGCTTCATATAATATTGTATTTTTAATCTTTTTACTTTGCAGCCTGTCGTCGCACCCTACAACCACGCCATTTGTATTACCGCAAACCGATTGAGTGTGCTTGTAGGGGCGAACGAATCGCCAGAAAGAATCACACAAAAACCTAATTATAACAGGTAGTGCGGGGGGCTTGCTCCCGCCGTTATCGGTTGATGACAAAATTTCTCGGGCGGGCACGGAAACCCGCCCCTACAAGCAATACCATGAAATTTTATAAAATCTTGTAGGGAACAGAGCCCAACATCGTCCTGCCAAATCCCGCAAAACTAACGGCTACACATTATTGCCCCCTCTGACGAGGGGGCTGTCATTTTGAAAAAATGACTGAGGGAGAGAAAAATATTTGGTAACCGAATTGTTGTCTCTCCCTCCGTCAAAACCGCCGAAGCTTGTAGGGGCGATTCACAAATCGCCCGAAAAAATCAATATTATACACAAAACGGTTGTCACTTTAACAACGACAACCGTTTTTTCTCTTTATCTCTTATTCGTGATTTAAAAACATAATCGCATCGGAGATGGTTTTTTCGTACGCTTCCATACCGTACTTATCAACCTCTGCCTTGTTCTTTTCGCCGTGGGTTAAGCAACCTGCGCCGCCGATACATCCTCCGACGCACGCCATACCCTCAATAAAGTTGCCGGGAAGAACGCCTTTTGACGCTTTAAGAAGCGCCATTCTGCACTCCTCAATTCCGTCACAGGCAACAGGCTTATACTCAAAGTCCTCAATGCCGTGTTCTTTAAGTCCCTGCTTTACTGCGTCGGCAAGACCGCCGCTTCGTGCAAAAATTCTGCCGAAGTAAGATGCGTTGTCAAGCACATCCTCGTCGAGAGTTGTGATGTCAATATTCTTGCTGTCAAACAGCGCCTGCAATTCCTCAAAGGTGATAACGCTGTCGATATAAGGCTTGACCTCTTCTTTCTGGAACTCCATTTTCTTTGCGGTGCACGGCCCGATAAATACGATTTTAGAGTCCTTGTCGGTTTCCTTTATATATTTTGCGATTGTAGCGGCAGGGGAGAGATTGTGCGAAATATGCTCTGCCATTTGGGGGAAATGCTTTTTTACATAATCCACAAAGGCAGGACAGCATGAGCTTGTCAAAAAGCCCTTTTCCACTAATTCTTTTGACTCTGCATATGCTACCATATCCGCGCCGAGAGCCGCCTCAACAACGGTGAAGAAGCCAAGCTCTTTAATTCCCGTAATAACCTGACCGAGCTTTGCATATGTAAACTGGCTGGAAATTGAGGGAGCAACAACGGCGTAAACCTTGAATTTCTTGTTATCCTCGCTTTTCTTTATAAGGTCGATAACATTGAGAATAAAGGATTTATCGGAAATAGCGCCGAAGGGGCACTGATAAACACAGGAGCCGCAGGAGTTGCACTTGCTGTTATCAATGGAAGCCGCCTTTGTTTCGCTCATTGAAATAGCCTTGACCTTGCAGGCGCGCTCACAGGGACGCTTATGGTTGATAATTGCGCTGTACGGGCAAACCTTTGCGCACTGACCGCACTCAACACATTTTGTCTTGTCGATATGGGCTTTCTGCTGATGGTCAAATACAATTGCACCGCGCTTGCACACATCCTCACAGCGGTGAGCAAGACAGCCGCGGCAGGCGTCCGAAACCTCATATCCGCCCATGGGGCACTCGTCGCAGGCAATGTCAATAACCTCAATAACATTGGGGTTGGTTTTATCGCCGCCCATGGCAATCTTGACTCTTTCCTCAAGAATTGCACGCTCTTTATACACACAGCATCTCATTGTGGGTTCTTTACCGGGAACGATGATTTTGGGAATATCAAGAAGATTGTCCAAAAGCTTGTCGTCCCATGCCTGACGGGCAACCTCGCGCAGAACCTTGTATTTAAGATACTGAATTTTTGTATCAAACTTTCTCATTTTGTATCACCCTTTAAAAATAGCTGACTTTTATACGCTTGCCCATTTTGCGAAGGCTTTTAGAAAGCTCCTCAACGAGCTGCATTTTAATGTTGAAGTTTATGGGAAGGTCGGGGTTCTGGTGAGCGGGGTTCATGGCTCTGCCCACAAAGAAGTTTATGTCTGTTGCCTCCTCAAAAAGCAGACGGCAGATAAGGGAAGCGCCGTCACGCTTGTAGCTCCATTGCTTGTAGTCCTTGTTTTCTTCAAGGTAATCCTTTGCGTACTGCACAACCTTGTTAATGGTGATAACACCCTCGGTAACAAGGTCAACACCGTCGATTTCCGCCGTGGGCGGTATTTCGGGGTCAAGAAACTCAATGTGAGGCTTAACCTTTTTGCCCAAATATTCGGCGGCTATTGTAGAGGTTGTTCCGCCGCAGATGATATGCTTGCCCTCTTTTGAGAAGAAAAGCCCCATCATCTTGTTGCAGTCGTCACGGTTAGACGGCGGACCGAACAGCAAATTCATAGGTTCCCGCTTTCTGATTCTCACAACGCAAACGGTTGTGTCGTCGCCCGGCTTGTTGCCGTAAAGCTTGTTGCACTCCTCTAAGAGAATTGTGGCAAGAGTTTTGGCGGTAAAGCCCACATCGTAAAGCGTTTCCATATATTCTATTATGTTTTTCCGTTCCCAGCCGAAATTCAGAGCCGAGCCGACGCCTGCGTGAATACAGCCGTCGCTCATGGCGATAAAAATATCGTTCTCTTTAAGCATTATTCTGGAACGGTAAACGGTTTTACCGTCTATAAGCATTTCTGTTTTAGGAAATTCAAAATGCTTGCCGTCACGGAGAAGTATCACGTGGGGATTGTCATATTGGAAAATTTCCGCTTCCTCGTTGTTGATAAGCCGCATAATGGTAAAAGTGGAATATGCAACGCCTCTTACACTGCATACGGGGAGCGTTGCGGCGATTGTTGCAACGCAATCCTCTATGGATAAGCCTTCGGCTATCATGGTGGAGATAATTTTTGATGTGAGCGTGGATAGGATACTTGCCTTAACGCCGCTTCCCAGTCCGTCTGCCAAAACCACTACCGTGGAATTTTCGTCCTGCTCAATAACATCAACATGGTCGCCGCAAAGCTGTTCTTTATATTTAATAAGGCTCTGATAACCGATATCTGCACAAAGATTATTCATCGCTTATGGACTCCTTAAGCTTTGTAAGAGCAATTTTTGTTTCAGCGGCTGTCTCGCCCAAAAGCGAGGCGATTTCCTGAACGATACGCATCTGCTTATCAACAACCTTGTCGGCAATTTCCACTGTCTGGCGGCTGATATCGTCCTTTTTCTCGCGGCTCTTTTCTTCTTCGGTTACATCGCGCATAATTGCGATTACAACATGGTAATCTCTGTCATAAGTGACGGTCTGCTCAACATAACGGTTATATTCCGCAAGATATGTGCGCTGGTCAAAAACACCTCTGCCCGTTCTCTTTACCTCCGAAAATACGGTGGGGTCAAGAATACGGATAACGGGCTCGCCCATAACATCATTAGCTCTGGGAATGTTCATCATTTTAAGCGCAGAACGGTTAATCTGCTGAACCTCTAATTCCTCATTGAGAACGAGAATACCGTTGGGCGTGTTGTTTATGATTGTGTCGGAGAAATTCTCCGCCTTTTCTTTAAGGAAGGGCAGACACATTGAGATTTCCGCCTTGCCCTGCAAAACTGCTATTGCCTTTGCGCGGCACGTATCGTATCCGCAGGTGCCGCAGTTCAGTTCATCCTCGGGGCGCACCTTGCCCATCTGCCGCATAATTGTCATAATCTCGCTTTCAGAGGGCGTTGCCGCTTTCTTGCTGATGAATTCAAGATTTTTCTTAATATCGGAGGGCGCGGGCTGCTTTACATCAAAATCCAGCTTGCCGGCGTAATCCGATACGGCAATATAGTCTTTAAGAGGAGATTTGTGGTATTTTTCCATTACGGGACCGCCTATACAGCTTCCCACGCATGAGGACATCTCAATAAAGCAGTTGTGGATTTTGCCCTCCGTAATATCTTCAAGGGCTCTCATGCAGTTTTCAACGCCGTCAACCGCAAGATATGTGTATCCCGCCGCGTCACACTCCATTGTTTTGAGAATACCGCCTGTGGTGGGGAAAAATCTCGCTCTGCTTTCGGGATTGACATCTTTTGTATGTTCCAGCTCAATGTTTTCCGATTTCAGCCAGTTGGTAAGCTCCTCAAAGGTGAGCACTGCGTCAACATAATCCTTGTAGTAATCCGCCTCGTCCTTTTTTGCAACGCAGGGACCGATAAACACGGTTTTTGCATCGGGATAACGCTCTTTAATGTCGCGGCAGTGCGCCTGCATGGGGGAGAGAATATCTGCAAGATAGGGAAGAGCCTGCGGATAGTATTTCTGTATAAGAAGATTGACCGAATGACAGCAGGAGGAAATGACAATATCTCT
The DNA here is from genome assembly GCA_051881435.1 of Candidatus Fimenecus sp. GTDB lineage: Bacteria > Bacillota > Clostridia > Oscillospirales > Acutalibacteraceae > Fimenecus. Next base: position 35,297 of record JBJEPW010000010.1, on the reverse strand, counting down.
TTTATCCTCACGGAGCATTCTGTCATATTCGTTTTTAACGATGGTTGCGCCTATCGCTGTTTCCTCGGCGTCAAAAAAGCCAAGTTTTTTAAGAGCGGCGCGCATACTTTCAATGCCCACGCCGTCATAATTTGCGATAAACGAAGGAGCAATACTTGCAATTACCTTGTCGCGGTTGCCGATAAGTACCTTTACAGCCTCAGTGCTGTCTGCAATCTGCTTTGCATTCTGCGGACAAACAACGAAGCACTGTCCGCAAAGAATACACTCGTTGCCGATAATGTGCGCCTGATTGCCTGAAAAACGGATAGATTTAACAGGGCAATGACGGATACACTTATAGCAGTTTTTACAGTTAGATTTTTTCAGCTTCAAAAATTCAGCCATTGTTATCCCCTCTGGAATTCGGATAAAATTTTATCGTTAAAAAATTCGTTGAAGTTTTCTTTTGTAACTCCCGTATAAACTTCATCATTTACCTGCACGGTAACGCCGACGCGGTTGCATTTGCCTATGCAGAACGAACCCGCCAGCGTTATCTCGTCTTGCAGATTATTTTTTTCAACAGCCGCCTTCAAGAGCTCCACGATATCGTGAGAGCCCTTGATGTGGCAGGATGAACCGATACAAACCTGTACTATCATCTGATTTTATGCCTTCGCAAGAATTTCTTTTTCAAAGAATTCCTTTGCGGTTTCGGGAGTTACTGAGAAAAACTTGTCGTCAACGGTAACGCAAACGCCTTTCTGACATTCGCCCATACAAAATGTTCCGCCAAGCTCAACCTTTTCTTTAAGATTGTTCTGAGCAATAAGATACTGGAATTCCTCAACCACCTGACGGGAACCCTTGATGTGGCAGGATGAACCGATACAAACAGTTACTTTCATAATAGTTTTTCTCCTTTATTATTCGTAATCAACAACATTTACCCAAGAGAGCAGGAATTCACGCTCTTTTGCGTTGCCCTTAACCGATTGTGAAGCCGCAACGATGGGAAGCCACTTCTGAATGTACTGCTTTGCCGTGTCACTCTTCTTGCAGAAAAGGTCAAGGTATTTTTTAGCGCCTTCAATATCGCCTTTGAGCCAGAAAAGAAGATATGTTCTTGCAACATCGGCGGAAGCGTTACCCTGTGTGGCGTGTGACCAGTCGATGATGTAAGGAACGCCTTCCTCGTTAATGATAATGTTGCTGGGGTTAAAGTCGCCGTGGCAAACCTTGTTGTGCTTGGGCATACCTTCAAGTCTTGTGTGAAGCTCATAGCGTGTTGTAGCGTCAAGGTCAGCCTCTGTAATCTTTCTGTTCATCTTGTCTTTAAGCTTGTTAAGAAGCGGACACTTTTTCTCGTGAACGGAAATCTGAAGGTCAACGAAAAGTTCAAGATATTCGTCAAACTTATCGGGATTTTCCTCCATAAGCTGTGCGAGAGTTTTGCCCTTGATGTACTCGGTAACGATTGCCCATTTGCCGTCAACCTTTGTTACCTCAATAACCTTGGGGATATTAAGACCTGTTTCCTCAACTCTTGCCTGATTGAGAGCCTCGTTGAGAACATCGGATTTCTTGTAATCCTCATCAAAAACCTTTATTGTCTTGTCACCGTCACGGTAAACTGTTTTACCTGTTCTGACTGCAATAACTCTGTCTAACTTCATCGTTTTATCCTCCCTTATTTGCCGTAATATGCATTAAGATACATTTCCTTGATTTCGCTCATAAGCGGGTATCTGGGGTTAGCGCCTGTGCACTGGTCATCAAATGCCTGCTCAACCATATCGTCAAGTCTTTCAAGGAATTCTTTTTCATCTACGCCGTAATCTTTAATTGTCTTTTTAATGCCGACCTTTTCTTTAAGCTCATCGATAGCCTTAATAAGGTTTTCAAGCTTCTCTTCATTGTTCTTGCCCTTGATTCCAAGGTAATCTGCAACCTCGGCATAGCGCGCAAGAGTGTGGGGATGGTCATACTGTGAGAAGGTACCCATCTTAGCGGGAGTTTCGGAAGCGTTGAAACGGAGAACCTCGTCAATCATAAGAGCGTTTGCAACACCGTGGGGCAGGTGATAGAAAGCACCGAGCTTGTGAGCCATTGAGTGGCAAACACCCAGGAATGCGTTTGCGAATGCCATACCTGCAAGTGTTGCGGCGTTAGCCATCTTCTCTCTTGCCTCAACATCTGTCTGTCCGTTTTCGTAAGCTCTGGGAAGATACTCAAATATCATTTTCAGTGAGCGGAGAGCAAGACCGTCTGTATAATCGGTAGCAAGCATTGCGGCATATGCTTCAAGCGCGTGTGTTACAGCGTCAATACCTGATGCCGCTGTAAGTCCCTTGGGAGCAGACATATGAAGGTCTGCGTCGATAATTGCCATGTTGGGCATAAGCTCATAGTCGGCAAGGGGATATTTAACACCTGTGTTTTCATCGGTGATAACTGCAAAGGGAGTAACCTCGGAGCCTGTACCTGCCGATGTGGGGATAGCGATAAAGTATGCCTTTTCGCCCATCTTCGGGAAGGTGTAAACTCTCTTTCTGATGTCAACAAATCTCATAGCCATATCCATGAAATCTGCTTCGGGATGCTCATACATAACCCACATAATCTTTGCGGCGTCCATAGCGCTGCCGCCGCCGATTGCGATGATTGTGTCGGGCTGGAATGAAGCCATAAGCTTTGCGCCCTCTTTTGCACAGCCGAGTGTGGGATCGGGAGCAACATCAAAGAATGTTGTGTGTGTAATGCCCATTTCGTCAAGCTTATCTGTAATCTGCTTTGTGTAACCGTTGTGGAACAGGAAGGAGTCGGTTACGATAAACGCCTTTTTCTTGCCCATTACATTTTTAAGCTCGTCAAGAGCAACGGGGAGAGAGCCTTTCTTGAAATAAACCTTTTGAGGAGCACGGAACCAAAGCATATTTTCCCTTCTTTCAGCAACAGTTTTAATATTGATAAGATGCTTAACTCCAACGTTTTCCGAAACGGAGTTTCCGCCCCAAGAGCCGCATCCCAGTGTGAGAGAGGGAGCAAGCTTGAAGTTGTAAAGGTCGCCGATACCGCCCTGAGATGAGGGAGTATTAACAAGGATACGGCAGGTCTTCATACGAGCGGCGAATTTATCAAGCTTTTCTTTTTCCGTAACAGGGTCAAGATATACTGATGAAGTGTGACCGTAGCCGCCGTCTGCAACAAGTTTTTCAGCCTTGTCGAGAGCCTCGTCAAAGGTCTTAACCTTATACATAGCAAGTACGGGAGAGAGCTTTTCGTGAGCAAATTCCTCGCTTATGTCAACGCTTTCAACCTCACCGATAAGTATTTTTGTTGTTTCCGGAACCTCAACGCCTGCGAGAGCCGCGATTGTGTGAGCCTTCTGACCTACAATCTTTGCGTTAAGAGCGCCGTTGATGATGATGGTCTTTCTGACCTTCTCTGTCTCCTCGGGATTGAGGAAATAACAGCCTCTGTCGGCAAATTCCTTTTTAACTGCCTTATATACCTTGTCAAGAACGATAACAGACTGCTCGGAAGCACAAATCATACCGTTATCAAAGGTCTTTGAGTGAATGATTGAGTTAACTGCAAGAAGAATGTCGGCAGTGTCGTCAATGATTGCGGGAGTATTACCTGCGCCAACGCCGAGAGCGGGCTTACCGCTTGAATAAGCGGCTTTAACCATTCCGGGGCCGCCTGTTGCAAGGATAATGTCAGCCTCTTTCATTACCATATTTGTCATTTCAAGAGAGGGAACATCAATCCAGTCGATTATGCCCTCGGGAGCGCCTGCCTCAACAGCGGCTTCAAGAACAATCTTTGCAGCCTCAATGGTGCTTTTCTTTGCTCTGGGGTGAGGGCTTATGATAATACCGTTTCTCGTTTTAAGAGAAATGAGTGTTTTGAATATTGCGGTTGATGTGGGGTTTGTTGTGGGGATAACAGCGGCAACAACGCCGATGGGCTCTGCGATTTTCTGAATACCATAAGCCTTATCCTCTTCAATAACGCCGCAGGTCTTTGTGTTCTTATAAGCGTTGTAGATGTACTCGGCGGCATAGTGGTTTTTAATAACCTTGTCCTCTACAATGCCCATGCCTGTTTCTTCAACAGCCATTTTTGCAAGGGGGATTCTCGCCTTGTTGGCAGCGGATGCGGCGGCAAGAAAGATTTTGTCCACCTGCTCCTGTGAGAATGCGGCAAATTCCTTTTGAGCGGCTCTTACTCTTTTAAGAGCGGCTTCAAGAGCTTCCACGCTGTCAACGATTGCATAATTGTTTTCCATGTCTATCTACTCCTTTTTAAGATTTTCATACATATCTTAATTGTTTTACAACTCACTTGCGGATAGGAAATATCCTTGTATCCCTGTGGTTCGTTAACATTTTAACAAAGTAATCACGAAAATGCAACACTTATTGTTAAAAAAATAACACATTCTGTTTTTTATATAAAAACATATAATTGAGCCGTAAGTTTTTGTGTATGTTACATAACGAATTATATAATTATTTTTCAAAATATACAATAGAAAAGTCAGAAAAATAATATTATAATATTTGGTATAGAGAAAAGGTACGGACGGCGGTGATATTTTGTACGGACTGATTGAGCATACAGACGAAATAAACAGGCTTCTTGCCCGTTACGGAGTAAAATTCGGAATATACAAAAACAATGTGTTCAACGAGCGGCTTTTTCCCTTTGATACGGTTCCGAGAATTATATCAAAGGATGAATTCAGCTTTCTCGAAAGGGGCTTGCGTCAGCGCGTAACAGCCCTTAATATGTTTTTGCAGGATATTTATTCAAAAAAGCAGATAATAAAGGATAAGATTATTCCCGAAGAGTTTGTTTACGGCGGCGCAGGATATATGATGGAGTGCGAAAACGCCGTTCCTCCAAAGGGCATATTCAACCATATTTCGGGTATAGATTTGGTGCAGGGCAACGATATGCGCTGGTATGTGCTTGAAGATAATCTCCGTATTCCGTCAGGGGCTTCCTATCCTATGATTGCCCGTGAGCTTTGCCGCAGAGCAAGCCCCGATACCTTCCGTGCAAATTCCGTTGTGGATAACAGAAATTACGGTGAGCTTTTGAAAAATGCCATGGATTATGTTAATTGCGGCGGCATAAATGTTGTACTCACCCCGGGGCGTTTCAATTCCGCGTTCTTTGAGCATTCATATCTTGCGGAAAAAACAGGCTCCGTATTTGCAATGCCTCAGGATTTGTTCGTTGAGGGCAATGTGCTTTATTACAGCGAGTATTCGGGAAAAAGACAGCGTGTTGGCGCAGTTTACCGCAGAATTTCAGATGAGTTTCTGGACCCCATGACCTTCCGCGGGGATTCTTTAATCGGCGTTCCCCATATTATGAACGCTTACCGTGCGGGCAATGTGGCGCTTGTAAACGCGCCCGGAAACAGCGTTGCGGACGATAAGGGAATATACTATTATGTTCCTGCTATGATTAAGTATTATCTCGGGGAGGAGCCCATACTATCAAACGCTCCCACCTATCTTCCTTTCTATGAGGAGGACAGAAAATATGTCCTTGATAACATACATAAGCTCGTAATCAAGGATGTGGCGGAATCGGGAGGCTACGGTGTTGTTTTCGGCAGTGAGCTTTCAGGGGAACGGATTTTTGAACTGAAAAAATTGATAACAAAAGAACCCCGCCGCTTTATTGCGCAGGAGGTTATACATTTTAACGACTTGAAGGTGGCTGAAAACGGTATCGTTACCGAACGCAAGGCGGATTTGCGCGCTTTTGTGCTGTTGGGCGAGGAGCCCGTTGTTTGGCAGAGCGGACTGACGCGCTTTTCAAAGGACGCAAATTCCTTTGTTGTAAATTCTTCACAGGGAGGAGGCTTTAAGGACACATGGGTATTATCTCGATAAAATCAAGCGACAATCTTTTTTGGCTGGGCAGATATGTTGAGCGTGTGTTTACAACCTTAAAGGCCTTTACCGAATGTTACGATGTAATGATAGATATAAACGATGAGGAATATGTTAATTTCTGCCGCCGTCTGGGAATAGGCGATGAGTATTCCTGCCGTCAGGAGTTTATAAGTTCATTCCTTTTTGATGCCGATTCACCCTCGTCTATTTATTCAAATCTTATTCATGCGTATGACAATGCGGTGGAAATGCGTAATGTGATAAGCTCCGATACACTTTCCTATATTCAGCTTGCCGTTGATGTAATGGAAAAAAGCAGAGGGAGCACCGCGCCTCTTTTGAAAATGCAGGAGGTTACCGATTGGATTTTCGCCTTTTGGGGCTCTGCGGACGATAATATAGAATCGGAAATTTCAAGAAACATTTTAAAGTTCGGCAGAAGCATAGAGCGTATAGATTTATACACAAGGCTTGATTATCCTGCTCATTTGGTGCGCAAGGAGTTTTCAATTATGCTCAACCGCCTTTATAAGGTGGGAATTGACTGCAATACCGACGCTATTGACAGATTAACCCGTATGATTCTTGAAGAAGAGGATTATAAGCCCTATAAAATTTCAATTCAGAATGACCTTGCACAGTTATTTGTAACGGGGGTGATGGGCTGATGGCAACGCTTGATTTTTCATATAATATGTCCATCAAATTTTCCCTGCCTGTAATTAAGCACTGTTACAGCCTTCGGTGTATTCCTCTTGAATGTGAAAATCAGCATGTGGAGGATATAAGCGTTAAGGTCTTCCCCGAAAATATGCTCACATATTCTGCCGACGGCTTCGGGAATATACTTGTTACCGATAGAATTGTTATGATGCACAATGAATTTACCGTTGATGTTCGGGGAACGGTTATAACAGGGGAGCAGATAACTCCCGACGAAGAACCCAATCCCGTATATAAATATCCCACCCATTATACCGCCTGCGGAACGGAGCTTGAACGGATGTTTTCAAGAATACAGGTGGGAATTTCAGACGATGCGGTTGAAACTGCATTGAAGTTTACACGGGCTATAAGGGCAAATATCGTTTATAAAAGCGGCGAAACAGGCGTTATGACAACTGCCGAGGAAGCGCTAAGCACAGGCGCAGGCGTTTGTCAGGACTATTCTCATATGCTTATAGCCCTTTTGCGCCGAGCGGGCATACCTGCACGGTATGTTGCGGGTATGATGGTAGGCGAGGGAGAAACTCACGCTTGGGCAGAGGTTTATCACAACGGCTGTTGGCACGGCGTTGACCCTACGAATAACCGCCTTGCCGACGAAAACTATATTATAATAAGCCGCGGCAGAGACTTTGCCGATTGCGGAATAAACCGCGGTCTTTTAACGGGCGGCGGAATGCAGACGCAAACCGTAAGGCTTAAAGCTGTAAGAAGATAATCATTTAAAATTGCCGTACAGCTCAATAAAAAATGCAGGGACAAATACCGCGTTTAAACAGTCCGCACAGCATTTTATCAGCTCGTCCGAAAGTCTTGCAATTTCCGAGGAATAGCCGTGTATCAGCATATGTATCTGTAAATACAGCCCTCCCGCAAAAAGCGAGATAATTAAGGGAGCGGTAATTAAAATAATAAGCTTCGTTGTTTTGCTAACCGATTTTATAAAATCCTTAAAGGTTAATTGCGTTGTTTTCATATTAACACCTCTTTGATATAATTTTAGTATCATTTTCAGGCGCTATCAACACACAATATTTTCCAATGAAAAGAGATGCAGAAAAAACATATGGATATAGGATTGTCGTCAGCTTGCTTTTATCCTCTTGAAACAGAAAAATCTTTGATAAGGGCGGCGAAAACAGGGGCAAAAACCGTTGAAATCTTTATGAATGCGGATTCCGAATTTGAAAAACCGTTTATTGATTTGCTTTGCAATATTAAAAATGAATACGGCTTGAGAATACCCTCTGTTCATACAATGGCGTCTTTTACCGATTCCTATTATCTTTTCAGCTCATATGAACGGCGCTGGCTTGAAGCCCGTGATACGCTTTTTAAACGCCATTTTGATGTTATGAACAAAATGGGCGCTCAAATTCTCGTTGTGCACGGCGCAAAAATCCCCGGCAGTATATCGGACGAGGAGTATTTCGAGCGTTTCGCGTATCTTATTGAAATGGGTAAAAAAGAGGGAATTCGGGTGTGTCAGGAAAATGTGGTGCATTACCGCAGCGAAAGTCCCGAGTATCTTTTACGAATGGCACAGTATATCGGCGATGATTTTAATATGGTTTTTGATATAAAGCAGTCAATAAGGGCAGGCTTTGAGCCCTTTTCCTTTGCCGAAAAGCTCCACCCCTATATCCGCCATGTCCATATAAGCGACCACAGTAATGAAAGGGATTGCATTGTGCCCTTTTCAGGGGGGAATTTTGATTTTAAGGCATTTTTTGATATGATGAAAGGCTTTTCTTACAGCGGCGATTATATACTTGAACTGTATGAAAACGGTTATGAAAATGACAGTCAGTTAACCGCCGCATTAACAGAGCTTAAAAAAATGCTTTAACCCTTTACATTGGGGTATAAAATGTGGTATAATACAATATATAGTTTTTTAGGAAGTGGTTAGTTTGAAATGTCCGTTTTGCGGCTTTGAAGAAAGCAAGGTAATTGATTCACGCCCCACAGATGAGGGCGAAAGAATCCGCCGCCGCAGAGAGTGTGTAAAATGCGGCAAAAGATTTACTACATATGAAATTATTGAAAGCGTGCCCATTCTTGTTGTTAAAAAGGATAAATCCCGCGAGGCGTTTGACCGCAACAAGCTTATGAACGGTATGATGCGTGCCTGCGAAAAGCGTCAGGTTTCAATGGAAACTATTGAGCGTGCCGTCAGCGAAATTGAGTCAACGCTTCAGAACTCCCTTGACCGTGAGGTAACCTCCGTTCGCGTGGGCGAGCTTGTAATGGAAAAGCTGAAAGAGATTGATGAGGTCGCTTATGTGCGCTTTGCGTCTGTATATAAGCATTTTAAAGATGTAAACGCATTTATGGATGAGCTTTCCAGCTTCCTCGATAAAAAATAAGAAAATTCATTCTTGCAGAGGGTGTTGATTATGAAAAAACTCGTTTCTGTATTTTTGGCGATTATTATGCTGTTTTCCTGTGCTTCCGTGGGAGTTTTTGCGGTAAATGCTCCGAAGCAGGGCGAAATGTGGCTGGGAAGCGCAGAGTTAACCCACTTTGACCCGTCTGTTGCGGTGGATACATCGAATCTCCCCGTAACCTCATCAAAATTTTTCTCCTCGGGCGCTGATGATATGTATAATTTCTATACATATCTTAATTCCGCACAAAAAGATGTGTATAATGCAATACTTAACACAGGCATTGCAACGGGAACCACGGTTACGCTTTCTCCTGCCATTGAGTGCGACGCCGGAGTAGACAGCAATAACTATCTTGTTATTCCCGATGAAACAAAAAGTGCAGTATATGCAGCAGTAGTAGGCGGAATTTCCGCTGTTTGCGATGACCACCCCGAGATTTTCTGGATAAACGGCTTCGGTTACAGTATGTCATACAGCTACTCGTCAAACGGTGACGGTACATACCATCTGTATATTAACAAGCTGAATATCACTTATACCTTGAATACCTCTGCTTATGCGGATATAAGCGTTGTTCAGAATTATTACAGCAGAATGATGGCGGCAGTTGACGCTTTTAAAGTAAACGGAGACACAAGATACGAAAGATTAAAGAGCATACATGACCAAATTGTAAAGTCCGTTCAGTATGACAGCACATTTACCTGCTCTACGGCGCATGATCCTACAAGCGTGTTCCTTGACCCCTATACTCCCGTGTGTGAGGGCTATGCGGAGGCGCTTAAAATCCTTTGCAACCGTGAAAATATTCCCTGCGTTGTCGTTGTAGGCGATGCCAACGGCGGCGGTCATGCATGGAACTATGTAAAAATGGAGGATAATAAGTGGTATGCGGTTGATATGACCTGGGATGACCCTGTGGGTAATTCTGCCGACGGTGTGTTCTATGATTATTTCCTCGTAGGCTCTCAGGCGACTAACAGATATTTCGGTAACGATACCACTACCTTTGAAAATGATCACACTCCCACAGGTCAAAGATACAGTACATCGCTTTTCTCACTTACATATCCCACTCTTAACGCAACCTCTTATTCCCCAATGCTGATAAACAGAAATTCGGGCGCAACGGTGAAGAAAGCGGAAAAGCTTGTATTTATTGAAAAGGACGGAGTATTCTCGACCTCGTTTGTAGCGCCATACGGTTATTCCATAGCAACAAGCGGACTTACAACGGGCGGTACGCTTACCGTTACAAAGGCTTCAACGGTTACCGATACATATACACTTGTCCGCCGAGGAGATGTTAATGCGTCAAATACCGTAACATCTGCCGATACCGATATTTTAAGAAAAGCCGCAAATGCAAATTATAAGCTCCAAAGCGGCACGGCAAATTATTATGCCGCCGATATGAACGGAGACGGCGCAGTTGACGCATATGACGCAATCGCTCACGATTTGTATGTGAACGATATGTTAAAGTACAATTGAATTAACAGCAAAACTTTCAGCCCCTTGTTCCTTTGAGCAGGGGGCTCTTTTGTTAACGGACTCAAAACTGTTAAAATATGAATTATTTGTAAATACTTTAATGAAAAGATTGACTGACAGTCATTTTGTGCTATAATTGCGTAGTGTAAAAAATGACTGACAGTCATTTTTAATCCAAATCGGGAAAAGAAGTGTGAATATGGATAAAATACTGCAAAAGAAAAATGAAAAGTACCAAAAGCTTATTGCCGCCGCCTTTGATTTGTTTGAAAACAACGGCATTTCAGCGGTGTCCATTGACGATATTGTAAAAAAAGCAGGTGTTGCAAAGGGTACATTTTATTTATACTTTAAGGATAAATTCGATTTAATATCAAAGCTGATTCTTAAAAAAGCGGCGGAATATATGAATTTAACCTCTGAAATTCCCGATATAAAAAATGACGAGGATTTTGACCGATGTATAAAAAAATACATTGATTTGCTTGTGGAGTTTCTTGAAAAAAATAAAACTCTTACGCTTCTTATTGACAAAAATGTGCATATCTGCGTCAATGCAGTAATAGAAAACAGAGAGGGAACGGTTAAAGAACTCTACGACAAAATACTGTTATATTTTGAAGGTCTTGGCTTTTCCCCGCAGGAAATTTCAATAAAAATGTACTTGTGCATTGATTTAATAGTTTCCTCCTGCTGCAACGCTATTTTGCGGGGCAAGCCCTATTCCCTCAACGAGGTTAAGCCCCATCTTTACGATATTGTTGTTATGAGTATTTACGGTGCAGAGCAGGCAAGAAAACAAGAAAGTTTATAACGGTATGAAACAGGTGAGTTTGTATGATTAAAAAAATAGCAAGGTGGGAGGCCTACCACCCGAAAACAGTAGTGGCAATCGCTTTGCTTTTGCTGATTCCGTCAATAATCGGGTTTGTATGTACCCGCGTGAATTACGATATTCTGTCGTATCTTCCCGATGATTTGGAATCCGTACAGGGCGAAAATATGCTTGACGAAACCTTTCAGAATGCGGGAATGTCTATAATAATTGTTGAGGATATGCCTGCAAAATATTCGGCGGCGCTGAAAGAGGAAATAGGAAAAATCGACGGCGTACGCTCCGTAATGTGGTCGGATGAATTGGCAGGAACGCAAACACCCGTTGAGGCACTTCCCGATGCATTGCGTAATATTTTTTACAATGCAGACGGCAATAAAACCATGATGCTTGTGCAGTATGAATATGCAGGCTCGGCAGATGAAACCTTGCAGGCTATCAAACAAATCAAAAAGCTTGCAAATGAAAAAACCTTTATCAGCGGAGTGTCCGCAATAACCGAGGATACAAAAGAGCTTGCCGATAAACAGGCACCCGTGTTTGTAGCCTTCGCAATTTTGCTTGCTCTGGCGGTTATGTCGCTTTTAATGGAATCCTGGATTTTACCTCTTGTAATACTGGCTGTGCTGGGCATTGCCATTGTTTATAATATGGGTACAAATGTTATTACAGGCGAAATATCATTTATAACTCAGGCAATAGCGGCAATATTACAGCTCGGCGTAACAATGGATTATTCCATATTCTTAATGGACCGCTATATTGAGGAAAAAGAGGTTATATCCGACCGCCGAGATGCTATGGCGAGTGCCGTTTCAAAATCTTTTTCGGCGTTGTTGGGCAGTTCACTTACAACAATCTTCGGCTTTGTTGCCCTGTGCTTTATGCAGTTGAAGCTGGGATTTGATATAGGCTTTGTAATGGCAAAGGGCGTTGTTCTCGGTATTTTAACGGTAATACTTGTGCTTCCCGCCTTCATTCTCCTCTTTGAGGAATATATTAACAGGTACCGCCACAGAAGCTTTATTCCCTCATTTAAAAAGCTGAATGGCTTTGTGTTTAAGCATAAAAAAGCATTTGCAATACTGTTTGTAATTCTGTTAATCCCTGCATTTATCGGTCAGAACAGCGTAGATGTGTATTACAGTATGGATAAGGCTCTGCCGGATAACCTCATCTCAATTCAAGGACTTAATAAGCTGAAAAACGATTTCAATATGGCGTCAACGCAGTTTTTGATTGTTGATGACAGTATTCCCGCAGGCAGGCTTATGCAAATGGAAAAAGAGGTGGAAAATCTCGACGGTATTGCGTCGGTGCTTGCGTATAACAGTATTCTCGGTCCTGCGGTACCCGACGATATAATCCCCGATGAAATATTAAAAATCTGCAAGCAGGGCGGCAAGCAGATGATTATGGTCAATTCCCAATACGGTGCCGCCACAGACGAACTGAACGAACAAATCGGTAAAATGGAGCAAATCGTAAAGAGCTACGATGAAAATGCGCTTATTACGGGCGAGGGCGCATTGACAAAAGATTTGATTACCACAACCGACCGTGATTTTCTTGTAACAAGTATTCTCTCCGTAGCGGCAATTTTCATTTTGATTGCCATATGCTTTAAGTCGATTTCCCTGCCCGTATTGCTGGTGCTGTCCATTGAGCTTGCCATCTGGATAAATCTTTCCGTTTCAACACTGATGGGAGCTGAAATATCCTTTGTTGCTCCCACGGTTATAAATTGCGTACAGCTCGGTGCAACGGTGGACTACGCAATACTTTTAACCACGCGCTTCCGTGAAGAAATAAGGTCAGGCAAGCTTAAAAAGGACGCAATTCTCAATGCGGCTGAGGCGGCGGAAAGGTCGATACTTCAAAGTGCGTCGGTATTCTTTGTTGCCACCTTCGGAGTTTATCTCATATGCGATATTCCCATGATAAAAGGCATATGCGCTCTTCTTGCAAGAGGCTCTTTAATAAGCGCGCTGGTCATTGTGTTCTTCTTAACTCCGCTCTTGTATCTTTGCGAGGGCATCATAAACAAAACAACAATCGGATGGCGGAATAATACGCCCTCAAAGCGAAACAGTAAAAAATCAAAAAAATTTAAAAGTGAGGTGCAGTCAAATGCATAAGCAGATATATGTTAAAGCCGTCAGCGCAGTGCTGGCAGGAGCGCTATTGTGCACATCTCTTGCAGGCTGCAAGAAAAAAGCGGTAACGGATAATGAGATTTTAAATCAGGCTATGGGCACAGGCGACTATGTTCAGCAGGAATATTCCACGATAGCCGAAAATGTAAAAAAGGAAGAAACAGTTTATATTAACGCCAGACCGGACGGTACGGTTTATAATGTAAATGTCACGGATTGGCTGCATACCGATACTCCGCAGGTGCGTATTCTTGATGTGAGCAATCTTTCCGGTATTAAGAATGTAAAAAGCCTGACAGAGCCTATTGTTAAGGACAACATGCTTTGCTGGGATATGGACACAACGGATTTGTATTACAGCGGAACAACTGAGGAACAGCCTCCTGTTACGGTAAGTATCAAGTATTTTCTTGACGGCAAGGAATTGACCGCCGAGGAAATTGCGGGCAAAAAGGGTAATGTTTCCGTACAGATTACCGTTAATAACTCCTTGAAGAAAAAGATAACCGTTTCAGGCAAAGCATATGAAATTACCTGTCCTATGCTTGTAGCCGGCGGAACAATACTGTCCGAAGAAAATTTCAGCAACATCGCCATTGATTACGGTACAGCGATAAGCGACGGCGCAAAGCAAATTGTCTTTTTTGCAGGAATTCCCGGTATTGACGAAAGCTTGGGGCTTTCCGAACTCAATATGTCCTTAATTGATAAGTCTTTATATACGAATACTTATACCGTAACCGCATATACGGAGTGTTTTGAGCTGGGCAATATGATGTTTGCCGTTATGCCATTTGCGTCTGTGGGCTCTTTGGGCAACGGCGGGCTTACCGACGGTATTGACAGCGTTAAAGAGGTATTGACCGACCTTGAAAAGATACAAGCCGCAATGAACGGACTTGATGTTCAGAAAATGATTGACCTGCTTTACGGCGAGGGAAATAAAATTGAGGATATTATGGGAGCCGTCAGCAAGGCGTCGGTACTTTACAGCGAAAACGAGAAAATGCTGAAAGTTCTGGGCGGATATATGACCGATGAAAACATTGCCAAGCTTGATAAGCTGGTTGAGGATTTGAATAATACCGATATGGAGGCAATTTCCGCAACCTTGAGCGACCCGAAAATGCAGCAGCTTTTAGTCCTTTTGCCCAAGCTTTCCCAAAGCCTTTCGGATATATCGGTGCTGGCTGAGGATTTGAACGATGTTATGCCCATATTCCAGAGCCTTTCAGCGGATATGGAGGACCCCGAAATTCAAAAATCCGTTGAAAATCTTCCCGAAACGCTGAAAACACTTAATGAAGTTGTCACCGTTCTTAACGAGAATAAAGAGCTTTTGGAAACCTTCGGCGAGTTTGCAAGCGATGATAAGGTGGAACAGATTGAAGCCCTTGTGGAAACCGCGGGAAAATATTCCGATTTAGGCACTCTTTCCGAGGAACAAACGGAAACTCTTGCAGGCAGAATGAAGGAGTGGCTTAAATTCGGCAGTGAGTACGATATTTTTACACAGCGCACCTCAGCTATGAAATCCTCAGTTGTGTTTATGATTAAAACCGACGCTGTAAAAACGGAAACAGTCGCAACCGATTCCGCCGCACCGGAAGAAGCGGAGGAAAACAAATTCATCGCTTGGGTAAAAGGGTTATTTTCCTGATACGCACGGAATACAGATAAAAATGCACCCGCTGAAACTGAATTCAGCGGGTGCTTGTTTTTACGCTTTGGTTAAAATCTTTTGAAGCGGCTTTTGCAATCTTTTTTGGAAGAATTTAACCGTCTGTCCCGTGAGCAGTGCGGCAATCACCGTGCCCTCACGCATACCGACGATTTTTCCGCCGAAAAACAGTAAGGAAAGCAGTAACGCAAGCAACACGCAGGATATGTCAAAGGCGATTTTCACATTGCCGAAGGTAAAATGCGTTTTGTCCGCAATCGCTTTGACGAACGCCTCGCCGGAATTCATAATCACATCGGCAATTACCGCCAAAGCAATACCGAAGCCGAGAATGGCTGTCCCTGCAAACACCGACAGTAAGCGAACTGGGTAAAATTGAGTGGGAATAATTCCTGCAAGCCACATACCGAAATCCGTAAACCACCCGAACAGCACGGAAAGGGGTATTTGCAATAGCTGTATCGGTTTAAACTGCTTTCGGAGAATGAGAATTTGACCCAAAATCAAAACGCAGTTCCATAAAATCAACCAAGTGCCGAGAGTAAAAAACGGCAATTTGATACTGATGACATTTGCCACGGACGAAATCGGGGACACTCCAAGACCGCCGCGTTTGGTAACGGCAACACCCAGCCCCGAAAAGAACAGCCCGATAATAAATAACACATATCGTTTTACGGTTTCCTTTTGCATTTTAATCAACCATACCACATCCTACTTAATAATTCAAACAAGGAGTATCTTTATATTAACGGATAAAAGTAAAAAAAGCAATCCGAAATTTGCCGGAAACTTGAAATTTTCCCTTTACAAACTATTCAGAAATATCGTATAATATCTCGTGTAAATAGCTATATACCAATTGGGAAAGTGATGAAAAAATGTCCGAAATTACCAAACGGGCTTTGGCGCAGTCGTTAAAAAATTTATTGGCAAAAAAGCCTCTGAACAAAATCACAATCAGCGATATTGCCGAGGACTGCGGCATCAACCGTATGACCTTTTATTACCATTTTAAGGATATTTACGACCTCGCGGAATGGACTTGCATCGACGAAACGAAAAAAGTCCTCGACGGCAAGAAAACATACGACACTTGGCAGGAGGGCCTTTTAAATATCTTCCACTCTGTGCTGGAAAACAAGCCACTCGTTTTAAATGTGTACCGCTGTATCAACCGCGAACAGTTAGAGTTGGGATTAAACCCGTTGGTATCCGGCCTACTGCTGTCTGTTATCGACGAAAAATCCGCCGGTCTGCACGTGTTGGAAAGCGATAAAAAATTCATTGCGGATTTTTATGAATACGCCTTTGTCGGCGTGATGATGAATTGGATTCAAAACGGTATGCAGGAATCCCCCGAGGTATTGGTCAATAAAATCAGCATCTTGCTTCACGGAAATTTTGCAAAAGCCTTACAAGATTTCTCCACGGGAAAAAATACATCAAAACCGGCCGATTGATAAATTTTTTTACAAATTTTCCGTCCTGATAAAACTTTTATCAGGACGGATTTTCTGTTTATTGTGCAAATGCGCCGCTGTAAATATAATGAAAACAGAAGATATTTTTAGGAGGTTTTCTTATGTATTATGCAGCAGGTACTTATGAAGCATTTGCACACCCCGAAAAGCCGAAGGACGTAGATAAAAAATCTGCGTATATCATCGGCACCGGTCTTGCAGGACTTACGGCGGCGTTCTATCTTGTCCGCGACGGACAGATGAAAGGAGAACATATTCATCTCCTGGAAAAGTTAGAACTTGCCGGCGGCAGTTGTGACGGCCGCAAGGACATCACCAAGGGCTTTTATATGCGCGGCGGACGGGAAATGGACAACCACTTTGAAGTAATGTGGGATATGTTCCGCGATGTCCCCTCGCTTGAAAATCCTGATGTTTCTGTATTAGACGAATACTATTGGCTCAACAAGCATGACCCGAACTACTCGCTGTGCCGCGCCTCCGTTAACCGCGGTGAAGACGCGCACACCGACAAGAAGTTTGGCTTAGACAGGGAGTCGGCGCTTGCCCTTTCGCAACTATTCATCACGCCGGAAAAAGCTTTGGAGGGCAAGAAAATCTCCGAGGTATTGCCGGATTCTTTCTGGGACACAAATTTCTGGCTTTATTGGCAAACAATGTTTGCTTTCCAGCGTTGGTCAAGCGCTTTGGAAATGAAGCGCTATCTTTGCCGCTATGTGCACCACATTGACGGTCTGCCCGATTTCAGCGCGCTTCGTTTTACAAAGTACAATCAGTATGAAAGTCTGATTCTGCCGCTTGTGAAATATTTGGAAGCCCACGGCGTCAAAATCGAATACGGTATGGATGTGAAGAATGTTATCATTGACACCGTCGGCGACAAAAAGATTGCCAAGCAGATTGTGTATGTAAAAGACGGCACCGAGCAGACCATTGATTTGATTGAAGACGACCTTGTATTCATCACCAACGGCTGTTGCACCGACACCTCCTGCTACGGCGACCAAACGCACGCACCCGACCTTTCCATCATCCGAAACGGCGGCGGCGAATCGTGGGATATGTGGAAAAACATTGCCAAACAGGCAAAGCACGGTGAATTCGGTAATCCCGACGCGTTTTGCAGCGATGTTGAAGCGACCAACTGGATGAGTGCGACGGTTGCAACCTCCAACGAGGAAATTATTCAGCACATCATCAAAATCTGCAAGCGTGACCCCCGCGAGGGCAAGGTCACGACAGGCGGCATTGTCACCGTAAAGGACAGCACCGAAAATTGGTATCTGTCATGGACAATCAACCGTCAGCCGCAGTTTAAATCGCAGGATAAGGACACTGTTTTGGTTTGGCTGTATGCGCTCAGCACCAACAAGGAAGGCAATTATGTAAAGAAAGCCATGCGTGACTGCACGGGTGAGGAAGTTTGCCGTGAATGGCTGTATCATATCGGTATTCCCGAATCGGAAATTGATGACCTCGCCAAAAATGCCTGCAACACGACGACCTGCTTTATGCCGTACATCAACGCATTCTTCCAGCCGAGAAAGAACGAGGACCGTCCGCATGTTGTGCCCGACGGCGCTGTGAACTTTGCTTTCCTCGGGCAGTTTGCCGAAACACCCCGCGACACGATTTTCACCATTGAATACTCTATGCGCACGGGTATGGAATCCGTCTATACCCTGCTTGACATAGACCGCGGCGTGCCGGAGGTTTGGGGCAGTAAATATGATGTGCGCGAGCTTTTGCGCGCGTGCTACTACGCCATTGATAAAAAACCGATTACGGAAATCAAGCTTTCTTTGGCGGAAAGAGAATTGGTAAAGGTTGTCTTAAAGAAAATTAAGGGAACGGATATTGAAATCCTGTTACAAGAAAGCGGACTGATTGAGTAATCATATGTTCTGTCTTTGAATAGAATTCGGAAAGCCCCTCGTTGGTTGCTCAACGAAGGGCTTTTCCTTTCTTATACTGTTTTTTGTTTTACTGCGCCCAGGTGATTTCCAAGCCGTCCGAATTTTTCTGCCGTTGTCGGTGGGAAAACCTCATTATAGAGTATTATACTATATATCTTTCAACGCTTTCTTTTGAAACATTTTCAGCGCATCTGAAAGAGGGACGATTAAAAGTCCTGCCGCAAGGTTGCCTGCCGCGTGGACTGCGTCATAGGGGAGTCCTGCAATTATCCAGGTTATCATTCCTTTGAAATTCAATCCGAACATAATCGCCTGAGCGGGGGCATAAAGAGTGCCGAAAAGTAACCCGTGAAGCGCGCACACAACGGCATAAACGGGCACGGCAATTTTTTTGCTCATATTTTTCGGCAGAAGCATTGTAACTCCCCAAAGCACTGCCCAAATGTAAAGATACGGTATCCACCAGAGAGCGAAGCCGCAGAACAGACCGTTGAGAAATACATATACATAAATCGGAAGTAACGCTTTTTTGCGGTAAACAGCCGTGTAAACCATCGTCAGCATTCCCAAAAGGTGAATGTTGGGCAGTAATTCCATAAATATTTTTGAAAGATACATTATAACGCCCAGCATTGCAAATACGGTAAGCTCTCCAAGGCGTTTGAGCCGCTCATTTCGTGTCATGCGGCGGTGGCAACAAAGGAATAAGTTTTGCCGTTCTCAATTTTTGTGGAGTCAACGCCTGTTTGAGCGTAATCTCCGTCAATATAGAAAGCCCAATACATTTTGTCGGCGGTATAGTCATACTTAACGCCGTTTACCGTGTCAACCATAAGTCCGTATTCGCTTTCGGTTCCCGAAACGAGCTTGTTTTCAATCAATGCCGCGCCAACGGTGTCAGCGTCGGTTTTAATGTCAAATACAGTCTTACTGCCGTCCTTATCAGTAACCTCAAAGGTGAAGGCTTTCTCACCCTGACCTATTTGCGTGGCAGTTTCTTCTGTTGAAGAAGGCTGTGTTGACTGTACCGGTGTTGTGCCGGGTTCCTGTTCGTTTGTCTTGTTTCCGCAGGCCGCAAAGCCCAATGCCATAGCCGCAATAAGCACCAATGCGAGAACAGACAGCAGAATTTTTGAATTTAGAATTTTTTTCATACTGAATTTCTCCTTAAAATAATGAATTAACAAAAGGCTTGCCTCTATACCGGTTTACGCGGCAGCGGCAATTTCAAAATTCGGGTATTCCGACTCGTGAATTCACAATTCGCATTTTTCGCCTTCTCGGAATAAATCCAATGACTTTCTGCTTTTTGCGGCAAAGCAGCTGAAAAACACTCTTCACATACGGCGACGTACTCGTTCGGGATTTTCACCCGATTCCCCGTGTTCTGCACCTTTTTGTCAAGAAGAATTGTATCACAAACCGAAAAACAGCGCAATATTATTTGCTTTAAATATTGATTTATTTTTAAAATTAGAATAGAATATTACCCGAGATACCGAAAGGTCGGAAAGAGGTTTTGAAATGAAAAAGAAAATGCTCGTAATAATAAATCCCTGTGCAGGGCGCACAAAATCAAAGGCGGGAACCTTTGATATTGTCGATGTGCTTTCAACGCTTGATTTTGATTTTGATATAAAAACCACAACAAAGAGAGGGGATGCAACGGCATTTGCAGAAAATCTGGGGTTGAATTACGATGTTATCCTTTGCTGCGGAGGCGACGGTACTCTTAACGAAACCGTAAACGGCGCGGTAAAGCTTCCCGAAAAACGCCCCATAGGATATATTCCCACAGGCTCCACAAACGACCTTGCTTCCACAATCGGCATACCTTCCGATATTCGCAGTGCCGTTCAGCTTATAGTGACAAATCAAAAGAATACATATGATATAGGTAAGTTTAACGGCCGCCATTTCTGCTATGTTGCCACCTTCGGCGTGGGAAGTGAATTTTCCTATTCAACGCCTCAAAAGCTGAAAAACGCCTTGGGATATTCGGCGTATATGGTGAATACTTTCCTGCTTCACGGCGTAAAACTCTTAAAAAGCATCAAGCCCATACATATGAAAATCGAGCATGACGGCGGAGTGATTGAGGATGACTTTTTCTTCGGTGCAATTTCAAATTCCACCTCCGTTGCGGGACTTTTCACATATGACCGCAACGATGTTCGGTTAAACGACGGTGAATTTGAACTTTTGCTTGTACGGAAAATTACAAGTGTGGCAAACGCCGCCCATATGCTTCAAAGAATGCAAAAGCACGATTATAACTGTGACCAGATAATGTTTTTGCATACAAAAAATCTGAAAATACACACCGAAAAGCCTGTTGAGTGGTCGCTGGACGGTGAATTCGGCGGCGCACACACAGATGTTGATTTCTCAATACTGAATAAGGGTATCGAGATTTTCTCACCGCAGAACGATTTGTTTGAATAGGAGTTTATTATGAAGCACAAAAGGGCGATTATAACAGCGGCGGCTGTAATTGCGGCGTCGGCAGTAATCGGTGTAGGCTCATATTTTGCCGTATATGCAGTTAAAATGAATTCATATAAAAATACAAAATTCACTCTGCCCGATGATTTTACCGTAACAGCGCATACAGGCTGTGAAGGTACAAAGGAAAACTCTCTCGAATCCATTAAGGCGGGCGCGGAGAATGGCGCGCAGATTGTAGAATTTGATTTGAATTTTACTGCCGACGGCACACCCGTACTTTCCCATGATGCCCCCGCAGGCGGCGAGGTAACTCTTGACGAGGCATTTCAATGCCTTGCAGAATTAAACACTGTGCGTGCAAATATAGATATAAAATCTACCGACGCTCTTGAAAAAGTATATCCACTTGCCGAAAAATACGGAGTGCAGGACAGAATTTTTTTCACGGGAGTAAATGAGGAATATGTGGCAAAGGTAAAAGAAAAGTGCCCTCAAATCCCTTATTATCTCAATATGGATGTTGATAAAAAGCAGGCGGGTGACAGTGAGTATATTCAGTCCCTTGTGAGAAAGGTGAAAAACGCAGGTGCGGTAGGTATAAATTTTAATTATAAAGCCTTAACCTCAAAGCTTGTTGAAATCTTTCACGAAAACGGCTTGTCCGTGTCGGTCTGGACGGTGCAGAAGCCGCTTGATATGTATAAGTGCCTTGCCTGTTCCCCCGATAATATTACTACCCGTAATCCGCAGAAACTTCGGGATATTTTACCGTAAAAAAATCCCCGTAAAATGTAAAAAAATGTATTGACTTTTATTAAAAATACCATTATATTTATCTCATACCAAATAGGGCGGGATTTACACTTCCCGACCCAACTATATCTATCGGTTGGAAAGGGGCTGCATAATTGAAAAACAATCCAATTATAATTGACCTTAAAAACATCAGTGTAAGCTTTGACAATCAAAAAATACTCAATGACATCAACCTGTATATCCGTGACGGTGAGTTTATAACACTTCTCGGACCCTCCGGATGCGGTAAAACCACAACTCTGCGAATAATCGCAGGCTTTTTACAGCAGGACAGCGGCGATGTTATTTTCGAGGAAAAAAATATCAATGGTGTTCCTGCCTACAAGCGTCAGGTGAACACCATTTTTCAGCGTTATGCGCTTTTTCCTCACCTGAATGTGTATGAAAACATCGCTTTCGGGCTTCGGCTTAAAAAGATGAAGGAAAGCGAAATCAAAGAAAAGGTAAAAGAGATGCTTGCCCTTGTAAACCTTAAAGGCTTTGGGGCAAGAAATATTGATTCTCTTTCAGGCGGTCAGCAGCAGCGTGTGGCAATAGCCCGCGCATTGGCTGTTAATCCCCGCGTAGTGCTTCTGGACGAGCCTTTGGGAGCACTTGACCTTAAACTCCGCAAGGATATGCAGGTGGAGCTTAAAAACATTCAGCAGAAATTGGGCATAACCTTTATATATGTTACTCATGACCAGGAGGAGGCTCTCTCCATGTCCGATACCGTTGTGGTAATGAACAACGGCGAAATTCAGCAAATCGGCACTCCTCTTGATATTTACAATGAACCGAAAAACGCTTTTGTGGCGGATTTTATCGGCGAAAGCAATATTCTTGACGGCATTATGCATGAGGATTTCTCCGTTGAATTTTCGGGTATCCGTTTTCAGTGCGTTGATAAGGGCTTTAAAAAGGACGAGCCTGTGGATGTTGTTATCCGTCCAGAGGATGTGGATGTTGTGCCGCCCGAAGAGGGTATGTTAAAGGGAACGGTTACCTCCGTCACCTTTAAGGGTGTTCACTATGAAATTATCGTGGATATTGATAATTTCAAGTGGATGATTCAGACAACGGATAAGAGCGATGTGGGCGATGAAATCGGTATTTCAATAAAGCCCGATGAAATTCATATTATGAAGAAGTCCGAGTATTCGGGACTTTACGGTGATTACAGCTCGTTCAGCGATGAGTTTGATGAGCTTTCTCAGGCATAAGGGGGGAGAGCGTATGAAAAAATCCTCCTTTGCGCAAAAAATAATGAATGCGCCGTATATTCTCTGGTCGGTGCTTTTTATAATAGCGCCCCTGATTATGGTTATTTATTATGCCTTTACCGATTCAAACGGAAATGCAACCTTTAATAATATTGCACAGATAGGCGACTATACCTCAATTTTTATTCTTTCCATAAGCTACGGAGCAATCGCAACGCTTATTTGCCTTATTATCTCATATCCCTTTGCGTATTTTCTTGCGCAAAGCAAGGCGTCCTTTCAGCGGACGGCAGTTATGCTCGTAATGCTCCCTATGTGGATGAGCTTTCTTATAAGAACATATTCATGGATAACAATTTTGGGCGAATCGGGCGTAATAAACAGATTTTTAGGTCTTTTCGGCATAGAGCCCTTTCATATGCTCAATACGGGGGGCGCCGTAATACTGGGTATGGTTTATAACTTTTTACCCTATATGATTTTGCCCCTTTACACGGTAATGTCCAAAATGGATAATTCCCTTGTGGAGGCGGCGCAGGATTTGGGGTGCAGTAAATTTCATTGCTTGCGCCGTGTAATTTTCCCCCTTTCCGTTCCGGGGATTGCCAGCGGCGTAACAATGGTTTTCGTGCCCTCTGTAAGTACATTTTACATTACGCAGAAGCTGGGCGGAGGTCAGATTACTCTTATAGGCGATGTAATTGAGGGGCAGTTCCAAACGGCATACAATTATAATCTCGGCGCGGCGCTCTCGTTAGTGCTTATGGTAATGATTTTAATTTGCTTAGGTGTGCTTAATTACTTTACCGACAGCGATGATGACGGAGGTGTGCTCATATGACAAAAACATCTACCGTATCAAAGCTTTATATGGCGCTTGTGTTTATATTCTTATATGCGCCCATGGTTGTTATGATGGTGTTTTCCTTTAACGGAACAGAGAGCACCTATGTGTTCAGCGGATTTTCCCTGCAATGGTATGAGCGGCTGTTTCACGACAGAGCAACAATGAACGCCTTGAAAAACACGGTAATTCTTGCCGTTGTTTCGGCGGCGATTTCAACCGTAATGGGTACCCTTGCCGCAGTGGGTATAAATTCCGTTAAGAAAAAATACATTAAATCCTCAATAATGACTGTTACAAATATTCCCATGATGAACCCCGAAATCGTAACGGGTATCTCAATGATGCTCTTGTTCGTTTTCGCAGGAACACTTTTGGGAAGAAGAAATGTTTTGGGCTTTTCTACAATACTCATAGCCCACATAAGCTTTCAGCTTCCCTATGTAATTCTCTCCGTTCTTCCAAAGCTTCGGCAAACGGATATGAGGATTTACGAGGCGGCGCAGGATTTGGGATGCCATCCGTTCAAGGCGTTTATGAAGGTGGTTTTCCCCGCTATTCTGCCGGGTATCGTAGCGGGCGCAATTATGGCGTTTACCTTGTCTCTTGATGACTTTATCATCAGCTACTTTACAAACGGTCCCGATTTCCAGACCTTACCCATACACATATTCTCTATGACGAAAAAGAGAGTTAAACCGGATATGTACGCCCTTTCCACCCTCATATTTGCCGCAATTTTCATATTGTTGCTGCTTATGAATTGGGCGCAGTCAAAATCCGATAAAAAGCAAAGGTCAAAAAAGGAGGATAAATACGAATGAAAAAAGTTTTTGCCGCCCTTTTTGCCCTGCTTATTATGCTTTGCGCCGTGTGTATTCCCGTTTATGCCGAGGAGGATGAGATTTTCTCCGAGGAAACTTTGGAATACTATAAGAATCTCGGCTTGCAGGGGACAGTCCTTAATGTGTATAACTGGGGCGAGTATATAGACGATGAAAGTATGGATGTGGTTTCGGAATTTGAACGGCTTACAGGCTGTAAGGTGAACTACACCACATTTGAGTCCAATGAAAATATGTATTCCAAGCTTTCAGGCGGGGGAGTAAGCTACGATGTTATCGTACCCTCCGATTATATGGTGGAAAGGCTTATGTCCGAGGATATGCTTGAACCTCTTGATTACGCCAATATTCCTAATTATGAAAAATACTTTGACAGTGAAAAATACGGCTATCTTGTTGAAAACGGCATAAGTGATTACGCCGTGATATATAATGTGGGCACTACAATACTTATATATAACACAAAGTATGTAAAGGAAAAGCCCACAAGCTGGAAAGTGCTTTGGGACGAGCAGTACAAAGGCAAGGTGCTGATGTTCAACAATCCCCGCGACGCGTTTGCAATAGCACAGTTTTTGCTGGGGCAGGATTTAAATTCCGTCAGCAAAGAGGATTGGGACGCAGCCGCCGAATTGCTTTTGGAACAGCGCCAAAAGGTTAAGCCCGAGTATGTAATGGACGAGGTTTTCATTAAGATGGAAAGCGGCGACTATGCCCTTGCCACTTATTATGCCGGAGATTATGAGCTTATGAAAGAAAATAATCCCGATCTTGATTTCGTTCTTCCGGAGGAGGGCGTCAATACCTTTTACGATGCCTTTTGTATTCCCCGCGGCACGCAGAATAAGAAAGGAGCCGAGGCTTTTATCAATTTTATGATGGAGCCTGAGGTTGCCCTTGCCAATGCAGAGTACATTTATTATGCAACTCCTAACAAGTCCGTTATTGAAAACGATGAATACTCTTTGATTGACAGCGAAGCGGTTTACCCCGAGGAGGTTGCAAATGCGCAGGAGTTCCACAATCTGCCTAATGATACCTTGCAGTATATGAACAATCTTTGGATGAAGGTTAAGGGTGAGAATGACACATCGGGACTTTATGCGGCATTTTTCTCCGCAATCGGAGTGGTTGCCGTAATCACGGTTATTACGGTTGTGCGTAAAAAGCGTATGAAAAAGTATTACGATGTATAATTTGTGATTTTTTCAACAAAATCGTACAAACACCGACCACAATATATTGTGGTCGGTGTTTTTTATCATACAAGCGTAATTTTTATTAAGATACCGTCCGAAACTTCGTAAAAATATGCAAAAACGGCTCTGCAAAGCGGTTCTTTAAAGTCAAGTATCAAAATGCCCAAAAATAGCACCTGTTTTTTGGATATTTTTTTCTCTACAATATATTGACATAATAGAAAATATACTATAAAATGATACTCGCTTACAAAACAGACACAAGATGTTGTGTGTAAAACATATGAACGAAAAAAACGGAGGATACAGCGAAATGGTTGAAAAGATTTTAAAAAGAGACGGCAGAGAGGTGGATTTTTCCATCGAAAAAATCGCAAATGCCGTGTATCAGGCTGCAAAGGCAACAGGCGGTAAGGATTTTGACGAGGCAATGGAAGTCGCAAAGCTTGCGGTACAATATATTGAGCGTGACGGTATAACTGTTCCCACCGTTGAGCAGATTCAGGACTATGTGGAAAAAACACTTATTGAAACAGGCCACGCAAGAACGGCTAAAAAATACATTCTTTACAGAGCGGAGCGTTCCCGCGTTCGTGAAATGAACACCCGCCTTATGAAAACTTATGAGGATTTGACCTTCGTTTCCGCAAAGGATAACGATGTTAAGCGTGAAAATGCCAATATCGACGGCGATACCTCCATGGGTACTATGCTTAAATACGGCTCCGAGGGCGCAAAGCAGTTCAATGTTCTCCACATTTTAAAGCCCGAGCACGCAAAGGCTCATCAGGAAGGCGATATTCATATTCACGATATGGACTTCCTCACTCTTACAACAACCTGCTGTCAGATTGACCTTTTGAAGCTTTTCGACGGAGGTTTTTCAACAGGCCACGGTTTCCTTCGTGAGCCCAACGATATAGCAAGCTATTCAGCTCTTGCATGTATCGCTATTCAGTCCAACCAAAACGACCAGCACGGCGGTCAGAGTATTCCCAATTTTGATTACGGAATGGCTCCCGGCGTTAAAAAGACATACAAGAAAAAGTATATCGACAATCTTTCAAAAGCGCTTGAATTGTTGGACGGCGTTGATAATGCAAAGGATAAGTGTAAAGCGATTTGTGCCGATATTGAGAGCAAAAAGGGCGTAATTCCCTGCCTTGCCAATGATAACGATTATCAGAAGCTTGAAGCAAAAGAGCTGTCTTCCAAATTAAAGCTTTCAGCAGAGGAAATTGAAAAAGCACAGAGCTTTGCCGTTACGAAAGCCGCCGAGGAAACCGACAGAGCCACATATCAGGCAATGGAGGCTCTCGTTCACAACCTTAATACTATGCACTCCCGCGCAGGCGCACAGATTCCGTTCTCATCAATTAACTACGGAACAGATACCTCTCCCGAGGGCAGAATGGTAATTAAAAATGTAATGCTTGCAACAGAGGCAGGCTTGGGCAACGGCGAAACACCCGTATTCCCCATTCACATTTTCAAGCTTAAAGCAGGGGTCAGCTACAATCCCGAGGATCCCAACTACGATTTGTTTAAGCTGGCTTGCAGAGTATCTGCAAAGCGCCTTTTCCCCAACTTCTCATTTATGGACGCTCCTTTCAACAAAGAGTTTTATGTTGAGGGCGACCCCAATACAGAGGTTGCGTATATGGGTTGCCGTACAAGAGTTATGGCAAATAACTACGATAAAACACGCAGTGTAACAGGCGGCAGAGGTAACCTTTCCTTTACATCTGTCAACCTTCCCAGAATTGCTATTAAGTCTCACGGAAATCTTGATTATTTCTTTGAGGAGCTCGACAGAAAGATTGACCTTGTAATCGCTCAGCTTCTTGAACGCTTTGAAATTCAGGCAAAGAGAAAGGTAAGAAACTATCCGTTCCTTATGGGTCAGGGCATTTGGCTTGATTCCGAAAAACTTGGTATTGATGACGAGGTTCGTGAGGTTCTCAAACACGGTACTCTTACAATCGGATTTATCGGACTTGCAGAAACACTTAAAGCCCTTATCGGCAAGCATCACGGCGAGTCAAAGGAAGCACAGAATTTAGGACTTGAAATTATACACCATATGCGTCAGCGTGCTGATGAGGCAAGCGAGATGACAGGTCTTAACTTCTCACTTATCGCAACTCCCGCTGAGGGACTTTCCGGCAGATTTGTAAGGATGGACAGAGAGCGTTACGGCGAAATCCCCGGTGTAACGGACAGAAAGTACTATACCAACTCTTTCCATGTTCCCGTATATTATCCCATTTCCGCATTTGATAAGATCAGAATTGAGGCACCTTATCATGCGCTTACAAACGGCGGTCATATCTCTTATGTTGAAATGGATGGCGACCCCACGCAGAACCTTGACGCATTTGAGGCAGTTATCCGTTGCATGTACGATGCAGGCATCGGCTACGGCTCCATCAACCACCCTGTTGACCGTGACCCCGTTTGCGGATACACAGGAATTATCGGCGATGTTTGCCCCCGTTGCGGACGCCATGAGGGCGAGGGCGTAGATGTTGAGGTGCTCAAAAAACTTAAAGGCTACAGCAGAGATGTACACTGCTGTGACGAAAATACGCTTGAGGAAGCTGATAAGCTCCCCAATCCCGTAGAATAATAAAAACATATAATTAAATTTAAGGAGGAAATTAAAATGGCAGCAAAGAAAGAAAAAGTAATGGTAGGCGAAGGCGTAGGCTTCGAGAGAATAAGAAGAATCACAGGATACCTTGTAGGTACTCTTGACCGCTTCAACGATGCAAAATATGCCGAGGTACAGGACAGAGTTAAGCACTCAATCGGTACAGGCAACGGAGAAATGGAGCAGTTATAATGTCCACTCCGTTAAGGCTTGCCGGAGTTATCCGTGAATCCGTTGTGGACGGACCGGGTTGGAGGTTTGTGGTTTTTTCCCAAGGGTGCAGGCATAACTGCGAGGGCTGTCACAATCCCCAAACTCATGATTTCAACGGCGGCTATATGAGCGATGTTGATAAAATAATCGGTGAAATAAAAAAGGACCCGTTGCTTAAAGGCGTAACTTTAAGCGGCGGGGACCCTTTTGAACAGGCGGAAAATTTTTCGGTTCTTGCAAAAGAGGTTCACGCGTTAGGGCTTGATGTTGTCACCTATACGGGCTATACCTTTGAACAGCTTTATAAGGGCATGGAAAAAAATGAGGGCTGGCGTCATTTGCTCTCTGAAACCGATATTTTGATCGACGGTAAATTCGTTCTTGCAAAGAAATCTTTGAATTGCAAGTTCAGAGGTTCCACAAATCAGCGTGTAATCGACGCAAAAAAATCTCTCGCGGCAGGAAAAGCCGTTGAAACCGAGATATAAAAATATACGGACAGTTTGTTGAAAACAAATAAACTGTCCGTTTTTTTATTTTATCTGCCAGTCAATACCTTTTCCGTAATGCTTTTCGAGAAATTCGTTGGCTTTTTTAAAATGTCCGTTGTCAAAAAAGCCGTTGTATGCGGAAAGGGGACTTGGGTGCGCCGATTGAAGCACAAGGTGAACGGGATTTGTAATAAGCTTTGTTTTTGCTCTCGCATTGGCTCCCCACAGCAAAAATACCATAGGCTCGGGGCGCTGATTTAAAAGCTTAATAACATCGTCGGTGAATATTTCCCAGCCCATACCTTTGTGGCTGTTAGGAGAGCTGTCCCTTACGGTCAGCACCGTGTTCATCAGCAGAACGCCCTGTTGCGCCCAGTATGTAAGCTCGCCGCTTTCGGGAATGGGATAACCGTATTCAGCGTGGATTTCCTTGTATATGTTTTGCAGAGACGGCGGGGGAGGCACTCCCTTTTTTACCGAAAAACAAAGCCCGTGAGCCTGACCCGGCTGATGATACGGGTCCTGCCCTAAAATTACAACTCTCACATCTCTGTAATCCGTGTATTTCAAGCTGTTGAATATATCGTTCATTGGCGGATATATCCTGTGAGTTTTATATTCCGACGCAAGAAATTTCCGCAATTCCAGATAATACGGCTTTTCAAATTCACTTTTTAAAAGTAAATCCCAATTATTGTTAAACTTAACCATTTTTAAGCTCCGCAATCATCATATGAGCAGATTTGTAAATATCGCCGCAGCCCATTGTCAGTACAAGGTCGCCCGGTTTTGCATTTTTAACAACATAATCTGCGACCTCCTCCTGCGTGTTAAACCAAACGGAATTGGGTATTTTCTCTGCAAGCTGTGAGGTGTATATATTGTATGTGTTGACTTCCCGTGAACCCATAATTTCCGTCATAACACAGCGGTCGGGGATTTTAAGCACATCAACAAATTCATCAAAGTGCATTACCGTTCTTGAATATGTGAAGGGCTGAAAAACCGCCCAAACGGTTTTGTAACCCATTTTCATTGCCGCTTCAAGGGTTACCTTCAATTCAGCAGGGTGATGGGCGTAATCATCAATAAAATCAATACCCTTGTAGGTGCCAAGGTGTTCAAACCGTCTGCCTGCACCGTGGAACTCTTCAATTCCTTTTACGCAGTCCGGGAATTTTGCCCCTGAATAAACGGATGCCGCAACTGCCGCCAACGCATTTAAAATATTGTGCTTTCCGGGAATAGAAAGGGTAACATTACCCAAACGCTCACCCTTATACATAATGTCAAACCGTGTAAAAGCGCCCTTGTATTCCTCAATATTTTCGGCATAGTAATCGTTAGAGCTTTTAAAACCGAAAGAGATCATATCCTTGCCTTGAATATCTTTAATCGCTTTGAGTGTGTTTTCATCGTCACCGTTATATATTATTGCTTTTGTGGCGGATTTTGCGAATTTTTCAAAACTCAAAATTAGATTATCCATTGTTTTGAAGTATTCAAGATGGTCCTCGTCAATGTTAAGAATAACCGCAACGTCGGGAGACATATAAAGAAAAGTGTCCTGATATTCGCAGGATTCCATAACGATATTTTCGGTTTTACCAACTCTGCCGTAACTGTCGGTTAATGGAAGTTTGCCGCCGATAACCGCCGAGGGGTCAAGACCTGCGTCAATCATAACCTGCGTAGTCATTGAAGTAACCGTTGTTTTGCCGTGAGTACCGCAAACGCCGATACAGTTAGAAAAACGGCGTGAAAGCTCGCCTAAAAGCTCGGCGCGCTGAAAGGTGGGAACACCGCTGTCAAGTGCGGCCTTTAATTCGGGGTTATCACGGCTTATGGCGGCAGAATACACAATCATATCCGCGCCCTTAATATTTTCCGCCTTTTGCCCCATCATAACGGGGATTCCCATTTTGCGGATTCTCTCAACAATAGAGCTTTCATTGTTATCAGAGCCTTGCAGGGAGTAGCCCTTGCTGTGGAGTATTTCGGCAAGAGGGCACATGCCGCTGCCGCCTATGCCTATAAAATGTATTCTTTTTGCGTTTTTAAGTACGGTTGAAATATCGCTCATATTTATAAATCCTTTCGGCGTGTTATTTCTGTATCTATTATATTGCAAACGGACAAAAATTTAAACCCCTAATCACCATTTTTTGCAAAAAACATAGGATGTATTGCAGGGTAAGGAGGGCTTTATAATGAAAAACAGAAATATAGTAATAATCGGCGGCGACAAAAGACAGAAATACCTTAAAACATACCTTGTTTCAAAGGGCTACGATACAGAATCCTACGGACTTTTTGACTGGGACGACGATAACGACAGATTAAAGTCGCTGATAGGCCCTAAAACAGCGGTAGTGTTGCCTCTTCCTGCCACGAGAAACGAAAAAACCGTAAATATGCCCTTTTCCAAAAGAGAAACTTCCCTTGAACGGGTGCTGAGCCTTTTGGGTAAAGATAACATAGTGTTCGGCGGAATAATCAGGGGAGAATTGCTGTCACAACTCAGGGAAACGGAAATTCCCTTTGTGGATTATTACGACGATCGGTTTATTGAGAAAAATGCGGTGCTCACCGCTTTCGGAACGCTTAAAATCTTGCTTGAACATATTGATTTTGTCTTGTCTATGGGAAATTACGCCGTTACCGGTTACGGCAGAGTGGCAAAAGAAACGGCGGCGGTGCTCAATTCTCTTTCCTGTAAGGTAACTGTTTTCGCACGCAATCCGTCACAGCGTCAGGACGCTGTTATAAAAGGGTGTAACGCTTTTCCCTTAGAAGAGCTTTCCCGCCGTGCCGATGAATTTGATATAATAATAAATACTGTCCCGTCACAAATTATCGGCAGGGATGTAATTAAAAATATGAAAAAGGACGGTAAAATAATCGAGCTTGCCTCCGCGCCTTACGGTGTGGATTTTGACGAGGCGAGAAAAAATTCGGTTGATGTAATAAAAGCGTTCGGTCTTCCGGGCAAATATACCCCCAAAACAGCAGGGGAGATAATCGGAAAAAGAATTGAAGAATTTTTGCAAAGGGAGGAAAAAGAATGAGCACAGAAACTGTGGGATTTGCGATGTGCGGCTCGTTCTGCACCTTTAAAAAAGTAATCCCGCAAATGAAAGAATTAAAAGACAGGGGATACAGAGTAATCCCCATAATGTCACAAACAGCATATTCCACGGACACCCGCTTCGGCGCCGCCCGTGATTTTATAGAGAAAATCGAAAATATATGCGGTGAAAAAATTATTCACACAATAGAGAATGCGGAGCCCATAGGGCCCAAAAAGCTTCTTGATGTGCTCCTTATTGCGCCCTGCACGGGAAACACCTTGGGAAAAATGGCAAACGGAATTACGGATACCTCGGTAACGCTTGCCGCAAAGGCGCACCTGCGGAATATGAGACCTGTAATTATAGCCGTTTCAACCAATGACGCGCTGGGAGCCGCCGCAAAGAACATAGGACTTTTAATGAACAGCAAAAATATATATTTTGTACCCATGAAACAGGACGACGCAAAGGAAAAACCAAATTCGATTGTGGCAGATTTCGGTCTAATTCCCGAAACCGTAAAATTGGTGCTCCAAAACAAACAGCCTCAACCGATTCTATTATAAAAAGTAGGTTTTGTTATAAAAATAAGTAGGGACGATTCACAAATCGCCCCGCAAAGACCACACAACCGCGTAGGGGACGATGCCTTTCATCGTCCCGCAAAATCAAACCAAAACCAATTCAATCCGGGTAGGGCGGGGCGCGGGTGTCCGATGGACACCTCTGCGAATGGAATGAGCAGAAGCGCTGTCTGAGCCGGCAGGCGAGTAATGCTTGCCCCCGCCGTTTTTATGAATACGAAAAAACTCCCTTTGACAACCGTCAAGGGGAGTTTTACACATTCACTTATCTCTGCTCAAAGAACACTTTAAACGCCTTGTACGCCATATAAACATCAAGCTTTGAGACAACTTCAAAGGGTGCGTGCATTGAAAGCACGGGTACGCCCAAATCCACCACATCAACATTGAGTGCCGCAACATACATTGCAACCGTTCCGCCGCCGCCTGCGTCAACCTTGCCCAGCTCGCCTATCTGCCAAACAACATCATTGTCGTTAAGCATTTTGCGAACCTTGCCCATGTATTCGGCAGATGCGTCGGAAGTGCCGCTCTTGCCGCGGGCGCCTGTGTACTTTGTAATAACAACGCCGTTGTTTACATAAGAGGAGTTCATTCTTTCGCTGACCTCGGGATAAGTGGGGTCAAAAGCCGCATTAACATCGGCTGAGAGACATTCTGAGTTTGAAAGCACTCTCCAGGGCTCCTCGTCCTGCATTGTTGCAAGGTCGGCTATAAAATACTTCATATATGATGAATTAAGTCCCGTGTTGCCGTCAGAGCCGATTTCCTCTTTGTCGGTAAGCACGGTAAGGCAGGTGTATTCGGGATTTTCAACGCTGAAAATCGCCTGTGCCGCAGGGTATGCGCAAACCTTGTCATCGTGACCGTATGCGCCGATAAGACTGCGGTCAAAGCCGATGTCCCTTGCCTTATATGCAGGAACAACCTCTAATTCCGCACTTAAAAAGTCGCTTTCAATTATGCCGTATTTCTCGTTGAGAATTTTCATAATGTTGAGCTTGACTTTCTCGCCGCCCTCGTCTTTGGAGAAAGGACGGGAGCCTATGAGAATATTAAGGTTTTCGCCCTTGATTCCCTCTGCCATTGTCTGCTTCATCTGCTCCTGAGCAAGGTGGGGCAAAAGGTCGGTTACAACAAATTGGGGGTCGCCCTCGTCCTCGCCTATGCGAACCTTTACTTTTCCGCCGTCAGCCTTAACAACAACGCCGTGGAGCGCCAAAGGAATGGCAGTCCATTGATATTTCTTAATTCCGCCGTAATAATGCGTTTTGAAAAGGGCAAGATTTGTGTCCTCATAAAGGGGATTGGGCTTTAAGTCAAGGCGGGGAGAGTCAATGTGCGCCGCTGAAATCTTAACGCCCTCGCCCACGCTCTTTTTGCCTATAACGCAAAGAATAACCGATTTTCCTCTGTTGTTATAGTAAACCTTGTCGCCGGCGCTGTATTTCTTCTTGTTGTCAAATTCGGTATAGCCTCTTTTTTCGGCTTCTCTTACGAAAAACTCCACCGATTCACGCTCGATTTTTGCCTCGTCAAGATATGACTTGTAGCCCTCGCAGAATTCATCGGCTTGATTTACTGTTTCATCGTCGATAATTTCCATTGCGTGCTTCGGCTCGTAAAAAAGACCGTCTTTAAGCTCCTGTAATTTGTTTTCACTCATATATATTACTCCTCTCGGTTTATAAATTTGCTATAATCTGCCGTATTTCCACATCAAGATTATACGGCGGATAGTTCCATATTATGAAATCAGCCTGCTTTGTAAAAAAGCTTTCGTCCTTTTGTGCGTTTATCCGTTCAAGGGCTTTTTCACAACTGATTTTATCTCTTGCCATTATCCGTTCAAGACGGATATCCTCGGGGGCGGTAACGGCAACGGTAAAGTCGCAAAGCTTGTCTTCGCCGCTTTCAAAAAGGGCTATTGCGTCAATTATTATACCGCTGTAACCCAAATCTTTTTTCTCGTCAATAATTTCCCTGATTTTTTCCGTAACGGCAGGGTGGGTGATGGCGTTTAGAGCGGCAGTGCTTTTTTCATCGGCAAAGGCACGGCTTGCCAAAATGGGACGGTTCACCTTTCCGTCACCCTTTATAACATCGTCGCCGAATTGCTTTTTCAGTTTATTTTTAACATTTTCGTCGCTGTTTATTACTTCACGGGCAACCTTGTCCGCATCAATGTGATAACAGCCGTATGCCATAAGCTTAAAGGCAACGGTGCTTTTCCCTGCACCCGTAAGCCCCGTAAGACCGATTATTTTCATATTTTATCTTCCTTTGCGGAATATTCCTTTAATGCGTTGTATTCGATGTAGTTCCAATGATATTCAAAATCGG
>JBJEPW010000009.1:0-157989 GCA_051881435.1 Candidatus Fimenecus sp. | reverse complement strand
ACTCACTTTTTCGTGAATCCCGGCTTTTAATTCCGCTGTTTTTTTACAGCTCCTTGTTTCGGTATATAGGCAAATTACTTCAAAATCGCTTTATAAAAGACTTTTTTGCCCTTTTTAATGATTACATATCCCTTTTCAAAATCGCTCTTATTAAGTGCTTTAAATGGCTCTGTCACCTTATCGTCGTCAACGGAAACTCCGCCCTGTTCAATAAGACGGCGGCACTCACCTTTTGACTTTGCAATACCGGCTTTAATCATAATGTCGGAAACAAGAACTGCACCGTCATTAAAATCTGCATCGGTAATTTCAACGGTAGGCATATTTTCCGTATTCCCTTTACCGGAGAACAATGCTCTTGCACCCTCCTGAGCTTTTTGTGCTTCCTCCTCGCCGTGAACAAGCTTAGTAAGCTCAAAGGCAAGTATTTCTTTTGCGGTGTTAAGCTGACTGCCCTCCCATGAATCCATTTTTTCAATTTCTTCAAGAGGCAAGAATGTAAGCATTCTTATACATTTAAGAACATCAGCATCGTCAACATTTCTCCAATACTGATAGAAATCAAAGGGAGAAGTTTTATTCGGGTCAAGCCAAACTGCGCCGGACTGTGTTTTACCCATTTTTTTACCTTCTGAATTAAGAAGAAGTGTAATTGTCATGGCGTGTGCATCTTTACCCAGCTTTTTACGGATAAGCTCAGTACCGCCGAGCATGTTGCTCCACTGGTCATCACCGCCGAACTGCATATTGCAGCCGTATTTACGGAACAACTCATAGAAATCGTAACTCTGCATAATCATATAGTTGAATTCAAGGAAAGAGAGTCCTTTTTCCATTCTTTGTTTATAACACTCGGCACGGAGCATATTGTTAACAGAGAAACAAGCGCCGACTTCACGAAGAACATCAATATAATTCAAATCAAGAAGCCAATCCGCATTGTTTACCATAAGCGCTTTACCGTCAGAAAAATCGATAAAACGGCTCATCTGCTTTTTAAAGCAATCACAGTTGTGCTGAATTGTTTCTTTTGTCATCATCTGGCGCATATCTGTTCTGCCTGAGGGGTCGCCAATCATAGCAGTACCGCCGCCGATAAGCGCAATAGGTTTATTTCCTGCCATTTGAAGTCTTTTCATAAGGCATAGAGCCATAAAGTGGCCGACATGCAAGCTGTCGGCAGTAGGGTCAAAGCCGATATAAAATACTGCCTTACCCTCATTTACAAGATTTCTGATTTCTTCTTCATTTGTTACCTGAGCAATAAGACCACGGGCAACAAGTTCTTCATATACTTTCATTTTTTACTCCTTTTTCTGAAAAAAAATAAGTCCCCTGCAAAATGCAGAGGACGAAAAAAATTCGTGTTACCACCTCAGTTTACTGTTCCCTCGCGGAAAACAGCCTCAATGAGTAACAAGCATTACTCTGTACTGTAACGGGTACGCCCGACTTTTCCTACTGCAATTTTCAGAAAAGCAACTCAACGATGTATTTCACAAATCTTGCGTACGCCTTTTCACCAACCAAACGCTCTCTGAAACTGCAAGGGTTTTGTTACTTCTTCGTGTCACTGTCATTAAGCAATATTATACACATTTTAAAATTATTGTCAAGAATAATTTTTAGCGTTGTCTATCATTTCGGCGGCGGCATCTAACGAAAGCTTTGTGGGTTCAGCGCCACCCATAATTCGTGCTAATTCATAAATTCTGCCGTTATTATCAAGGGAATCAACCTGCGTATATGTTTTACCGTCCTTTTCCGATTTTGATATAAGAAAATGGTTATCGGCAAATGCGGCAATCTGTGCCAAATGAGTAACGCATAACACTTGACGATTTTTAGATACCTCTTTAAGCTTAATGCAGATTTTTTGTGCCGCACGGCCGCTTACGCCCGTGTCAACCTCATCAAATATAAGAGTGTCAATATTATCCTTTGAGGCAAGCACATTTTTAATTGCCAGCATAATTCTTGAAAGCTCACCGCCCGAGGCAATTTTTGAAAGAGGTTTGGGCTCTTCGCCTTTATTGGCAGAAATGAGAAAATATATCTCATCAGCACCTGTTTCGTCGAAATTCTTTGGATTTTGAACAATCTTGAATGTAATTGACGCCATGTCAAGAAACTGCAGTTCCTCGCTTACGGAAGAAATAAAAGCTTCGCCGTATTTTTTTCTGTTTTCGGAAAGCTTATCTGCGGCAATTTTCAACAAATTAAAAGCCTCATTCAGTTCAATTTCATATTGCTCTTTAAGCTTATCGGCAAAAGTTACACTTTCCAATTCCTTTTTAGCGTTTTCAAGGAATGAGAGTATTTCTTCTTCGGTATTGCCGTATTTTTTTGACAATCTGTAAATCACATCAAGCCGTTCTTCGATTTCGACAAGCTCTTTGGGGTCAATATCAAGATTATACAAAAATCGGTTTAATTCAGTTGCACAGTCGGCAATATTATAAGACATATCCGAAATTTGCTCTGCCGCCTCGTTAAGACTTTCATCAAAAGAGGATGCTTTTGTTACGCTTTCGGCAATATCGGAAAGCATATCGCCGGCGCCTTTAAAATCATCGGCACCGTTAATCAATGTAACTGCATTATTCACGAGTTCAATCAGGCTTTCTGCATTTTGAAGAACCTTTCGCCTTTTTTCAAGTTCCTCTTTTTCACCGATTTTAATATCTGCTTCCTCAATTTCATTTATCTGAAATGTAAGCAAATCGATTTTTCTTGCTTTTTCGCCTTCATCAACAATCAGACTCTCAAATTTTTTCTTTGCGGTTAAATACTTTTCATAGAATAAGGCATATGCCTCTCTTATATCGCTGTTTTCAGCAAAACTGTCAATATAAGTATAATGCAAATCTTCATTTAACAAGTTGTGGTTATCAAGCTGACCGTGAACATTGATAAGTGCCTGCCCGATTCTTTTGAGCATGGATACTGTTGCGGAAGAGCCGTTGATTCTGCAAATGTTTTTACCGTCCGAGGTCATTTTTCTGAACAGTAAAAGTGAGTTATCGCTCTCCTTCTCTATTCCCAATTCATCAAGAAGACCTGCTACTGACTGTGAAATATCCTGAAAAACAGCGGTAACCTCCGCAAAATCGCTGTCGGTACGAATCAGTTCACGGGAAGTGCGTTCACCGAGGATTGCGTTAATGGCGTCAATAATTATTGATTTACCTGCGCCTGTTTCTCCCGTTAACACATTCAGTCCGCCGTCAAAATCAATAACAGCCTCTTTAATTATTGCAATATTGTTGATTTTTAAATGAGAAAGCATAGAATCAGCCCTTCAGCATTGACTTAATTGAATGAACTACATCGTCCGTTGCGTTTATATCTTTACAAACCGTGAAAATCGTATCATCACCCGCGATTGTACCCACAATTCCCTGCATATTCATATTATCAAGAGCGATACATGCGGCATTCGCCGTGCCTGCATAGCACTTAACAACAACAATATTCATTGCTGATTCAACGGACAGCGCGGAGCGGGCAAAAATCATTCTGAAATTATCGTCATTGTCATTACTTTCACTGACAGCATAGCGCGTTTCATTTTTACCGTAATGCTCTTTAATCAGTTTCAGCTCTTTAATATCGCGGGAAATCGTCGCCTGAGTAACGGTATAGCCATTTTCGGCGAGCATTGATATAATTTCCTCTTGTGTGGAAACATTATTGTTCTTAATATAGCTTAAAATCAGTTCCTGCCTGTTCTTTTTCATGTAATTACCCCCTTCTCTGTGTCAATTTACTGTTAAGAATATCGAAAAACTCATCAGACTTTATTCTGATAAATTCGGCATAATACTCCGATTTTGAAATAATAATTTCGCAATTTTCGGAAATCTCTATTGATTTTTCGCCGTCAGTAGAAACTGACAGTCGCTGTTCGGAATCCGCCGTGGATTTCACGGTAATTACAGATTTATCATTAAATACCAAAGAACGGTTCAATGGTGAGTGTGTGCATATGGGCGTCAACATTATACATTGAAGATTTGGATCAATAACGGGACCGCCCGCAGACCAAGAATACGCAGTTGAACCTGTAGGAGTTGAAATTACAACGCCATCGGCACGGTAATTATTTATTTTTCTGTTGTCGCAGAAAACATCAAGGTCAATAAGCTTTATTTCTTCACCGCGAGCGACTGCAACATCATTAAGGCAGTAACCTAACAGTCGCTTTCCTGTGCCGTCATTCAATTCGACTTTAAGCATCATTCGCTTGTCTGTGATATATTCGCCTGAAATAAGCTTTTCAAGCAGATAAAGTTCATTTCCTTCAAGGCCTGCCAAAAACGCTAAATTACCTGCATTTATGCAAAGCACGGGCTTCTTTAAAACCGCCGCCTGCTTTGCCGCATGAATAAACGAACCGTCGCCGCCAATGGCAATTATTAAATCGGACAAATGATAAACATCATTTGAAAAGCTGTCTTCGGAAATATGTGAGGATAGATTACCTGCGGCAGATAAATCAAAAAAGTATTCAATATTCAGTTTATCAAGTTGAGCAACAGTTTTTTCAGTTATTTCTTCTGCCTTTTCACGGGTAAAATTCGGTACTATACCTATTTTCACTGTTATTCACCGTCCAATTCTTTATGTGACATTTCTGTGACGCTGTCAATTTCATTTTCTGACACAGAATTTACATTTTTCCCATCTTTTATAAGATAAATCAGGTATTCAATGTTGCCCTCTGGTCCCTTTACGGGAGAAAAATCCAAACCATACACGGAAAATCCCGATTCAAACGCAAAAGCTGCAACATTTCTTATAACTTCCTTGTGAGTTTCAATATCTCTTACAACGCCTTTTTTGCCAACCTTTTCCCTGCCTGCCTCAAACTGCGGCTTGATAAGTGCAACGCACGCCCCACCGTCTTTTAAAAAGCCGAACAGCACGGGCAATATCTTATTTAATGATATAAACGAAACATCAATGCTGGCAAAATCGATTTTTTCACTTACAGTTTCATCTGTAAGATACCTGAAATTTGTTCTTTCAAGGTTTATAACTCTTTCATCTGTACGCAATTTCCACGCAAGCTGACCGTATCCAACGTCAATCGCATACACTTTGACTGCACCGCATTGAAGCATACAATCGGTAAAGCCCCCTGTTGAAGCGCCGATATCCATACAAACGCAGTTCGTAAGTGATATAGGAAAAATCTTCATTGCTTTTTCAAGCTTATATCCGCCCCTGCTTACAAAGGGCATTTTCTTGCCTTTAAATTCAATTATATCTTTTTCCTTTACTGCATATCCCGACTTTGTTTCTTTTTGACCGTTTACATAAATCTCGCCTGACATAATCAAAGCCGATGCCTTTGAACGGGTTTCGGCAATCCCAAGTTCAAAAACCGCAGTATCAAGTCTCTTTTTTTCAGCCATTTTTGTTCTCCGAAATTCTTTTTACAATGCTGTCACAATCCAATCCGTATTTTTTCATCAAGGAATCAACGGATGCATGATGCACAAACTCATCGTTAACGGCAATATGAAGATATTTGCCGCCGAATCCCCTCTCGGCAAGCATATCGGCAAAGCTTTGACCTATACCGCCTGAGCGTTCAGATTCTTCATAGAAATAGATAATTTTGAATTTCAATGCAGCATTTACTGCATTTTCATCAATGGGTTTAATTCTGTTAAGTATAAGCAAAGAAACATTTTGCCCTGCTTCTTTCAGTTTTTGCACCGCAATTGCCGTCTGAGCTGAAATTCTGCCGTAAGTTACAATAAGCGTGTCACCGTTCTGCACGAACAAATCAAAGTTATTTTCACTTACAGTGAAGCCTTCGGGAAGTGTTACCTCATTTCCTCTCGGGTAACGGATAACGGTAATGTTTTCGGCATTTTTTATTGCACAGTCAAAATCGTACCGCATTCTTTTAAATGTGTAAGGGGAATATACGGTTATATCGGGGACGCTGTTTAAAAACGGCACATCTAGGATTCCCTGATGCGTAACACCGTCTTCTCCCACAAAGCCTGCACGGTCAAGAGCAATTATTATTTTTTGTTTTTGCAGAGCGCAATCGTGAATCAACTGGTCATAAGCCCTTTGCAGGAAAGTGGAATAAACGGCTACAACGGGAATCATTCCGCCTTTGGCAAGGCCTGATGCAAAGGTTACTGCATGTTCCTCCGCTATTCCTACATCAAAGAACCTATCGGGATAACACTCGGCAAACTCTTTGAGACCCGTTCCCAATGACATTGCCGCAGTGATCGCACATATTCTTTTATCATTTTCAGCATAGGTGCACATAATTTTACCGAATTCCGATGAAAAATTAGCGCCTGAATGAATGGGTTCACCTGTTTCAACATTAAATTCAGATATGCCGTGATAAACGCTCGGTGATTCCTCTGCGAAGTTATATCCCTTGCCTTTCACGGTATTTATATGCAACAGTACAGGACCGTTAACCAGCTTCGCACTGTAAAGTGCCTCGCAAAGCTGTTCAATATTGTTCCCGTCAATCGGGCCCATATATCTGAATCCCAAATCTTCAAAAAATGTGCTTTTGTATATTCTGTTTTTTATGTTAGTTTTGAGATTATATATGCCTTTTGAAATATGTTCACCTACAAAAGGAAT
This sequence comes from Candidatus Fimenecus sp., assembly GCA_051881435.1. Lineage (GTDB taxonomy): Bacteria > Bacillota > Clostridia > Oscillospirales > Acutalibacteraceae > Fimenecus. The sequence goes on along the minus strand of JBJEPW010000009.1, from coordinate 151,356 downwards.
ACGGTTTATGGCGCGTTCTGTACGGGCTTTCATTCTGAAATATTCAGGTTTTGAACGGATTACGGCGAGATACCGTGCCATAGAACCTACATTTGCAGAAATGGACATATTATTGTCATTAAGAATAACAATAAGCCGTGTCTTTGAACGCCCCGCATTATTCAATGCCTCATAAGCCAGACCGCCTGTAAGTGCACCGTCACCTATTACAGCTATTGTAAAATCGTCTTTTCCCAACTGCTTATTTGCGGTCGCAATTCCCAATGCGGCGGAAATCGAGGTGCTTGAATGACCGCTGTAAAATATATCATGCAAACTTTCCTCGGGCGAAGAAAAACCCGAAATTCCGTTTTCTTTACGGAGTGTTGAAAACTTTTCAAAACGCCCGGTTAAAATCTTATGAGTATAAACCTGATGCCCAACATCCCAGATAATTTTATCGTCGGGAGAATTAAAGACCTTGTGTAAAGCAACGGATAACTCCACAACGCCGAGATTCGATGAAAGATGCCCGCCGTTTCGAGATACTGTATCAATTAAAACCTGCCTGATTTCATCGCTCAGTTCACAAAGCTCGTTATAATTCAGTTTTTTCAAATCATAGGGAGAATTTATATTTCCCAAAAATTTAAAATTATCCAAAAAAACTAACTCCAATCAATATGTTCTGTCAGCCAGCAATAATGCAATTTGTTCAAGAACAGAAGTATCGCCGTTAATAACTTTTAATGAATCTATCGCCTTTGCGGTAAGCTCCTTGACATACTCTTTGGATTTTTCAATCCCAAGATACTTCACTACCGTTGATTTATCGTTTTTATCGTCACTTCCTACGGGTTTTCCGAGTGTTTTTTCGTCTCCGACAATATCGAGTATATCATCAACGATTTGAAATGCTATTCCGAGATTTTCGCCGTAATTGCATGCGGCTTCAATTTCACGCTGTGTGCAGTTTTCAGATGTAAGACAGCCCAGAACGGCGGAGGCTTTAATAAGCGCACAGGTTTTTAAAGAATACATTTTTGTTATTTCTTCAACTGTCGGGGTTTCGTCTTCGAACTGCAAATCAAGAACCTGACCGCCTACCATACCGTTAATTCCTGCAAATGAAGAAAGGAAAGATACTGCCTTAACAATGTTTTCGTTAGAAACACTTCTGACGCATGAAAGCACACAAAAAGCTTCGGTAAGCAGTGCATCACCTGCAAGAAGTGCGTTGTCTTCACCGAAAGCAATATGACACGAGGGCTTTCCACGGCGCATATCGTCATTGTCCATACAGGGTAAATCGTCGTGAATAAGCGAATATGTGTGAATCATTTCAACAGCACAGCCGAAATCCACTGCCGCTTCAAAATTACCGCCGCATGCTTTTGAAAACTCAACAGTCAAAAGGGGGCGAATTCTTTTGCCGCCGCCCTGCGCGCTGTATTTCATGGCGGAGGTAACAACAGATTCCATATTCTCGGAAAGTAGCGCCTCCAACCTTTTTGATACGGTGTCAGCAACGGACTTTATATATTCATTCAAATCAGTCATCGCTTTTTACCTCATTCAAATCGGTGATTTTTTGCTTTGCGTCATTTAACTTGTTTTTGCAAAAATCTGCAAGCTTAATCCCCTCTTCGTAAAGCTTTAAGGAATCGTCAAGGGTACTCGTTCCGTCTTCAAGAATTTTTGCAATTTCTTCAAGTCTTTTTATTGCCTGCTCATATGTCATTTTCATCATTCACCTCAATAATTTTTGCTTTTGCATTTCCCTTTGCAAAAGTTATGTCAACAAAATCTCCTGTATTCAGGTCTTTCGATGAGGTAACAGCACAACCGTTTTTCTTAACGATTGAATAGCCTCTTGCAAGGACCTTAACAGGACTCAAAGTGTGCAGTATTTCACAAATGTGAGAAAACTTAGCTGACAGCATCTCATATTTTTTTGCCGTACCGTCGCAAACAGTTTTTCTTAAAGAATCCAGATACAATTCGCAGTTATCAAAAAATCCGTGGGGATTTTCAAGAACCGGCTTGTTTAAAATTTCATGAAGTCCTGTATTCAAATCATCTATCTTTGAATTAACGGAATTATATATTGAATTTTTAAGAGAAGAAACAAAATAGAGCTGTTCCCTGAAATCAGGTACGGAAAGTTCTGCCGCGGCGGACGGTGTAGGCGCACGCAAATCTGCCGCAAGGTCGCAAATCGTATAATCTGTTTCGTGACCCACACCCGAAATTATCGGGATATGAGAATTATAAATTGCGTACGCTAATTTTTCATTGTTAAAAGGCCACAAATCCTCTGCCGAGCCGCCGCCTCTGGCTATAATGATAACATCAGCAGCGTTCAAACGGTTAATTTTTTCAATGGCACAGCAAATCTGCTTTGCCGCCGTGTCGCCCTGAACCTGAACACCTGCAAAAACAATTTCCGCCAAAGGAAACCGACGGTTCAATACATTGAGAACGTCCTGAACAGCGGCACCTGTCGGTGAAGAAATAACGCCGATTTTTGATGGATACTGAGGTATCGTTTTTTTGTGTTCGGGAGAAAAAACGCCCTGTTTTGCAAGCTTCTCCTTTGTCTGCTCAAAAGCAAGGGCAAGCGCTCCAACGCCATCGGGTTGCATATCATCAATATAAAGCTGATATTTGCCGTCACGCTCATAAATCGAAATTCTGCCGCGTACAATCACGGACATACCGTTCTCCGGCTTGAATTTAAGCCTTGACGCATTGCCCGCGAACATTACGGCACTGATTGAGCACTTCTCGTCTTTCAAGCTCAAATACAAATGACCGCTTTTGTAATGATCGACAAAATTTGATATTTCGCCGCAAACAAAAACATTATTGAGATTATCATCCTGTTCAATAATGGACTTTGTATATAGATTAAGTTGTGAAACCGTTAGTATTATAGGCGATTGCATATATTATTTCCTCGCATCGCAAATTGAAGCCAAAACAGCCGTTCCGCAGGCATTATCTGCGGAAAACTGCGGTTCTGCAAAATGTGCGTTATATTTTCGGCACAACATATTCTTTATTAAAGCGTTTGACATTACCCCGCCTGAAAAAGCAAGGGGTAAATCGCCGTATTTCTTCATAAGTTCTTCTGCCGTATCGTCAATAGCCGAATATATACAGCTTAAACAGTGATTAGCAATATCGCAATAGTCTGCTCCCTGTTCAAGCATAAGCTTACATTGATTCTCAACTCCGGAAAGGCTGAAAAAGCCGTTCTTACGGAAAATCTTAACTTTTTTTAAAGGCTTTCCACCCTGTTTAGCTATTTTTTCAAGTTCTGCGCCGCACGGAAAATCAAGGCCCAACATAACTCCTACCCTGTCAACGGCCTGTCCCGCCTTTAAATCAAGGGAATCAGAAATAATTTCAGTAGAAAAATATTTGCTGTTTGGGGTTACCATTATTGCCTGGCTTGTACCACCCGAAATGTGAAATCCAATAAAGCTTTCATTTATCAAATTCAGCCTGCCGCAGGAAAAGAGTGCGGCGGCAATGTGACCGTCCTGATGAGAGAACTCATAAATAGGTATGTTCATAATATTTGCAACAGATTTTGCAACCGACACTCCAGCCAAAAAGCACGGCATATATGAACCCTGTTCATTACACGGTTTTACTGAAACACCCACACCGTCAATACGGCACGGAAATTCATTAAAAAGTTCTGTAATAAGTTGCGGAAGCTGAACAGTGTGATGAAAAACAGCGTCGCTCTGTCTAATCCCCTTTTCACCTTTTTTAACGGGCAAAAGAAGCTTTTTACCGTACATTTTTCCTGTATCGCAATCATATAAAGCGACAGATGTTGTGTAATTACTTGTGTCTATTCCGAGATAAATGCTCATTATAAACCGTTCTCTCTCACATATTTCCCAAGTATTCCGTTAATAAATGAAGCATCCTCCTGCGATGCGAATTTTTTTGCAAGTTCAACCGCTTCATTTATTGAAACACCTGTGGGCACAGACGGAACATACAGCAATTCGCAAAACGCCAGCCTCATTATTGCAAGCGTAACCTTGGGTAATCTTTCTATTTTCCAACCAACGGAATTTTCACTGATGAGTTTGTCGATTTCATCACGGTTATCATATGTTAACTGTGCAAGAGAGCAGGCAAACACATTTTCTTCAATAAGTCTTGCTTCTACTGCATTTTTTATGATTTCCTCAACTGATAAGTCATCATTAAATATCTTTTCAAAAATTAAAGTAAAAGCAAGCTCTCTTTCTTCTTTACGAGTCATATTGTCCTCCAAAATAATAAATGCTCCCCGTCAGAAAAAACAGGGAGCAAACTAAATTTTCTGCGGTTCGGAATGTATATACATAGAATTTATGTATATTGTACCACCGAAAACGCAAAAATTCAATAGAAAAATGAATATTTACTCATTTCATATTACTGCGCTCAATAACAGTTATTTTATCCGCGTTGAAATCGGTTTTTGATATTATTATATCTTTAATCTTTAAAAGTATATCTTCTTGCACCGTGCCGTCGGGAAGTATGACCTCAATATTGTCGCTGTCAAGAATAACGAGACATTCTCCACCGGTTTGAGCAGTAATCAAATTTTCTATATCCGTTTCTTTTTTTATGTTATCTGCAATCTTAATGAGTTGTTCTCTGGCCGAAGCTTTTGTATCTTCATCAAAATCGCTGCCTGATACAATACTTTCAAGATGTTCTTTTGAAATGTCCCTTGATTGTGTTCTTTTAAGCTTAGCAGACGAAAAATAATCGCTTTCCGTAACATTGCCGCTGTTGACATATTGAGCCTCACCGAGATTTACCTCTGATGTAACCTCAGGCTCTGTTAAATTATTTCGCTGAGGGTTGGTATAGTACCAATTCACAAACACCGCCAAGCCCAGCGCGCCTGTTAATGAAATAATCAGCAGTTGTTTTCTTCCGATAATTTTACTTTTCATTGTTTACCTCCGAAGCAGATAGTTTTGAGATTGATATTTTTGATGTACTTATATTTAAAACAGCGCTAACGGCTGAATAAATCTGTTGCTGGACGAACTCGTCGTTTCCTCCGTCACACACGATTGCTACACCTCTGATTTTCGGCTCTATTGTTTTTAAAAGCAAGCCTGTATCGTTATCGTCCGCATTTATAATCACATAATCGTTTTGATTGCTCAAATCAGTAGCGCTGTCGCTGTTTTTTCTGTTTTCCTTATCATTTTCCGCATAAACATACTCGGTAGTTTCCGATACGGTTATCATAACCTTCGTTCTTCCGGCGCCCTCAATTGAGGACACTATGTTTTCAACTCTGCTTTCCAAATATTCGCAGTATTCGTTAGTACTCATATTTGTATTCAAACTTTCCTTTTGGGACTCGTTTTTTTCTTTACCGCCTAATTCGGAAAACATTATAAGGAAAATCCCGACAAACCCAATCGCCGTAATAATTATTGTCTTTTTATTTTTACCGAACAACTGCAGTGCTTTGTCCGCTATTTCTTTTTTCAACAGACATCAACCTCAAATCCTAATTGTTTTTTTATTGCATTTTCCGCTTCCTGAGCCTTTTCATTTTGAACAATATCAACTTTTATGCTCTCAACACATAGAATACCGTCATCATTTGAATAGGCTTCGATTTGAATATCCGATATATCAGCGGAAATCTCCGCGCAAACATTTGAAATTGACCGTTCAACAATTCTTTTATACGCCTCATCAAAAATTTCACCGTAATTACTCTCCGCAGTTATTTCCGATTCATTTATTTTGCTTTCACCGAAAGCGCTGCTCAACGGCACAACCGTATAAAACAGAATAAACAGTGAAAAGAATATGTTTACTGATTTTTTCAGAGAAGAATCGGATAAAATCATCTTGAAAAGCGATGATAGAATCATTGCGCCGCATACAGATAGAATCCAAGTTTTAAAACCGTCCATTTTACTTACCCATTATTATGATGACGCCTGTTGATATTGTAAGAACAAAAGTTACAAAAAACAGAACCGTATTTATCAGCGAAATTACAGAAGCAAGGCTGTCAATAACATCCGACATATGGTTTAAATCAAACATTGTGGAAACAATTGAACAGATTTCCAAAGCAAAATACCACACCAGCAGTTCCACCATAGCCGGAAGATTTATGAGCAAAATTACAATAATTACAAACACGCCCAAAGTGTTTCTCATGATTAAAAAGCTGCTGAACACCGATGAAATCGCGTCGCCGACGCTGTTTCCAACAATCGGAACAAAAGTGCCCGAGATAAACCTGATTCCTTTTAACACAACGCTGTCAGACGAACTTGCAAGAATACTTTGTGTAGTTAAAAGTCCCGTAAATACAGTTGAAAACAGCGATAAAATTATAACAACGGATTTTCTGACGGTTTTCAGAATGCGTTCTCTGTAGCCCTCAAAGGAAAAGGAAGAAAGCACGCTGAAAGAGAGCAACGCACTTATTACAGGCATAAAAAATCTGTCTGCAAAAGTGGATATAAACGATGAAATGAAAACTGTAAAGGAATTATATGTAAAAGCCAAAGAGGGATTTTTTGAAGCGATTATTATTCCCGTCATTATAGGCAAATAAGAATTGACAAAAATGCTTGATGTGCGTATTCCGGCAACTGCATCGGTAAGTATTCGGCTTACGGGAGCAATTACGGCGGTCATAACCGTTAATGTGCACACAAAATAAAGAATGTTTGTGTTTTTATCCGATTCTTTTAAGAAAGACGCGGCAATAGAAGTAATTATAAATATAACAATTATCAATGTTACGCTTTTAAAAACACTCGTACCGGAAGTCTTTATTGATTTTAATAAAAACTCAATTACTCTTGTGGGGGAAAGATTGAAAATATCATCAAAACCTATTTCATCAATTCCCATATCCTCCAAGTACTCTTTTGTTTGTCCGTCAACAGAATCCCAAACAGCACTGTAATCTTCTTCGGCAGTAACACCGTATGAAGCAAAGGAAAAACTCATTAAGAATATACAAATCAGAAATACACTTAAAATAATCCTTTTCATATTTATTCCAACATTTTTAATGAAAATATAATCAGCGAATTTACCAGCGGCATGCACATTACAAGAACAATAATCCTTGCGGCGACCGTTACAATTCCTGCCATAGAATTCTCTCCGCTGTCCTTTAAAACATCGCATAGGAAATCCGTAATTACGGTGATTCCCACTACTTTTAAAAGCAAATTGATATGCTTTGAATCAATATTAAAAACTGTAAATGCGGCTAAAACATTTGATATTGCATCGCTGATTCCGTCAACTGCAACAGAAAATATTAAAGCTATTGTCGCAACACGCAGTAAAAGAATATATTCGGGACGGTAGCTTTTTAATATTGCGGAAAAGCAAGCATAGATTATTGCCATTGCGGCTACTTTCAAAAGTATATTCATAAACCGAATACTGATTTCAGTTCATCAAACACTGAACTTAGTTGGGGAATAAGCATAGCTATAATTACCACGATGCCCGTAAGAACCGTGAGCGTAGCAAATTCCTCCCGACCTGCCTTTGAAAGCATCTGATTGATAACAGCCACAATAAGCCCTATTCCAGCTATTTTTAAAAGAAATGATATATCCATTTTTACACCTATAAAATTAAAATTATTGCCGTTAATGTCGCACCCAGTACAAGGGCAACAGCACTTTTGCACTTGTTATTTTCACTTTTTTCCAAAGATTTCAGTTTGCCTTTAAAAAACTCGGAGTACATTTTGCAATTCATCAGTTGTCCCGATAAATCAGACTTCCCGAGCATTGACAAAAAGCCTCGCATAAAATCGCAATCCTCGCTGTCAAGGTATTTTGTAAATGCTTTTTCCGAAATCACATCATTATATGCCTTCTCGTATTCTATAAGCATACCTAACCTTTTGTTAATTTCTTTTATAAACAGTAACAGACAATAATTTGACGATACGGAAAGATTTTTAAATATTTCCTCAACAGAAATTCCGCTGTACTGTAATAAAATACATATGTTATCAATCATCAAAACACATTGCCGCACCGCTCTCGTGTGCTCTTTAATTAGCCTTGCGCACAGTATTGCCGAAAAGCCCCCTGTCACTGAAATCAAAAGAATCAGAATGTTTTTCATAAAGCACAGCATCGGAATTGACAATACGCTCTATTTTGCACGGTGCATAGCTTCCGCACAGTATGACAACCCGATTAATACCTCCGGATTTTAATAACATTTTAATATAATTCTTGTTTCTCAATTCTTCAAGAGAATCGCAGTGTACACTCAGCAAAAAAAGGACTCCGCTGTTCAGCCCCTCAAAAATATTCACCGCCTCTTCGGTGTTTCCGATTTCGTCGCATATTATTATATCCGGCGACATTGTCCTGACGGCGATTGATATGCCTGTCTGCTTCGGAAAGCCGTAGATAACATCTGTATTGGGACCTAAATCTGCTGTGCTGTTTTTTGCTGGAAAAAGTTCCTTTCGTTCATCAACAACACAAACTTTATAGTACTTACCGGTTCTGCCCGATGAAAGCTGATATGCAATATCTTTAAGCAAGGTGGTTTTTCCCGAAGAGGGCGCCCCTGCTATAATCAGGCTTTCTATACCGCCAGAAAAAACGGAGTCAAACAGAGCATCGGAGCATCCTTTTTCAAAGCGTGGGATTCTTATATTCAGGCTGCTGATGTCTTTTACGGATTTTACTTCTGTTTTGTCATAGACAGCCGTTCCGCACAAACCTACTCGTGAACCGTTAGGCAGCGTGATATATCCGTTAAGTATGTCCTCATAATGGCTGTGCATTGAATATCCGCACATTTTGTTTACCGTATCAATAATCTCATTTTCAGTTGCAGTAACGCAATTACCTGACAAAATTAAAGTTGATTTTGAATTTTGAGTTAAAAAACTGCTTCCCGACCTTGTAACAAGCACAACGGGACGGTTTGCTCTCATTCTTATTTCCTGCAATTCAACTATAAGTTGTTCATTTAAGTCTTTTAAAAACGACCGTATTCTCGGAGAAATAAATGAAATAATATAGTTGAATTCATTTATAACATCTTTGTTCACTTTATCACCTCGCTAAATATTATGATTACTTGTCCCCTGTTAGTACAAAACTTTCTTGAAATAAACGACGCTATGTGATATACTGAAATCAGTAATATTGAAAGGTGTTTTTTATGGCAAATAAGGTTAAAAACTTCTATAAGAACAATAAATATATATTGGCTTCCGGCGGAATTGCTTTATTTATTATTCTGCTGATTTATTTTTGTTTTGATATTATTCCTTTCGGCGACAGAACCGTGTACCGTATGGATTTGTATCATCAATACGGTCCTCTGTTTTCCGAATTTTACGACAGACTGACCTCCGGTGAATCTTTGATATACTCTTGGAATACGGGGCTTGGCAGTTCATTTTTCGGTAACTTTTTTAATTATCTTTCCAGTCCCTTGTCTTTCATAATTCTTTTATTCGGCCATAAAAATACTTTTGAAGCTGTTGCGGCGATGATTGCAATTAAAGCGGTTCTCAGTGCAATGTCGATGACCTTTTATCTTAAAAAGTCACAAAAAGGCGACGGATTTGCAATATCCGCTTTCGGTGTTCTGTATGCGTTCAGTGCATATTTTATTGCGTATTACTGGAATATTATGTGGATTGACGCATTATACATTTTGCCGTTCGTTGCACTTGGAATAGAAAGAATAATAGACAGCGGAAAATGCAAAACATATATAATCGCACTTGCATTGGCAATTTTTTCAAACTATTACATTGGTTATATGATTTGCATTTTCTCCTGTATTTATTTTATTTACCGCTATGTATGCTCAATCAGTGCTATAAAAGAAAAGAAGAAATATTTAGACAACAGCGGATTTTTTAACAAAATCAAAAACTCGTTTTTCCTTAAAAGCGGTATAAGATTTGCTTTGGCGTCTGTTTCGGTGGGTATAATGCTTCTTTGCGTTTTACTTCCAATTGCACATGTTTTAAAGACATCATCAGCCACAACAGGATCTGCCCCCGTAGAAACAAAATTCTATTTTAATATTTTTGACTTTTTAGCAAATCACCTTGCAAGCCTTGAACCCACCATAAGAAGCAGCGGTGATGATGTTCTTCCAAATATATACTGCGGAATGCTGACAATCTTTTTAATACCCTTTTATTTCTTTTCAAAGAGAATTTCCTCATATGAAAAAATTGCCTCTGCGATTTTAATCGCTCTAATGTATTTCAGTTTCAGTCTTAATTATTTAAATTTCTTCTGGCACGGATTTCATTTCCCAAATGACCTGCCGTACCGTCAGTCATTCATATATTCCTTCATTTTGATAACTTTGGCTTACAAAGCTTTTAAAAATATTGACGAATATGATAAAAAACATTTTTTGGGCGTTGGAATCGCTATGATCGCATTTATTGTTTTAGTACAGAAAACAGGCTCAAAAAATGTCGGCGACAGTACAGTATATATAAGCATAGCATTCGTTTTCTTATATTCAATAGTTCTGGGCCTAATAAACAGCAAGAAAAATCAAGCGTATGCTCTCTCAATTATGCTTTTGTGTTCGGTTGCGGCAGAAGCGATAACCGCAAGCACCGACCATTACGTGGCCAACCAAGCAAAAGAATCATATGTTTCCGATTTTGATGATTTCAAGCAACTTCAAAAAAAGATTGACGATAACGATCCTACTTTATTCTATCGCTCGGAATTGTCAAATCTCCGTGCGCGGATGGACCCCAGTTGGTATGATTATAACGGCATATCGGTATTCTCATCAATGGCATATGAAAAAGTTGCGAATTTACAAAAATACATCGGGCTTTACGGCAATAAAATCAACAGCTTTACCTACAATCCGCAAACCCCCGTTTACAATTCAATGTTTTCGTTAAAATATATTTATGACAAAGGCTCGTTAATTTCGCCCTGTGATTTTTATAGTTACAAAGATTCAAACGGAAAATACTCTGTATATGAAAACCGGTATGCTTTAAGTATTGCATACCCCGTTCTGCCTGAATTAGCGCAATGGGACGCTTCCTCATACGATAACCCCGTGGAAGCGCAGGAAGAGTATTTCAGACTCTCCACAGGCGTTGACAATGTATTTGATGAAATATATGACTACGAAATAATAAACGGCAACATTCTGCCCATTGATACTGACAGCATTGAGGCGGGAAAGCTTGCGCTGAATAAGACATCACCCGAATATGCAGGCTCCGCAACTATTGAGATTACGGCACAAGAACGTGAGAATATTTATATTTATGTTAATTCCAGAAATTTAAAAACTGTTACAATTTTTTCACCGAGAATAACCACATCAATGAATGTTAACGACGGTTATATACTTGACCTCGGCGTTCATGAGCCCGGTGATGTAATTTCAATAGAACTGCCCATAAAAGACTCTCTTGACTATGCAAGCGTTGATTTTACAGCCTTTACAGTGAATCAGGAAAAGTTTGTTGAGGGATACGAAAAACTCAGTCAAGGACAATTAGAATACGATAAATTCAATGAAACAATGATTTCAGGAACTTTTAATGCCGAAACTGACGAAATCCTTTATACTTCGATACCGTATGACGATGGCTGGAATGTATATATCGACGGCAAAAAGATTAACAGTGATAACATAATCAAAATATCCGACGCTTTAATAGGTGTTATCGTACCCGAGGGTGAACATACAATCACATTTTCCTTTAAACTGCCGTACCTTCAAGGTTCAATAATGATTTCCTGCATTTTCACAATCATTTTACTGTTAATTTACATTTTCAAAGAAAGAAAATTACTGTTCTTTAAGAAAACAAAAGATAACCTTTGGAAAAGGGCGAAACAATCTCAGATAAATGCCGAAATAATCCAAAATGCTTCAGATACGGTTATCACATTTGATACTGAACAGGATATAAACGAAGAACCGAACGATACGGAATAAACAATCTTAAAGAAAAACAGCCGGTGCTCTTAAATAAAAGCATCGGCTGTTTTTTTGTTGAATAGATTATAATAGTTTTTTAAGGTATTTACCCGTGTAAGATTTATCGCACTTTGCAACATCTTCGGGTGTACCGCAGGCGACAATCTCACCGCCCAGGTCTCCCCCTTCGGGGCCTAAATCAATGATATAATCCGCTGTTTTAATAACATCAAGATTATGCTCAATAACAATCACAGTATTGCCTGTGTCAACAAGACGCTGCAATACTTCAATCAGCTTGTGAACATCTGCCGTGTGCAAGCCTGTGGTTGGCTCGTCGAGAATATATACTGTTTTTCCCGTTGGGCGCTTTGAAAGCTCTGTAGAAAGCTTTACACGCTGTGCTTCACCGCCTGAAAGGGTTGTTGCAGACTGACCGAGCTTAACATAACCGAGTCCTACATCGGTAACAGTTTGCAGTTTTCGCTTAATTTTCGGAATATTTCCGAAAAACTCCAAAGCTTCTTCAAAGGTCATATCAAGAACATCATAAATGCTTTTACCCTTATACTTAACTTCAAGAGTTTCACGGTTATATCTTGCCCCCTTGCACACTTCACAGGGCACATACACATCGGCAAGAAAGTGCATTTCAATTTTTACAATACCGTCACCTTGGCAGGCCTCACAACGACCTCCTTTAACATTAAAGGAAAATCTGCTTGAATTATATCCTCGAATTTTGGCATCCTGCGTTGAGGCGAAAAGCTCCCTTATGTCGGTAAATACTCCCGTATATGTTGCAGGGTTTGAGCGCGGAGTTCTGCCTATTGGAGACTGGTCAATATCTATTACCTTATCAAGATTTTCAAGTCCTGTCATTTCGTCGAATTTTCCCATGGGCTTTTTTGCGCGATTAAGCTCATTTGCCAGATTTTTATAAAGAACTTCATTGACAAGTGATGATTTGCCTGAGCCTGAAACGCCTGTTACGCAGGTAAAGCAACCCAAGGGAAACTTAACATCTATATTTTTAAGATTGTTTTCCGCCGCACCCTTAACAGTTATAAATTCACCGTTACCTGCTCTGCGTTTTTCAGGAACCGGTATTTTCCGCTTACCAGACAGATACATTCCCGTAATTGACTCTTTACAGTTTATTATATCGTCAACAGTTCCTGCGCAAACAACCTCACCGCCGTGAATTCCCGCGCCCGGACCTATATCCACAATATAATCGGCTTCACGCATTGTATCCTCATCATGCTCAACGACGATTAAAGTATTCCCCAAATCTCTCAGGTTTTTAAGCGTACCCAAAAGCTTATCGTTATCACGCTGATGCAAACCGATGCTGGGCTCATCAAGAATATATACAACTCCCATAAGGGAAGAGCCTATTTGTGTTGCAAGCCTTATTCGCTGACTCTCGCCGCCCGAAAGCGTACCTGAGGAGCGTGACAAGGTTAAATACTCCAATCCCACACTTTTAAGGAACGACAATCGTTCCTTTATCTCTTTCAAAACAGACTTTGCGATAAACTGTTCTTTTTCCGTAAGACTGAGTTCATCTATGAATTTTAATGCGGCTGTAATAGACATATCGCAAAATTCACTTATATTTTTGCCTCCCACCGTAACGGAAAGTATTTCGGGCTTTAACCGTGTTCCGCCGCAGTCGGGACAGCGGCTTGAAGTCATCACCTGCTCAATTTCCCACCGTGACCAATCACTTGTTGTTTCTCTGTATCGGCGTTCAAGATTGTTTACAATGCCCTCAAACTCACTCAAATATGTTCCCGAGCCGTAAAGCGTTGAGCGGGACATTTTGAGTTTTCGGTCTGTACCGTACAGAATGGCGTTAACGCCCTCCTCCGATATATCTTTTATGGGAGTTTTAAGTGTAAACCCGAATTCCTTACCCAAAGCATTATAATACATCTCCGAAATTGAGCCCTTATCGGCTTTTCCCCAACCGCTGGCACAGATTGCGCCCTCTGAAATTGAGAGACTTTTGTTTGGAATTACCAAATCCGGATTAACCTTTAAAAATGTCCCTAATCCCGTGCATTTCGGGCAGGCACCGTATGGGTTGTTAAAAGAAAACATACGGGGAGACAACTCGTCAATGCTGATTCCGTGTTCAGGGCAAGCATAGTTCAGAGAATATAAATGCTCCGAATCGCCGATAACATCTATTATTACATTACCGCCTGAAAGCTTTGTTGCTGTTTCAACGGAATCTGCAAGTCTGCTTCTGATCCCTTCTTTTACAACAAGTCTGTCAACAACTACATCAATGTTATGTTTATGTGTTTTTAAAAGCTTAATTTCATCTGACAAATCGGTTATTTCGCCGTCTATTCTTGCTCTGACAAAGCCGGCTTTCATAGCGTTGGCAATTTCTTTTGAATGCTCACCTTTTTTCCCTCTGATTACGGGGGACAAAACCTGAAATTTTGTTCCTTCGGCAAACTCAAGTACACAGTCAACAATCTGGTCAACCGTCTGCTGTTTTATTTCTCTGCCGCAGACAGGACAGTGAGGAATACCGATACGCGCATAGAGAAGTCTTAAATAATCGTAAATCTCCGTAACCGTTCCAACAGTTGAGCGAGGATTTTTCGAGGTTGTCTTTTGGTCAATGGATATGGCGGGAGAAAGCCCCTCAATAGATTCAACATTGGGCTTTTCCATTTGTCCTAAAAACATTCTTGCATATGATGAAAGGGATTCAATATATCTGCGCTGGCCCTCGGCATAAATAGTATCAAAGGCAAGTGAAGATTTTCCCGAGCCTGACAGTCCCGTAAAAACAACAAGCTTATCACGGGGAATTTCAACGCTTACATCTTTTAGATTATTCTCTTTTGCACCTTTTACGATTATTTTATTGTGCTCCATTTTTAACATCCTTTTGACGAAGAAATTCTTTCAAACCGTTTTTACCCTCAACGGTTACGGGTTTTATCCATTTCATTGATTTATAATATCTTAAACACAGTATTGTTTTTGCGTAATCCTCAAAAATATACATAACGGCAAACGCCACTGTAAACGGTACCTTCAGTAAATATACGGAAATCAATGTTGCGGGAAGTGACAGGCACCAAAGACAGAATAAGTCAAATTTCACGCCTGTTACGGTATCTCCGCCTGAACGGAAAACGCCTACAATTAAAATGTACGGCATCTGTCTGATTGTAAACTCAAAGGCATAGATTGCCATTATAGTCATTGCCGCGTCAAGAGTAACCTGCGTAATATTGTTGTTTAAATTAAAAATGCCGATAAGCTGTGCTCTTAAAGTAAAAATTAACACGGAAACAATCAAGGCAAGCATGGGAACAAGCAGTACAAACCTTTTTGAATCCTGCACTCCACGCTCAATTTTACCTTTTCCCACAGATTTGCCAACCATTATACAGCATGCATTGCAAATCCCGATAAAGAAAACAAAAGCGATATTTTCAAAGCTTCTCAAAATCGTTATGGCAGCAAAATACTCATATCCCATGTGCCCGAATATGATATTAAAAGCAAATGTTCCTGCACCCCACATTGATTCGTTAAATATTACGGGAAGAGCTTTTTTATAAAACTCTTTAATATCTTTAAACCTAAAACCGAACGTGTGTTTAATCGGTGCATATAGAATGTTTTTCTTTATCATTGATACAGTCAGAATTGCCAAAACTCCAACCCAGGCCGAAATTGAAGTTGCAAGTGCAGCTCCCTTGATTCCCATAGCAGGAAAACCAAATTTCCCGAAAATCATACCGTAATCCAAAAAAATGTTTAAAACCGTTGTGAGAACTGAAACATACATGGGAAGCTTCACATTTTCTACGGAACGCAAAACAGATGAAAGGATATTGGTTATAGCAACAGCCGGATAAGAAGCACAAACAATAAGCAAATATCGCTTACCCTCGTCAATTACAGCCGGATTATTATTAAAAATATTTATTACGAGTTCGGGCGAAACAAGGCTTACTGTTGTAAAGATACCCGATACAAGGATAGCGGAAAGTACTGCTATTCCACAGGTCATATTTATTCTTTTTATATTTTTAATGCCCCAATACTGGGCAACAAAGACAGATGCGCCTGAGCTTATTCCTATAAGAATCATATTCAGAAGCCAGCCCCACTGTCCCATCATTCCAACAGCAGAAAGGGATACATCGCCTAATTGACTAACAAACAATGTATCGGCAAGGGTAAAGGAACTTATCAGCATATTTTGCAATGCAATAGGTGTTGCAAGTCTGAATGCAGTACGCCAAAAGCCTCTGTCATTAAAAAGTTTTAACATTATTATTTATTTCTCCGATTTTAATTTTTCAATTTTGTCACGCAAATAAGCTGCATGCTCAAATTCAAGTATTTTAGCGGCAGCCTTCATCTCCTCGGTTAAGCGGATAATAAGCTTTTGTTTTTCTTCTCTGCTCATTCTCCGTTTTGAGGATTTATCATGACTTGAAATTTCCAAAACATCACGAACATCTTTAACAATGGTTTGCGGAACGATTCCGTGCTCTTCGTTATACGCAATTTGCTTTTCACGGCGGCGGTATGTTTCACTTATAGCCTTTTCCATCGAATCCGTAACATTATCGGCATACATAATAACCTGGCCGTTGGCGTTTCTCGCCGCTCTGCCGATAATCTGCACAAGTGAGGTTTCGGAACGCAAAAAGCCCTCCTTATCGGCATCAAGTATGGCTATCAGCGACACTTCGGGAATATCAAGCCCTTCACGCAAAAGGTTAATGCCCACTAAAACATCGAATTCACCCAGCCGCAAATCACGAATAAGCTCCATTCGCTCAATCGTATCAATATCATAATGCATATATCTGACTTTGATACCATGCTGTGAAAGGAACTCGGTAAGATTTTCCGCCATCTTTTTGGTAAGCGTTGTAACAAGTACACGCTCTTTTTTCTCAATTCTTATATTGATTTCAGATATTAAATCGTCAATTTGTCCCTCTGTGCCTCTCACTGAAATTTCGGGGTCGAGAAGTCCTGTGGGGCGGATAACCTGTTCGGCAATCTGCACGCTTTTTTCTTTTTCAAAGGGTCCCGGAGTAGCGCTCACAAATATTTTTTGACCTGTTTTACCGTAAAATTCATCAAATGTCAACGGTCTGTTATCATATGCGGAGGGCAGACGGAAGCCAAAATTAACGAGGCTATCCTTTCTTGAACGGTCACCGCCGTACATTCCCCTTACCTGCGGCAATGTAACATGTGACTCATCAACAAAAAGCAAATAATCATCGGGAAAATAGTCAAGGAGTGTAAAAGGCGGTTCGCCGGGTTTCCTGCCGGACATAATCGCAGAGTAGTTTTCAACGCCCTTACAAAAGCCTGTTTCCCGTAACATTTCCATATCATATTCCGTGCGTTGTCGGATTCTTTGCGCCTCAATAAGCTTGCCCGCCTTTTCAAACGAAGCAACCTGCTTTTCCATTTCGGCATATATTTGTTCAAGTGCACTTTCCATTTTTTCAGGAGACACAACATAGTGAGAAGCAGGATAAATGGCGATGTGAGATACTGTATTTTTAACAGCACCTGTCAACGGGTTTATTTCGCTGATACGGTCCACCTCGTCACCAAAAAATTCAACTCTTATTGCCGTATCATTTGAATAGGCAGGGAAAATTTCAACAATATCTCCCCTGACTCTGAATTTGTTTCTTATAAAGTTAATATCGTTTCGCTCATACTGGATTGTGACAAGCTTTTCTATGAGCTCATCACGGCTCTTTTCCATACCTGTACGCAAAGAAATAACCATACTTTTATAGTCAATAGGGTCGCCGAGAGAATAAATGCAAGAAACACTTGCAACTATTATGACATCGCGCCTCTCGGACAAAGCAGAGGTTGCAGAATGGCGAAGTTTATCAATTTCATCGTTTATTGCAGAGTCCTTTTCAATGTAAGTATCAGTAGTGGCAATGTATGCTTCGGGCTGATAGTAGTCATAATAGGAAACAAAATACTCAACAGCATTTTCCGGAAAAAACTCCTTAAACTCGGCACAGAGCTGACCTGCAAGAGTTTTATTATGGGCAAGTACGAGCGTGGGTCGGTTAAGCTTTGCAATAATATTAGCCATGGTAAAGGTTTTTCCGGAGCCTGTAACGCCCAGAAGTGTTTGCTCTTTATATCCGTTTTCAATACCCTTTACAAGCTTTTCTATGGCCTGCGGCTGGTCGCCCGTGGGCTGATAATTGCTCACCAGTTTAAACATATATCCACCTCGTACATTTGTTCGCTTTATTATACAACAAAGATTTAATAAAATCAACATTATTCTAACCATAATTTCATAAAATTTATCGGTGATTTTTATGATGAATTACATATGGACTTTTTTAATAGTTTTTTCTCTCATATCGGCGATATATTACGGAAATATCGGAGAGCTTTCTACGGGAATAATCAACAGCGGTAATACTGCGGTAAATTTATGCATAAGCCTTTTGGGAACTTTTTGCCTATGGAACGGAATTATGAATGTTGCGGAAAAATCGGGACTTTCAAAAGCATTTGCAAAGTTACTCTCCCCTGTTTTATGCAGGATTTTCAAGGGCATTAAGCGTGATGACGAGGCGCTTTTACCAATCAGTCTTAATATATCATCAAATCTGCTGGGATTATCAAATGCTGCGACTCCCCTTGGAATTGAAGCAATGAAAAGACTTGCGAATAATAATAAACAAAAGACCATACCTGATAACAATATGGTGTTATTTGTTGTAATGAACTCTGCTGCATTACGGATTATACCTACAACGGTTGCAGGGCTCAGAGCAAATCACAACTCCGAAAATCCCCTTGAAATTATTTTACCCTCTGTTTTTACATCTGTAACAGCATTAACTGTCGGCATAGTGACAGCCAAAATTTTTGAAAGGGTATTTAAAAATGATTAAAGTCTCCAACTATATCCTTCCGCTGTTTGTTTGTGCGGTGATTTTATTTGGTATTTTCAAAAAAATTGATGTATTCAATACATTTACAGAGGGCGCAAAGAAAGGATTTGATGTATTTCTCTCAATACTTCCCTCTTTAACTGCACTGTTTTTGGCAGTTGAAATGCTGAAAACATCAGGCGGTATCAAAATTTTAACGTTTGTGCTCTCTCCTGTCGCTAAGCTTTTGAATATACCCGATGAGGTACTTCCTCTCTGTATTTTGTCGCCGATTTCGGGCGGAGGCTCATTAAGTGTTTACGAAACAATATTGTCGGAATACGGGCCCGATTCGTATGTCGGCAGAGTTGCATCAGTTATGATGGGTTCAACGGAAACTACTTTTTATGCGATAGCTGTCTATTACGGCGCAGTGGGCGTAAAAAAAATACGGCACACAGCAATTTGTTCACTGTGTGCCGATTTTACAAGCTTTATTTTAGCCGGTATTACGGTTCGTTTATTTTTCTATTAAGGAAACGCCTGTCATTTCTTTCGGCTGTTCCAAGCCCATAATATCAAGCATTGTGGGTGAAAGGTCACACAGTCTGCCGCCCTGTTGCTTTAATTTGCAGTCTTTGCCGACAACAACCAACGGAACGGGATTTGTGGTGTGCGCCGTAAAGGGAGAACCGTCGTCCTCATACATCTTATCGGCATTACCGTGGTCGGCGGTAATCAAAATTACGCCGTCCATCTGCATAACTGCATCAGTAAGCTTGCCTACGCAGGTATCAACAGCCTCAACCGCTTTGACAGCCGCGTCAAAAATGCCTGTATGCCCAACCATATCACAGTTTGCATAGTTGAGAATTACAACATCGTATTTACCGCTTAAAATCTGCTCACAAGCCGCATCGCAAACCTCGTATGCGCTCATTTCAGGCTTTAAGTCAAAGGTGGAAATCTTCGGGGAGTCAATAAGGATTCTATCCTCACCCGGATAAGTCTTTTCTTCGCCGCCATTATAGAAGAATGTCACATGGGCATATTTCTGTGTTTCGGCAATACGAAGCTGTGTTTTGCCGAGTTTTGAAAGGTATTCACCCATGGTGTTTGTGAGTGCTTCCGGCTTGAAAGCAATCTCCACATTGGGCATTTCCGCATCATACTGCGTCATGCAGACATAGTAAAGCGGGAAGAAAGCTTTTCTTTCAAAGCCATTGAAATCCGGGTCAACAAAGGTTCTTGTAATCTCACGCGCACGGTCGGGGCGGAAATTAAAGAAGATAACGGAATCATTCACCGCAATGGGTGCGCCGCCGGAAACGACGGTGGGCATCACAAATTCATCGGTCAGGTTTTTGCCGTCTTCGTCAATGGTTTCATAGGACTTTTTCACAGCATCTAACGCACTGTCGGTGGGGATTCCCTCACGGTTGACCATTGCATTATATGCCATACCGACTCTGTCCCACATATTGTCACGGTCCATAGCATAAAATCTGCCCATCACCGTAGCAATCTTACCTACGCCGATTTCGGACATTTTTTTCTCTAACTGCTCGATGTATTCAACACCTGATGACGGCGGCACATCTCTGCCGTCCAAAAGGGCGTGAACATATACTTTTTCAAGACCGTTTTTCTTTGCAAGTTCCAAAAGCGCATACAAATGCGTATTGTGGCTGTGAACGCCGCCGTCGGACAAAAGCCCGATAAGGTGAAGTGCAGAGTCATTCTCTTTGCAATTTTCAACTGCCTTTAAGAATGATTCGTTTTGGAAGAAGTCACCGTCCTGAATGGACTTTGTAATTCTTGTGAGTTCCTGATACACAACACGGCCTGCACCGATATTGGTATGCCCAACCTCGGAGTTACCCATCTGGCCGTCGGGAAGACCAACATCCATACCCGACGCGCCGATATATGTCATGGGATTGTTCTTGAAAATCTCGTCAAGACGGGGTGTGTTTGCGGCAACAATGGCGTTGCCGTAATCGGACGGATTATAACCGAAGCCGTCCATAATGCATAAAACAACAGGTTTTTTCATCAATGTCACCTTGAAATAAAATTATTTAGAGGCAGCCGCAACAATCTTTGCGAAATCAGGAGCTTTTAAAGAAGCGCCGCCGATAAGACCGCCGTCCACATTTACTTTTGCAACCAATTCGTCCGCATTGCCTGCGTTCATAGAACCGCCGTACTGTACGGTAACAGTTTCTGCAACATCAGCGCCGTAAGCTTCTGCGATCGCGGCACGGACAAAGCCGTTGCCCTCGTCTGCCTGCTCTGCGGTTGCAGTAACGCCTGTGCCGATTGCCCAAACAGGTTCGTAAGCAATGATAACATTTTTAAGTTGTTCTTTTGTTACATTGGTAAGCGCCATTTTTGTCTGGAATTTCAGGAGTGTTTCGGTGTAGCCGAGTTCTCTCTGCTCCAAAGTTTCACCAACGCAGATAATCGCTTTCAAGCCTGCATTGAGAGCGGCAAGAGAACGAAGGTTTACGGTTTGGTCAGTCTCACCGAAATATGTTCTTCTTTCGCTGTGACCGATAACTACATATTCAACGCCTGCTTCTTTGAGCATATCGGCGGAAACTTCACCTGTATATGCGCCTGATGCTTTGAAATGAACATTTTCTGCACCGATTTTGATGTTTGAGCCTTTTGCGGCCTCAACAGCAGCAGGAATGTCAATAAACGGAACACAAAGTACAACATCACATTTTGCGTCTGCAACCAAATGCTTCATTTCTTCGATAAGGGCCTTTGCCTCGGACGGGGTTTTGTTCATTTTCCAGTTACCTGCGATAACTGCTTTTCGAAGTTCTTTTTTCATGAAATTTTACTCCTCTTTACAAGTTTACAGGTGAGTACCAAATACCCACCTGTAACCGTTATTTATCTTATTTATCGTTCAATGCTGCAATGCCGGGAAGTTCTTTACCCTCAAGGTATTCAAGGGATGCGCCGCCGCCTGTGGAGATGTGAGACATCTTATCGGCAAAGCCCAACTTCTGAATAGCCGCCGCAGAGTCGCCGCCGCCGATGATGGAAATTGCTCCGCTGTTTGCAATAGCAGTTGCAACTGCAACAGTTCCGGAAGCAAAGTTCTCCCACTCGGAAACGCCCATAGGTCCGTTCCAAATAACGGTGCCTGCATCTTTAACAGCGTCTGCAAATATTTCCTGTGTTCTCGGTCCGATGTCAAGTCCCATCCAACCGTCGGGGATTTCGTCGGAGTTAACAACCATTGCCTCTGTATCTGCCTTATATTCTCTGCCGACCTTATTGTCAACGGGAATTAAGAACTTAACGCCTTTTTCCTCTGCTTTTTTCATCATTTCGGAAGCAAGCTCTATTTTGTCAGCTTCTAAAAGAGAATCACCGATGCTGTGGCCCAAAGCCTTCATAAATGTATAGGCCATACCGCCGCCGATAATTAAAGTATCGCACTTATCAATCAAGTTGGTGATAACGCCGATTTTATCGGAAACTTTTGCACCGCCGAGGATAGCAACAAGGGGTCTCTTCGGATTTTCAAGCGCGCCGCCGATAAACTGAATTTCTTTCTGAATAAGATAACCGCAAGCCGCAGGAAGGAATTCTGCAACGCCTGTTGTTGAGGAATGTGCTCTGTGTGCAGAACCGAACGCATCGTTTACATACAAATCTGCAAGAGCGGCGAACTTCTTGGAAAGCTCAACATCATTTTTAGTTTCACCGGGCTCAAAACGAACATTTTCAAGCAAAAGTACTTCGCCGTCTTTAAGCTCTGCGGCGAGTTTCTTTGCGCTTTCACCTACAACATCGTCAGCCATTTTAACTTCCTGACCGAGAAGCTCGGAAAGTCTTGCCGCAACGGGCTTCATTGAAAACTCGGGATTAACTTCGCCCTTAGGACGACCAAGGTGAGAGCAAAGAATAACCTTTGCGCCGTTATCAATAAGATATTTGATTGTGGGCAATGAAGCGACAATTCTCTTATCGCTTGTGATTACCCCGTTTTCCATTTTTACATTGAAGTCGCAACGGACAAGGACTTTTTTACCCTTAACCTGAAGGTCTTCAACAGTCTTTTTGTTTAATGCACTGCTCATTGAAATACATCCTTTCAATTGTTTTTATAAATTTACCGTAATATATTTTATACTACTGTTAAGCATTTTTCAAGAGTAAAGAACAGATTTGTTAAAAAAATATCATTTTTACTGATTATATAAGTCCAAAATGGAATTAGTTTTGTCAATTATCATATTTTTAAGTTCTTTCGGTGCCTTTACCTTTACATTATTTCCGTACTGCATAATCCAAGAAACAAGGCCGTCGGTCACCGCTGTATCGACCTTTGTAAGGAAAGTTTTTTCATCATAAGGGCGCATATAACATTTTTCACCGAATTTGTCTATAAATTCTTCAATGATTTCATTATTACATATAAGTTCCACGGGCTTAATATCCCCGGAAAACATTGAAAGATGCTTATTGGCATAATCGGCAACATCAAAAGATGTTCTGTAAGGCGAAACCTCGGAAAAATGCCGTGCAGGCACATCGGTAACGGTTACACTTTTTAATCTGTCAATACGCAAATGAATAAGATTATCGTATTTACTGTAATTTCCCACGAGATAATAGTGGTCGTTTGACCAAAGGAGCGCATAAGGATTGACAGTCATACTCTTTTCTTCAAAAACAGCCTTGCCGCTGTCAGATACCTTTCTTCTGCGGTAAACCACTTCAACCTGAAGCTTTTTTACAACAGCATTGTTGAGTTCATCAATGATATAAAAGATATTCTCATTGGCGCACTTGTTACGGTTGTCAATATAGACCTGTTTTAAAATACGCTTATAGTTATATTCGCTTGTAAAAGCCGAAAACTTTTCCAAAAGCATTTTTGTCTTTTTGGCGGAAATGAAATCCGCCGCCTGAACTGCATCAATCATTAAACGTAATTCGGGAATTTCAAAGCGGTTTGACGCCATAAAATACCCTCTCGGCGACTTGGATTTAATAATATCGTAGCCGTATTCAATAAGGCAGTCGATTGAATCATATACCGTTTTTCTTTCGCAGGCAATACCGTAATCATTGTTGAGATAATCAATAATATCAAATGCTGACAACGGATGCTCCTCATCTGATTTTTTACTGAGAATATCTATAATATACAGTAACCGTAATTTTTGTTTTGATGCACTTTTCATACTCATTTTACAAAATCCAACTTCTTGTTAATTTCGATAATAACCTCTTCGTCCATTTTTATATGCTCACGGTCGTATGTGAGTATCCCGTTAACTTCGTTTTCCACATCGCTGACCTGAGTATAAATTGTAACGCTCAATCCCCTGTCAATTAAGGGAATTATCTGCTTTTCGTGAAGCTTTTTATATGCAGCGGTCAATTTGTCTTTATACTTATACATCATATAACCGAAGCTTTTGCGCTCGTCCCAAGTATGGTCGCTGACAATTCTGCTGTAACCGCCGAATTCGGTCAAAGCAAAAATTCTGTTATCGGTTTTAGGCATATGAACCGGCAAAACATACTTATGCATACTGTTGAAGTCCCCTGCGCCATGGTCATACCATCCGCTTGCGTGGTCAACAAGGCGTGTGGGGTCGAAATTTTTAACACTTGTTGCAATTTTTGCCGAGTCAAACTGCCCCCAACCCTCATTAAAGGGTACCCAACAGCAAATTGATGTGTGATTAAACAACTGATTGAGCATTTCATTAAGCTCACGCTTATAATCATCTCGCCATTTCTTTTCAGTGCGCTTAAAGGTTTTGTAATTACTGTCATTCACCTTGATATGCAACAACGGCAGAACGCCTGCAACAAGAGTGCCGATATATTCGCCGCCGCTTACCATATCCTGCCACACAAGCATCCCCAAGCGGTCGCAGTGATAATACCAACGGTCAAGTTCAACCTTAATATGTTTTCTCAGCATATTGAAGCCTAACCGTTTCATTGTCTGAATATCGTAAATCATTGCTTCATCACAGGGAGGCGTCATGCCGCCGTCCGACCAATAGCCCTGGTCAAGAAGTCCCCTTTGAAAATAAGGCTCATTGTTAAGGAAAAATCTGGGTACGCCGTATTTATCCTTTTCTATTGAGTATTTTCGCATACCCACATAGCTTTTTACCGTATCAACCGTTTTACCGTCCTTCAAAAGTTCAAGCTTTAAATCATACAGGAACGGCGACTCAGGCGACCAAAGCTTGATTTTATCAAACTTAATTTCACCGTCGAGAGAAATGGTATTTTCGGAAATGTTTTCGCCGTTATCGTACACGGTAACCTTTACTTCGCAATTTTCATCAGTAGCAAAAGTTTTAATTTTTAAAAGTTTTTCGTCAATATCGGGAATCATTCTGAGTTTTGTTATATGACATTCATTCACAGCCTCAATCCATACGCTCTGCCATATACCGGATGTTGCTGTGTACCAAAAGCCGTGGGTATTCAGCACCTGCTTGCCTCTTTGCTGCCAGCCCTTTTCTGTCGGGTCATAAACACATACAATGAGTTCGTTTTCGCCGTCTGTCAAGAAGCTTGTAATATCAAAGGAAAATGAGCAATAACCGCCCGAATGTGTCCCTGCAAGGGCTTTGTTAACAAAAACCTTGCATTGCCAATCAACAGCCGCAAAATTGAGGATTATATGCTTATTTTTCATTTCATCGGGTATAGTGAAAGTCTTTTTATACCATAATCTCTGATTGGGCATAAGCGGCTTCTGAACGCCTGAAAGCATGGATTCAACTGCAAAGGGAACAACAATTTCTCCGTCAAACTCCTCCGCCCATTCACATCCTGCCGATTTAATTGCATATTCATATATTCCGTTTAAAGACATCCACTCCGTTCTCTCAAGCTGAGGGCGTGGATATTCAGGCAACGGATTGTTTTTGTCAACACCGTCAGTCCATCTTGTCTTCAAAAAACCCATACAAATTCCTCCAATACACTCAATATATTTATTTTATAACAGATTTATAAATTTGTCTATTGAAAACGAAGAATTTTTTTGTTATAATTCAAAAGAAATATACGCGGGTATGGTGGAATTGGCAGACACGCAAGATTTAGGTGCTTTCACCTTATGAAAGTATTTTGGAGTGTGAAATGATTATGGATAATCGGTTTGACATAGTAATTACAATAAAACAAAAATCACATCGGTCTTGGAACAATTTCTATGCAGCAACAAATAAACTGCTCGGCTTTCCGTATTCTTTTGGAACTGATAAGGTTGAGCGGTCTTCAGAGTCTTATCTGAATACTGCCATCGAAGAGTCCGGGATGACTGCTTCCGAAATCCGCGAGGAAATTGAAAGAAGAAATCTGTTAAAATAAACGTTTGAAATATCGTTATACGCGGGTATGGTGGAATTGGCAGACACGCAAGATTTAGGATCTTGTGCCGAGAGGTGTACAGGTTCGACCCCTGCTACCCGCACCAAAAAGTAGTTTCGACTTTCGTCGGGACTACTTTTTATTTGCAGGGGGTCGAACCTGCGAAGGTTTTTGCGTTAAGAAAATGATTCAGTGAATCATTTTTAGCAAAAAGCGTGAGGTGGGTACCGAAATTCGCAAGAATTTGGGTCACCGAACGAATAGTATGCAAGGCGAAGCCGCAGCAGACGGTCGACCCCTGCTGCCCGCACCACAAAAAGCAAGCTTTTTACGGCTTGCTTTTTGTTTTGTCCGGCAATGTAATCATATCAAACAATCTAGCACAATCCAACGTCAATGTGTGGGGGACGACTTTACTTTCAATTTCACCTCTGTGAATACATTCTATACAATCTCTAATTTCATATACAAAACCATTTTGTGTTTGTTCATCCTTAAAATGTTCTACCGTATTATCTTTTTCATCATATAATATCGCTTGAGAAGCCATATGAGGTTTAGGTATCACAATTTTCCCATTATCGCCATATATGACCATAGTCTCATCCAGTTTTATCATAAAACTTGTTATCAAGGAGACCAATATATCCTCACACCGAATCAAAATTTGTTCTGTCAGATCAACACCGGTTTTACCCCAAACGGTCTGAATCTTCATTTCACCAAAAGGTTTATCTACCATCATCCGTGCCAGTTCATAGGCATATATGGTAATATCTCTGGCAGCACCCCCTCCAAGTGCAGGATTATAATAACGATTGTCATCACTGGCAGGTGCCACAAATCCAATACTTGCTTCTAAAAAACGAACTTCTCCAATCATTCCTTCTTCAATCCAAGCTTTCGCTTGTCGAATCGCCGGCAAATAACGGCTCCAAGTAGCTTCCATCACAAATATCCGTTGCTCTTTTGAACGTTTGAATACTATTTCTGCCTCTCTTCCATTCATAAACATGGCTTTCTCACAGATAACAGGCACATTATAATCCATGCATAACATGCATAATCGAAAATGATCGTTCACCGTTACCGCAATATATACACAGTCAGGCTTTTCTTTGATCAACATCTCTTCATAATCATCATAAGCTGCATGCAAATCATTTTTATCCGCAAATGCCTGAGCTCGCTCCATAGATTTGCTGGAAACAGCCACAACCTCACAATTCTCCAACAAATTCACCGCACAGCAAAACTTATTAGCAATGTTCGCAGCACCCATAATCGCAAATCTGAACTTATTCATTCTTTTACCCCCTTCTTTTTTACAGTATATCTCATTCACTTTCCTTCGTCAACCAACTTTATATTCATGCTTGGCAACATAATAAAATAATGAATAACTGCATTCACCCAGACGACGATAGCATTAGGATCTTGTGTCGAGAGGTGTACAGGTTCGACCCCTGCTACCCGCACCAAAAATCCCGAATGCGTCAGCGTTCGGGATTTTTACTTTTTACCTCTTCACTATTCACTCTTCACTCGTCCGAACATTCGGGATTTTTGGAAGTAATAAGTAATAGTGAATAGTGAAAAAGTGAAACAGCTCAAAACAAATTAAAACTATATTTGCTGATGTATAGTACATCATTGCTTCTGACATTTTATTATGCTATAATACATATAGGTGGTGATGATATGAAAAACATATTTCTTATTGTGCTGTTTTTTATTTTTCTGTTATCACTGGTTTTAATGATTGTTATTCCAATATATAAAAAGCATAAAGACGCAACAGGTAATATTGTAAACTTTGATTTTACTATGAGAAAGTTTGTCTATAAAACTTCCTTAACAAAAACTCAAATATATGAGCAACTATCGGTTAAAAATGTTTTGGACGAGTTAGATTATACTTTTGATGAAAATACCGATGAAATACAATTTAAAGGGTTTGGTTCTAATGTCACCTATGAATTAGTCATTGATGAATGTGACGAATTTTCCATTTTGAGAGTTAATCAAATCTCCATAATTACTATGCAAAGTCATATTCCGTACCAAATGAACCTATTTTGGGTAAAAAAGTTAAATGCCGAAATTATCCCATTTGCAAAATTCGGCATCTAACCGCACATAACAGAATATTCGTTTGCAGCACACAAACAGTCAAAAACCTCCTCGCAGTAATGCAAGGAGGTTTTGCGTTGTAAGTTATTTCTTTTTTCTGAAAACAATCAATTTGCTGAAAACATAATTCAATATAATTACTAATACACTTACAAAAGCCTTTGCCCAAAATCCGTCTATACCCAAAAAGCTTTGATCTAAGCCGATTTTAAAAAGCAATGTGGGCAAAAAGATTTCCAGCACACCGGTGGCTACCCTTGAACCAAAAAACGACACGCCTTCTTTAAGTATAGTAACAATAGATTTATCTTTACTTTCAAACACAAATACTTTATTTGTAACAAAAGCAAAAAGGACTGCAATTATCCACGCAAGGGCATTGCTTAAAGTCATTTCAAGAGAAAAAACTTTTATGCAAACTGTATATACAATCCAATTTATTGCCGTTGTTGCGGCTCCGAATATGACATAAAGGATTATTTCCTTATACTTTTTAATTAAATCAATCATCTTTTCTCTCCACAGAATCAAGATATTCTTTTGCAATATAAATCGGGCGGCGTTTTCCCTCGATATACATTTTAGAAATATACAAGCCGATAATACCCAACAAAATCATTTGTATTCCGCCGATAAACAGAATAAGAACAATTAAAGTGGGATAACCCGGAATATCAATTCCGAATGCAAGCTTTTGAATTATAACCACAACCATGTAAAGCAAAGAAAGAAAAGAGCATATACCGCCTGCATAAGTTGCAAGTTTCAACGGGAACGTGGTAAATGCAAGTATGCCCTCCATGGCATATTTAAAAAGCTTTCTGAAAGACCAAGAGGTTTTACCAGCGTTTCTTTCCTCGGCGATATACGGCATATAGTGAACATTATACCCTACCCACGAGAAAATTCCTTTGGAAAATCTGAAATATTCTTTCATTTCCAATATTGACTCAACCATATTGTGCCTGAACGTGCGGAAATCGCTGGCGCCTGAGCGGAAATCAATTTCGCAAACGGCGTTTATAAGTTTATAAAAACACTTCTTATAGAAAGACAGAAGTTTACCCTCTTTTCTTTCGTCTTGATAAGCCACAACACAGTCAAAATCATCGTTGTTATCGAGAAATTCAACCATTTCCAAAACAGTTTCGGGGCGTTGCTGTAAATCAGCGTCAATTATTGTCACATAATCGCCCACAGCCTTTTGAAGTCCGGCATACATCGCCGCTTCTTTACCGAAATTTCGTGAGAAATTAACAAGCTTTATATTATTCTCGTTTTGATAAAGCTCTTTCAGTTCTTTCCATGTATTATCTCGGCTTCCGTCATTGACAAAAATAACTTCAAAATTTTCAAGTTTATCCGAAAAAACATCTTTACAGGCAGAATACAATAATTTTACATTATCCTGTTCATTATAGCACGGAACGACCAAAGATAATTTAATTTTCTTACTTATTTCAATCACTCCCAAAAGCTATTTTAGATAATTATATCAATCTGAAAAAACTATGTCAAGCACATAAACTATTGGCTTTAACGGTATAATTTCAAAAATAATCAGAAAGATAGAAAAAAGCACTTGATTTTATCAAAAGTATCATATATAATATTGAACTGTTGACGAGGAGAGTTGTCCGAGCTGGTCGAAGGAGCACGATTGGAAATCGTGTAAGCCGCCAAAACGGCTTCGAGGGTTCGAATCCCTTGCTCTCCGCCAAGAAAAAAGCACGCGAAAGCGTGCTTTTTTCAATGAAATAAATCCCTTACGGGATTTGTGAAATATGCCTGCTGCATATGAAATAGCTGACGCTATGAAATACACTGCGGTGTATGGGGATTTATTTTATTTCATTTTCTGCGCAAGCAGAAAATTTCATAATCCGTTAGGATTATTTCATATTGCGTAGCAATATTTAATTCAAAACATAATAACCAAAAACTAAACCAAGGCTGTTCAGGGAAAGTCGAACAACCTTGGTTTTAATTTTGGTTTTATCTGTTTTTTCTGTTATTATTCATATTTTTCATACAATGCTTATCAAAGCTTGGGTTAAAGGCATAGAAATTCTTGCTGTCAAGCTTATCCGTTGCTATCTGTAAGCCTTCGCCGAATCTTTGGTAGTGCACAATTTCCCGTTCACGCAAGAATTTTATCGGGTCGCGGACATCGGGGTCATCTACAAGACGCAGGATATTGTCGTAGGTGGTTCTCGCCTTTTGCTCTGCCGCCAAATCCTCATGCAAATCGGTAATCACATCGCCCTTTGACTGCAAATATGTTGCCGTAAAAGGCATGCCGCTTGCGGCAAGAGGATATACTCCTGTGGTATGGTCAACAAAGTAGGTATCAAAGCCTGATTTTTTAATCTCGTCAATAGTAAGATTTCTTGTGAGCTGGTACACAATTGCGCCAATCATTTCGAGATGCCCGAGTTCTTCCGTACCTATATCAGTAAGCAATCCTTTAAGCTCCGCAAAAGGCATTGAATACCGCTGTGAAAGATAGCGAAGTGATGCACCGAGTTCACCGTCGGGACCGCCGTACTGTGAAATAATGATTTGTGCATATCTCGGATTGGGGTTTTTGATTTTTACGGGATACTGTAATTTCTTCTCATATTGAAACATCAGCAATCACACTCCTTATATTCCCACGGCCACGGATTTTTAAGCCATTGAGCGCCGCTTTCGGTATTGTGTGTAAGAGGTCCGAAACGCTCTTCATATTCTTCCGCAAGTTCTGCCGCTCTGTCAGAATATTTTCTGTGCATTTCCGCCGCTTTTTCATCGCATTTATGGGTATCAAGATAAAGATGAAGTTCCCATGCGGCAAACTGCGCGCTTGAAAGTTCTCTTAAAAGTTTACATTTATCCACAGCACATACCTCCGTAGAATTTTTTATCAAGTTCCGGGAAAAGTGTTCCGTTATTTAAAGCCTCTGCACATGTGTAGGTTAAAAGTTCTGTCTGAAAAGGAACATATGCCATTGTCACCGTCATGTCGCACGGCAGCTTAGGCAAATCCTCACAAATGCATTTGCATACTTTTTCTTCCATTTGCAAATCTCCTTAATTTTATTTTGAGTATTCACTCAATTTATTTTATTCATTATAAGGACAAATTGTTATTGATATTGAAAATAATAAAAAAAAGTGATAAAATATAGTGTGAGGTGTAATAATGAAGGATAATAAACTGACTGAATTTTTCAAAAAAATTACAACAAGTGAAGCCGCTCTCAAACGGGTTCCCATATATTTTTTCGCAATTTGCGTTTTACTTACCGTACTTGTAGTTAAAATATCGAAAACCAATACTTATTTACAACGTATTGCGGAAAACGGAACTAATTCCATAGAATATCAAACGCGAAACGCGAACTCATCTTTTGATGTGTTTACAGAAACCACCAAAAGTATTGAGGATATTATCCCGATGTTTGAAGAAGACGGTACAACAGAGAGCGAATCACAAACGCAGGAAAGCACCGTTGACAACAGCGAAAAGCCGTCGAGCAATACGGTTCAGTCTTCATCCCAAGCCGTTACAGAGGCAAAAACAACTGTTTCCGATACTAAATCCACTACTGTAAACAATGCGGCTAAAACTACATATGTGATTAACAAAAGCAGTAAAAAGATACATAAGTATGACTGTTCCTTTGTAGATAGAATGAACGAGGAAAATAAGCAAATTGTTCAGCTTACAGACAGCGAATTGCAGGAATATTTGAAAAACGGATATACTAAATGCAGTTCTTGCGGAGGTTAAAAAATGGATATTAACGATATACTTTCAAAAGTTGACCACACTCTTTTAGCACAGACAGCAGATATTAAAGATATTTACGGAATATGCGACGACGGCGTAAAATACGGTACTGCATCGGTGTGTATTCCCGCCTGTTATGTTAAGGAAGCCAAAGAATATGTTGGTGATAAGGTAAAAATATGCACAGTTATCGGTTTTCCTAACGGATATTCAACAACCGAAACAAAGTGCTTTGAAGCGTCTGACGCTGTATCAAACGGTGCGGACGAAATTGATGTGGTTATAAATATAGGTTGGCTTAAAGGAAAAAGATATGATGATATTTTCAATGAGATAAACGCAATTAAAAAAGCGTGCCGTGGCAAGCTTTTAAAGGTTATTATTGAAACTTGTCTTTTAACTGACGAAGAAAAAATCAAGATGTGCGAAATTGTTTCCGTCTCAGATGCAGATTATATAAAAACCTCCACAGGATTTTCAACAGGCGGAGCAACAAAGGCAGATATTGAGCTGTTTGCAAAGCATGTTACCAACGGCAAAAAAATTAAAGCCGCAGGCGGCATATCTTCTATTGAAGATGCCGAGGAATTCATTAAGCTCGGTGCAGACAGACTTGGCACAAGCAGAATTGTAAAAATAGTTAAGAACGAAGAAAGCGGCGGTTATTGATGAAATACAGACGGATTTTTCTGACTGTGCTTGACAGTTTCGGTATAGGCAACGCTCCCGATGCCGATAGGTTCAATGATACGGGTGCAAACACTCTTAAAAGTATATCGTACTCCCCTTTTTTCAAAATTGACAGTATGAAAAATTTGGGCTTATGCAATATAGATACTGTTGATTATCTTAATAAAGTCAAATCGCCGTTAGGTAAATACGGAGCAATTACAGAGCTTTCGGCAGGCAAAGATACCACAACAGGTCATTTTGAAATTGCGGGTATTATCTCAAAAGAGCCCATGCCCACTTTTCCCCATGGATTTCCCGATGAAGTGATAAAGGAATTTGAAAAACAAACGGGCTGCGGAGTACTTTGCAACAAGCCCTATTCAGGCACAAAGGTTATTGCTGATTACGGCGAAGAGCATTTAAAAACAGGAAAACTTATTGTTTACACCTCGGCAGACAGTGTTTTCCAAATTGCGGCGCACACGGATATTGTACCTCTCGAAAAACTTTACGAATATTGCAGAATTGCAAGAAAAATCCTTGTTGGAAAATATGCGGTAGGCAGAGTAATCGCAAGACCGTTTAACGGAAACCACCCATTTGTGCGTACAGCCGACAGACATGATTTTTCCGTTGAACCGCCTTCCGAAACAATGCTTGATAAATTAAAATCCAACGGGTACGATGTGATTTCGGTAGGCAAAATAGCAGATATTTTTGCCCACAGGGGAATAACGGAGGAAATTCCCTCACATTCCAATGCGGAGGGTATGAATATAACCCGCAAAATGCTTGAAAAGGATTTTAAAGGTCTTTGCTTTGTAAATCTTGTTGATTTTGATATGCTGTACGGGCACAGGCGTGATGTTGACGGTTATGCAAAGGCGATTTCAGAATTCGACAGTTGGCTTAATGGTTTTATAAACCATATGAAGGAAAGCGATATGTTGATAATTACGGCCGACCACGGATGCGACCCTGCTTACGGCGGAACGGACCACACCCGTGAGCGTGTTCCTCTGCTTATGTATTCAAAAGGCATTGAGCCGCAGAATTTAGGCGTTTTAAACGGTTACAATCATATCAGTAATGTTATCTTGGATAATTTTGAAATACAAGGTGATTGAAATGACGGAAAAAGAGTTGTATTATGCCGCAGAAAGCGCAATGAAAAATGCATATGCGCCGTATTCGGGATATTTTGTGGGAGCGGCACTCCTTGGCAAAAACGGTAGAATATACACGGGCTGTAATGTGGAAAATGCTTCATATCCCGCAGGTTGTTGTGCGGAAAGAACTGCCGTTTTTTCGGCTGTTGCCGACGGTGAAAGAGATTTTGTATCAATAATGATTATAGGCGGAAAAAACGGTGTAATTGAGGATTACGCAACTCCATGCGGCATTTGCAGGCAGGTGTTATCCGAATTTTGTGAGTCCGATTTCACCGTATATGTTGCAAAAAGTCCCGAAGATATTAGGGAATACAAGCTTATAGAGCTTCTCCCCTGTTCATTCGGTCAAGATAATTTGAGGTAAGTTTATGAGAATTTATGACATAATTGAAAAAAAGCGTGACGGCAAAAAGCTGTCACGCGAAGAAATAGAGTTTTTTGTAAAGGAATTTACCGCAGACAGAATTAAAGATTATCAGGCAGCGGCTTTGCTTATGGCCATTTTTATTAACGGTATGGACGAGGAAGAAACCGTTACGCTGACTGACTGTATGGCTCATTCCGGCGATGTACTGGATTTATCGCAAATAAAAGGGCAGACAGCCGACAAGCACTCAACGGGCGGCGTCGGGGACAAAACCTCACTTATCGTTGCTCCCGTTTGCGCCTCTTTGGGCGTTAAAATGGCAAAAATGAGCGGCAGAGGGTTAGGTCATACGGGCGGTACCGTTGACAAGCTTGAAAGCATACCCGGATACAGAGTAAGCATTGATAAAGAAGAATTTTTAAATCAGGTAAACCGCATAGGAATTGCTCTTATCGGGCAAACGGGAAACCTTGCCCCTGCGGACAAAAAAATATATGCTCTGCGTGATGTTACTGCAACTGTTGACAACATTTCCCTGATTGCTTCAAGCATTATGAGCAAGAAAATTGCAGCAGGAGCTAAAAATATTGTACTCGATGTTAAATGCGGAAGCGGCGCATTTATGAAAGACAAACAATCAGCCGTTAAGCTTGCCGAGCTTATGGTTAAAATAGGCAAAAAATGCGGCAGGAATACGGCGGCGGTTATAACAAATATGGATATTCCTCTCGGCACTCACATAGGAAACTCATTTGAAATAAAAGAGGCTGTGGATATATTAAACAATGAGGGTGACGATAATCTGCGTGAACTGTGCCTTGCTCTTTCCGCTACAATTTTAAGTATTTCTTATGATTGGGCATATGAAAAAGCATATAAAAAAGCCGAAAACGCATTGGCCGACGGTTCGGCATTCAATAAATTCAAAGAGCTTGTTTCAGCTCAGGGCGGCGACATTTCAGTGCTTGACGACACATCTCTGTTGCCTGTATCGTCAAAGCGTTTTGATGTTTTATCGGAACACGAGGGATACATTATAAAAACCGATTCGCGCCTAATCGGTGAGAGCGCTGTTTTGCTTGGCGCAGGCAGAGAAAAAAAGGAAGATAAAATCGACTTCGGCGCAGGAATAATCCTTTTCAAAAAAACGGGAGATTATGTGGAAAAAGGAGAAGCAATCGCGGCTTTGTATGCTGACTCGGACGAACGGTTGAAAAACGCTGAAAAGCTTTTTAGAGATGCCTTAACATTCGGCAATGAAAAACCGGGCGAACAAAAACTCATTTATCAAACAATATGATTAAAAAACGGCTGTTACTTAAATCAAGGTAACAGCCGTTTCTTATAATAGTTATTTTATTTTAGCAAGCAGAGGTCTTAATTTATAGGACACAATAATTGCCGCCACAGTCGATATAATCTCTTTCGGAATAAACGGTACAAGCAGTGCCTGAATAAACCATATTGCAGATTTATCGCCGCCCTTATATCCGTTTGTAATCAAAGCAAAATACGGTATGCCTACAAGATAAATAATTATAATTCCCGCCAAGGCAACAAGTGATAAAAGCCAAAGCGGCTGTTTTTTTGCTTTATGTAATATAAGGCTCATAACGGTAGCCGCAGTCACAAAACCGATAATAAAACCAAAGCTTGGAATAAACACATATCCTATTCCGCCGCCGCCCGTAAAAATCGGCAAACCGACAAGTCCTAAAAACATATAAGCAAAGGACGCAAAAAATGCGGTTTTCGGCTCTAATACAAGGCCTGCCAAAAGCACAAAGAACACCTGCATTGTAATCGGCAAATTAGGTATGGGAATTTTAATAAATGCTCCCACACAAATCAAAGTGCAGAAAAGCCCTGCCAAAGCAATATCAAAAATCAGTTTCTTTCTTTTCATTTTAACCTCACGCTCACATCTCCGGAAGATAATGTTTTTATCTCCCCGTTTTCTTTTTTGACAACAAGCCCGCAGTTTTCGTCAATTCTTATGACAACGGCAGGCTCAACGCTGTCGGAATTTAATATATTAACCGCTTTACCGTCAAGAAAAGACATTTTTTGATAGCGGCTGATATAATCGGTATCCTTACCGTAATACATATCAAGAATACGGTTTATTACCTCGCCTGCAATTCGGCTTTTAGCGTCACCCGGTGCTCTGTTTCCCGGGAAAACGGCAGTTGCAGTATTTTTGATGTCATCGGGAAATCCGCCCTCGGGCTCGGTTACATTCACGCCTATACCGATGACTGCATAATCAAGTCCGTTATTTTCAAGGCTTACAGAGCCCTCTGTCAGTATTCCGCACAGCTTTTTACCGTTTGCATAAACATCGTTAACCCATTTAATCTTTATATCTGCATCGGAATAAACCATCGCTGTTTCCGCAACGGCAACCGCCGCCATAACTGTTAAAAACAGCGATTTTTCAGCAGAATATTTCGGTCTCAACAACAACGAAAAGTATATTCCCGTGTTATCGGGCGAATAAAAGCTTCTGCCCATTCTGCCCTTACCCTTAGTCTGCTTACTGGCTACAACAAGCTTACCCTCCTTCTCGCCGTCAGACGCGAGTTTTTTGAGATAATTGTTTGTTGAATCTATCTCTGAAAGCACAGTAACATCAAGGTTGTATTTCAAATATTTGCCTATACTTTCAGCAGATACAATATCTGTTTCCATTGACAGCATATATCCCTTATTTGTAACGGAATTTATGATATAACCGTCATTTTTCAGCGCATTTACGGCTTTCCACACCGCATTTCTGCTTACAAATAGTTCTTTGGCAATATCGTTTCCGGAGATATAGCAATCTCGGTTGTTTTCAAGTATTTTTAAAACCTGTTTTTTTACCGTCATTCCCATCACCAATGATATTATATAAGCAATTTTTAAATTGTCAACTCAAATTGTAAAAAAGGTGACAATAAAAGACGGACCGAAGTCCGTCTTTGTCTGTTTTTATATATGCCAGATGTCTTTTGCATACTCGGCAATTGTTCTATCGGAAGAAAACTTGCCTGCGTTACACATATTAAGCCAGCACTTTTTATAAAACTCCCGTTTATTTTTGAAGGCTTGATTTACCTTGATTTTTTCTTCGAGGTAATCATTGAAATCAAGAAGTAAATAGTATTGGTCGGGAGAGTGCCACGATGCGCCTTTTATGATTGAATCATAAAGCTCTTTAAATATCTTTGTTCTACCGTCTTTGAGCGTTCCGTCTGTTAAGGCGTCAAGCACACGGTGGATTTTTTCATCGTTTTCATATAGATTTTCGGCTGAATAGTAATCTTTGACTTTTTCAATGTCCTCTACTCTTGCGCCGAAAATAAAGTTGTTCTCATCGCCTGCTTCTTCTACAATTTCAATGTTTGCGCCGTCATATGTTCCCAAGGTAACGGCACCGTTAAGCATAAGCTTCATATTGCCCGTTCCGCTGGCTTCCGTTCCCGCTGTTGAAATCTGCTCACTCACATCAGCCGCCGCAACAAGCTTTTCCGCATAGGAAACATTGTAGTTTTTAATAAATACAACCTTGATATACTTTGAAACTGTTTTATCCTTTTCAACAAGCTTTGCAACTTCGTTTATAAGCTTTATAATACCTTTTGCCCGTGCATATCCCGGAGCTGATTTTGCGCCGAAAATAAATGTTGTGGGAGTGAAATCTTTAAGCGTTCCCTCTTTTATCTCAAAATAAAGCTCTAGAATTGCCAAAGCGTTCAAAAGCTGGCGTTTATACTCATGAAGGCGTTTAATCTGAATATCAAAAATACTTTCTGTATCAATTATCACGCCGTCATGCAGACGGATATAATCGGCAAGCTGTTTTTTCTTTGTTTCTTTTATTTGAATAAATCGGTCAAGAACATTATCATCGTCGGCAAAGCGTTCAAGCTCTTTAAGTCTTGTTAAGTCGGTTATCCAATCGTCTGTTCCCAAAAGTTCCGTAATAAGGGCGGACAACTCCCTGTTGCATAAAAGAAGCCAACGCCGCTGTGTAATTCCGTTTGTCTTGTTCTGAAATTTCCCGGGAAATAACTCATACCAGTCCTTTAACACATCATTTTTCAGTATTTCGGTATGGATTTTTGCCACGCCGTTTACATATTTTGAACAGAACACGGCAAGATACGCCATATGAATCCGCTTATCCTGAATTATCATCATTTTTTCGGCGGTTTCTTTGCTGATATTTCTGTCTTTTAATGTCTTTTTCAGCTTTTTATCAATCTTTTTTATAATATCGAGTACCTGCGGTATGGTATCCTTAACTACCTTGATATCCCATTTTTCCAAAGCCTCCTGCATAATGGTGTGATTTGTGTAATTAAACACCTTGCAGGTTATTTCAAAGGCTTCCTCGAAATCCAAGCCTTCATTTTCCGTCAAAAGCCTTATAAGCTCGGGTATTGAGATAACGGGATGAGTATCGTTAAGCTGAACGGTAATATAATCGGCAAACAGAGAAAAATCATTGCCGTGTATCTTTTTAAACTTCCTTATTATATCCTGCAATGACGCGCTGGAAAAGAAATACTGCTGTTTTAAACGCAGTTTTTTACCCTCGAAAGTATCGTCATTGGGGTATAAGACTCTCGATATATCCTCTGCCCTATTCTTTAATACAACGGATTTATCGTATTTTTGCTCGTTAAAAAGTTCAAAATCAAAAGGCACCAAAGCCTCACTCTGCCAAAGGCGTAGGGTACCTATATTATCGGTGCCGTAGCCTATTATCGGCATATCATAGGGCACTGCTTTTACTGTCATATCCTTAAAGCTTACCTCAACGCTGTCACGCTCGCATCGTATTGACCACGGGTCGCCCCATTTTGTCCAATCATCTGCGCTTTCAACCTGAAAACCGTTTTGAATATCCTGCTTGAACAGTCCGTATTTATATCTTATTCCGTAGCCTTCAAGAGGGATATTAAGAGTAGCGGCGCTGTCAAGAAAGCACGCGGCAAGCCTACCCAAGCCGCCGTTGCCGAGAGCACTATCCTCAATTTCTTCAAGCATTTTTAACGAAACGCCGTACTCATTCAAAGCCTTTTCTGTTTCATCATAAAGATTTTTAGAAACAAGATTATTATATATTGCTCTTCCTACCAAAAATTCAGCGGAAAAATAAAATGCCGTTCTCTTTAAAATACGCTGTTCACGGCTTTTCATCCAGTCATCCGCAATTATTTCCATAAATGACGCAGAAATGACTTCGTGCAGTTCATAGGGCTCTAAGTCTTTCAGTTCTCTTTGATATTTATATTTTGCAGCCTTAACCGCTTTTGTTACAATTTCATTCATTACTTTTTCCCTCTCTTTTCAGGCAATCTCTTGTAAAGCTGTGTATAGTATCTGACCTTGCCTGCAAGCTCGTCCGAAAGATAGCCTTCCTTTGCCCGCCACTGCCAATTATCCTTGACGGTTGACGGAAAATTCATTCTTGCCTCACTGCCAAGCCCCAGCAAATCCTGCATTGTGACAATTGCTGTATCGGAATTGCTTGACCAGACAGCCTTCATCATACCCCAATTATAGCCCTCACGGCGGTTAAGGCGGAGATATTCCTTTGCTCTTTTCACCGTTTTTCTTGGGGATTTTTTGATATAACCGATAATTGTATCATTATCGTGGGTGCCTGTGTATGCAACGGAATTCTTTGTAAAATTATGCAGTGTGTAATCGTTATCGCCGTCGCTGTCAAAAGCAAACTGCAAAACCTTCATGCCGGGATATTTGCTTTGTCTCAACATCTTTTTGACAGCAGGAGTTAAAAAGCCCAAATCCTCTGCTATTAAATTCATTTTGCCTAAATCACGCTCAATTTCACGGAAAAATTCAATTCCCGGACCTTTCCTCCACTCGCCGATTTTAGCTGTTTTCGCACCGGCGGGGATAGCATAAAACGACTCAAAGCCCCTGAAATGGTCGATGCGCACCACATCGCACAAACTGCACATATGCTTTATACGGCTTTTCCACCACGAGTAACCGTCGGATTTCATATAATTCCAATCGTACAAAGGATTTCCCCAAAGCTGACCGTCAGCGGTAAATGCGTCAGGCGGACAGCCTGCAACCTCTGTGGGGTTACATTCACCGTCAAGCAAAAAGTTTTTAGGGTTTGCCCAAACATCAGCGCTGTCACCTGCAACATATATGGGTATATCGCCGATGATTTTTATACCGTTGCTGTTTGCATATTCTTTTAATGCAAACCATTGTTTAAAGAAAAAGAACTGAACGGTTTTCCAAAACTCAACTTCATTTTTAAGCCTTTCTGCGGCTTTTTCTAATGAAGTGTTTTCGCGCAGTTTAATTGATTTTTCCCAATCGGTCCACGGTTTGCCGTTGTTCTCATACTTTAACGCCATATACAGCGCATAGTCATTCAGCCAACATTCGTTATCGCGGCAAAAAGTTGCATAATCCTTATTATCGGTTGTTGTGAACTTTTCAAATGCCTTATAAAGCACTTTAAAACGACTGTCAAAAAGTTTCGGGAAGTCCACCTTTTCGGGATTTTTTCCCCAATCAATCTTTTCGTAGTCCTCTTTTTTCAAAAGTCCTTCGTCGCAAAGCAAATCGAAATCAATAAAATACGGATTACCTGCAAAGGTTGAAAAAGACTGATAGGGCGAGTCGCCATATCCCGTGGGGCACAAAGGCAACACCTGCCAATAGCTTTGCCCTGCCGCCTTTAAGAAGTCCACAAATTCATATGCATTTTTGCCAAGTGTACCGATGCCTGTGTTTCCCGGCAAAGAAGAAATATGCATTAAAACTCCGCTTGTTCTCATAATATCACTTACCCATACAAAATCTAAAAATAAATATATTATTTTTCCGCCGAAATGTCAATCACATATAAGGTTTTCGCTGATTTTATCAAATATATGGATTTTATCAATATCAACTGCCAATTTGCAAACGGTATCGTTTTTTATTTCTTCTGCGGCAGAGGTTTTTGCCACAATTCTCTTTTTTCCTGCCGTGCCGAACAAAAAGTAATCCGAGCCTGTCATTTCCGCAATATCCACATACAGATTTACAGTGTTTGTTCCGTCCGGTTTGAAATAGAAGCTTTCGCTGTGCATATCCTCCGGGCGGATACCCATAATCACCTCTTTGTCGGTATATATGGAAAGCGGACCGTTCATTCTTTCGGGAAGAAGATAATCATATTCTTCAAAAACAGCGTGGAAGCCATTTTTATCCCGACGCACGGTACATTCAATAAAATTCATCTGCGGAGAGCCTATAAAGCCTGCAACAAACATATTCTGCGGATGGTTATAAAGCATTTGGGGAGTATCGTTCTGCATTATTACTCCGTCTTTCATAACAACTATTCTGTCGCCCATTGTCATAGCTTCGGTCTGGTCGTGAGTAACATACACGAAAGTTGTTTTAAGCTCTTTATGAAGCATGGAAATACGGCTTCGCATTTCAGTTCTCAGTTTTGCATCAAGGTTTGATAGAGGCTCGTCCAGCAAAAATACGGCAGGCTCACGCACCATTGCTCTGCCCAGAGCAACACGCTGACGCTGACCGCCTGAAAGCGCCCGAGGCTTTCTGTGCAGATATTTTTCAATATCAAGCATTTTTGCCGCCGCCTTGACTTTTTTGTCTATCTCATCTTTCGGAACCTTTCTGTTTTTAAGACCGAAAGCCATATTTTTATATACACTCATATGAGGGTACAAAGCATAGCTTTGAAAGACCATCGCTATATCACGGTCTTTCGGTGACACATTATTTACAAGACGGCTGCCGATGTAAAGTTCACCGTCCGTTATCTCTTCAAGGCCTGCTATCATTCGCAGTGTTGTGGATTTTCCGCACCCTGACGGACCTACAAGAATAACAAATTCCTTGTCTTTAATTTCAAGATTAAGGTTATCAATAACTGTTATTCCGTCTTCATAGGTTTTTTTGATATTTTTCAAGCTGATTGACGCCATTTTTCCTTACCTCCTCAGCCCTTGACAGCTCCGTCAATAACGCCTTTGATTATATATTTCTGACAAATCAGATAAAAAATTATTATGGGGATAATTGCCAATACAAGCATTGCCATAAATCCGCCCCAATCTATTGAGCCGTATGCGCCCTGCATTGCAATTTGAATTGCCACGGAAAGTGTTTTATCGGTTGTTCCCAAAAGCAGATACGGTAAAAGGAAATCGTTCCATATCCACATTGCATTGAGAATTGCAACAGTTATTGCGGTGGGCTTTAATATGGGGAAAACAACTAAAAAAAATGTTTTCAACGGACTGCAACCGTCAATCATTGCCGCTTCCTCTATTTCACGGGGCATACCCTTTACAAAGCCGCTGAACATAAACACGGACAATCCTGAGCCGAATCCGAGATAAACGGGAATAATTCCGAATATATTATTCAAATTAAGCCTTATACATACAGCGGTCATTGTAAACATTACCATTTGAAAAGGCACTATCATGCTGAACAGAAAGAGATAATATATTGCCTTATTAAATCTGCTTTTTACGCGCACGATATACCAAGCCGTCATTGATGTAAAGATAATTATTGCAATTACAGAGCCGAAAGTTATAAACGCTGTTCGCAAAAATGCATCGATTATTCCCGAGCTGTTTATTCCGTTAATATAGTTTTCAAACCCGACAAATGTTTCGCTGTTGGGAAATTCAAAGGGAGTGCCCACAATGTTGAATTTTGATTTAAAGGAGTTCATCAGAACAAGATATATCGGAAACAAAAAAATAACCGAAAGTAAAAGAAGCAATGCGAAATAAAATGAATTTGCCGTTTTCCTTTTGGTATTCATCAGCTTTCAACCTCTTTTCTGCTTGTTATTTTTAACTGAATAAAGCTTATTGCGGCAACGATTATAAAGAACACAACCGCTTTCGCCTGACCGACTCCTTGCCAGCCCACTCTGCCGTAGAATGTATTAAAAATATCAAGGGCAAGCATAGAGGTTTCTCTTGCGGGGGCGCCGCCTGTCAATGCAAGGTTTTGGTCAAAAAGTTTAAAGGAATTTGTCAGGGTTAAAAACAGACAAATAGTTATTGAAGGCATTACCATTGGAATTGTTATATTTCTCAATATTGAAAATGATGAAGCACCGTCTA
The DNA here is from genome assembly GCA_051881435.1 of Candidatus Fimenecus sp. Taxonomy (GTDB): domain Bacteria; phylum Bacillota; class Clostridia; order Oscillospirales; family Acutalibacteraceae; genus Fimenecus. The sequence continues at coordinate 107,800 of JBJEPW010000009.1, read as the reverse complement.
TTCTTGCCGCCTCATTCAGCTCATGGGGTATATTCTGTATTCCTGCAATGTAGATTACCATCATATATCCTATCAGTTGCCAATTCATTAAAAACACAAGTCCCCAAAAGCCGTATCTTGCGTCATATGTTATGTCAAGACCTACTATTCCCAAGATTGCGTTAATAAGCAGGTTCCAAATATATCCCAACACAATTCCGCCTATTAAATTAGGCATAAAAAACACTGTTCTGAAAAAAGATGTTCCTTTAATAGCTCTTGTTAATAACAGAGCAAGCAAAAAAGCAAAGAAATTTATTGTTATAACGGAAACGACCGTAAATTTTACGGTAAACCAAAGGGCATTTATAAAATTTTCATCCTGCGTAAACGCTTTAATGTAATTATCAAAGCCTGTCCATTTTGCATTATCAACAGTAGTAAATTTTGTAAACGACAAATATATTCCCATTACAAACGGAATAAGAAAAACCGTTACAAAAGAAACCAATGTGGGCAAAACAAAGACAGGAAAATATTTTTTTATATTTTTTTCCATATATTACCGCCTCTTGCGACATAATCGCCCTGCCAAAACCGGGCGGCGGGGCGATTAGAGTTTATCTATTTACTTTCGCTTTCCCAGCGCTTGACAGCAAGTTCTTTTACATCATTCCATGACTTTGTTCCCTGTGCATATTGAAGCAGAGCAGCGCCGAAATCATCTTTAAAGGTCTGACTGGGGAATACGGTAAAGTTCCAAGGTATTGTATTTACCTCTGCATTGTTCATCCATTTGATTACTTCCTGCGCCAGCGGGTCTGTCGGGCGTTCATCCTCTGAAAAAGTATCAAACGGTGCAATAAGTTCAAGCTTGTTTATTACAAAATCCTTACCCGTTTTACTCGAAAACAGCCAATAAATAAAATCGGCAGCCGCCTTTTGTTCTTCCTGTGACGCCTTTGAATTTATTGCAAAGAAGTTTTCGGTACCGATGCAGAGTCCTTGTTTTTCTTCTCCCTCTACACCCATATAAATCGGCAAATACTTAACATTTTCAGCTTTAACCTTATTTCCTTTCACATCGCTTATCTGTCCCCATGCCCAGTTGCCGTTCTGCACCATTGCACATTGTCCCAAAGCGAATTCCGCCATAGACTCATCAACGATTTTTGAACCGAGTACCTTTTTGTCGGTTGTGGAATTATTTATATAAAGGTCAAAGATGTTTTTGAAATTTTCTGCATATTCAAATGAGATTTTATTAGTTGCGTCACTTGTAAGGTCCACTTTATTTTTTGTAAATTCGTAATAAACGGGAATATTTGCCAGATGAGTTTGCCAGCGCCAATCCTCACCTGTTTTCAAAGATGTTGACGCAAACACGCCTTTAATTCCCAAAGCCGAAGCGTTTTTCTGCATATCCTCAACAACTGCTTTCAATGCGGCAAAACTCTTTATTTCGTCCATTGATTTATATTCTGTTGCTTTGCTTTCTAGTGCAAAATACTTATCGGTAATCTCTTTGTTATAAATTATTCCGTAACCCTCAACAACATAAGGAATACCGTAAACCTTGCCGTCGTAAGAAACAGCCAGCGATTTATCCGTGAGATGCTTATAAAGCTCAGTTCCCGATAAATCTGCACAGTAATCTTTCCAGTTTGCGTAGCCCTTAGGCCCGTTAATCTGGAACAGAGTGGGTGCCTCTTTCGTTCCCATTTTGGCGGTAAGCGTTTGCTCATAGTTTCCGCTTGCGGCGGTTTCGACTATGAGGTTTACACCCGTTTCCTCTTTATATGCTTTTGCAATTTCATCATATACCTGCGCAACCTCCGGCTTGAAGTTCAAAAAACGAACGGTTGCCGGTCCGTTATTCGGAGTACTCTCCTTTGTACACGCGGACAGATATGTTGCAAAAAGACACACCACCATAAAAATTGATAAAAACTTTTTCATAACAGCCTCCTATAAATTAAATTCTTCTGAATTTTATCAGCAAATTGATTTCGCGCTTCTTTTTCTTCTTTTTATATATTTTTAACAAATAAATTGTGAAAAATTCCACGAAATTCAAGTTAAAAAACATTGTTTTTTATTCCGTTTTGTCTTATAATTAGTAATATATTGACGACAGAGGGAAAAAACATGCGGAAATTAGAAGAACGTATTTTAAAAGACGGCAAAGTTTTCAAAGGAAATGTTTTAAAGGTTGACAGTTTCCTTAACCATCAGCTTGATGTAGGGCTTCTCTCTGACATCGGTAAAGAACTGAAAAGATTATACAATGACTGTGACATCACAAAAGTGCTTACAATCGAGGCTTCGGGTATAGGTGTAGGCTGTATGGTGGCGCAGTTTTTTGATTGTCCCATGCTTTTTGCGAAGAAATCAAAAACAATAAACATTAAGGGCGATGTTTATAAAAGTCAGGTAGAATCCTTTACTCATCAATGTGTATACGATATAATCGTTTCAAAGGATTTTCTTTCAAGCGACGACACTGTTCTTATTGTTGACGACTTTTTAGCCAAGGGTAATGCCCTTAACGGTCTTATTGACATTGTTAATCAGGCAGGTGCTAAGCTTGCAGGCTGTGGCATTGCCATTGAAAAAGGTTTTCAGGGCGGCGGAGACAAGCTCAGAGCACAAGGCATCCGTGTTGAATCCATGGCAATTATTGATAAAATGGATGATACCACGGGCGAAATAGTTTTCAGATAAGTTTATAACAGCGTTTGCTGTTAAAATATTAAAAACAAAGGAGAAAAACACATGAAAAACTTTAAGAAGATTCTTGCAGTTGTTTTGGCAGTCGTTATGATTGCTACTGTTTTTGCCGCTTGTGGTAAAAATGGCGGAACAGCTAATGAGAAAAAAGGCGAAAGCGCTGATATTATTGCGCGTAATGAGATTAAGTCAGATGTTACCGTTCCGGATACATTCAAAATCGGTCTCATTTGCCTTCATGATGAAAACTCAACTTATGACAGCAACTTCATCAACGGTCTTAAATCCGCTGCCGCAGGTATGGGTCTCAAAGACGAGCAGGTTATTATCGTAAAGAACATCGGTGAAGACACAAGCTGCTATGACGCCGCTGTTGACCTTGCAAAGAACAAGGGTTGCTCTGTAATCTTTGCTGACAGCTTCGGCCATGAATCATTCATGAAACAGGCTGCTCAGGAGTTCCCCAATGTTCAGTTCTGCCATGCAACAGGTACTTCATCAAAGACAGCAGGTATTCCTAACTTCCACAATGCATTTGCAGCTATCTATGAAGGTCGTTATCTTGCAGGTATTGCAGCAGGTATGAAGCTTAACGAAATGATTAAAGACGGAAAAATCACCGCTGAACAGGCTATTATCGGTTATGTTGGCGCATTCACATACGCAGAAGTTATTTCCGGTATGACATCTTTCTTCCTTGGCGCTCGTTCGGTTTGCCCGACAGCTACAATGAAGGTTCGTTACACAGGCTCTTGGTATGATCAGGCAAAAGAGCAGGAAGCTGCTACTGCACTCATTGAAAAGGATAAGTGTGTTCTTATCAGCCAGCATGCTGACTCACTCGGTGCTCCCACAGCTTGTGAGCTTGCAGGTGTTCCTAATGTTTCCTATAACGGTTCAACATATTCAGCAGGTGAAAACACCTTCATCGTTTCATCCGCTATTAACTGGGCTCCTTACTTCCAGTACATTATTGAGCAGACAGTTAAGGGCGAAGCTATTGATACAGACTGGACAGGAACAATCGCTACAAACTCTGTTGTAGTTTCCGGTGTTAACCTTGACGCTTGTGCAGAAGGCACTGTTGAGGCTCTCAACAAGGCTGCTGAGGAGTTCAAGGCAGGCACACTCCATGTATTTGACACAAGCAAATTCACAGTTGAGGGCAAGAATCTGACTGAGTATCTTGCAGATGTTGACGGTGACTTTAAGGGCGAAACAAATGTTATCCATGACGGTTACTTTGATGAGTCCAACGCAAAAGACTTCCGTTCAGCTCCTTACTTTGACATCATCATTGACGGTGTTGAGAACCTTAACACTGATTTCGGTAAATCGTAATATAAATCCGATTTAGTCGGCAAAATAAATGCAAGGGGGCATTTTGTCCCCTTGTGTATTTTACAGGGGGATTCTAATTTGAACGCATTAGAATTAAAAAATGTAACGAAAAAATTCGGTAAAGTCGTTGCCAACAAAAATGTAAACCTCACGGTTAAATCCGGAGAAATTCTTGCAATTCTCGGTGAAAACGGCAGCGGCAAAACTACTCTCATGAATATGATTGCGGGTATTTACTACCCCGACGAAGGAGAAATCTTTGTAAACGGAAATCCCGTTACCATTGCTTCACCAAAAGATGCTTTTGATTTACACATCGGTATGATTCATCAGCATTTTAAACTCGTTGATATTTTTACTGCTACTGAAAATATAGTTTTAGGTATTAAAGATAAAAAGCGTTTTAACCTTAAAGAAGCTGAAAAAAAGGTTATGGAAATTTCTTCTAAATACGGGTTTGAAATTGACCCGAAGAAGAAAATATATGAAATGTCTGTTTCCGAAAAACAAACCGTTGAAATTGTAAAGGTGCTTTACAGAGGAGCAGATATACTGATTTTGGACGAGCCCACTGCGGTGCTTACTCCCCAGGAAACCGAAAAGCTTTTCAAAGTGCTTAAAAAAATGAGAGACGACGGAAAATCCATCATCATCATCACTCATAAAATGCACGAGGTTTTGTCTGTTTCCGACAGAGTTACTATTCTGCGCCGCGGTGAATATATAGATACTGTTGCAACCGCCGAAACAAATGAGGCAGAGCTTACAGAAATGATGGTCGGCAAAAGGGTATCTCTCAATATTGACAGATCCGAGCCGAAAAATCCTGTTGACAGACTTGTTGTTAACCATCTAAATCTTAAAAATTCCGAAAATGTGAAGATACTCGATGATGTTTCGTTTACAGCAAAAAGCGGCGAGATTCTCGGTATTGCGGGTATTGCGGGAAGCGGTCAGAAGGAACTGCTTGAATCAATTGCAGGTCTTCACACATCTGCCCAGGGCGATATAACATACATTGACCCTCAGAATAAAGAAATTAACCTGATGGAGAAAACTCCTGTTCAGATAAGAGAGCTTGGCGTTCGACTCTCTTTTGTTCCTGAGGACAGGCTTGGAATGGGTCTTGTCGGGAATATGGACATCATTGACAATATGATGCTTCGCAGTTACAAAAAAGGAAAATCCATGTTCCTTGACAGACAGCCCCCGAAAAAGTTGGCAAAATCTATTATTGATGAACTTGAAGTTGTTACGCCGAGCGCTACTACACCCGTAAGACGGCTCTCCGGCGGTAATGTTCAAAAGGTACTTGTAGGCCGTGAAATTGCTTCCTCCCCCACAGTTTTGATGGCCGCATACCCCGTTCGCGGACTGGATATAAACTCATCTTACACAATATACAATCTTCTTAACGAGCAAAAGGAAAACGGTGTAGCTGTTATTTTTGTAGGTGAAGATTTGGACGTTTTGCTTGAACTGTGTGACAGAATACTTGTTATCAGTTCTGGTGCTGTTTCCGGAATTGTTGACGGACGAACCGCAACCAAAGAGGGCGTCGGCCTCTTAATGACAAAGGTGAAAGGAGCAAAAGAGAATGAAGAATAAGAATAAAAGAACTCACGAGCCCCTGTTTCATATTTCAAAAAGAACCGATGTTTCCCTTAAAACCGGTATCATTATCCGAATAGTGGCAATAATACTTGCACTGATAGTTTGCGGTATTGTTACAAAGATTTTTACCGGTGACAACCCGATTTCCATTTATAAAACTATTTTTGACGGTGCCTTCGGCAAAGGCAGAACACTTGTTACAATTCACGAAATAGCAATTCTGCTTTGTGTTTCATTGGCAGTTACGCCCGCATTCAGAATGAAATTCTGGAATATAGGCGCTGAGGGACAGGTACTTATCGGTTGTCTTTCAACTGCTATGTGTATGTTTTATCTCGGCGGAAAAATTCCCGACGGACTTTTAATGCTGATTATGGCGATTTTTGCCATAGTTTCCGGTATAATCTGGGGAATTATTCCTGCGTTTTTTAAGGCTCAATGGGGAACAAATGAAACGCTGTTCACACTAATGATGAACTATGTAGCCATTCAGCTCATTGAGTATTTTCTTAAAATTGCGGACAAGAGCGGTTCAAATGTTGTCGGTCCCGACCTTTTAACGCACGGTTGGTTTCCAAAACTGTTTGGCACAAACTATCTGCTGAATATTCTTATTGTTGCTGTTCTCACAGTTGTGTTATATATCTATTTGAAATACAGCAAACACGGATATGAAATTTCTGTTGTAGGCGAAAGTGAAAATACAGCAAGATACATCGGAATAAATGTTAAAAAAGTAATTATAAGAACAATGGCTCTTTCAGGCGCCGTCTGCGGTTTGGCAGGATTGCTTTTGGTTGGCGGTGCCTCCCACTCCATTGACTCAAATCTGGCAGACGGACGCGGATTCACTGCAATTATGGTATCCTGGCTGGCTAAATTCAATCCCTTTACAATGGTTTTAACAACTCTACTCATTGTATTCCTTGAGAGAGGCGCAGACGAGGTTTCGTCAAAGTTCGGATTGAACTCTGATTTTGCACAAATTCTCACAGGTATTATTTTGTTTTTCATAATAGGCTGTGAATTCTTTATTAACTACAAAATCAATTTCAACCATAAAAAGAGAACACAAGTGAAGGAGGACAAATAAAATGGATGTAAATATGATAGCTCAGTTTATTTCCCGTGCAGTTTTACAAGGCACTCCCCTTCTTTACGGTGCAACAGGAGAAATAATTACCGAAAAATCGGGAAATCTTAACTTAGGTATTCCCGGAATTATGTATATCGGCGCCATTTCCGGCGTTATCGGCGGATTTTTCTATCAAAACTCAGGCAGTGAGGTTGTTCCTTTCCTTGCTGTGCTGATTCCGCTGTTATGCTGTTTGTTAGGTTCACTTTTAACCTCCCTTTTATACTGTTTTTTAACGATTACTCTCAAAGCTAACCAAAATGTTACAGGTCTTGCAATCACTACCTTCGGTGTCGGTTTCGGTAACTTTTTCGGCGGCTCTTTAATTAAAATTCTCAAGAGTGATGTTCCTTACCTTTCTTTGGTAAAGATTGCCAAAGCATTTAAAACAACTTTTGACTTTGGCAGCGACATGGGAGTTTTCGGGAAAATTTTCCTCTCATACGGTTTTATGGTTTATTTGGCAATTATCATTGCTGTGATTTCCGGTTTTGTGCTGAAACGCACAAAAATAGGACTTCATTTAAGAGCTGTGGGCGAAAATCCCGCAACAGCCGACGCAGCCGGTATCAGTGTAAATACATATAAGTATCTTGCAACATGTATCGGCGGTATGATTGCCGGTCTCGGCGGACTTTTCTACATTATGGATTACAGCAACGGTATTTGGTCGAATAACGGCTTTGGCGACAGAGGATGGCTTGCTATTGCAATTGTAATTTTCTCAATTTGGAAGCCCACACTGTCCATTTTAAGCTCATATTTATTCGGCGCGTTGTATATTTTGTTTAACTATATCAATGTTCCCATGGCTTATTTGCCGCTTATTCAAATGTTGCCGTATGTTGTTACGATTATTGTTTTAATCGGAACAAGCGTTCGCAAAAAGCGTGAAAATCAGCCGCCGCAAAGTTTGGGACTCACATATTTCAGAGAAGAACGATAAACGGTATTAACTATTATTTAACGGAGTTATATTATGAATAACAATTTTGATGTAATTATCATAGGTGCAGGACCTTCGGGTATTTTCTGTGCATATGAGCTTTTAAAGGAAAAGCCTGATGTAAACATTCTTATGATAGAAAAAGGGCGTTCAATTGAAAAAAGAATGTGTCCTAAAAGGACTACCAAAAAATGTGTAGGCTGTCAGCCCTGTTCAATAACAACGGGATTTGCAGGCGCCGGCGCTTTTTCGGACGGTAAGCTTTCCCTCTCTCCCGATGTGGGCGGTACTCTGCCCGATATTCTCGGCTATGAAGAAACAATGAAGCTTTTAAAGGAAGCTGACAGCGTATATCTTGATTTCGGTGCTGATAAAAATGTTTACGGAGTTGATAAACGCGCGGAAATTGAAGAAATTCGCCGCAAAGCAATTAACGCAAATTTGAAGCTGATTGAATGTCCTATCCGTCATTTGGGTACTGAAGAAGGATACAAGATTTATGCCAAGCTTCAGCATCATCTTGAAGAAAAAGGCTGCAATATTATCTTTAACACAATGGTAGAGGATATTATCATTGAGGATAACAAGGTTAAGGGAATTGTTGCAGGCGGAAACACCTATTATTCGGACAGAATCGTGGCGGCAGTAGGCCGTGAGGGTGCAGAATGGCTCAGCCACATTTGCAAGGACCACGGAATTGAAACTCAGGTCGGAACCGTTGATGTAGGCGTTCGTGTTGAGGTTCGTGACGAGGTTATGAAATTTCTCAACGAAAATCTTTATGAAGCAAAGCTGGTATATTATTCACAGACCTTTGACGACAAGGTACGTACTTTCTGCTCCAACCCCTCAGGTGAGGTTGCAACCGAGTATTATGACAACGGATTGGCTGTTGTTAACGGTCACGCTTACAAATCGGCAGAATACAAAACAAATAATACAAACTTTGCATTACTTGTTTCAAAAAACTTCACAAAACCCTTTAAATCCCCTATTGAGTATGGCAAGCACATCGCACAGCTGAGCAATATGCTTTGTGACGGCAAAATTCTTGTTCAGACCTACGGCGATTTCAAGAGAGGCAGAAGAACTACTCCTGAAAGACTTTGTAGAAACAATCTTATCCCCACGTTAAAGGACGCTGTTCCCGGCGATTTGTCCCTTGTATTCCCCCACCGCATTATGGTGGACATTCAGGAAATGCTTGAAGCTCTTGATAAGGTAACACCGGGTATTGCAAGCGATGAAACACTTCTTTACGGTGTTGAGGTTAAGTTCTATTCCAATAAGGTTGTTGTTGATAAGAATTTTGAAACAAGCGTTAAGGGACTTCACGCAATCGGCGATGGCGCATCTGTTACAAGAGGTCTTATGCAGGCTTCATCAAACGGAATAAGTGTTGCAAGAAGTATTCTTAAAACTTTATAAAATTTTATATGCGTATGAGAGACTGCCTATGCCGAGCGCTGATAAGCGGTCTCTCTTTTTTATCCATTGAAAATTATAGGAATTATTGCTATAATTTCAGTGAAAAAGGAAGGGATAAACGATATGAAGAAAATTTACACAGGACTGATTGCAACATTGGGAACAGCGGCAGTAGCAGGTGCGGCAGCTTTTGCAGGAATCAGCACCTATTATTACAAAAAGAAATGCAAATTAGGCACTGAATTTGTTGATGGTACGGTGGATGAATATAACTGGAACGACAGCGACAAATTTAATCCTGACGATTATCCCTGCATTACTGCAAAAAACGGCTATGTAAAGGTTTTAGCGCTTACGGATACCCACCTTGAAATGACGGGAGTTTATTCAAATGACAGATGGACAAAGCATTATCCGGTAAAAAAAGGATACAAGCATATTAAAAAGCTTATAGAAACCGTTAACCCCGACCTTATCGTTTTAACAGGCGATGTGCTCACCGATCCGTTCAGTGATATTGTATTTCAGAATATTGCTGATTTTCTTGATACCTTTAATACTCCGTGGACGATGGTTTTCGGCAATCACGACGGTGAATGGCGTGCAAGCAAGGAATTTTTCTGCAATGTTATGGAAAAATCCAAAAACTGTATTTTTAAGGTTGGTCCCACAAATTTACAGGGCTTGGGCAATTCGCTAATAAACTTTAAAACGGCTGACGGGAAAATATTTTACAGCCTGATACTTATGGATTCAGGCGACGGTCAGAAAATTGACGACAGCAAGATCTGGTATGACAATATGAGACTTGACAAAACCAACAGGCGTTTCGGAACAGTACGAATAGGTATTAACGAACGTCAAACCCAATGGTATAAATGGGCTGTAAAAGGACTTAAAGAATACTGCGGCGAAACGGTTGAAAGCATGCTTGCTCTCCATTTTCCTCTCAAAGCCTACGAATATGCCGCGAGACTGGGTAGTTTCACCGTCAACCAAATGCCTTTTGAGATAGACGGTGAAGACTGCTATGACCCGCCTGAACAATTCACAAAATTTGATGTAATGGACACTGAAACTTTAATAGCGGGATATGAGGACTATAAAGAAAACTATGATTTTTACAAGGCTATAAAGGAGCTTGAAAGTACACGTCACATTATAAGCGGACACAACCATTGCTTCGGCTACACAGTAAATTTTGACGGAATCAGCTTTACATCCGTCGCTAAAACCACAAGTATATATGTACAGCGCAAATCCGACCACGGCAAGCGTGGCGGAACAGTTTTTATAATAAGCGAAAATCCTGCAAACGGCACTCATATAACTGAAAATTACACCGTTTATAATAAGGATTTATAATCCGTAACGTCAGACGGTTTCATAGGCATATACTCCATTTATTTTTATACAAATTTTCTTGAAAAATATATAAAAATCCGTTTAAGATTTATCTTTTATCAATTATTTTAAAGTGATATACTATACATCGGTGATAAAATGGTTAAGGATATGACAAAGGGCAATCCGGGAAAGGTATTAACTGCCTTTACGGTTCCTATTTTAATAAGCGTTGTATTTCAGCAGCTATATAATATAGCCGACAGCATAATTGCGGGCAAGCTTTTGGGAGGCGGCGCACTGGCGGCTGTGGGTATTTCATATACCGTTACAATGATTTATATGGCTGTTGCCAACGGCTCAAATATCGGCTGCTGTGTTGTAATTTCGCAGTTTTTCGGCAGCAGAAACTACCGAAAAATGAAAACCTGCATTTACACATCGCTTATTTCTTCGGCGGCAACAAGTATTATCCTCAGTATCGGAGGCTTGCTTCTGTCCCCCGCTCTTTTAAAGGCTTTAAACACTCCGGAAAGCCTTTTTACAGACTCCGGAATTTATCTCAACATATACACAGGCGGTCTTATTTTCCTGTTTTTATATAACATATGCAACGGTGTTTTTACTGCCTTGGGGGACTCCAAAACTCCCCTCTATTTTCTCATTTTTTCATCGGTATTTAATGTGTTTCTTGATTATGTACTTGTAAGGTTCACTTCTTTGGGTGTTGCGGGCGTTGCGTGGGCAACATTTATTGCACAGGGCTTAGCCTCAATTTTATCATTTGGATTTTTAATGCTGAAAATCAGCAAAATCGAATGTGAAAAGCCGTCTTTGTTTTCCTTTGAAATGCTTAAAAAGATACTGTTTGTGGCAGTGCCCAGCATTTTACAGCAGAGCTTTGTATCGGTGGGTAACATTTTTATTCAGGGTCTTGTCAATAAATTCGGTGATATTGTTGTTGCAGGATTTTCTGCGGCGGGTAAGCTTAACACATTCACAATAACAACACTGTGTGCTTTGGGAAACAGTATGTCAAGCTACACCGCACAAAATGTGGGGGCGGGCAAGATTGAGCGAATAGGCAAAGGCGTTAAGTACTCCTACATTATGTCCTTTATTATTACCGTGCCGCTGTTTGTTTTATTCTTTTTCTGCCCGCAATATATGATGAGAATTTTTGTAAACGGCTCTAATACCGATATAATAGAATCGGGAACTGCATTTTTAAAAATCGTATCGCCCTTTTACCTTTTCATATCAATGAAGCTTATTGTTGACGGTGTTCTCAGAGGCAGCGGTGCGATGAAAATGTTTATGATTTCCACTTTTTCCGACCTTCTTCTAAGGGTTGCGCTTTCATTTGCGCTGGTGCCCTATTTAAACGAAAAAGGCATATGGTACTCATGGCCCGTTGGTTGGCTTTTGGCTACCGCAATTTCCTGCTTCTTTTATTTTTCGGGCATCTGGAAGAAAAATATAAATAATTTAGCTCAAAAATAAAATATATCTTTTATTTTAATGCTGATTGATGTATAATATTTAAAATTTGTTTTTCAGGTGTACTTTAATGAAAGATAAAAAGTTTAAGTCAAAATTCAGCCCCACAAAAATAATTGCACTTGGGTATTTATGTATAATTTCAATAGGAACACTGCTTTTAACTATGCCTTTTTCTTCAAGAAGCGGAGAATTTACACCGTTTATTGATTCTCTGTTTACTGCTACAAGCGCAACTTGTGTTACAGGCTTGGTTGTTTATGATACATACACTCATTGGTCAATATTCGGTCAGCTTGTAATCTTAGCTATGATACAGTTGGGCGGAATAGGATTTATGACGCTTTCCGTGCTCGCTTTATCAGTTACAAAGCGCAAAATAGGATTGCGTCAGCGCTCGATTATGCAGGAATCGGTATCGGCTAATCAGGTTGGCGGAATTGTGAGAATGACAAGATTCATTTTTATCACTACCGTTATTTTTGAAGTATTCGGAGCGATTTTGCTTTCTACGCAGTTCTGCAAGGAATTCGGCTTAATAAAAGGCTTGTATTTTTCGGTATTTCACTCCGTTTCGGCTTTTTGTAATGCGGGATTTGACCTTATGGGCGGATATTCGGGTGAATTTTCATCGCTTACGGGTTTTGTCGATAATTATGTAGTTAACTACTCTGTTTGCTTTTTAATAATCGTTGGCGGTTTAGGTTTTTATGTGATGGCGGATTTATATAAAAACAAGTTTAAAGTCCGCAGATACACACTCACCACGAAAATTGTTTTAACCACAACGGCATTTTTACTGATTTTCGGTACGGTTGTTATTGCCGCGGCAGAGGCAGGCAACAAAAATTTTGAAAATTTGCCGTTAATGCAAAGGATTACCGCGGCGTTTTTTCAATCAACCACCACCCGTACGGCAGGATTTAACACGGTTGATTTGAATTTGCTTGCCGACGCGTCAATTCTTATCATGATTCCCCTGATGCTTATCGGCGGTTCACCCGGTTCTACGGCGGGCGGCTTGAAAACAACTACAATTACCTTAATGCTTTCAAGCATTATTTCAACCTTAAAGAGAAAAAAGGCTGTTGAATGTTACAAACGCCGCATTTCAAATGACCTTCTTTTGCATTTGACCGCCCTTGTTGCGTTGTTTACCGTTTTACTTATGTCATCGAGTATTCTTATATCAATCGTCGATGATACGCCGATTAAAAGCGTTTTATTTGAAACTGCGTCGGCGCTGGGCACGGTTGGTTTGTCGCTCGGTATAACCCCGTCGCTCAGTAACTTTTCCCATATTATTCTTGCTTTGCTGATGTATCTCGGCAGAGTTGGGTGCTTTACTGTTTTATTCGCAATAAAAGACAATGTTAAGGGATATGTTTCAAAATATCCCGTTGAAAATGTAACAATCGGATGAGGTGTTAATATGAAATCTGTACTTATTGTAGGCTTAGGCCGTTTCGGCCGCCATATCGCAAAGGAATTTTACGAAAGAGATGTTGACTGTTTCGGAATTGATAATAAAGAAGAGCTTGTAGATATGGCAATGCCGTATCTTACCAACGCGCAAATAGGCGACGCAACAGACGAACAGTTTATGTCCTCTGTCGGAGTTGATAATTTTGATTGCTGTATTGTAACTACGGGTGATAATTTCCAAAGCTCACTTGTTATTACAAATCTCTTAAAGGAACTTGGCGCGTCTAATGTTATTTCAAAGGCGGGAAATGATGTTCATGCTAAATTCCTTTTGAAAAACGGCGCCGATGAAGTTATCTTTACAGAAAAGGAAACAGCGGAGCGCCTTGCAACAAGGCTAAGCTACGACAATATATTCGACTGCATTGAGCTTACAGATAACTATTCAATCTACGAAATTGCCGTTCCGAAGAGTTGGGCGGGGAAAAGTATTATTGATCTTGATGTACGCTCAAAGTATAATGTTAATATTCTTGCAACCCTAAACGAAGGAATTTTATCTCCCATGCCCTCCCCTCACCATGTTTTCACGCCTTATGAAAGACTTATGGTATTGGGAGAAATAAAAGATATTAAAAAGGTAACAAAACTGTAATGCTTGTTTCTCTTAACAATGTTTGTAAAAGCTTTCTAAACAAAAAGGTACTGAACCATATTACCTTATCCGTAAATGATAAAGACAGAATCGGACTTTTGGGAATAAACGGCGTGGGTAAAACCACTCTGCTCAACATAATTTCCGGCAATTCGGATTATGATGAGGGCACCGTTTCCCGAAAGCCCGATTTACGCATTGGGTATTTAAAACAGAATGAGGCGCTGAACACCTCAAACACACTGCAAGAGGAAATAAACGATTCCTTAAAAGAAGTTTTTGAAGCAAGAAAATTTCTTGAAGATATTTCGGAAGAAATGGCTGTTGCAACAGGTGAACGGCTCACGGAGCTTTCCCGCCTTTACGATAAATACACTAATATTTACAACGCCGCCGACGGATATAATGCGGAAGTGAGAATAAAAACCGTATTAAACGGTATGGGGTTCGGGGATTTCGACCTTAACAGCCGTGTATCTGTTCTTTCGGGCGGAGAAAAGACGAGATTTGCCCTTGCAAAAATTCTTGTTGAAAATCCAAATCTGCTCATTCTTGACGAGCCTACAAACCATCTTGATTTTTCTATGCTTAACTGGCTTGAACAATATCTTTCCGAATACAAGGGCGCGGTTATCATAGTTTCTCATGACCGATATTTTCTTAATGCCGTTGCCTCGGATATTTGCGAAATCGAAAACGGCGAGCTGGTTCGCTACAAAGGCGGGTATTCTTCGTTTTTAACGCAAAAGGAAGAAAGAATAAAGGTTCTCACAAAGGAATATGAAAAGCAACAGCGTGAGATAGCACAGCTTCGTGATTATGTGCAGAAAAACTTAGCAAAATCAAGCAGTATAAACAGCGTTGGTTCCCGTGTTAAGGCTCTTGAAAAGATGGAACTGGCGGCAAAGCCCAATCCAACGGTTAAAGAACTTTATATCTCTTTTCCCTTTGATATTGAACCGCATAAGACTATCCTTGAATGTAAAGGTCTCAAACTCAGCGTGGGAACGGGAATTGGCAAACGCACTCTTTTTGAAAATATGGATTTAACCGTTTCAAGAGGAGAAAAAATTGCCATTGTGGGTAAAAACGGTGTGGGAAAATCATCATTTTTAAAGGCAATTCTTAAAAAGATGCCATATGAGGGAGTTGTTAAGTGGGGCGGCAATGTTAAAATATCGTACTTCGACCAGGAGCTTACCTCACTTGACCTTAATATGACGGTGCTTGAAGCGGTACACCGCAAATTTCCCACAAAAACCGAATATGAAATTCGCAGTATGCTTGCCCGCTTTCTTATTGAGGGAGAAGATGTTTTCAAACGCATAAAAGAAATGAGCGGCGCTAACCGCGCCAAAACGTCGCTCTGCATTATTGCGTTTGAGCGTTCAAATGTGCTTGTACTCGATGAACCTACAAACCACCTTGACTACAAGGCAAAAGAGGCTTTGGAAAAGGCGCTGAGAGAATATGAGGGAACTGTTATTGCTGTATCGCACGACAGATACCTTTTAAATTCAGTACCCGATAAAATTGTTGAAATGACGCCCGATGAGGTTGTTATTTACAACGGTAACTACGATTATTACAAGGAGCATTTAAAGCAAACAGATACGGTGAAAGCGTATAATAACGCCGAAAAAAGCGAAAATGCAGCCGCTTACGATGAATCGAGAAAAAACAAGGCTCTTGACAGAAAACGGCGTGCAAAGCTTTTGAATACGGAAAAAGAAATAAACGCTCTTCAAAATGAAATCAACGAATTAAAAATGCTTTGTGAAAATCCGGAGGTTTCAAGCGACTACCAACGGTTATCCGACCTTTTGGCAGAAATCGGTGAAAAAGAAAAGTCCCTTGAAGACCTTGAAAATTTATGGCTTGAACTTGCCTAAGCAAGGCAACAGCGAAAGCGACAAATATCGCTTTAATACTGCATTTTTGACGGGTTCGGATTATTTCCGTTACCCTAAGACGATGCCGGCGGCAAAGAGGAATGTTCCGATTTACCCGTCGGCATTTTTGTGCCGAAAAGCCGACAGCCGCAGAAAATCGTATCATTTCCGTATTTATTGCGTATCTGCGTTAATGTATCGTCAATCGTCCCTATTTTATCGTGCTCTTCTATATCATAATCAACAGTCAACTGCTGAAAGCTTGTGTCTGAAATAAGGTTATACGCCCTGACCGTTATTGAACGCACATTGTTTTTCCATTTGTGATTTTTTGACAAAACACAGCAAGCCTCAACAAACAGTTCCTTTGCGTTATGAGTCGGGAAATCCAGATTTGACGAATACTGCTGAACGGTCAGGCTCTCGTTCTTTACCGCAACCTGCACTCCTGTTGCCAGCAAATGCTCCTGCCGCAAGCCTTTTGACACCTTGATGCACAGCTCTGAAATCACCCTTTCCGCTTCTGCAACGGACACAAGGCTCTCAACACAGGTTATTCCCCTGCTGACGCTTTTAAGCGTTGGCTGTATATTCATATGAGATACGGGAGATGTGTCTGCTCCGTTGGCATAAAGCCAAAGGTCAAAACCGTTTTTACCAAGTATTTTGCGCATAAATGAGGGGCTTGCGTTTGCTATATCACCTATGGTTTCCACGCCGTATTTCTGCAAGGTTTTAAAGGTTCTTCTGCCTACAAACAAGAGCGTGTCGGCGGGAAGACACCATATCTTGTTTTTGAAATCCTCGCGGGAAATCACAGTTGTGGCGTCGGGCTTTTTCATATCGCTGCCAAGCTTTGCAAACACCTTGTTAAAGGATACGCCTACGGAAATCGTAAGCCCTGTTTCTTTCTGTACTGTTTTTCTCAATTCATCGGCAATATGCTCGCCGCTGCCGAAAAGCATTTCACTGCCGCTTACATCAAGCCAGCACTCGTCCATTCCAAATGGTTCAATTAAATCTGTATATCTTTTATATATATCTTTAACCTGTTCCGAATAATTATAATATGACTCAAAATCGGGATGCACGATTATAACATCTTTACACTTTCTTTTCGCCTCAATAACCGTGTCCCCTGTTTTTATACCGCACTCCTTTGCAGGCTGTGATTTTGCCAGCACTATGCCGTGACGGTCATCCTCATTCCCGCAAACTGCCACAGGTCTGCCGAAAAGCTTGGGATTTTTTGCACACTCAACAGACGCATAAAAATTGTTCAAATCACAGTGAAGTATAGTTCTGTCCATAATGTCGCCCCGTTTCGGTATTATTATACCGAACATTTGTTCTTTTGTCAACATGAAAAAAGCGGAAACGCGTTTTTTGCATTTCCGCCGCATATAAAATTTATGAGAGCAAAAGGCTTACGGAAAGCGGGAAATGGTCGCCGGGATAAACACCGTTGTATGTATCTCTTACAACCTTATAGGAATTCACCGTAAATCCTGTTTTGGAAATTAAAACATAATCAATGCAGTTTCGGTCAAGGGATTTTCCCCAATTCTGATATGTACAGCTTGTCATTGTATTTTCCGTTTCATATTTCACATCAAGGAAGCTTTGGGTGGCGCTTTTATAAGTTTCTGAACTCTCCTCCGCGTTCAAGTCACCCATAAGAATGGCAGGTTTTTCGCCGAATTCGGAAATTTTATCAAGTACAACGCCGATTCCGTTGATACGGGCCTCGTCACTCACATGGTCAAGGTGCGTATTAAACACAACGAACTCCTTTAATGTGGCTTTATCTCTCAAAATAGCATAACTGCAAATACGGTAGCAAGCGGCGCCCCAATCCTTGCTCATCTCATCGGGAGTTTCGGAAAGCCAGAATGAGCCCTTATCGGTAAGGTCATACAAATCGGTTCTGTAAAACACGGGACACCCCTCGGAATTAAACATCTTATCGCGGTAGGTTATGATTGAATCGTAGCCTTTAAGCGTATCGCAAAGGTAACTGTACTGCCATTTTGTGGCTTCCTGAAAACCAATAATACCCGGTTGCTCTTTCTCAATATTTTTCATTATAAGGTCAGCACGGTAAAACCAGCTTTTTTTGCCCAAATCCTGAGGATTAAGGCAACGCAGGTTGCAACTCATTACCCTTACCTCGCCCGGAGCGGTGTTTTCATCAAGCGTTATATCCTTTTTAAGCTTTCTGTAATGCGGATAATACCAAAACATCGCGGCTCCGAACAGAATAACCAAAACAAGAAGCACAGAAAGCAATGTCAATATAATTCTTTTAAATATTTTCATATAAAACACCCCTTTGTGTGATATTACCATAAATTCACATAAAAATCAAAGAAAAAAGTAAATATATGAAAAAAGTAAAAAAATATCTTGCAAAAGTAAAAGTTATGTGGTATTATATGTCTCGTTGATTACAGCATATCCGGGTGTGGCGCAGCTGGTAGCGCGCTTGACTGGGGGTCAAGAGGCCGTGAGTTCAAGTCTCGCCACTCGGACCAAAGCCCCAAAGGCGTAAGTCTTTGGGGCTTTACTTTTTACTTCTTCACTATTCACTCTTCACTAAATTCACCTTTGTGGCTTTGGAAGTAATAAGTAATAGTGAATAGTGAAAAAGTGAAAGTTGTATAATAAAAACGGACTGTCAAAGAATGAAAATGAGGAAAAGTTCCTATTGATATGATATAATCATATCAATAACCGGAAAGTCGGAGGAATGAAAAGATGTCATGGGATTCAACACAATACCTTAAATTCTCGAATGAAAGACAACAACCGTGCAACGATTTAATATCCCGGTTGAACGGTGACTTTAATAAAATCCTGGATTTAGGATGCGGACCAGGAAACAGTACTCAAAATCTTTTAAAAAGATATAAAAATGCGACCATAATCGGATTGGATTCTGATGATAATATGCTTGAACGGGCACGAGAGGAACATCAAAACATAAGTTTTGTTAAAGGTTTTGCACCGAAAGCTCTTAATAGTTTCAGTCAAAAATTTGATTTGGTATTTTCAAATGCTTGTATTCACTGGATAGATAATCAAGAAGAACTGATTGACAAAGTATATGAAATATTAAATGATAAAGGTGTTTTTGCCGTTCAAATCCCTCTTACTGACGAGTCGTACTTTTACAAAAATTTATATCGTTTGATCGAAGAAAAATGGACAAAACTGAAATCAATAAATAATTTTCACAATCTTTCTCCTGACGGATACTATAATACGCTTATAAAGCGGTTTAATAAAGTGAATATATGGCGGAGTGATTATTATCATACAGTCGGTAAAGAACTGGTTATCGAATGGTATAAAGGAAGCGGTTTAAAACCGTATCTCGACTTACTCGATGAAAACGAGCAAATCGAATTTTTAAATGATTTGCAGTTGATTATCAATACAAACTACTCTACATTGGATGATGGAAATGTATTTTTGATCATGCCGAGATTGTTCTTTATTGCAGAGAAGTGAAGAATATAATTTTATGTTTTCGATTTGTTCATTGAAAAAGCAGGCTGTATGCCTGCTTTTTCTATTAAACATAGTTAAAAAGTTTCACTGCTCTGCCAGATATTCTACTATTCTGTGTGCCGCAATATTGCCTTCGCCCACAGCTTTTGCAATCTGATAAGGTCGGCCGGTACAGTCACCTGCCGCAAAACAGCCCTCTATGTTTGTTTCACAACTGCGATTAACAACAATGTGCGCGCCATTCATTTCCAGGTTTTTCAAAATGGTTGCAGGCGCAACGGAGCTGCGCAGGAAAAATACGCCGTCAATTTTAATTTCAGTTCCGTCCGTGAGCTCTATCCCCTGCACTTTGTTTTCGCCTATAACTGCTTTCATAGGCTTTTGAAGAATTTCCACATTAGGGAGATTTATTTGTGTTTCATAGGTTGTATAAAGATATAACCTGTCGGCAATTTCGGCAAGATATTCCACCTCGTGCTCATATCTTTTTGCACCGCAGAAAACGGCAATCTTTTTTTCTTTGTAAAGGAAACCGTCGCAGGTTGCACAATAACTCACGCCGCGGCCTAATAATTTCTGTTCATTGGCAATACCCTTTGCAGGAACGGAGCCGATAGTCAAAAGAACGGTTTTTGCCCTGTATATTTCATTATCGGCAAGCACCGTAAATCCGTTTTTGCTCTTACTGATTTGAGTTACCATTTTATCTGTCAAAATAAGACCTGCCGTATCCATTTGCTTTCTGAATTTATCGTTCAGTTCCTTGCCGCTGATTGGCTCAAATCCCACATAGTTTGCGATTTTTTCGCTCTTTTCCACCTTATCGCTGAGTGCATTTGTGCCGAACCAGACAATATTTTTATTATGAACTTTCAGCGTAAGTGCCGCAGAAAGTCCGGCAGGGCCTGCGCCGACAATCGCCGCATCGTAAATATCAGTTTTGGAAAACGGAGCAACTGAATTATCCGATTTATAATCAACAGTTGAACTTCCTTTGGTTTTATTTTTCACTTCATTCATATCCTATTCTCCATAATAACATATTTCCCGTTACGGTTCGGATTATTTTTCCCTACCGTATTTTTTCTAATTGTATCATACGGCGGGAAAAATGTAAACTGTTGCTGAGAAAAGAAAAACTTCAAAAAAATAACAATTTTTACTTGATTTATTTGTGAAAATACCATATTATTAAAAGTGAATTTATTTTCAAACGGAGGTTTTGTGAAAATGAGAGAAGAAAGCAGAAAATATGCCGAAACAGCGTATGATATTGTAAAGCATGCGGCTGAAAAAATCGGCTCCCGCCTCCCCGGCTCCGAGGGTGAAAGAAAATATGCCGAATACATGGGCGACAAGCTTCGTGAAATCGGAATTGAGCCTGTTAAGGAGGAATTTGCCGTTTCTCCCCGCGCATCAATAGGCGGTATTCCCTATGCAGGGTGGTTCGGTCTTATAATGAGCGGACTTGTTTATATCGCTCTTGGCATTTCTACGGTTTGGTTTGGCATGGCTCTTGCGGGCGTTGCAGTTGTTGTATGGCTCGTGTTCGGCGTTTTCCTTTATAAAAGATGGTTCGATATGTTTTTCAGGCAGAAAATCTCCCAGAATGTCTATGGCGAGCTTGTACCTGAGGACGGCAAATACGATTACACGATAATTCTTTCAGGTCACACTGACACAAGCTGGACCTGGCGTCATTCGGAGCACGCTTACGACTATCGAGACAAGCCCATCATCGGTTTGCTTATGACTTACGGCAAGGTTGGCTTCGGTGCAGTTTGCGTGTTCCTTCTCATCGGCATTTCAATTGCAATGTCTGTTATTTACGGCGGCGCATTTTGGGGAGCGGATTGGGCTGTTGAAACAATATATTCCGAATCTTTCAGAAGCTTTTTATTTGTATTGAGATTTTTACCCATAATCACCGCTATCGGAAGCTGTTTTGTTATTATGTGGAATGACCCCCACGAGGATACGGCTTCAAGAGGAGCTATGGATAACGCAACAGGCTGCGCTTTAAGCTATGCGGTTATGAAATACTACAAGGAAAATCCCGACAAAATGCCCAAGAATTGCCGTATTATTGATTTCAACTGCGGCTCTGAGGAAGCAGGTCTTCGCGGCTCAATGGCTTTCGCCCGTGAGCATAAAAATGACGATATGCTTAAAAACGCATGGCATATCAACATTGACTCCGTTGCGGATAAGGAATATTTTGAAGTAGTTATTCAGGACGATTGGCAGTTCACCCGTTTCGACACGGATATGGAGCAAATGTTTAAGGATACTTTTGTTGAACTTGGTGTTAAGAGTAAAACAAACGGCTGTATTCACAATCCCGTTGGCGGATGCGACAGCACTCCCATGACAAAGGCAGGCGTTAAGTCCGTTACCTTTGCGGCACAAAACCCCATACTTACATATTACTATCACACATGGCGCGATATGCCCGACCGCTTTGAGCTTGAAACAGTGGGCGACGGATTTGAGGTTATTACCGGTGTAATTGATAAAATTGCCGCATTCCAGGAAGCAAACGGCTATAACGGTCCGCAGAAAAAATAAAATTTAGTGCATCTACAATACGGGAATTTGGTATTTACCATTTTCCCGTGTTTTTTTATTACTTCTTTAATTGACACAAATATTACTTTATGGTAAATTACATATATATTATTTTTTCGGTGATGAAATGAAAAGAAGTTTAAAAGTAATTTGCATATTATTATCATTAACTGTTATACTTACCTCCTGCTCTGTCGGCCGCTCCTCAAAGGTTCTTGACCGAATAAGTACGCTTTTGGAGGAAAACAAATTTAATGAATGCAGGCAGTATATTTCTGAATTGAAACCGGAAGAGATTTCTGAAATCAATAATGATGCCTGCAAACTGATAGCAGAAAAATTTACAGGTATTACTGAATCCCACTCGGTTGACTTAAAAAAAATATATATACTTTCCGCATATGACAATGAATATGCAGAATCCTGCCGCAGCTTGTGGAATATTGCGGAATTGCTGACAGTTACGCCCGAAAATACCGATTTTGACAGTTTTATACATTTAAAATACTTTGCAGAGGTAAGCAACTACGCACAGTACAGAGAAATATATGCTCTTATGGAAAGCGTGAACAGTAACGGATACCTGAAAAAGGTTGACGCTGTACTTACTTCTTATGATTCCGATGGCGATTATTCAGAATTTGATAGTGCCTATTCTGCCGCCTGTGCATACGACTGCGGACAGTTTGACCCGCAGCAATATCTTGTATCCGACTACCGAAATGCACATAACAATATAGTAAAAAATTTAAAATCCGCTTCTAACGGATTTGCCTCCGATGACCCTACTGTTGTTGCAAAAGCAATAAACGAATTAGAAAATTCGCTGACAACCGTTTTGCGCATAGCCGACTTAATCAAAGCAATCAACGCTAAACAAATATCAATTTTTTCGGCTCTGTCAAATGAGAAAAATCTTTACCGAGAGTTTAAAACGGATATTGAAGAATCAACCCGTGAATACTCACCGGGAACAGGATTTGACCTTGATTCCGTTTTCGGCAGAGCCTCCGGTTTTATTGACGAAACCGATATAGAGTCTGACGGCGAAAACACCCAACAATCAATATCAGCGGAAGAAGCGCTTAATATTGCAGTTAATGCAATAAATAAAACAAAGCAGTATCAGGGCAAGGTTAATGTTTCACTCACCGAACAACGCAATGTGCAGATGACATCGTTTACAACCGACACAAAGATAACTTCTGCTCTTGAAATTACAAAAAGTCAAATAAACAATATATTAAAACAGAAAAACGGAACATATAAGACTTCTGTTGAATTTACTAACGGAACAGGCAATTCAAAAAATCTTTTTGATTTCATTCCTCCCGAAGGTAAAAATGCAGCTATTGCTACGGAAACAGTCGAAAGCTACACTGCTGTTGCAGGAAGCGGCGGATATGTTATCACCTTTGTTTTAAAATCGTGTGAAACGAATAAAAGCAACCCCGATTTTGCCAACGGTGCTTTGATCAACGGCTTTATACTGGACAAAACCGAAGGAATAAACGATTTTAAATCTTTTTATGCTCCTTCATCAGTTATGCTTATGATAAACAGTAACGGAATGCTTTTGAAATATCAGTATTCCGTCAGCGGCATATGTGACTGCACCTTTTTATCAGACGATTCAAGCGAAACTGCCACCGCCGATTTCTCGTTTGATAACAAATATTTATACGAATTTGTGTATTAACCGCTCCTTATTGAATTTTAACAACGCTTTGTATTCAAAATGTACAAAATTTGTTCAAAAATATACCGAAAACAATTGACTTATCTTGGCTTTTGGTGTATATTTGTAGTATATTTTTTATAAATATAAATGCAAGATTGTCCTTGCAATCCTGCATAATTTAAAAGGAGGAAATTCCAATGAAAAACTTTAAAAAAGTTCTTGCAGTTGTTATGGCATTGACTCTTATCGTTACATGCTTTGCAGCTTGCGGGAAGAAAAAGACAACCTATTTTATCGGTGCAACAGGTCCCCTTACCGGTGATAACAAGTCTTACGGTAATTCAGTGAACAATGGTGCCAAACTTGCAATTGAAGAGATCAACAATGCCGGCGGTCTTAACGGTGTTCTCTTCGAATATGAAATGTTAGACGATGTGTCACGTGTTGCCGACGCGGCTAAAGCTTATGACGCACTTTTTGACAAAGGAATGCAAATTTCACTCGGTAGCGTTACATCAGGTGCATGTGAAGCTTTTGCAAAGAGAGCTGCTGAGGATAATCTTTTCTTCATCACACCTTCCGCATCACAGGCAAGTATTATTGAAAATAGATCAAACGCATTCCGAGTTTGCTTTGGAGACCCTGACCAAGGTATTCTTGCCGCACAGGAGCTTACCTCGACATATACAAAAATCGGTTGTATTTACGATACTAGCGATACTTACTCATCGGGCATCTTTGAAGCTTTTGACAGTGAAATGAAAAAGCTCGGTAAGACATATGAAGTTCGCACATTTGACGCAGACAACAAAACAGACTTCTCTTCTCAGGTAGAAGCCCTTAAAAATTGTGAGGTTATATTCCTTCCTATCTACTATACGGAAGCAGGTCTCATTGCAAGAGTTTGCGTAGATAAAAATCTTGACATTGTTCTCTTTGGTTGTGACGGTCTTGACGGCATTGCGGCTCAAATAGATGAAACAGTAAAGAACAAAATTAGTTACATTACTCCGTTTGATGTTAATAGTACTGATGAAAAAGCAGCAAATTTTGTAAAAAATTATGAGGCTAAATATGGTGCAAAGCCCGATCAGTTTGCGGCTGACGGTTATGATGCGGTATATATAATTTTTGAGGCAATGAAAGTTGCGGGTGTTAATGATGTTAACATTTCAGCAAGTGACCTTTGCAATCTAGTAGTTAAAGCTATCACATCGGACAGTTTCACATATAAAGGCGTAACAGGCGAAATGAAATGGGATGCTTCAGGTGCATGTACAAAAGTTCCTGTTATTGTTGAAATCAACAAATAATCATAATTTTTAAATAATTAAAAATTATTAAGCCTCAACACCATACGATTTCAAATTCATTTGAAATCGTATGGTTTGGCTTATAGCGGAAAGGGTAATTTTATTTACCTTTTCCGGTGTAAACCAAATAAATGGTTTTTATAAGGAGTTTGAATTTATGGTTACTATGGTAACGATTTTAGATGGATTGAGTCTTGGTGCTATTTATGCACTTATAGCTCTTGGCTATACAATGGTTTATGGTATCGCTAAAATGCTCAACTTTGCTCACGGCGATATAATAATGGTAGGTGCGTATGTAATTTTCATATTACTATCAACTACCGGCAGTCCCGTTATTGGGTTTTTGACGGCTATCATCGTATGCACTATTCTTGGAATAATTATTGAAAAATTAGCATACAAGCCTTTAAGAAGCGCTTCTCCGCTCGCAGTACTAATAACTGCTATAGGAGTAAGCAATTTGCTTCAAGGCATTGCACAGTTGATTTTTGGTGCTGATAAAAAACAAGTTAACATTCTGAACAAGTTGGGCACTATATCACTAACAGATAATATTACTGTACAAAAAAGTACAATAATCACACTTATATTAAGTGCGGTAATTATGATTCTCCTTACAGTCTTCATAAAAAAGTCAAAAACCGGCCGTGCCATGCTTGCAGTTTCTGAAGATAAGGGAGCTGCACAGCTTATGGGTATCAATGTGAACAAAATCATTATGGTAACATTTGCTATCGGTTCAGCACTTGCCTCTTTTGCCAGTTTGTTTTATCTTACAAAGTCACCTGTTGACCCAACATTCGGTGCAATGCCTGGTATCAAGGCCTTTGCTGCTGCGGTTATTGGCGGCATTGGTTCGATCCCGGGAGCAATGTTTGGGGGTATTTTGCTTGGACTTATTGAAAATATTTGTTTGAGTATCGATGTAATAAGTCCTTATACTACAGCAATTGAATTCAGTTTATTGATTTTAATTCTTCTTGTAAAACCTGGTGGAATTTTTGGTAAGAAGTTCAGAGAGAAGGTGTAACTGATATGAAAAGTAAAAAATCAAATTACGGTTTCAAGATCATAAATCATCTCAATTACATCATAATTGGTTGCATCCTTGCACTTATGATTTTACTAAATATGCTTGGCTTTTTAGGGCGTTCAGACAGAAGTACATTAGTTCAGATTGCATACAGCGTTATTCTTGCGGTATCTTTAAACCTTGTTGTAGGATTTTTAGGTGAACTAAGTTTGGGACATGCTGGATTTATGTGCGTTGGAGCTTATCTAGGCAGTTACTTTGCAAACCTTTTACACCCGGTTATAGACAATACTCTTATTGTTTGTATTATCTCTATGCTTATCGGCGGTTTTTTCGCTGCTTTTTTCGGCTTAATTATAGGCGTGCCTGCTTTAAGGCTTAAAGGCGACTATCTCGCCATAGCAACGCTTGCTTTTGGTGAAATTGTAAGAAATATTTTTAAAAATGTAAAAACTTTCGGTGGTGCAAGCGGACTTACTACTGACAGCTACCCTGAGAAGGAACTGTTTATAATTGCAATTTTCACATTACTAGTCGTGTTGATTCTTTCACAAAATCTTATCAGAAGTAAACATGGGCGTGCGGTTACTGCAATTAGAGATAATGAAATAGCTGCTAAGGCTATGGGTATCAATGTTACATTCTATAAGTTACTAATTTTTATGGTTGCCGCTTTCTTTGCAGGTGTTGCCGGTGTAATTTACGGTCAATGTTTCGGTACTGTCAGACAAGAAACCTTTTCATTTAATTATTCAATTGAAATCCTCGTAATGGTTGTTTTGGGCGGAATGGGCAGTATTAATGGCTCTATTATAGCTGCTGTTTTAATAACTTATGTTAATATTACGCTACAAAGCCAACTTTCAGGCTCACTTTCAGCAATAAAACTTATTGTTTACGCAATTGTGCTCATTATTGCAATTATGTTCAATAATGCTCCCGTCTTCAAGCCATTGAAGGACAAATTATCTTTCAGCAATAGGTCATTAAAGAATAATCCTTCCGTTATTAAGGATGACGATGCCGAATGGAACAGAATTGATACAAAAATTAAAATGGATGAGATACTGACTGTTGACTTACAGAACAACGGAACAAATGAAGTCGATGATTTTTCAAAGGAGGATAACTGATATGTCTAAATATATGCTTGAAACAAAGAATCTCGGTATATCCTTCGGTGGACTTAAAGCTGTTCAGGAATTAAACCTTTGTGTTAAGAAAAATGAACTTTATGGTCTCGTCGGACCAAATGGTGCAGGTAAAACAACGGTTTTCAATGTTATTACCGGTGTCTATAAACCAACAACCGGTTCTTTTTTCCTTGATGGTGAAGAACTAAGAGGAAAAAAAGAAGAACAAATTAACCACAAAGGCATTGCACGTACATTCCAAAATATCCGTTTATTCAGTAATATGAGTGTCATTCGTAATGTTATGGTTGGTCTTCACAATCAGCCTGAATTCAAATGCGATCCTTTTTCAAGTATTTTTAGACTTCCGAAGCATTTTTCTTCAGAAAAGAGAATGAGTGAAAAGGCAAAAGAGCTTCTCCGTATTTTTAATCTCGAGGAGGAAAGAAATAACCTTGCTTGCAACCTCCCCTACGGTAAACAGAGGAAACTGGAAATTGCCCGCGCACTTGCCACCAATCCGAAGCTTTTACTCCTTGATGAGCCTGCGGCAGGTATGAACCCCAGCGAAACGCAGGAGCTTATGGATACTATCCGATTTGTGCGCGACGAATTTGATATGACGATTTTACTTATTGAGCACGATATGAAGCTTGTCAGCGGTATATGCGAAGAAGTTACCGTTCTGAATTTCGGTACTGAACTTGCAAAAGGCAAAACAAGCGAAGTTCTTAATAATCCAGAGGTTATTAAGGCATATTTGGGAGACTGAGGAGGATTACAATGGCACCTATTTTACAGGTTGACAATATTGAAGTATACTACGGTATGATTAAGGCCTTAAAGGGCATTTCCTTCGAAGTTAACAAGGGTGAAATTGTTGCTCTTATCGGTGCAAACGGCGCCGGAAAAACAACAATTCTTCATACCGTAACAGGTCTTTTAAAACCGAAATCCGGAAAAATTATTTACAACGAAAAAGACATAACTAAAGTTCCGGCTCATAAAATTGTAACGATGGGTATGGCTCATGTTCCGGAGGGAAGGCGCATTTTTTCTCAGCTATCCGTTCTTGACAACATAAAGCTCGGCGCATACACAAGAAAAGACAAGGCCGAAATTGCCGACTCATTGAAATATGTTTACGAGCGTTTTCCCCGCCTTGAAGAGAGAAAAAATCAGATTGCGGGCACACTTTCCGGCGGTGAACAGCAAATGCTTGCAATGGGCAGAGCTTTAATGTCAAAGCCTGAATTCATTTTAATGGATGAGCCCTCAATGGGACTTTCCCCCCTGCTCGTTTCGGAAATTTTCGATATAATCAAGGTTATAAACGAGGGCGGAACAACCGTTTTGCTTGTTGAACAAAATGCGAAAAAAGCACTTTCCATTGCGGACAGAGCCTATGTTCTTGAAACAGGTACGATTGCTCTTTCCGGTAATGCGCAAGACCTTATGAATGACGAATCCGTTAAGAAAGCCTATCTCAGCGAATAAGAGGGTATATGATATGGATAAAAAAATTGTTATTACAATTGCACGAGGCTACGGCAGCGGCGGAAAAACCATTGGCAAAATGCTTTCAAAAGAGCTTAATATCCCCTTTTATGACCGCGAGCTTTTATATATGGCGTCAGATGAAAGCGGCATAAATTTGAGCCTTTTCCAAAAATCCGATGAAGATGTGAAAAAGGGGTTTTTCGACCCTGAAACGCACAAATACAACGGCGAGCTTATCCCCCCTGAGGACAGCGATTTTGTTTCAAAGGAAAATCTTTTCAACTATCAGGCGAAGATTATTAAAGACCTGGCGGCAAAAGAATCCTGTATTATCGTTGGCAGGTGTGCTGACTATGTTTTGAAGGATATGGAAAATGTTGTGAGAGTTTTCATTTGGGCTCCCCATGACGAATGTGTAAAAACAGTTATGGATATGTATTCCCTATCTCAGAAGGATGCGGACAAAAGAATACGGAAAATCGACCGTCACCGCAGTGAATACTACCGTTATTACACCTGCCGAGAATGGGACAATGTGCGTAACTATGACCTTTGTCTTAACTCTGCCGAATTAGGCTATGAGGGCTGTGTAAAGGCTATTAAGTCATATGTCAGCATTTTACAAGAAATAAAATGATTTTAAGGACTGCCGCGGCAGTCCTTTTTCTTGATTATTGGTTATTTTTGTTGTATAATGAATCAAATAATGCCTTTAAGGAGAATTATTTATGAAAACAGGATTTATAAAAGTTGCCGCCGTTTCCCCTGCCGTTACCGTGGGAAATGTTGAACAAAACTGCAATGAGATTATAAATATGCTGGAAAAGGCAAAAAATCAAAAAGTACAAATAGCCGTTTTCCCCGAACTTTCTCTTTGCGGGTACACCTGCGGCGACCTTTTTCATCAAAAAGCTTTGATTGACGCCTGTTATCGCGGAATAATGAAAATATGCGAATACAGCAAGGAATTTAACGGATATATCGCGATAGGTTCACCGATAAAACATAACGGCAAGCTTTATAACTGCGCCGTTATGATTTACAACGGACAGGTTTTGGGTATTGTTCCCAAAATATATATACCCAACTACAATGAGTACTACGAGTTTCGTTGGTTTGAAAGCGGAAAAAAGGTATCGGGTGTTGTCAGCTTATGGGCAAATCAAACTGTCAGAATTGACAGCAGTCTTATTTTCTCTGTAAATGAAGATACAAAAATAGGAATCGAGATTTGCGAGGATTTATGGGCTCCCTGCCCCCCATCGATTGCTCTTGCTCAGCAAGGCGCCAATATTATATTAAATCTTTCAGCAAGCAATGAAGCGGTTACAAAGAATGATTACAGAAAATCGCTTGTAAAACAGCAAAGCGCACGGCTCTTCTGTGCTTACGCGTACGCTTCTGCGGGAGTAGGCGAATCCTCAACGGATTTAGTATTTTCAGGCGCCTGCACGGTTGCGGAAAACGGCAGTTTACTCGCTGAGGGTGAAAGATTTTCCCTTGACGGAACTATGGCTGTTGCTGATATTGATATTGATAAACTAAACGCTATGAGACAGCTTCAAAACACCTTTACCTGCGATAATAACGGCAACACCGTTTTCGTCGATGAAGAGTTACCA
Organism: Candidatus Fimenecus sp.; assembly: GCA_051881435.1. GTDB lineage: Bacteria > Bacillota > Clostridia > Oscillospirales > Acutalibacteraceae > Fimenecus. Next base: position 77,445 of record JBJEPW010000009.1, on the reverse strand, counting down.
TTTCTTGATGAGGCATACATTGAACGGAATTTCGACCCCAACCCGTTTGTTCCCGCAGATGACAAAGAGCGCGATGAGCGGTGCCGTGAAATTCTCGCAATACAGAGCAGCGGACTTGCCAAAAGAATGCTTCATACAAAAGCGCAAAAGCTTGTTTTAGGTATTTCCGGCGGTCTGGATTCTACGCTGGCTCTGCTTGTTGCAGTTCATACAATGGAAATGCTGAAAATCCCCAATGAAAATATTATTTGTATTACCATGCCGGGCTTCGGCACAACTGACCTTACCTATACAAATGCCTGCGCTCTTGTAAAATCTCTCGGTGCAACGCTGAAAGAGATAAATATTAAAGACGCTTGTATTCAGCATTTTAAAGATATCGGTCACGACGCTGAAATTCACGATGTGACATACGAAAACACACAGGCAAGAGAGCGCACACAAATCCTTATGGATTATGCAAACAAAGTGGGCGGTCTTCTTGTGGGCACAGGCGATTTAAGCGAGTTAGCGCTGGGGTGGTGCACATATAACGGCGACCATATGAGTATGTACGGCGTTAACGCCTCCGTGCCGAAAACGCTTGTGCGGCATCTCGTACGAAATATTGCGGATAACAGCAATGCAAAAACTGCTGAAATTCTTTACAGTGTACTTGACACACCCGTAAGCCCCGAGCTTCTCCCCCCTGATAAGGACGGAAAGATAGAGCAAAAAACAGAGGACACTTTGGGGCCGTACGAGGTACATGACTTTTATTTGTATCATTTCCTCCGTTTCGGCACAACGCCTGAAAAGCTCCTCTTTATGGCAAAAAAAGCCTTCCGGGGAACATATGACGAGGAACAGTTAAGAAAATGGCTTGAAATTTTTATAAAGCGTTTTTTCAACAGTCAGTTTAAGCGCTCATGCCTGCCTGACGGACCGAAAGTAGGCTCTGTTTCTCTCTCGCCCCGCGGTGATTGGAGAATGCCCTCTGACGCATCATATGAAGAATGGCTTAGCTTTTGAAAAGAATAAAACTACAAAAAATCACCTTACCCCAATACAGGATAAGGTGATTTTTTTATATCGGGATTTAATTACGCCTTTTTCTTTGTAACAGCCTTGATTACAAAGAGAACGCCTATAAGTGCTGCCGCGGATATGGGAAGTACGATTGCCGCATTGCTTACAAAGCCTGCGAAAATATAAGCGAAGAACGAAACTACCGCAACGGTAATAACATAAGGAAGCTGTGTTGAAACATGGTTAACATGCTCGCACTGTGCGCCTGCGGAGGACATAATCGTTGTGTCCGAAATGGGTGAACAATGGTCGCCGCAAACAGAACCTGCAAGGCATGCTGACATACCGACTATCATCAGTTCGCTTCCTGCGGGGAATACGCTGAGTACAATTGGAATAAGTATTCCGAAGGTTCCCCATGATGTGCCTGTTGCAAAAGAAATTCCGCAAGCAACAAGATAAATAATTGCGGGCAGGAATTTGTGTAAAGTCGCGGCACCTGAAAGTGCGCCTTCAACAAAAACATCAGACTCCAAAAGTCCTGTCATATTTTTAAGAGAAGTTGCCATTGTAAGTATAAGAATTGCAGGTACCATTGCTACGAAGCCTTTGGGTATGCAAGCCATTGCATCTTTAAAGGAAATAAGGCGTCTGCAAAGCATATAAATAACGGTAAACACAAGAACAACAATGCCGCCGAGGGGAAGACCTACCGGTGCTTCGGTTTTACCAAAAGATGCAATAAAATCATGATATGTATCGTTTACAACCGTCACACCGTCAGCATCGGTAACCTGTTTTGAGAAAAAGTCGCCAACATAAATGAGAGCAAAAATAGAAACTGCGATAAGCACAACAATGGGGATTATAAGGTCGAAAACTCTGCCCTTACCATTGCCTTCAAGCTCTGCTTCCTCCTTGGAAACAACCGCAGAACCGAAAGTGAACAAATCACCGTTTTCGGCATTCTTCTCGTGCTTTTTCATAGGACCGTAGTCAAACTTCATAAGTGTTATTGCAACTATGAAAACAAGAGTAAGCAGAGAATAAAAATTATAGGGAATTGCTTTGCAGAAAAGCGCAAGGCTAGATACTCCCGTACCTGCGTCCGCAGTATAGTCGGCAACTGCCGCCGCCCACGAAGAAATAGGTGCAATCATACAAATAGGCGCCGCTGTTGCATCAATTATATATGCAAGTTTGGCACGGCTGATTTTGTGAGAGTCGGTAACGGGACGCATTACGGAACCGACCGTAAGGCAGTTGAAATAGTCATCGATAAATATCAAAACGCCAAGTGCAAAGGTGCAAAGAATTGCGCCGACCTTTGTTTTAATATGCTTTGATGCCCATCTTCCGAAAGCGTCTGAACCGCCGGACTTGTTTATAAGGGCTACGAGTATTCCGAGGATTACAAGGAATACGAAAATACCTGCCGTTCCCGAAACTGCGGAAATCAAGCCGTCCTGAATAAGGCTGTCAACAGCTCCCACAACATTAAAGTTATTGTAGAATAATGCGCCGACAAGTATTCCGATAAACAATGAACTGTAAACCTCTTTTGTGATAAGAGCCAGAACGATTGCAATTATCGGAGGGACAAGTGACCAGAATGTGGCAATAAACGGGTTTGCGGGAGCGGCGTCACCGCCTGCGGCAAAAACCGTAATTGTACTCATAAGGCAAATGAGCACAACCGTGCCGATTAAAAGTAACTTCTTTTTCATTTTTCACACTCCTAAAAAATAAAAGCCACAGCATGCGCTATGACTTAAAATCCAAAATCAAAGATAGCGCTCCACAAGATGTGACAGTACAATACATATTCTGCATTGCACCAATTTATAAACCGCGGAACCGATTTACAAATTTCGGCGGCGTTTCCTTTCGTACGAGTTGTTCCGAACTCAAACCGTACTACTGATAAAAGCCGCACCTCTATCGACAGATATAACAATATCACAAATAGGCTTTATTGTCAATAAACATCGTAATTTATCGAATATTTTAAAGATATTTGCTTGCATATTTAATAAAACTCTCATATAATATAATTTAGAAAAAAAGGAGGCAAAAATTATGTATTGCGTAAAAAGCATAACAGACGATATGTATTATGTTGGAGCGAGCGACAGGCGCCTTTCGCTTTTTGAAAATGTGTTTCCGCTTGAAAACGGCGTGTCCTACAACTCATATCTTGTTCTTGACGAAAAAAATATATTATTGGACACGGTAGATAAATCCGTAAGCGGCGTTTTCTTTGAAAACCTTGCTCACCTTTTAAAGGGAAAACGGCTTGACTATGTTGTTATAAATCATATGGAGCCCGACCACTGTGCTACTCTCGGCGAGCTTATTTTGAATTATCCCGAGGTTAAAATTGTCAGCAACGCAAAAGCCGTTGCCATGATGAAGCAGTTTTTCGATTTTGATGTTGACCAAAGGAGCATCGTTATTAAAGAGGGCGACACTCTCACAACAGGCAAACACACCTTTACATTTGTAATGGCGCCCATGGTACACTGGCCTGAGGCAATGGTGACATATGATACAACAGATAAAATACTTTATTCTGCTGACGCATTCGGTTCGTTCGGTGCGTTAAGCGGCAATATTTTTGCTGATGAAGTGAATTACAGCCGCGATTGGATTGACGAATCAAGACGGTATTACACAAACATTGTGGGTAAATACGGCACACAGGTGCAATCTCTTCTTAAAAAGGCCGAAAGTATTGAAATTTCCATGATATGCCCCCTGCACGGTCATATCTGGCGTCAGAATATCAATTATATTCTTAATAAATATGCACTTTGGAGTTCTTATCAGCCCGAAGAAAAAGCCGTAATGATTGCTTATGCATCAGTTTACGGCAACACGGAAAATGCCGTTAATATTCTCGCTTCAAAGCTTGCTGACAGCGGCATAACAAACATTGTAATGTATGATGTCTCAAAAACTCACCCGTCGGTTGTTGTTTCTGAAGCTTTCAGATGCAGTCACATTGTTTTTGCATCAACAACATACAATGCGGGAATTTTCTGCAATATGGAAACAGTTCTTCTTGACATTAAAGCCCACAATCTTCAAAACAGAACCGTTGCCGTTATTGAAAACGGCAGTTGGGCTGCAACATCGGGCAAGCTCATTAAAGAGATACTCTCTTCCATGAAAAACATAACAATACTTGATGAAAGCGCAAAGCTTGCTTCCGCCGTAAAAGCCGAAACGGTTGAACAATTATGTGCTATTTCCAACGCTATTGCAAAGGATTTTGCAAATGAGGAAAAGCCAAAGAATGACAATCCCGTTAATCCTCAGGCAATGTTTAAACTGAGCTATGGACTGTTCGTTTTAAGCGCAAACGAAAACGGCAAGGATAACGGTTGCATTATCAACACCGTAACGCAGGTTACGGACAATCCTAAACGCGTTTCCATTGCGGTTAACAAAGCAAATCTCACCTGCGAAATGATTGACAGAACAGGTAAATTTACGGTTTCTGTGCTTTCAACAGACGCTCCATTCAGCCTGTTTGAACACTTCGGTTTTGTAAGCGGCAGAGATAAAGATAAATTCGCCGATTACGAGAATAAGGCGCGAACGGAAAACGGAACACTTTACATCACCGATCACGCTAATGCATACATTTCCTGCACGGTAAGAGAAACTGTGGACTGCGGTACTCACCTGCTGTTTATTGCAGATGTTGTTGACGCAGAGGTACTCTCTGACGCACCGTCCGTCACATATGCGTACTACTTTGAAAATATCAAGCCGAAGCCTGTAAATACGGGCGAAAAGAAAAAAGGCTTTGTTTGCAAGATTTGCGGATATGTATATGAGGGCGAAGAACTTCCTCCTGATTTCGTTTGTCCCTTATGTAAGCACGGTGCCGAAGATTTTGAGCCCATAAAATAAACATACAATATTAAAGCGGAGCAGTTAAAAACTGCCCCGCTTTTTTAATGCTTTGATTTGGTTTTGCGTAAGATAACCTTTTGCAATCATCATACGGATTATTTTTGCTTTTTCTTCGTCTGTTATGTATTTTTTCTGTTTGTCCATTTTCATCACCGCTAAATACTATGCGGTGCAAACAGAAAAAATTACTATTTTAAGATTTCGGGTTTTTCAACCTTACTGTAAATAATACTTGCACATTCTTTACATATTGTATGCTCGATAACGGTTCCGAAAGCCGCAACTTTGTCTTTAAACATCATTCCCTCGTTTGTCTGGTAGCCTTTTGTAAGGTTTTTCGAGCCGCAATACGGGCACTCTTCAATAATTATGTTTTTCATAGCTTACCCCTTTTTCTTTCTTTTTTCAAGTATTACCGCCGTTGCTCCTACTGCAACCAAAGCAACGCCTGCCGCGATTATTAAAACTATTTTTACGGTGTTGTTTGACGGCTTTGCGCCGTTATTATCTTCCGCATTTGTTTGACCGTTTGCCGTGCTTTTTGCCGGCTGATTATCGGTTCCGCTTTCGGTCAAATCCGTTTGTGAGTCTTCAACGCTGTTCGATTCATACGGTGAAGCATTATTATTTATCACGGTTATTTTTGAATTTTCAACGGTATAGCTGAGTTTGGATAAGTTTCCGTCAACAAAATCGCCGGGTGAATCAATAGTAAGTGTTAAATCGGTTGCACCCACAGCACTTTCGAGAGCCTTGAATTTTACAGATAATAATATTCCCTCGGCAGTAACCGTTGCAGACGGTGACATATAGGTAAAATTCACATATGAGCCGCTGCTGTTCTCAATATTTTTTACGGAGACAGTAGCGCTTGAATCAATTATTCCGCCCGCCTCACCCGAAACATATTCGAGCATAGACTTATCATAATTCATTTTTATTGCGGCGCCGCTTAAATTTGAATTATCGCTTATAAACAAATTTACGGTTAATTCTTCGCCTGCATAAACCTCGCCGCCGGAAAGAGTTAATTTTACGGGCTGTGCGGCAAATGACATAACCGCAAACTGACAAATCAGCAATAAAACAGCCGAAAAACACGATACAAGCTTTTTAATCATAATATCACCGCTTATATTTTATCACAAAAAGCACAGCATTACAAGAAAAAATCCTCCGACGGTCATTTTCCGCGGAGGATAAAATCAATCTTTTAACGAAGCGCTTAAAAACTCTTTCAAACGCACACTTTTCGGCGAATCGAAAACATCCGACGGATTGCCTTCTTCTTCAATAATTCCGTCTGCCATAAATATAACCTTATCGGAAACATTTTTTGCAAAGTTCATCTCGTGAGTAACGATAATCATTGTTGTATTTTCGTCCTTTAACTCACGGATAACGCGGAGCACCTCCCCTGTAAGCTCAGGGTCAAGAGCGCTTGTAGGCTCGTCGAAACAGAGAATATCGGGAGACATGGCCAGAGCTCGTGCAATGGCAACTCTCTGCTGTTGACCGCCCGAAAGCTCGCAGGGATACGAATTCATCTTTTCGCTGAGCCCTACGCTTTTAATTAAAGAAACGGCCTTTTCGTTTATTTCTTCCGCACTGCCTTTCTTTAACAGAGCAGGAGCCAAAGTTACATTTTTCAATACCGTATATTGCGGGAATAAATTGAAATTCTGAAAAACGAGCCCGAAATGCAGCCTTTTTTGGCGTATTTCTTCATCGCTTATTTTTTTATTCACAGCCGCGCCAAACAGCGTTTCACCGTTAACGGTTATTGTACCGCTGTCAGGAGTTTCAAGAAAATTAAGACACCGTAAAAGCGTTGTTTTTCCGCTTCCCGAGGAGCCTATAATAGCCAGCGCCTCACCTTTTTCAAGGCTGAAATCGATTCCCTTTAAAACCTCGGTTTTGCCAAAGCTTTTATATATATTTTTAACTTCAAGTAAAGCCATAACAAAACCTCCTTATGTTTTAAAATAGTCAAGCTTCTTTTCAAGCTTATTGAAAAGTACGGTTAATATGCCGCTGAATGCAAGATAATAGACGCCTGTGAAGAACAAGGGCCAAATCTGACCCGAAATGCCCTGTGAGCCTTTCATAAACGCCTGACCTGCCCAAATAATCTCCTGCAAGGCAATGATACGGGCAAGTGATGTATCCTTAACAAGTGTTATAATCTCGTTTGACATGGGCGGTACAATTCTCTTTATCATTTGAAGCAAAGTGATTTTAAAGAATATCTGTGTTTTCGAAAGGCCCAAAACCTGCCCTGCCTCCTGCTGACCGCGAGGCACGCCTTGAATACCGCCGCGGTATATTTCCGAAAAATAACAGGCGTAATTCAAAATAAAAGCAACCGATGCCGCAAGAAATCTTCCGCTTTCGTCACCGCCCCAAATAGGATTGTGAAGAACAAGCCCGGGAAAATAATACACAATAAGCAACTGAATCATAAGAGGAGTTCCCCTTACAATCCAAACAAGAGTTTTTGAAAATGCGCTTATTGGCTTAAAGCGTGACATTGAGCCGAAAGAAATAACAAGCCCCAACGGTATTGAGCCCGCAAGAGTCACTAAAAAAAGCTTTAAAGTTTGTAAAAAACCGATGTTTAATGCTTTAAAAACTATCGGTAACTGTTCGCTGAAAGATAACAATACAAAAACATCCTTTAAATATTTATAGACACCAAAACAGAGAGCGCTTTCGCACTCTCTGTTAAGATATCAGCTGGCATAAAAACTTATTTTATAAGTGCTTCCTGTACTCCGTAAGTTTCTGCAACCTTCTGAACATCACCGCTTGCAGTCTTATCCGCAAAGAACTTATTGAACTCTTCTGTCAAATCCGAACCCTTGCGGAAGCCAACACCGTACTCCTCGCTGTTAAGAGAAGCTGTATATGTAAGGTTCTTGTAGCCTGTACCCTCGCCTATCATTGCGCCTGCCATAAGGAGATCGATGATAGCGGCGTCACATGTACCGCCTGCAACCTCGGAAAGAGCTGTAGCCTGATCCTTAACCTCTGTATATTTATAGCCGTTTGCCACAGCCTGGTCTTTACCTGCTGAGCCTGCCTCAACTGCAAACTGCAATGACTTGCAAGCATTCGCAGTTTTATACTGCTCTGCCTTATCAGCAGGAACAACGATTACCTGAGCATTGGTGCAATAGGGCTTTGAGCAAGACATACTGTTTGTAACTTCATCGGTAAGAGTCATACCGTTCCAAACGCAGTCGATTGTTTTACCGTCAAGCTCCATGATTTTGTTATCCCACTCAATTTCAACGAACTTAACATCAACGCCGAGATACTTTGCAAATTCCTTTGCCATATCGGCGTCAAAGCCAATCCAATTACCGTCTGCATCCTGATAATCCATAGGAGCAAAATCAGTGATACCTACCACAAGAACGCCTTTTTCCTTAACATACTGAGAATCGGCAACTTCTTTCTTACCGCATGCGGCAAAGCAAAGAGCAACCATAAGCACTGCCATTACGACAGCAAGAATTTTTTTCATTTTCATTCTTCGCAACTCCTTTTATCTTATTAAAGTGCTAATACGGTAGTATAATACTATATAAAATCAATTTTGTCAACCGAAATCATAAATCGGATATGATTTTTTCTATAATTCTCTCCGCTTTTTTACATTCCTCGGCTGTTTCCTTTGATTTTTTTAATATAACGCCTACGGTTGAAAGGACAATTATAATCAGCACACCTGCCGAAAAGCGGCTCATTGCGTTTTTATATCCCATATAGGCTAAATATGCGGAAACGGCAAGCACCGCCAAAATATACACTGTTCTGATAAGAGGTTCAAAAAGCTTGTCATACACAAGCATATATTCGATATAGGCACCGTTTTCATCCTTTCCCACGTCTAAAAGATAATAATATCTGTCGAATGTCTGGGGTTGTAACTGTTTATTTCGCGTGTAAATATACTTAATTCTGTATAACTTTTCTGTTTTAAGGTATTTTCCCATAATTCCCGTCATATCGCCGTCAGACACAGGGTTAAGTAAAGCAATATTAAGCTTTTCTCTTATTTCAATAGTTGTCATATCAAGATAAATCTTGTGAGGATTTTCCAAGGCCTTATATCGGATTTTATTTATTTCCATATTTATCACCGTGAATATTTTATAATAAAATAAAGTAAGTTTCAAGTTGAAAAGAAATTGATTTTATGATATATTGAGAGAAGTATTTGAGGTGTTTTGATGAAAAGCTTTATAATAAATAAAAACGATGCGGACCAAAGGCTTGATAAATTCATAAGCAAGACGGTCCCCCTACTGCCTAAAACCTTAATGTATAAGTACATACGCATTAAGCGGATAAAGATAAACGGCAGGCGGGCGGAGATTTCCACTCGCCTAAATATGGGCGACACGGTGGATATGTATATAAATGATGAGTTTTTTGAGAAAACACCTGAAAAATACGATTTTCTAAAAGCTTCTAAAAATCTGAATATCATATATGAGGACGAAAATATAATACTTTGCGACAAAAAGGTGGGTGTACTCTCCCACCCTGATGACAATGAATACATTGACACGCTGATTGGCAGAATTAAAAGGTATTTATATGAAAACGGAGAATATCAGCCTGACGATGAAAACTCATTTACTCCCGCTCTTGTGAACCGTATTGACCGCAATACGGGCGGAATTGTTATTGCGGCAAAAAATGCGGAAACCTTGCGTATTCTTAACCAAAAAATGAAAGACCGTGAGCTGCACAAGTTTTATTTGTGCATAGTTCACGGCGAGTTAGAGCAAAAAAGCGGCACTCTTTCGGGGTATCTTGTTAAAGACGAAAGCAAAAATAAGGTGACGGTATCGAAAAACGCCCGTCAGGGAGCAAAGGAAATACGCACAAAATACAAAGTATTGGACTGTGACGGCAGTTTAAGCCTTGTTGAGGTGGAACTGCTCACAGGAAGAACGCATCAAATCCGTGCGCATTTTGCGTCAATAGGGCACCCACTTTTGGGTGACGGTAAATACGGCACCAATGCGCAAAACAAAAAATACGGCTATAAAAAGCAATTTTTGTATTCCTATAAATTGGTATTTGACTTTACCACAGACGCGGGGATACTCAACTACCTCAATCACAGGGAATTTGAGGTAGAGGATGTGTGGTTTAAAGAGGAATTTTATAATAAGGGACTTTAAAAACTAAACATTTCATATCCTACTGAAAAAAAGGGAACTTGACGAATTACTGATTGCACTTAACCTTGACACTAATGATACGGAGGAAATAATTGATATGAATTTTTTCAAATGCAGTAATACTGACAGCAACAAGGCTTCAGACATTGTCAGAAACAAATTGTATAGCAGCGGCGGTTGTGCGACTGTTTCATCAATAAATGGTAAAACATATATCATTAAGGCCTCAACAGATGTAAAATACTTTTTGTGTGATGATCTCCCTGTAAATCCGCCATACGAATATGCAGTATTTGATACAATAGTTGATTTACTTGTTAAGCAAGGCGGGAAAGCACGAAAAGGCAATGGTCGTAATTATCGACTTGGTTACGGTGACTGTACGGAAGATACAGTTGTTGGGGCAATCGGCAAAAATTATGCAGGCAAACACACAGGTGACTCTGTATATGATCCAGTATTTGTGTTAGCTTCGATTTTGGAATGGGCAAATATTGCTCATAATCGCCGTGGCTTTATTGAATTAACTACTGATTATCGTTTAAAACTTAAATGACAGCCGATTTTTTAAAGATAGAGGACAATAGTATGTTTCACTTCTTATTTGGCTTTCTTCTGGGTTTTATTAAACATCTTTTCTTTCGGAATAAATACTATCAACTCGCAGAAATTACAGCAAACTTAAAGAGATAGAGAGCTAACTGCTTTCTGTCTCTTTTTTCATCGTATTGTCTTGTTAACGGCGGGAGCAAGCCCCCGCCCTACTCGGTTTCAATTGGTTTTCACGAGATTTTGCGGGCTGTCGAGGTCGCCAGCCCCTACCATACCGCCATTAGCGTGTATGCTCTCGTCTCCCCTGAAAGGGGAGATGTCACGAAGTGACAGAGGGGTAATTTTTCGGGACGATGAAGGTAGCGAAGCGGCGGCGAGGTAGTGAATGACAATCCAGTGGATTGTCAGAGCCGAGCCGTGACCGAACCGCAGTGAGACTCATCGTCCCCTACAAGTGAGCCGAAAAGATTTTGGTACTATTTTATCATTTCTGCGAACTGCTGTTCGGATATGATTGTTACGCCCAGGTCGGCGGCTTTTTGAAGCTTTGAGCCTGCCGCCTCACCTGCCAAAACATAGGTAGTTTTCTTTGATACTGATGAAGATGCTTTTCCGCCGTAGGATTCAATTATTTCCTGCGCCTCGTTTCGGGTAAAGTCGGTGAGAGTGCCTGTAAGCACAAAGGTCATACCCTCAAAACGGTTGTCCTTAATTTCACGCTGACTGACGGTATTTATACCCACCGCTTTCAACTCGTCAACCATAGCTTTTGTCTGGTCAAGGGAGAAAAACTCAACAACAGAGTCAGCCATAATTTCGCCGTAGCCATCGATAGTCAAAATTTCTTCCTTTGAAGCGTTTATAATATTATCAAGGGTACCGAATTTATCGGCAAGCAATTTTGAAGCCTTTTGACCGATATGGCGGATGCCGAATGCAAATAACAGCTTTGACAAATCGTTTTCCTTTGATTTTTCAACTGCTTTTTTCATATTATCGGCGCTTTTCTGCCCCATACCGTCAAGAGCGGCGATTTTTTCATAGTCCAAATGATAAATATCGGAAATCTTGCTGATTAAGCCCACCTTTAAAAAGGTTTCAAGGACAGCGTCGCCCAATCCCTCGATATCCATAGCATCACGGGAACAAAAATGAATAAGCACACGAAGTAGCTGTGCAGGGCAATCGGGATTATCACAGCGGATTGCCGCCTCTCCGTCTTCACGGAACACTCGGGAGCCGCAGGAAGGGCAGAATTTGGGCATCTCATAATCCCTTGAATTATCGCAATGCTTAACAACTGAAAGCACCTCGGGGATAATATCCCCTGCTTTTCTGATTATTACGGTATCGCCTATTCTTATGCCTTTTTCTTTGATAAAATCCTCATTATGAAGTGTTGCGCGGCTGACAGTTGAGCCTGCTACCAGTACGGGTTCAAAAACTGCTGTGGGTGTGAGAACGCCTGTTCTGCCCACATTGATTTCAATATCCACAAGAGTTGTTTCCTTTTCCTCGGGTGGATATTTATAAGCAATTGCCCAACGGGGAAATTTTGCCGTACTGCCTATTGTTTCACGCTGAGCAAAACTATCCACTTTAATAACCGCACCGTCAATATCAAAGGGTAAGGTATATCTTATATCGCCTATTCGCTCTATTTCACCGAGAGCGTCTTTTATATTATTGAATTTATGGAAAAAGGGAATGGTTTTAAATCCCAATTCTTTTAAATATTCAAGGGACTGATAATGGCCTGTTATTTCGGCACCGTCGATTTGCTGAATGTTAAAAACAAAAATATCAAGCTTTCTCTCGGCGGTTATTTTAGGATTTTTCTGCCTTAAACTGCCTGCCGCCGCATTGCGGGGATTTTTAAAGGGTTTTTCGCCGTTAAGTTCCTGTTTTTCCACTATATCCAAAAATACTTCGCGGGGCATATAGACCTCTCCCCTTACCTCAATAAAGGGCAGGTCGGTTTTCAGGTGCAACGGAATTGATTTTACGGTACGCAGATTTGCGGTTATATCCTCACCTTCTACGCCGTCGCCCCGTGTTGAACCCCTTGTGAACACGCCGTTCGTGTATTCAAGGGACACGGAAAGACCGTCAATTTTAGGCTCAACAACATATGTTACATCGGAAAAGCTTTCGTGAACGCGCCTATCAAAATCCTCCACCTCTCCGTGGCTGAAAGCGTCCTGCAAGCTCTCCATACGGACAGTATGCACAACCGTTTCAAACTGACCGTCAGCCTGACCGCCTACACGGTGTGTGGGCGAATCGGGAGCTAAAAGCTCGGGATACTCCTTTTCGATTGAGTCAAGCTCACGCATGAGCATATCATACTCATAGTCCTCAATATCATTTTCATTTTCCACATAATAGCGGTAAATGTGATGATTGAGTTCGCGCCGCAGTTGTTCTGCTCTTTGTTTTTTCTGTTCAAAATCACTCATTACTGTTTACACCCTGTTTCTGTAATTCCGCAAAGGTTTCGGGAACCGTTCCGATAATTACTGTTTGTGCAACACAAAAATTTGTGTTTACATCCGCCGTGGTACGAGTACCCGGCATCACGACAAATATTGCCGCAGTTATATTCACAATTATTTCATGAAGCGTTTGGTTTATTCCCGCCGATGAAAACTTGTTCTCAATTGACGAATTAACATTGCTTGAAAGAGTTACGCTCATTCGTATTTTGGGACCTTTGCCCGAAAGCATACCTGTTCCAAGCATTGTGCCGAGAGGTATTCTTATTTCGCGGCTGTCCATTTCAAGGATTTTCTTTGAAACCTCACTACTGATTTTACTTTTTAAGATATTCATCTCAACCGTATCGGCTTTAATGGCGGTTATTCTGCCGGAGGAGTCCTTTTCAACATCGACAAGTGAGGAATATGTAACATGGTTTTCCTCCAGAACCTGAATTATAGCGTTTTCGATTACATTTGTAGCAACATTTTCCGCCTGCGACGCCGCAACCTCTTTTATCACGGGCAAGGCTCTGACTTCAAATACATAAACAAACACCGTAAGCAGCGATAAAAACACGCAAAGAAAAGCAATAAACGGTTTTTTATTCCTTTTGCGGGAAAAATTACTTTTCACAAATATCACCCCGTACATTTTATGAAATAATAAGAAAATGTGCTTTGGGGAATAATGTATCAGGGTGATATTTTATGAAAAAAACTACAACATATTTAATACTTTTTATTGCGGGAGGAATAGGCTACGGTCTTATTGAAATACTTTTTCGCGGCTATACTCACTGGTCAATGATTATAACGGGAGGATCTGCTCTGCTGTCGTTGTATTTAATAAACGAAGCGCTTAAATGTACCTCAATATTCATAAGAGCCGCCGCAGGAAGCGCAACGATTACTTTGCTTGAATTAACGGTGGGAATTATTGTTAACAGAATTTTCCTGTTAGATGTTTGGGATTATTCAGATGTTCCTTTAAATCTGTTTGGGCAAATTTCCCTGCCGTTTTCAATATGCTGGTACTTTTTATCAATTATTGTCTTTTTAGTATTTGATATTAAGGATAAATTACTGTACCGCCGACACTCTGAAAATCTTAACGCCGTGTGACTCAACCTCTGCCGAAATGCTGTCTGTTACGGTTTCTTCGGTTTTGTCCCAAAGCTCCTTGCAGGTGTATTTTTCGGTTTTCGGCAAGGTTACCTCAACCACATTGTGCAAATCGGAAACATTACAGCTCATATTTACCTTGACGGGACCCTTATTGAAGAAGCAAACTGCCGCCTCGTTGTTTTCCAAGGGCTTTACGAGCACATCAGTCAATCCGTTTGTTTTAATTCTTACGCACTGAACACCCAATTTATCCTGGTCAATATCAATAACATCTTTATTTGTGAGAATTTTAAGAATTTTGTTGTCGGAATCCACCATTTCGTCGTCCTTAATAAAATCTCTTATGTCATTGCCGAGAATAAGGGGAGATGCCATCATTGCCCACAAGGTAAAGTGAGACTTATTCTCCTCATATGTGAGTTTTCCGTTGCCAACTTCAAGCATATCGGGGTCATTAAATGCGCCGGGCTGTGCGTGCTTATTAAGCCGTACGTTCACCTCATAAATTCCTACAACCGAAGCCCAGAACGCGGCAATGTCAGGCGTGGTGCGCCAAATGTTACCCGCTTTTCCGCCCCATTTCCACGGCTGATTTTTGCCCCATTCACAGATTGAGAAAAGTATGGGTTTTTCAGGGCAGTTGTTTTTCTCCGCATAAAGTTTCGTTGCGCGCTTTAATTCTCTGCCCATCTTTTCATACTGCATTGCGGCGCTATCCATCGGTGAACCCACGGGATTGGTAATTTTTACGGTATTTTCACCTTTTTTAAGCTTTACTATAAGCTGTTGTCTGCCCTCGCGGGAAAATGCCTTTGTTTCGGGAATAAGCAATTCGTATTTATCCATGCCGTTCACGGTAAGAACGCAGAATTTTTCATCACTGTCGCTTTTACGCATTACAACAGTCAAAACATATTCGCCGTCCTCGGGCACTGAAACTCCCGTAAATTCCACTGCACCTATGGCACTGCACAAGCCCTTTACATAAGAATTTCCGTTGGATTCATTGACAAGCTTCGCCTCGCCTGACAAAACCGCACCCGACGCGGGATATACGGTTTCACCCTCAATAGCTCCGCCGCCGACGGTTATGCTGTCAATATACGGTGCCGCTGTGGGCAGGGGTACATTATGGCAAAAGTCATATTTAAAATACTCCACGCCCCACTCTGCAAAGGTTTCGGCATCAATGCGTTCCTTATAAAGCGACGCAGGTAAATCCTCGCAGGTAAGCGTACCGTTTGAGGAATAAATACCAAGCTTTAAGCCCAGCTTATTTACCTCCTCCACAAGCCACTTTATACCGTGAGGGAAAGTAGTTAAGTCCCCCTGCAATTTACCGTTTTCATCACGCATTGAGGACTGCCAGCAATCGTCAAGATTGATATAGACATATCCTGCATCAGCAAGTCCGCTTTCTTTTACAGCCTTTGCTATGCCTAAAATAATATTTTCATCAATTTTATTTCTGAATATATTCCAGCTGGACCAGCCCATTGGCGGCACAAGACAAGTGCCGTTATTATACAATTCGTCCTTTGTATAATGAATTTGCGTTTTTGCAATCGCTTTTTTGATTTCACAGCGCGGGCATATATCTTTTTTCTTGCAATAAACTGCCGCGGTACCCAAAGCCGCACCTGCCGCCGCTGTAAGACCTGATAAAACTGCTATTCCCTTTTTCATAATTAACACCTCATTAAAAAAGGTCAGACGATGCTTGGCACCATCTGACCTGCAATATTGCTGTTTCGGCCTAATGCCGTTTATTATTGGAATTATTCCTCAACGGGAGCTGTTTCCTCTGCGGGAGCCTCTTCAACGGGAGTTTCCTCAGCAACAGGCTCTTCTATGGGAGCCTCAACTGCTTCTTCCGCTGCGGGAGGATCAAGGAGAGCCTTTATGGAAAGACTTACTCTCTTCTTATCGAAATCAATTTCCATAATCTTTGCCTTAACTACATCACCGACTTTAAGAGCCTCGGCAGGAGTGCCGATGTGCTTATATGAAATCTGTGAAATATGGATAAGGCCGTCAACGCCGGGGATAATGCGTGCGAATGCGCCGAAGGACGTAAGGCTTACAATCTGACATTCAACCTCGCTGTCAACAGGATAATCACGCTTTAAAATCTCCCAGGGATTGTCCTCTACCTTTTTATAGCCGAGAGAAATCTTCTTGTTTTCTCTGTCAAGCTCTTTTACATATACCTCAACGGTATCGCCGACCTTGACAACCTCTGACGGGTGCTTGATTCTTGTCCAGGAAAGCTCAGAAATATGTATCATACCGTCAACGCCGCCCAAATCTACGAATGCGCCGTAGTTTGTAAGGCTTCTGACTGTACCTGTATAAACATTACCCTCAGCAACATTTGCCCAGAATGCGTCCTCAACCTCTTTGCGCTTTGCGGCAACAACCTCACGGATTGAGCCTACAACCTTTCTTCTCTGCTTGTTAACTTCGATAATCTTGAATTCTACCTTTGTTTTGAGCATATCTTCAAGAGAATCGCTTCTTCTTGCCTTTGCAAGTGAAGCAGGAATAAACACCTTAATTCCGCCGCTCTGTACGAACAAGCCCTTGTTATCGCCTGCTATACCTGTTACAACGCCCTCGTGAACTGTGTCGTCAGCTTCAAGAGCCTCCCAAACAGCACCTCTGTCATAAAGGCGCTTTGAAAGTTTGATTGTGCCCTCCATATCGTTGGTTTTCATGATACGAAGCTTTAACTCATCGCCGATTTTAAGCTCTGCTTTGGGGTCGGCAGACGGGTCATCACTGTACTCATCAAAGGGAACATAGCCTGCGTGCTTTCTGCCGGCAATTTCAACCTGAATCTCAGTTGCTGTAAAGCCGACAACGGTTCCGACAACATTCTGATCGGAGCTCATATTATTTAACGATTCCTCAAGCATCTCGGCAAAGCCTGCGGTTTCCTCCTTTTCACTTGATACCGCATTGACGCTCTCGTCGATCGGGTTTACATTTTCTAAAATTTCGGACATGGTTTTTAGTACCTCCTTAATTATACCGTCAGGTGTTGAAGCACCCGCAGTAACGCCTATTGAGTTGACGCCGCAAAAGTCTATGTCCAAAAGTTCTTTTGCGGTTTCAATCAAATAAGTCGGGCAGTTTGGCTCACAAACGGCTTTGAGCTTTGCCGTATTTGAGCTTGTCCTACCGCCTATTATTATCATTATATCATTTTTTTGAGATAATAACAAGGCTTCTGCCTGTCTTTCTTCGGTCGCATTACATATTGTATCAAAAATAAATGCATTTGTATATAGTAATTTTATTTTTTTTACACATTTTTCCCATTCTTTTGTGCTGAAAGTTGTTTGGGAAACGACAATAAAGGGACTTTTTTTATCAAAATCAACATTATTGAAAATATTGTCAAGTTCCGCTGCGGAATTAAACACATAGCATTTGCCCTTACAATAGCTTTTAATGCCCACAACCTCAGGATGGTTTTTATCCCCCGCAATTAAAACAGGCAAATCGGGCTTTGAGTTTTCATTAACGATTTTGTGTATCTTCTTCACAAATGGGCAAGTGGCGTCGATATAATCAAAATGCTTTTCTTCGCAAAATGACAAAACATCTTTTTCCACACCGTGAGTGCGGATAACGATTTTTGTGTCATGAGAAGCACTTTCGGCGCTTTCCAGTATTTTTACTCCGCGGCTCTCCAAATCCGAGATAACCTGCGGATTGTGTATAATGGGTCCCAGCGTTGAAACCTTTACGCCGTCGTTCACAAGGTCATAAAGCATTGTAACGGCACGGTTTACGCCGAAACAAAAGCCTGCGGTTTTTGCAAGAGTTATCTGCACTTACAATCCTCCCAGAGACGGACAATCTCGTCCATAATCATTGCGGCGGCGGCTTTGTTTTCTTTTGTTTTGCCTCCGTCGGTAAAGCCCATATCGCTGTTCTTTATAGCTCTGCCGAATTTAACAATAACCTTTGAGCCTCTTTTATCCTTATTTTCCATATAAATGGCTACGGGAACTACATCTGCGCCGGTTTGCCTTGCCATATATCCCACACCCGATTTTGCTCTTTGAGGAGTACCGTCGGGAGAGCGTGTGCCCTCGGGAAAAATGCAGAGAACCTCTCCCCTGCGGATAAGCTCAACGGCATAGTTAATCGCTGTCATATCGCCTTTTCCCCTTACAATCGGGAAGCCGTTCAGATGGGTAATGGCTTTATTTAACACGGGATTTTCAAAAAGCTCATACTTTGCAATATAGTGAAACTTTCTCTCAGACGCCATTGCAATAAAAAGCGGGTCAAACTCCGTAACATGATTGGGGGCAATTATAAATCCGCCTTTACGGTCGAGGTTTTCCGTGCCCTCAAATTCAACCTTATAGTATGTTTTGCAGAACGCTTTACCCAAAGGTCTGATGTAATCCATCATTTTATAGTTTTTGAACTTATTGTAATCATATTTCACGCTGACAGACATTATATTTTCTCCTTAATGATGCTTACAATTTTTTCTACCGACTCCTCTAAATTCATACCTGTTGTATTAACCGTTACGGAATCCTCGGCAGGCTTCAAGGGCGCAATTTCACGGTGAGAGTCGTTATAATCACGTACTCTCAAATCGTCAAGAACCTCTTGAAAGGTTACTGTACTTCCCTTTTCTTTAAGCTCTTTATACCTACGCATTGCCCGTTCTTCGTCATCGGCGGTAAGGAAAATTTTAACCTTTGCATTAGGTAAAACTACCGTGCCGATATCTCTGCCGTCCATAATGCAATTGTTTTTTGCGGCAATATCACGCTGTAAATCAAAGAGAAAAGCACGCACCGAGGGAATTGCCGACACATTTGACGCCGCCATGGAGGCCTCTGGCAGTCTTATTTCTTCGGATACATCATCACCGTTTAAAAACACATGCTGAATACCGTCAATGAATTTAAGCTCAACCTTAATTTCGGGAAGTATTGCCGAGATTTGCTCGCCGTTATCGGTGGGGATACCATGTCTTAGCCCGTAAACACCCACCGCTCTGTAAAGTGCGCCTGTATCAACATAAATATATCCCAATTCCTTTGCCGCCGCACGGGCAACCGTACTTTTTCCTGCTCCCGCAGGACCGTCAATCGCAACATTTATCATAATTTTCTCCTTTACCGGTCACTTGCAGATATACCTGCCAAGTGACCTGTTGAAAAAGCAATCTGCAAATTAAAGCCGCCTGTATATCCGTCGCAGTCTATTACCTCGCCTGCAAAATACAGCCCGCGGCAGATTTTACTTTCCATTGTTTTTGGGTTGATTTCACTTATTTTTATTCCGCCGGAAGTGACTATCGCTTCTGAAATATCATTAAAATCCATAACGGTCAGTTTTACGGATTTCACGGTATCCACAAGCTCTTTTCGCATTTCCTTTGTCATTTGATTAGCCTTTTGTGAGGGCTTTATATGGGACAAACGCAAAATGGGTGAAATCATGGATTTTGGCAGCAAAAGCGCTAGAATATTTGATATTGATTTATTACTGTTTTGAGACAAATCACGCAAAATCCGCTCGTCAAGCTTTTCGTGAGTCAGTGCGGGCTTTAAATCAATATAGATACTGTACCTTTCGGGAGTGAGCTCACGCATATGTGCGCTTGCCGAAAGTATCATCGGTCCCGACACACCGAAATGAGTGAAAAGCATCTCGCCGAAATCGCTGTATATTTCTTTTTTAGTTTTATTGTCCACAACCTTGATTGCAACATTTTTAAGAGAAAGCCCCATACATTCACTGCATATGCCCTCTCGGCATTTGAGCGCTGAAAGTGACGGTCTTAACGGTGTTACCGTATGGCCTGCCAACTTTGCAAGCTCATAACCGTCACCCGTGGAGCCTGTTTTGGGGTAAGACAAGCCCCCTGTTGCAACAATCACGGCATCGGCGTGAAAAGTGTCTCCGTTTTCGGTCTTTACACCTGTAACAGCGCCGTTTTCCATAATCAAATCAAGGACACGAGCCGTTTTTCGTTTTACGCCCGCGTTGGTAATATAACGGTTAAGAGCATCTACAATATCTACTGCTTTGTCGCTTACGGGAAACACACGGTTGCCCCGTTCAGTCTTCAAGGGTACGCCGCGTTTTTCAAAAAAATCAACGGTATCGTTATAATCAAAAGCGGAAAATGCACCGTAGAGAAATCTTCCGTTGCCGGGAATATTGGAAATCATCGACTGAATATCCCCTGCGCTGTTGGTAACATTACATCTGCCCTTGCCTGTAATCATTACCTTACGGGCAATTTTTTCATTGCGTTCAAGGAGTAACGCATCTGCCCCGTTTTCAGCCGCGGCTCCCGCCGCCATTGTGCCCGCCGCACCTGCGCCCACAACTATTACTTTTTTACTCATTATCGCCACCGTCGGACTTATCATAGACCTGATATTCGTCCCAAATGCTTTCAAGCTTGTTGAAGTTATTATAGACCTCATCTCGTCTGCTGAAAGTTACTGCAACAATCAACGCGTTGATAAGACTTAAAGGAGCTACAAGACTGTCAACAACAGAAACCATGTCGCTTTTGGCAACAAGAAGTGTATCAGCATACTCAGCAATGGGAGAATCGGCAGAATCGGTCAGGGCGATTATTTTTGTACCTCTGTCATTTATAAACCTAAGGGCATTTATTGTCTGTTTTGAATATCGGGGAAAGCTTATGGCGACGCAAACATCGTCCTCACTTATTCTGAACATCTGCTCAAACATTTCGCTAGCGCTGGAAGTATCAACAAGCACTACATTTTCAAATACAGGATTGAAATAGAAATACAAAAAGCTTGCCAGAGCCGCAGAGCTTCTCACGCCCAAAATATATATTCTCTTGGCGTTATTTATTGTTTCAACCGCTTTTGAAAACTCACTTTCGGATACATTTTCAAGAGTGTCGCGGATAAGCTCCATATCACCTGTCAGCACCTTTTGGATAGCACCGTGCTCGCCGATAAGCGTACTTGAAACCTCCATACGCTGAACGGCGGTAAGCTTTGATTTTATCATCTGTTGGAGCTCTTTTTGAAGCTCGGGATACCCCTTGAAGCCCATTTCCGTTGCAAAACGCACAACGGTTGACTCGCTCACTCCCACTTTTTCGCCTAATTTTGACGCAGTCATAAATGCTGCCTTATCATAATTTTCGGCAATATATTGAGCAAGCTTTTTATGCCCCTTTGACATCTTTTTTTGATTTATATCCGCTTTTGAAAGGATAAAATTCTTCACTTTCAACAACTCCGTGCACAAAAATTCAACAGAATAAATATACAATTTTTATGAAAAAAAATCAAGCATTTTGCAAGATTTCCTGCAAATTATTTCATTTTAATCGGCATATATGTCATTTCGGTTGACGCTTTAACCGTATTTTGCAAAAACAGATTATAAATATTGCTTGATTTATTTTCCAGCTCAAAAACTCTTTTAACATGGGGAGAATCGGTTTTTAAAATATCGGAAAAGCTTGTTACAAACGGCAGTTTAGAGGATTTTGCCAGACTGCCCAGCATTTCGGCAACTTCTGTATTAAATCCTAACAGGCGGCAGTACGGCGCTTTAATTGCTATATCCTTTTCTGTTACGCCCATCGCCGCTGAAAGTACGGCACGCCTTACTCTTGAATGTGTGAATCTTTTTGTTTTCGCGCTGTCGTAAATCTCATTTAATGAATTACAGCTAATTATCGCCGTTTTAATACGGTTATCAAGCCCCTCTGCCATATTGGCAAATTGCGACCAACAATCGTCAAGTCGTCCCCTTAAAAGCGACATAACGGCAATATCATAATTACGGCGTGAAACTGCATTTCCTGATTTTATAGCGTTTTCGTAAATATCAAAAGTGTTGTCAGGCACCAGTTTTTGATAGTGCTCGCCTTTTTCAATGAGATTTCGTATATGAGTAGCAGAGGCAAATCTTCCCACGGCAAAATCATCGTTATACCCTGCACCCATACGGCTGACAGCCATTGGGACAAGGCGGGAATCAAGTTTTTTTACAGCCTTTAAATACTCAATCGCCAAAATGTTATTAGGCAGAGAAATATCGCACTCTACACCGTATTTATCAAACGCCGCCTGCCTTGCCGCAGGGTAACTTACCCCTTTTGAAAGTTCGTTTTTAAGCTCTTCGTCAAATCCCTGCATACAGATTACATCAACGGCTTTTTCAAGAAGGGCAAGCTCTGTATTTTCAGTACCGAAGGCTATTTTTTCACATCCGAAGGCATCAAGAATTCTCACAGCGTTTTCCGCAAAAATCTCCGCCGATGCGGTTGCATACACAAATGGCAATTCCAGCACAATATCAACACCGCAGGACAATGCCGCTTTTATGCGTATTTCTTTCGGAAACAGCGCAGGCTCTGCCCTTTGAACATAATTTCCGCTCATTACCGCAACCACAATATCGTCAGGCGATTTTTTTACGCTGTCGATTAAATACTTGTGGCCGTTGTGAAAAGGGTTAAATTCACACACAATTCCTATTACAGACATAAATATATCCTCGCTAAATACATAATAACTCTTGAAATTAACCGAATACAAGTATATAATAATACAGTAATAAATTTACTTCAAGCAAATTTTGAAAGTATGGAGGATAAAAATGAAAATTCTCGTTATCAACGCAGGAAGCTCCTCACTTAAATATCAGCTTATTGATATGACTGATGAGAGCGTAATCGCAAAGGGTATTTGTGAAAGAGTAGGTTCTCCCGACTCTTTAATAAGCTTCAAAACGCCTGACGGCAAAAAGATTGAAGAAAAGGTTCCCATGATGAACCACACAGAGGCTTTTGCCGAAGTTAAGAAGGTTCTTACCGAAGGTGAGTACAAGGTAATTAACGACATAAGCGAAATTACCGCCGTCGGTCACCGTGTTGTTCAGGGCGGCGCACTGTTTAACAAGAGCGTACTTATTAACGATGAGGTAATTGAGGGTATTCGCAGTCTTTGCGACCTTGCTCCCCTTCACAATCCCGCTCATATTCAGGGTATCAATGCAAGTATTGAGCTTTTCGGAAAGGATGTTCCTCAGGTTGCGGTATTTGACAACGCTTTCCACAGCACTATGCCGCCTGAGGCTTATACTTTCCCCATTCCTTATGAATATTACGAAAAATATCAAATCCGCCGTTACGGCTTCCACGGAACATCTCACCGTTTCGTAAGCGGAAGATGCGCAGAGGTTATGGGCAAAAATATTGAGGATTTGAAGATTGTTACATGCCACTTGGGCAACGGTTCGTCAATTACCGCCGTTAAGGGCGGCAAGGTTATTGACACCACAATGGGACTTACTCCCCTGGACGGTGAGATTATGGGTACCCGCTGCGGCTCCATTGACCCCTCTGTTGTTCTTTTCCTTATGGAAAAAGAGAATTTCTCCGTTAAGGAAATGGATACTCTTCTTAATAAGAAATCAGGCGTTCTCGGAATTTCCGGACTGTCCTCTGACGACCGTGATGTTAAAGAGGCCGCCGCAAACGGTGACAAGAGATGCCAGCTTGCCAGAGGTATTCAGATGTACGAAATCAAAAAGTACATAGGCGCTTTCACAGCGGCTATGGACGGTCTTGACGCGATTGTATTCACAGGCGGTATCGGTGAAAACGCAGACGATATGAGAGCTACCATTTGCAATGAGCTTACATATCTCGGCATTAAGATTGATGAAGCCTACAATTCAACTCTTGTTAAAGGCAAAGAGGGCGAAATTTCAACTCCCGACTCAAAGGTTAAGGTATTTGTTCTGCCTACCAATGAGGAGCTTGTTATCGCAAGAGATACAAGAGATATTGTAAACGCATTATAAATTCGGCACAAAAATAAGCCGTACACTTTCCTTTTGGATTGTGTACGGCTTTTTGTTATGTTGTTTTTACGCAAATTCTGAGTTTGCCGTGTCTGTCTTGACAATACGGTCGGGCTTTTTACGCACCGCCCAGGCAATATTCGTTGCATGGTCGCCTATTCTTTCAAAGTCGATAAGCGTATTTACGAACATAAGCCCTGAACGGGTTTCGCACTTATTCTTGTTAAGGCGTTCGATATGAGCGTTTTCGTATCTTTCTTTCAAATCGTCCGTTGTGCTTTCAAGGGTGTTAAGGCGTTTTGCCTCCGCTTCTGTGAGTTCCTGCTTCTTAAACGCTTCTATTGAGCCGTTCAGAAGTTCCACAACGCATCTTCTCATATTTTCAAGCTCCGCAACAGCCTCGTCGGTAATGCCCAGTCCTTCTTTACTTCGCACCTGCGCCGCTTCACTCAGGTTTATTGCGTGGTCGCCAACTCTTTCTATATCGTTCACAACGTGGAAAAGGCGTCCGATATATTTTGCATCCTTATAGTCAAGGTCGAGTGCGTTGATTTTAACAAGATTCGATGTGATTTCGTGGTTCAGGAAGTTTATTACGTCCTCGACCTCGTCAATTTTCTGACATTCGGTTGTATCCGATTTAATGAGCGCATCCGCGGCACGAACAAAATTATCCCGCGCAAGATATGCCATTCTCACAACCTCTTTACCGATTTGTTCAACAGCAACGGGAGGAGTGCTGAGAAGTCTTGTATCGTAAAATTCAAATTCAAGCTTTGTATCTTTCGGCTCTTTATCGGGAACGAGGATACACGAAAGCTTGATAAGCTGATTTATAAACGGGAACATAACCACAGTGCTTACCACATTGAATATAATATGCGCCGCGGAGATTTGCACTGCCACACTGTCGCTTATCCGTTCAAGCAGGCTGATATACGGTGTAAACGCTGTTATCAGCAGGAATAATATTGTGCCGAAAACATTGAAAAGCAGGTGGATAACAGCGGTCCGCTTTGAATTGGTCTTGGAAGCCATTGAAGAAAGCAGAGCCGTAACCACCGTTCCGATATTCTGACCGTAAATTACATAAACAGCGAAGTTAATGGGTACGAGCCCCTGAAAAGCCAGCGCCTGCAAAATACCGATACTTGCGGAGGAGCTTTGGATAACCGCGGTCAGTATAATTCCTATGAGAATTCCCACAACGGGATTGTTGAAATTTGTCATAAAATATACGAAAAACTGCGAATCACGCAAGGGCTCCATAGCCGTTGACATGGTAGAAAGTCCCCAGAAAAGCATACCGAAGCCCGCAACGGTCTGCCCGATGTGCTTTGAGATGTCTTTTTTTGCAAAAAGGAACGCAAAAACACCCGCAAAAATCGCAATAGGCGCAACATCACTCAAATTCATGGCAATGAGCACACTCGTAATGGTTGTACCGATATTTGCGCCCATTATTACCCCTGCCGCCTGAGCAAGATTCATAAGACCCGCATTAACAAAGCCCACAACCATAACGGTAGTTGCGGAAGAGCTTTGGATAAGCGCTGTTACAAGCGCACCCATACCAACGGCAAGAAATTTATTTTTTGTAAGTGTTCCGAGGATTTTTTTCATTTTTGAGCCTGCGGCATATTCCAGACCGTCGCCCATGGTTTTGATTCCGAAAAGGAACAAGCCGATACCTGCCAAAAATGATAATAAATTAGCCAAAGTCATATTTTGTACCCGTTTTTATTATTCCGCTTCTTTAAGCTTTTCGTTGTATTTATACTCTGGTCCCATGTTTCCCAAATGATAAATGGAACGGTTTCTCACAGAAAACTTTTTCTTTTCAAGGCGTGAATAGTTTACGCCCTTTGCGCGCATATAACCCTTAAAGAAATCAAGGCGTTTATAAAAATCCTTATAATTTCTCTTGTTGTCCTCTGTCCAAGCGTTTTCCGCCACGGCAAAGATACGGGGATAAAGAGCAAACTGCAAGGCGCTCTCATCGGTAATCCACTCTGCCCATGACTCAAACTCAAAGCCGAGGATACTGTCCCTGTGTCCTGCAAGCCCTGCTTTTTCCGGCAGGAAATTGTAAACCTTTTTAAGGGAAATGGTGGCATAACTCATATCAAAATAGAAATGGGAGGTGGGCGAAACAATCAGTTTTCTTCTGGTCGCCTCTTTTTTAAGCCACGCGGGACTGCGCTTTATCCAATAATGGCAAACGATATTTTCATCGGTTTTATCGCCGAAGCCATCGTTCCACTCAATACAGGTTTTGCCCATACCGTTAAGCATTTTATTCACTCTGTTAATAAAATACTCCTGCAATTCCTCGCCGTTTTTAAGATTGTTTTCTTTCATAGTATTTTGGCACTTGGGGC
The DNA here is from genome assembly GCA_051881435.1 of Candidatus Fimenecus sp. GTDB lineage: Bacteria > Bacillota > Clostridia > Oscillospirales > Acutalibacteraceae > Fimenecus. The sequence continues at coordinate 50,919 of JBJEPW010000009.1, read as the reverse complement.
ACTCTTTTTCCCAGATTTTATGGCCCTTTGCCGCCTCATCGCCGCCGATATGGAAATAATTATACGGGAAAAGCTCACAAACTTCTTTTAAGAGTTTTTCCACAAACTCGTATGTTTCCTCCTGCCCTGCGCAAAGCACATCTTCGGTAATTCCGTTTTCACAAAAAACCTCGCAGTCTTTTTTGCGGCAGGAAAGGTCTTTATAAGCGGCAATAAAAGCCACGGTATGACCGGGAATATCAATCTCCGGAATAATATCTATACAAAGCTTTGAGGCATACTCAACAATCTCACGGATTTCGCTCTTTTTATAGTAATGATAATACTCCTCGCCGCCCTGCTCAACCAATTTGGACAACGCGCCCTGACCGCCGAGATATTCATACTTTCTGCGACTTCCCACCTCATTTAAAAGGGGGAAAATCTCGCTCTCAATACGGTATCCCTGGTCATCGCTCAAATGCCAGTGCATTTTATTCATTTTAAGCATCGCCATATCATCAAGCAAACGCATAACCGCATCTTTTCCGAAGAAATGACGGCTCTCCTCAACCATTCCGCTTCGATACTCATATTTGGGATAATCATAAATATCTGCACCGTTCAGAACAGACTTTCCGCTGCCCTGCTTGCTTTGCAAAATCATGATTTTAAGCGTAACTGCACCGTAAAAAGCACCATGCTCATCGGAAGCGGTAACAACAATTCCGTCGTTATCAATACGAAGCTTATAGCCCTCTGCCGGAATTGACGCGTCCTTATTGAATTTTATTGCACCATCCGAAGCATCTTTCTTTGTTTTGAGAAAGGCAGAAAGATAATTGCCTGCCTTTATAAATTCAGGTACGCACAGCACTGCGGTATCGGGAGTAACGGTGTATTCGCCGTCGATTACATCATATTTCTGCGGTTTAGGTATAATACTGTATTTCGGTGCGCTCATTTCATTTCCTCCAAAATTTTTTTACAATAATCAGGCACATCGCTTATGAGAGCGTCGCAACCCCACGATGTGTATTTAATTATGTCCTCTTTTTTATTGACAGTCCACGGATTGACTGCGATACCGTTATTATGTAAATCCTCTACGATATTTTCATCAATCAGAATATGCTCGGGGTGAGCCGCATCGGCGTTTAACTGCTTGCAGTATTTCGCAACGCCGAAATTCATTATTTCATCGCCTAAGTCACCGCGCTCATAAAGGAGACCTGTTTTAATGCTCTTGTCAAACTCCTTTGCTTCACGCAAACATTCAGGCTCAAAGCATGAAATAATTGCTTTTTCCTGCAAATTGAATTTATAAAGTTCTTCAATAGTTCTTTTTACAAGGTCGTTCTTTTTCTTGGGAGCCTTAATTTCGATATTGATAAGAGTGAGCCCCTTTACTACCTCTAAAAGCTCTGAAAGTGTCGGAAGCGTTACGCCTGAAAACTCAGGGCTAAAATAAGAACCGAAGTCCAGCCGTCTTAATTCTGCAAAAGTCATATCGTCAATAAGCCCCTTACCGTTTGATGTAGCGTCAACGGTATAATTATGACATATTACAATTTGACCGTCGCAAGACAGGTGAACATCGGTTTCAATTCCGTCTGCATTAAATTCTACCGCTTTTTTGAAAGCAGGTATGGTATTCTGCGGCGCCATTTTATTGGCACCTCTGTGTGCCAGCACAAGCGGCATACCAATCCTCTCCTTGAACATAATATGCAAAAATCCGATATGCCAAATCTTCGCAATTATATTCTACCAAAATATACCGCTGTTTGTAAAGGATTATTTTTCTTTTTTGAAAATATCCTCATATATTTCAACTATTTTAAATTTGATTTTATACTTATTTCCGCCCTTTACTATGCGGCTTTCCTCATCTGTGAGAACATCTTCTACACCGCACTCCGCCTCTGCCGCAGGCAGACACATGGGCGGAAACATTACGCACCACCAATTATGGCCTTTACCCTCGCCTATTACAACCTTTACGGCAGTATAAACTCCCGCAGGCAGGGTAACGGAATTATCGTATGTTCTTGTGGAAAAATATTCATCGCTGACGGTTATTTTTACATCATAGGAATAACCCTCACTTTCGATTACATCAAGGGCGGCACTTTCAAGCTTGTCTATGTGAGGAATTATTTTTTCCTTTGCATCTGCGGCTGTTACGGAGCCGTCAAAAACCTCCTTGCCTGCCTCCAACACCGCATCTCTTACTTTCAGTTTTAAGTTCTGGTCTGCCTCGCTGTCGGAATTTGCGATAACATGCATACGAAGCATTTTACTTCTGATTTCAGCGCACTGACCTGAAAATGCAGTAATATTCAAGCAACAGCAAATTATAAGTGCTACAAGTAAAGGCGCTTCAAATCTCAATACTTTTTTCTTCATAAAAATCACTCCTGTATCAGGAGTATTAACAAATTTTTCCTGCCATAAACAAAAAATAACCGCAAGACAAATATGTCTGCGGTACAAAATACCAATAATCCGAGATTTCGGACGGGTGCCCCGGAACCTTGTTATTGGGAGGTTTTTCTGACTTTTAAGTTATGTTATAAAAATAAGTTCCCCCACAAAGTCGGTTACGGCGAATAATAACCTGCATATAAAGCAGGTGGGTGTCATCCGGCCTGACCTCTGTGCTCCCTTCGTCCGCCGTATGGCGGGAGGTCTGCTCCCGGTCTGCCGAGTCCTGACTCCCGTTTAAAGTGTGTTGGGTTAATATCGGCCGTAGTTATCGGGCTTCGCAGGGTAATATTATTTTTTCTGTTTTATATGGATTTAATCCTCGTCGTCAAAGGAAAATAAATCCTCTAAACGCTCTTCAAAGATTTTGCCTATCTCGTTAAACTCGTCATCGTCCTCGATAGGTTCAAGATATGTTTCTCCGCCCTCTTCGCTGACTCTTAAAATAATCAGCTCTCCGTCGTCATCGAGAATTTCCTCTGCCTCGTCATATACAGGCAAAAGGGCGACATATTTTGCTGTGTCGGTTTCGATTCGGTCAAGCTCCTCAAAGGTATGCTCAACGCCGTTTTCATCAATAACCGTTACAATATCGGGATTGAATTCTTCGCTCATATTATGAAAACTCCTTTGCTTTCTTAAAATAATTTTAACTTAAACAATATTTTCAGTCAACAGGAAAGTAAAGACAATATATAAAATTACAGGATATACACGCCTGATTCCAGCACCACAATTTCCTTGCCGCAGGAACGGAGATATTTATATACAGGCTCGTCAAAAATCCTGAAATCATTGACCGAATAATCTTTCAGACTTACGGTTCTCACCTTTTGAGAATTCTTATTGCAGATAAAAAGCTCATTGTCATATTTTGAAATTGACACGGGACAATCAAAGGTATTAGAGTCCTCCGAGCCTATTCTCATACTGAATTTTTTATGAGAAACCGAATAACTGACAACACAGTTAAGCTTGGGAACGACGCTCCAAATCTGCCTTTCATCGCAAACTGCGCCCTGAATTTCGCAATCGTGATAAAGCAAATCGCTTGACCAAATCATATCGCCATCCTGCGAAAAAATACCTGTTTCACCGCTGGGATAAACCACAACCGTTTCCTTGGATGGTGTAAGGCTGGCGTCGCATGAAACATAGTCGCCGAGCTGGTCTGCAATTTTTTTATAACCCGAACCGTATTTATTTAAAAGATACACGCTTTTTGTAACCGGCGTTTTTTGCATTCTTTTTATATCGTATCCGTAAAAGCTTATCCTTGCCGAACCGTTTTCAAGGAGTTTTTTTCTTGTATAAATGATACCGTTTGAGAATGCGATGATATCAAACACCGAATCAATAATTTTCTGCATAAAATCACCGCTGAATATATAAAAATATAGTTATTTTTTTATTGCATCAATATTGTACTATTTTTTTCTCAATCGGTCAATATCATTAAATCAATTATTTTTACAAAGCTTGTTTTTACAATGCTCGGTGCAGTCCCCGCATTCAAACTCGGTACAGGCAATCTCTTTTTCGCCGTTTTCAAAAACCGTTTCCTCAATAATTACATTTCTTCCCATATGTGTGCAAAACTGCTCGTATGTTCTCTTAATTAACATTAAATCACCTCTGTTTATTATATTCTTTTGAGGAATAATTTAACCTTAAAAATAATAGAAATAATATGTCCAAATATTTTTCGGGAGGAACGGCAATGCAATCGGCAAAGGTGTTTTTAGGAATTGTTTTTTCTTTATATCTTATCGTTATTTTTATTACATTAGTTAAATCAAAAAGATTTTTCACGGCTCTGCTCCTCACCGCTCTGCAAGGCGTTTGCGCATTGTTTGCTGTTAACTTCATCGGAACATTTTTAAGCGTACATATACCCGTAAACGGCTGGACGGTAGGTCTTTCATCAATTGGCGGTGTTTCGGGCGTAATTATGCTGTTGCTTTGCGATGTTTTTATGACTTGACACAAACTGATGCCTGTGATAGAATAACTGAGCAATCGGACGTTTAGCTCAGTTGGTAGAGCATTCGCTTGACGTGCGAAGGGTCAGCGGTTCAAGTCCGTTAACGTCCACCAAAAAAGCACGCGAAAGCGTGCTTTTTTCAATGAAATTCGTTCCTTTATCGAAACTTGTCACATTTTTCATTCTCCTCTTTACTACTGCAATTTTTAGTGGTAATATTAGCTTGTAATGAAATATAAACGGAGTGCGGATATGGAGCTTATAATTGTTCGCCACGGCGACCCTAACTACGCAATAGACTCGCTGACTAAAAAAGGGAAAAGCGAGGCAAAACTGCTCGCTAAAAAACTGACAAAAATGAATATTGCCGCTTTTTACTGTTCACCTCTCGGCAGGGCAAAAAAGACAGCGTCTTACACATTGAAGCCGCTGAAAAGAAAAGCCGAAATTCTACCGTGGCTGCATGAGTTTAAGGGGCGTGTTAAGCCTGAGGGCAAGGCAGAACGGGGCTGCTGGGATATGCTCCCTTCTTATTGGACAAGCAATGAAGACTACTACACCGAAAATTGGTACAAGACCGATTTAATGCAAACTGTAAATGTTGAAAAGGAATACAGAATTGTCTGCGACGGAATTGACGAGCTTCTTAAAAAGCACGGTTACGAGCATCAGGGGCGGATTTTCAAGGTTACGAACAGTAATCACGACAAAATTGTTCTGTTTTGCCACTTCGGAGTTGAATGTGTGATACTTTCTCACCTTTTGGGGATTTCTCCCATGATACTTTGGCACAATTTTGTTGCGCTCCCCTCCTCTGTTACCACGCTTGTAACGGAGGAGCGTGAAAAAGGGATTGCCTCTTTCAGAATGACTGCTTTCGGTGATACGGGTCACTTATTTGCGGGAAATCAGGAGCCCGCTTTTGCCGCCCGTTTCTGCGAATGCTTTGATGATGACACAAGGCACGATTGATACATATAATGCAATAAAAATTTATACGGAGTTGTGTTTATGGAAATTTTCTCAACGGTTATTCTGACCATCGGTATTATCGCCTTTGCCGTTTCGGGAGCTATGATTGCAATCAGGAGAAAAACCGACCTGTTCGGCGTGATAATGCTCGCTATACTTACGGCTCTCGGCGGAGGACTTTCAAGAGATGTAATATTCGGATTTACGCCTCCTTCAATGTTCTTTATGCGTGATTACTTACTCCTTTCCACGCTTGTGGCGGTTTTCGTTTTTCTTTGTGCCCGTGCTTACAGCAAGCCCTATCTTGAAAACGAAACGAGAATTGAGCACATCAACGATATATTTGACGCATTAGGTCTTGGAATTTTTGCAGTTGTCGGCACGCAGGTGGCAATTCAATACGGTTATACGGACAACGCCATTATAGTTATAGGTTCGGGGCTTATAACCTGTATCGGGGGCGGAATTATCCGTGATATACTTACCATGTCCGTTCCTTTTGTGCTCGTTAAGAGAATATATGCAATTGCGGCCATTTGCGGCTCGTCAGTCTATTACATTATGTTTCTTCTGCAAATTAACGACAGTATTGCAATCCTTGCAGGAACACTTACAACCTTTATTTTAAGAATCCTGGCGATGATATTCAAATGGAACTTTCCAAAAGCAATTAAATAAAACATATAAAACAAAAAGCCGACGGTGTGTGATAAGTCACATACTGTCGGCTTTAATTATTTTCAATCGTTATTTTCCTGTTCTTCGCCCTCTGATGTTTTTTCAACTTCCTCAGTGGATTTGATTTTTATGCGCTCCGTTTTCTTTTTCGGTTTAATAACAACATCCTGAGGCTTATTTTTTTCTTCTTCCTCCTGACGGCGCTTATCCGCAATAGCCTTTTTTCTGTAATGCTCTGCATTTCTCTGCTTATGCTCTTCTTCAAGCTTTGCCGCCAAATCACGGGCATTTTTAAACTTACCGCCCATTTTAATGAGGAACAAATCCATATCGCGGGGAGAAATTTCAATATATTTTTTCTCCTTAGTTTTTTCCTTTGTCTTTTTATCCTCGGAATAAAAATAATACCCTATTACCAATGTCCTTTTTGAAAGGGCAACATTTTTGATATTTTTTATATCGTCGCCCGGCTTATCGTTAATCTCAAAAATATCGCAGTAGCGAATTCTTTTTCTTAAAAACGGCCATTGGTAAATAAATAATGTCTTTTCCTCAAGGGCATAATAAGTATTAAACATAAGGGGAAGGAAAAATATTACGTCAATCGCAAGCATAAAGATACCCATACCGTTTGTCAGTTTTTTATAAAATAAAAAATATGACAAAATAAACAAAGAAACGGCAATCAGATTATATATTAAAAATGCCGAAATAATTGCCGTACCTATTGAACTTCTGAATTTAGGGTTCTTATTCATAAAATTCCTCCGGAGGTAAAGAATGAAAAAACTGCACGAACTGTTTGCCGGAATAATAATCGGCGCCGTAAATGTAATACTCGGCGCAGGCGGAGGTATGCTTACCGTTCCGCTCTACAACAAAATGGGTATGGAGCAAAAAGATTCTCAAATTAACGCAGTTGCAACTATTCTGCCCATTTCTGTTGTCAGTACAATTATATATCTTATAAACGGCGATGTCAACTTTTCCGACGCCCGAATTTTTCTTATTCCCGGTCTTTTAGGGAGTATTGCAGGCACATTTCTTATTAAAAGAATATCAAACAAAGCACTTACGGTTGTTTTTTCTCTTTTTATGATATGGGCGGGAGTGAGAATGTTTTTTTAATGAGTACGGTTATATCTGTTATTGCAGGCTTTCTTTCGGGGCTTATCGGTTCAATGGGGTTTGGCGGAGGCGGAGTTTTAATTATATATCTGACTGTTTTTGCAGGCACTCCGCAAATCAAGGCGCAGGGCATCAATCTTATGTTTTTTCTTCCCTGCGCTTTTTTATCGGTAGTAATATACACTTTAAAAAAGCAGATAAAATACAGAGAAATTCTGCCCGTGATTATAGGCGGAATATGCGGTGCAATACCGGCGGGCTTTATTCTTCAATATATACAAACGCAATATCTTTCAAAAATCTTTGCGGTATTTTTGATTACCGCGGGAATATTGTCAATAATCAAGATCAAAAAGGTAAAATAATATTGTCATATACAATTTATTATGTTAAAATATGGAATGGATATATTCAATTTGAGAGGTTTATTATGGAATACAAAATGCTGTTTTCTCCGATGAAAATCGGTAATTGTGAAATCAAAAACAGAATAGTTATGCCCCCTATGATGTTGGGATTCGGTCAGTTTGACGGCACTCCCACGAAAAAGATGGAGGATTATTACGAGGAGCGCGCCAAAGGCGGTGCAGGACTTATCATTACCGAAATCACAAGAGTTGATGATTTTTCGGGAGCTTCCGCTTTTGCACAGCTCGGTTTAAGCCACGATTACCACATAGAGCCGCTCAAACGAATGGTTGACAAGGTACATAAATATGGCTGTAAAATGTTCATTCAGCTTCATCACCCCGGCAGGCAGAATTTAGGGCTTATGATGGGCACCGTTCCCCTTTCCAACGCTTGCAGAAAAGTTATGGGCACGGCTTATGACAAGATGTTTTACAAGGTTGCGCCCTTGGGCAAAAAGCTTATGGAAAAGGACATTGTTTTGCCTGCATGGGCTCCCTCAAAGGTTGAAAGAGCGTATTCCGCAGAGAGTCTTAACCGTGAAATGAGCGTAAAGCAAATAGAAAAGATTATCAGAGAGTTTGCAGACGCCGCACTTAGAGCAAAAAAGGCAGGTGCGGACGGTGTTGAGCTCCACGCGGCGCACGGATATTTAATTCAGCAGTTTTTAAGTCCTTTTACCAACCGCAGAACAGACAAATACGGCGGAAGTCTTGAAAACCGTATGAGATTTTTACTCGAAATAATTTCAGCTATCAGAGAAAAATGCGGAAATGATTATCCCCTTATTGTTCGCCTCTCGGTTGACGAATGTTATGAAATGATTGGTGACAAGGGCAAGGGCTACACCCTCTCCGAGGGCGTAAAAATGGCTGAAATTCTCGAAAAGAACGGCGTGGACGCCATTGATGTATCCTGTGCGGGATACGATACTTATAACTATTGGCTTGAACCCGTTACTTTTGAACCGGGCTGGAGAAAATATATGGCCAAAGCCGTAAAAGAGGCTGTAAAGGTGCCTGTGCTTGCCGCCAACCTCATAAGAAGTCCCGAACAGGCTGAACAGCAGCTTTGCGACGGTATTCAGGATTTTGTTTCTCTTGGCAGAACCCACATCGCAGACCCACATTGGGCCGAAAAGGTTAAAAGCGGTAACGAAAAGCTTATAAAACGGTGCATTTGCTGTCTTTACTGTATGGAAAGTATGCAGACAAACGCATACCACGGCTCTCACGCAAACTGCTCCGTTAACCCCAATTTGGGCAATGAAAAATACGAATTGAAGAAAGACGGAAACGGAAGAAAGGTGGTTATTGTCGGTGCAGGTGTTGCAGGTCTTACAGCGGCGGAAACGCTTGCACGCAGAGGTTTTTGCGTAAAGGTTTTTGAAAAGAACAGCGAGGCGGGCGGTCAGATTTTATTAGCCGAAAAGCCGCCCAAAAAATCAAAAATTCACTGGTGTGTTGAGGACCTTCTGGCGAACTGCAAGGCGCTGAAAGTTGAAATCCAATACAACACAACAGCCACAAAAGAAATAATTGCGGCTGAGGAGCCATACGCTGTTTACATTGCCACAGGCGGATGTTCAATTATACCCCGTTCAATTCCCGGTACTGACAGTGAAAATGTTTGCACAACAACGCAAATACTTGACGGCACAGTAAAGCTTGACGGCAAAAAAGTTGCTGTTATCGGAAGCGGTATGACAGGACTTGAAACGGCAGAACTACTCTGTGAGCAAGGCAACAAGGTTGCGGTTGTTGAAATGGCGGATTCACTTGCTCCCGGAACATGGATGCAGCATCCCGATGACGCTCTGCCCCGTCTTAAAGCGGCAGGGACAAAATTCTTCACTTCAAGGAAGCTTGTTAAAATAAACAAAGACAACATTGAGCTTGAAAGCACCAAGAACAAGAGTTTGCATATTGAGCCTGTTGACAACGTTGTATTGGCTCTCGGTGTACGCTCCGTAAACGAGCTTGAAAACGATGCGAAAGAAGTTTGCGACAAGGTAATTGTAATCGGCGACGCAGAAAAATGCGGAAGAATTGCAAACGCCACAGCATCTGCTTATAAGGCAAGTATATCTCTCTAATCTACCCGCACAAATGCAGTGTTAAATATTTAACAAAAAAAGACACTTTTCGGTGTCTTTTTTTGCTATTCCTCCAAAAATTTATTTTTAAAAATGTTTTCTATTGATAATAATAAGTATATATTGTATAATTTCAATTAAACTGGAATAATTTGTATTTTATTTTGTGTTTGGAGGCTAAAATAATGAAAGTACAGTTTACTGAAACCGTCCTCAGAGATGCAAACCAGTCACTTATTGCTACAAGAATGCCCTTCTCGGATTTCGAGCCCGTTCTTGAAAAGCTCAATAAGGCAGGTTATTATTCTCTTGAATGCTGGGGCGGCGCAACATTCGATTCCTGCCTTCGCTATTTAGGCGAGGACCCATGGGAGAGACTCAGAAAAATCAAGGCAAAATGCCCTGATACAAAGCTTCAGATGCTCCTTCGCGGTCAGAATCTTCTCGGATACAAGCATTATCCCGATGATGTTGTTAGAATGTTTGTTAAGAAGAGCGTTGAAAACGGTATTGATATTATCAGAATTTTTGACGCGCTTAACGACACACGCAACATTCAGGTTGCTGTTGATGAAACAATCAAAAACGGCGCTATTGCATCAGGTGCAATTTCTTACACCACAAGCCCTGTTCACACTCTCGCTAAATATGTTGAAACGGTTAAAGAGATGCAGAGCATGGGTTGCTCCACAATCTGCATTAAGGATATGGCGGGTGTTATGACTCCCAACGAGGCAAAAGACCTTGTAAGCGCAATTAAAGACGCTGTTCCCGAAATGCCCCTTATTCTTCATACTCACTGCACAACCGGTATGGCTTATATGACAATACTCAAAGCAGTTGAGGCGGGCTGTGACATTATCGATACAGCTACTTCATGCTTCTCAGGCGGCACATCACAGCCTGCAACGGAAACAATTTACGATGCACTCACAGAGTTAGGTTACGAAACAAACCTTGACAGAAGCGTTTTGAAAGAAATCAATGACCACTTTAAGCCTCTCCGTGATGAATATCTTAAATCGGGACTTTTAAAGCCCAAGGCTCTTGTTACGGATACAGACGCTCTTACCTACAAGGTTCCCGGCGGTATGCTCTCAAATATGATGGCGAACCTTGAAGATATGAACGCACTTGACAGAATGGAAGAAGCACTTCTTGAAATTCCGAAAGTTCGTGAGGATATGGGCTATCCTCCTCTTGTTACTCCTCTCAGCCAGATGGTAGGTAATCAGGCTGTTACAAATGTTCTTGTTGGCGAAAGATATAAGAACATCTCCAAGGAAATCAAAGCTTATATCAAGGGTGAATACGGTAAGGCTCCCGGTGAAGTAAACGCTGACCTTCAAAAGAAGGTTCTCGGCGACGAGGCTCCCCTCACCTGCCGTTTTGCAGACACATTGGAACCTATGTTTGAAAAAACGAAGGCAGAGCTTGGCGACAAGGCAAAATCCGATGAAGATGTACTTTCTTATATCGCCTTCCCAGCACAGGCTGAGGCATTCTTTGATAAGCGTGAAGAAGAGAAAAGCAGAACATTCACATACTCCATAAAAGAAATTAAGGAGGACTAATAAATGGCAGATAGCGTATTTATTACGGTTTTTCCTGACGGCGCAATGACAATTCCGCGAGCACTCATCATATCTTTGGTCGGATTCATGATAGTCTTTTTGATTCTCGGCATTCTTGCAATCTTTGTAAAACTTATGGGTAAAGCGTTTGATGTTGTCAATTCAAAAAAAGAGCCTGCGGTTGATAAAGTTGATAAAGAAGAATCCGCTCCTGCCGTTAAAGGCACTCCGTTGCCCGATGGCGAATCACAAGGCAATATTAAACTCACAAATGTTACTGTTGAGGAAGCTGCTGTTGTTATGGCACTCGTCAGTCATCAAAGCGGAATTCCTCTTAACAGACTTCAATTCAACTCTATCAAGCTTATGGAGGATTAAAAATGAAATATATAGTTACTCTTAACAATAAAAACTATGAAGTAGACGTTACCGAAACAGAGGCAGTTATTACAGCTATAACAGATGTTGCTGCCCCCGTCTCCGCCCCCACAGCAGCCCCTGTTGCACCTATTCCCGCTGCACCCGCTCCTGCCGCTTCCGTTGCCGCAGTTGACGGAGAAAAAGTTGTTTCCCCCATGCCCGGTACAATACTGAGTGTAAATGCTTCAGTGGGACAGGCTGTTAAAGCCGGAGAGGTTTTGTTCATTCTTGAGGCAATGAAAATGGAAAATGAGATTGTTGCATCGTCTGACGGAACCGTTAAGCAGGTTCTTGTATCAAAAGGAGCTACTGTAAACACCGGCGATATTCTTGCCGTATTATAAGGAGGGCATTTAGATGGAACTCATTACTCAGGTTCTGCAAGGAATTTGGGAAAGCTCAGGTTTTGCCCTTCTCACTTGGCAGAATTGTGTTATGTTTCTTGTGGCTTTCGTGTTTTTATTCCTTGCTATTGTAAAAAAATTCGAGCCATTGCTTTTAGTACCTATCGCTTTCGGTATATTGCTCGCAAATTTACCCGGTGCTGACATTATGCTTGACGTTACCGGTGGAAATTTGGGCGATTTATCCGGTGCTGCTGCTGTGGAAGGTGCTCATTGGTATGAATCGGGTGTTTTGAGAATACTTTATGTAGGCGTTAAGTCAAGTGTATTCCCGTGTCTTATCTTTATGGGCGTTGGCGCAATGACAGACTTTGGCCCGTTACTTTCAAACCCCGTTTCTCTGATTCTCGGTGCGGCTGCCCAGTTAGGTATCTACATTGCATTCCTGATTGCAATTCTTTCAGGTAGTTTCTCACCTGCAGAAGCCGCATCTATCGCTATTATCGGTGGTGCTGACGGACCCACAGCAATTTTCTTAACAAGTAAATTAGCTCCCACTCTCTTGGCACCTATTGCATTGGCCGCATACTCATACATGGCGCTTATACCGATTATTCAGCCGCCGATTATGAAATTGCTTACGACAAAAAAAGAAAGAGAAGTTAAGATGACTCAGTTAAGAACCGTTTCCAAAACTGAGAAAATTATCTTTCCCATCGTTGTATTGATTCTTGTTGCGCTCATTCTTCCCTCTGTTGCTCCGCTACTCGGTATGCTTATGCTCGGAAACTTATTTAAAGAGTGCGGCGTTGTTGACAGACTTTCCGACACAGCTCAGAATGCACTTATGAATATCGTAACAATTATGCTCGGTGTCTGCGTTGGCGCTACTGCAAACGGAAGAGATTTCTTGCAGCTAAAGACACTTCTTATTGTAGGACTCGGTCTGTTAGCTTTCTGCTTCTCAACTGCAGGCGGCGTTCTCATAGGAAAAATTCTTTATATTATCACAAAAGGCAAAATCAATCCGCTCATTGGTGCTGCCGGCGTATCTGCTGTTCCTATGGCGGCAAGAGTTGCACAGGTTGAGGGTAGAAAATACAATCCCTCAAACTTCCTGCTTATGCACGCAATGGGGCCGAATGTTGCAGGCGTTATAGGTTCTGCTGTTGCGGCAGGCTTCCTGCTAATTATGTTCGGTTAATTCCAAACACAAACACAAATATAACCACCGGCTCAATTATAAGTCGGTGGTTTTTTATAGCTTTATTGGAACTCTTTTGTCAATTTCTATGCTGTCGGGCTTTACTTTGCAATCAAAAGCGAGCAGATTAACGCCGTTTTCAGCCGCTTTTTTCAGTTCGTCAGCAAACTCGGGATGCGTTTTGCGGTTTGGCTCAAAGTATTTTACATCGTTCATTTGGATTACAAACAGCACAAATGATTTATATCCCTCTTTAACGGCTTTTTGAAGTTCTTTAAGGTGTTTTACTCCCCTCACCGTCGGAGCGTCGGGAAAAGCCGTTACGCCGCCGTTTTCAAGGGTTACGCCCTTAACCTCAACAAAAATTTTATCTGTTTCGTTTTCAAGATAAATGTCAAAACGGGAATTGCCGTAGGTATATTCGGGTTTTATAAATTTTATATTATCAAACAGGCAAGGAATGTATTCAAGAGCCACGCTGTTTACAAACTGACTATCCATATTTATGAGCCTTTCGCCCTTTTGGACGGCAATCAAATCATACTGCGTTTTACGGCTTGGATTATCGGATTTTTGCAGATAAACCGTTGCGCCTTTTACGAGAAGTTCTTTACATCTGCCTGTATTTTTTACATGGCACACCTCAGTTTTTCCGTTAATATAGCAGTTTGCAATAAAACGGTTAGGGCGGTCAATAAAGTGACCTTTAACGATATTATTATATTTCATTTTTCACCTAAAAAATAACGGCAGAGTTTCCCCTGCCGTTAAAGATACTATATTTATTTGCTTGCAACTGATGATTTACGAGCTTCAATCTCGGCAACCATTTCAGCCTGACGCTTTTCTGTAATAGTATAGAAGAACATGGGAATTGCGCAGGCAAACATACTGATAACGCCTGAAAGCACCAGCATATTCCAAAGTGTATCAGGGCTTGCGATACGGCCGGTTTCAGCATCAATACCTGATGCGGCGAAAGAAATAACGCCTATGAAAGCACCAACTGCCATACCGATCTTGTTGATAAGAGTCTGCATTGCGAAGCAGATACCCTCGCCGCGCTCACCTGTTTTCCATTCGAGATAGTCAACTGTATCACCAATCATAGCATAAGTTATGATGTTGTTAACACCCTGAGGAATACCGAGAAGTACAAGTCCGATTGCGGCTACAATAAGCTTCCAAGTTGCATCATATCCGACGAAGTACATAATAGCCATTACTACGCCGCCGAAGAGATGAACAATTACATAAGACCACTTCTTTGTGAATTTCTTTGACATCCACGGAACAAGAAGGGACGCTACAAGTCCACCGGGGACGACAAGAAGCGTAATGAGACTGTACAATCCTTCTCCGCCGTAATCTTTAAGCACATATTTTGCAAAATAAAGACCGCCTGTGTATGTATAAACCATTCTTGCACCGCCGAGAATACCGGAAAGAACGATAAGAAGGAGCTCTTTGTTTTTGAAAAGGAGATTCATATTGTGGAAAAAGCTGGGTGGGTTATCATTTGCCGTAAAGCGTTCTTTTGTGTTCTTAAATCCGTAGAAGAACATGGGGATTGCAAGAATAACAAGAACTGCCGCGCAAATAAAATATGTCCATTTAAGAGTATCGGCGTTTGCGATTTCCTGACCTTTAATAACAGTATTTACAAACGTATTTACTGCTTCATCGTAGGACATACCCTGCTTTTCAACGAGATTCGCAATTTCTGCCGCTTTATCGCTCTTTATCTGCGCAAGCATATCTTCCGTATATTTGTACTTAGATGTGACTGCGCCTGTAATAACAGGGACAAAAACAGTAACAATACCTCCGCCGAGAGTGCAGAGAAGACGGGTAACTGTAAGAAGATTACCGCGAACAACCGTATCGTTTGTCATACAAGTTGAGAGGCCCCAATAAGGAACATCGGCAACGGTATATACAACCGACCAAAGAACATAAATAATTGCAATCATTATGAAGGTTGAAGTTGCCTTTGCTTTAAATACAGGCAAGAAGCAAATTATCGTCATAACCGCAATCGGGAATGCCATCCATTTAAGATAGGGTCGGCATTTGCCCCATTTTGTTCTTGTTCTGTCAACGATTGAACCCATAATCGGATCGTTAAACGCATCGAAGATTCTTGTGCCGAGCATAAGATATGCAACAGCCATAGAACCTGCCACAGAGCCGATTGTTACTCCGTCGGCACCGAAAAGGAGTGCGTCTGTGAGGAAAATCGTTAAGTAAGAGCCAATAATTGTGCAAATAAAGTTCTGGCCGAAGCCTGCGATACCGTAAGCAATAGCCTCTTTGGGTTGAAGGCTGCTCGGGTCATTAGGATTTGTGCCATAAACCTTATGCAAGAGATCGTTAATTTTCATATTCTCCCTCTTTCATAAAATATTTCTATATAATAATAACACAACAACAGAGCTATTTCAATAATTTTTTATTAAAATTGCAAAAAACTCTCCTACCGTTAGGTAAGAGAGTTTTCAAAATTAAAATTACTGCTTTGCGCCGTTATCAAACATTTCAAGAGCCTTAACAGATGCCGCAAAGCAAGTTGCAAGACATTCTTTATTAAGTGCGTCGGGTGTATCTAATCTTGTATGATAGAAATCGGGAAGGGCGTGGCTAAGTGCCGTGACACCCGTGGCTCTGAGTCCTGCCTGCGCAAATGCGGCGGAATCGGTTGCGCCACCGAGAGGCGGAACCATACCCTTTTTACAAGGAATATTGAGTTCCTGACACGCTTCATAGAACAAGTCCGAAACATCTTTATCGACTTTAACTGTGCCGTTAAGGTCACGGTAGTTTACCATAAGCTCTTCCGGCTGAGTAATTGTATCGTAAGAGAAAATGAATGTAGGTACATCGTTCATCTCGTCTTTATGAGCCGCACTCCATGCTTTTGCACCGCGAAGACCTGCTTCTTCGGAGCCGGAAAGAACAACGCCGATTTCCGTGTTTTCAAGTTCGATGCCTTCATCTTTGAGCATTTTAAGAATGGCAATACCCATATAGCAACCTGAAAGGTTATCGTTTGCACCATCTACTATTCTCTTTTCATTCCACATCCAATATAGCGCGAACCAGAAAGGAACAAAAACAAGTCCGATAAGGCCGAGTTTAAGTGCGAGACTGTCGCTGAACACGCCTGCAACACGAAGAATTGATATTGCGAGGGTGTAGAAAGCACCGATAAAGCAAACAGTCATATGAATATCAAATCCAAGATATGTAAACTTGTATTTGAAAGGCCACTCCCATGAAGCATCAGGATGTCCGTTAAAGATAATTCTGCGCTTTACTTCGCCTGTGGGCTTTTTGAAACCTGCCGCATTGTGGCCCACTTTCTCTTTAAAGAGTTTATCAACAAGTTTTTTGTAAAGTCCGAACTGAATGACGCATATAGCAAGACCGATTACGATACTTGCAATTGATACTGCGGGAACAAAGAAATATGTTGCAAGAGCAATAAAGCAACAAGTAATTGTAATGTAAATCCAGCCAAGGAATGCATTGGGATTTTCTTTAAATTCATCAACATATACAGTATCACAGCCCAAATCTTTCATTTGGTCAGCCATATACTCACACGCCTGCTGTTCACCCTTTGAACCCGGGTCTCTCTTTTCAAATTTTGTACAGATATGAGTGATTTCATCAATCATATACTGTGCCGCTTCGTCTTTTTTGTCTATAATCTTTTTGAGATCCATAAACTTTACCCCCTATATAAAAATATAGTAATACTTTAACACAATAAAATGAAAAATGCAAGCAAATGTACAGCGTGTTGTATATTTTTTTGTAAATTTTATAAAATGTATGTTTACGCAAAAAAACTCTGCTGACATCTATTGACTTTTCCGTTAAAATTTCATATAATATCAAGGCAAGCTTTTGCCGGTGTGATGGAATTGGCAGACGTGCTGGACTCAAAATCCAGTGGTAGCGATACCGTACCGGTTCGACCCCGGTCACCGGCACCAAAAATCCCGAATGCTAACGCATTCGGGATTTTTACTTCTTACCTCTTCACTTTTCACTCTTCACTGCAAACGCCTCTGGGCTTTGGAATTGATAAGTAATAGCAAAATAATGACTTGGCCTCCGAAAGTAAATATTAAAATATCATTGCAGGTTTAAGTCCATATCAGAAATTCCCCCCTGTTTCTTAACAAAACAAAAATCCGTTCTCTTTTGAGGACGGATTTTTATTTCTACTATTTATCATTAAATATGGAAAGATAGAGAATCACTTAAAAATCCTTCTGACATACTTTCGCCAGCTTAATGAATATGCTGTGACGAGTCTTGTCAATGCAACATCATAGATAAAAAACACAATATTCCCCGCAAGCAAAAGCAAAGGCATTGCCCACTTTCCGAAAGACGCCATATCGTCAAAAGAAATCAGCAGAATTTTTGTAATAATGAAATACGCGGTAATTACTGCAACATTGAAAGTGATGTATTTTACAAGCCAGCACCAAAGCCCTTTAAGTCTTTTTTCAAGTAAGCCTTTTATTATAGGATAATAGCCGAAAAACAGCGCATACATAACTGCCGCTTCTTTATCTGCCACAACAAACAACGAAAGCAGAGCCACTGCAAAATAGACAGTCGCGGCAAAGGCAGGTCCTGTTTCAACTACCAATGCCATAAGCAATGCTCCGCTGACTGCGGGAATTGCATACGTTAAAGACGGGATTACGCCTGTCATAAACATAAGCACGACTGACAGTGCGGCAGCAACTCCGCCGAACGCCGCTTTAACCGAACGCTGTTTTCTGTTAATCATATCAACAACACGGGATTAAGTCCCCTCCCATACACTCACAGCAACAATCGGCACAAATAAGGCCCGAACAAACATCGCAAGCATCGCATCCTGTGCTGTTACGCGCGGTTCTGTATCCGCCTGCCGCATTATTATTCATAGCATTAAACGCGGCGGCATACTCGGGATTGGTGGGGTCAATTGAGCATGCGGTCTGGTAACAGCGATATGCGTCGTTAAGCCAGCCTCGGCGCTGATGAATCAAGCCTTTGAGATAATGCCACTCCGCAGTACGCATTGATGAGGGAATACCGTCAAGAATTGTTTCGGCATCGTCAATTCTGCCCGCATTGATACGGTCGCGAATATCGGAAAACTGTGAGGCAGAACCGCCGTTTCCCCCATAATTGCTTTGAGTTGATGAATAATAGGCGCCTGTTCCTCTTAATTCATTTACAACAAAATCATAAGCGCTGTCAAGCTCTCTCATTCTGTTTGCTCTTTCCTCCGGGGAAAGATTTGAATTCTGAATTTCACCTGCAATTCTTCTGTAAGCGTCCATAACTTGCTGTTCGGTTGCGTTTCTGCTTACTCCGAGGAATTCATACGGGTTGTTCAAATTTGTCACCTCTGTATTTTTCGGCTGTTTTTTCCAAGCGGTAACTCATGCCGTCACAAATAATATTATCCGCTATGGTATTAAAATTATTTAACTTATTGTTTTTCAGCTGTTTGGATAGCTCTCCCAACGACAGGTTAACTGCCAAAAGAGCGTCATCTGTAAAATTCGGGGTATTTTTAAACGGATTGAAAGAGCCGTTTTTTATATCTTTCCCGTAATCGTCGAAAGCGTCAAGGAAATACACGGCTCTGCCTAACTGATAGCCGAATTTTTCCGCCGTTTCCGCTTTGTCACCGTTTTCACCGTATGCAAAAAGGTAACCGAGCATTTTTGCGGACGCATCTGCCGCTTCGTCAAGAGAAATGTTTTCTTTCTTTTCGGCGGCGAACTGATTTTCCATTCCCCTTTTTACGGTTTCAAAAATATCGGGGTATTTTTTCTGCGCTTTCCTTTTAAGACACCAAAAATACGGATAAATCAAATACAACGGTATTTTTTTTAAAAATGAGCCGTCGTTTATATTATCCCTCAATTTAAAATATGAAAGTATTACGGTTATCGTGCTTGCAAGGGAATACGCATTGCCTGAGCAGTTTATTTTAAGACATTTTTTACAAGGATTAAAGGTACAGCGGGAATTTTCGGCAGAGATACTGTTATCGGAAATTCCGATTTTATACATTACATAAAACGCGCCGTCATAGCTTAAAAGAAAGCGTGAAAGCAAGCCGTATTCTTTTCCCATTTGCTTACAAAGAGTGCAATAAACGCCCTTATATGCCTCATATTCCTTAATTTTCAATTCGGGCTTATAAACGGTAACATATCCGAACATAAAGTCACCTTGGCATTCCCTTTAAAACCGTTTCGGCAGTCAAGGGCTTGTTCATCGTATAAATATGGATACCCTGAACGCCGTTTTTAAGCAAATCGTTCACTTGTTTTACCGCAAAATCAAGACCTGCTTTGTGCAAGCTTTCGGGATTGTCGGAATACTTATTGAGGAAAGCATTTACCTCATCGGGAATTTTGGTGCCTGACAAGGATATAATTCTGTCAATCTGTTTTATATTTGTTATAGGCATAATGCCTGCAAATACTGGGACAAAAACGCCCTTTTTCCTAATCTTTTCGATGAAAGAATAGAATACATCATTATCATAAAATAGCTGAGTGATAAGGAAATCAACACCGCAATCTACTTTTTTCTTTAAATTTTCAATATCCTTTTCCAAACTGTCACATTCTGTGTGACACTCGGGATAACAAGCGGCACCCACATCAAAACAACCGTACTTTTTAATCTCCGATACAAGCTCACAGGCATAATCGTAATAATTGCCGCTGCGGGAGGAAAAATTCTCGGGCAAATCCCCTCTTAACGCCAAAACATTGTCAATATTATTTGATTTTAAGCTGTCAAGAATACCTGAAATCTGCTCTTTCGTGGTTGAAGCGCATGTAAGGTGCGCCAGCGCGGTTGTATCAAGCCTGTTTTTAATAAGCGAGGCAATTTTTACGGTATATTGCGATGTACCGCCGCCTGCGCCGTAGGTCACGCTCATAAAATCGGGGTTAAACGCCGCAAGCTCCCTGACGGAGCGTTCAATACTGTCAAAAGCGGAATCGGTTTTGGGCGGAAAAACCTCAAATGAAATAAGACTGTCTTTTACAGTCAGTTTTTCTGTTATCCTCATTCAAATCACCACAAAAAATAATATCATAAACAATTTATTTTATCAAGAAAATACTGTTATTTTAACACATAATTTACAAATGCCCCTCTCGCACGCGGCGAGAAGAGCATTTTGACTTGTTTTACATTATTTTATATTTTCAAATAATTCACTGCTTTTTATTATATCTTCATTTGTTACAGTGCCCGTTGATTTTGCATCGACGGCTTTTTCTGTTTCAAGCAAAATATCACTGTAAGGAGTTGAAAGCTTGCTATTAACAAATTCCGCAAAACTTTCGCCCTTAAAAATCGGAGCTTTTACTCTCTTGTTGCCGTATTTATCAAAGAATGTGCCTGATTCGTAATACGGTGAAATACATACAGTATTTACAGCTTCGATTTCTGCATTTACACTTAAAACATTCTTTGCGGTATTGCTGTACTGCGGAATGTTAAGTTTTGAAATTGCATAGTAGTTCGCATCTGTGGGTACTGCCGTTGTGAAAATCCGGAGGTTATTTTCTTCTGCATACTTTTTGAGCACAAATACCGTTTCTGCCGAAACTCTGCCGCCTATTACAACAGCATCAATATTTTCAAGTGACGAACTGAAATCGGTTGTGTTTTTCTGCTCGTTAAGAATTCCGAAACGGCCGCCCTTACAAAGGATTTCCTTTTCGCCGCAGGGCAAGGCTCTTGTAACGGTTGAGCCGATATAACGGTAATCAACGGAGCAGAGATTTGAGCAGAAAGTGCAAACGCTCTCGCAGCTCTTTTCCTTAACGGGAACGCTCTTTACAAGAGGTGTTTTTTCACGCAGAGCGCCTGTGGGACAAAGGGCTACGCACTGACCGCACATAATGCAGTCCGTATCGCCCAAGGGCTTATTAAGCTCGGGCTCAACAACGGAATTAAAGCCGCGGTTAATAAGTCCCAGCGCTGTTTTGCCCATAACCTCGTCGCAAACTCTTACGCAAAGTCCGCAAAGGATACATTTATCGCTGTTACGGCTGATAAGGTCGTTTTTATTTTCGGTATTTCTGTTATGCTTTTCGCCTTTGAAACGAACAGGCTTAACATCGTAATCGTTTGCATAAGAAATCAACTTACACTCGTAATAATCGTGACAGCCGCATTCAAGGCAACGCATTGCCTCTTTTTTGGCCTGCTCCTCGGAAAAGCCGAAATTGACCTCTTTAAAGTTTGTTTTTCTCTCTGCGGGAGCAAGATGGGGCATTTTCGCCCTCGGCTCTTTGGGAAATCTTGTGAAATCAATAGAGGAATTATCACGCTCTACAAAATAAGGCTTTTTATATCCTACTGTTTCACCGTTAAGATAACGGTCGATAACAACGGCGGCTTTATGTGCCTCGCCTATTGCGGCGATTGCAATATCCGCACCCTTGTTTGTAGCGTCCCCTACGGCAAATACACCGTCAACAGAGGTTGTAAATCTGCTTTCGTCCGCTGAAATTGTGTTTTTGCGTGTTGCTTCCAATTCATCAAAGCCTTCGAGATTGGGATACTGACCGATAGCCATTATCACTGTATCAAGTGAAAGTGTTTCAGTCTCACCCTCAATAGGCTCGGGACGGCGGCGTCCGCTTTCGTCAGGCTCACCGAGACGCATTTTTTGAAGAATTGCGCCGTTAAGTTTTCCGTTTTCTCCTATAAACTCAATGGGATTGGTCAGATACTTATATACAACGCCCTCCTCCTCAGATTCGAGGATTTCCTGCGGGTCGGCAGGCATCTCGTCCTTGGTACGGCGATAAATAACATACACATTTTCTGCGCCCAATCTTACGGCTGTACGGCAAGCGTCCATTGCGGTATTACCTCCGCCGCAAACGGCTACATTTTTGCCGATATTCGGGCGGTTACCGAGTGCAACTTCACGCAATAAGTCAATTCCGCCCCAAACGCCCTCTAAATCCTCGCCCTGAACACGCATTTTACTGCTGTTCCATGCACCGATAGCAACGAGAACGGCGTCGAAATCCTCGCGGAGTGAATCAAGAGTGATATCCTTACCAATCTTAACTCCGTTTTTAAGTGTAACGCCCATATCCTCAATAAGCTTGATTTCTTTATCGAGAACCGCTTTGGGAAGTCGGTATTCGGGAATACCGTAGCGAAGCATTCCACCCATTTTAGGCATTTGTTCCAAAATTGTTACCTTATGACCCTTTGCACGCAAGAAATATGCGGCTGTAAGTCCGGCAGGTCCTCCGCCGATAATTGCAACGCTCTTGCCGCTGTCCGGCTCAATTTCGGGCACAAAAGTATCGCCATTCAAATCCACATCGGCAACAAAGCTTTTAAGGAATGCGATTGAAACAGGCTCGTCAACATACTGACGGCGGCACTGTTTCTCACATGGGTGGGGGCAAATTCTTCCGATAGAAGCGGGCAAAGGTAATTTTTCTTTAATAAGCTTTACAGCCTCTTTATACTCGCCGTTGGCGATAAGTCCCACATAGCCCTGACAGTCTGTTCCTGCGGGGCAAGCCTTGGAGCAGGGAGCCTTGCAGTCGCCGTCGTGGTCGGAAAGGAGCAATTCAAGTGCAACCTTTCGGGAGGCTCTTATTCTTTCGCTTTGGGTATTTACCACCATACCGTCGCTCACCTTTGTTGAGCAGGCACGGAGAAGCTTTGGGTTACCCTCTACCTCTACTGTGCAAAGTCCGCAGGCGCCGTAAAGTTCAACCCGACCGTCATAACAGAGATTTGGTATTTTAATTCCGTTCTGTGAAGCGGCGTTGAGTATTGACATACCCTCTTCTGCAACGATTTTCTTTCCGTCTATTGTTAAAGTTACACTCATTTATTTCACCTCCACAGCGCCGAAACGGCATACGGTTTTACAGTTGCCGCACTTAATACACTTATCCATATCAATAACATGGGGATTTTTAACTGTACCGCTGATAGCACCAACGGGACACTTTTTCGCACAGAGAGTACAGCCTTTACAACTATCCCCGTTTATTTCATAACGGAGAAGGTTTGTACACTCATGGGCTTTACAATGCTTATCTTTAATATGCTCAACATATTCGTTTTCAAAGTAACGCAGCGTTGTAAGCACGGGGTTGGGAGCGGTTTGACCGAGACCGCAAAGTGCGCCGTCCTTAACGGTCAGGCAAAGCTCACGGAGCAAGTCAATGTCTTCTTCCTTACCGTTACCCTCGGTAATTCTTGTGAGAATTTCAAGCATTCTCTTTGTACCGAGACGGCAATGAACGCATTTTCCGCAGGATTCCTTGGCTGTGAAATCGAGGAAGAAGCGGGCCATTTCAACCATACAGGTATCGCTGTCCATAACAACCATTCCGCCTGAGCCCATAATTGCGCCCGTTGCGGAAAGCGCTTTATAATCTATTACCGTGTCAAGGAGCTCTGCGGGAATACAGCCGCCTGAGGGGCCGCCCATCTGAACTGCCTTGAATTCTTTATCGTTTTTAATTCCGCCGCCGATGTCAAAAATAACATCACGCAGTGTTTTACCCATGGGTATTTCAACAAGTCCGCCCCTCCTGATTTTACCTGTGAGGGCAAAAACCTTCGTACCCTTGCTGTTTTCCGTGCCCATTGCGGAAAAAGCACTTCCGCCGTTTAAAATAATCCACGAAACATTGGCAAAGGTTTCAACATTGTTGATATTTGACGGTTTTCTCCAATAACCCGACTGTGCGGGGAAAGGCGGTTTAAGTCTGGGCATACCGCGAGAGCCCTCCAAGGACTCGATAAGGGCAGTTTCCTCGCCGCATACAAATGCGCCTGCGCCTGCCTTTATACGCATTTCACAGGAAAAATCGGTTCCCATAATATTCTTACCGATATATCCCTTTTCACGGGCTTGCTTTATCGCATTTTCAAGCCTGCGGATTGCGAGAGGATACTCTGCGCGGACATAGACAACCGCTTCACACGCGCCGATGGCGTATGCGGCTATCATCATGCCCTCAATAAGATTGTGGGGGTCGCCCTCAATGACCGCTCTGTCCATAAACGCACCGGGGTCGCCCTCGTCCGCATTGCAGATGAGGTATTTTGTTTCGCCCTTTGACTGTCTTGCGGCGTTCCATTTAAACCAAGTGGGAAAGCCTGCACCGCCTCTGCCTGCAAGCCCTGAAATTTTGATTTCTTCTATTACTTCTTCGGGCGTCATTAAAGTAAGGACCTTACTCAATGCTTTATAGCCGTCCCCATTCAAATAATCCTCGATTTTTTCGGGGTTTATAACTCCGCAGTGACGAAGTGCTATTCTTGTTTGCTTTTCGAGGAATTGTTTATCTTCATCAGAGATTTCAAGGTCTTTTACAGAGGAAAAATCGCCGCAATTTACGGCTTTTGCTATTTTTTCCGCACTTTCCTTTGACACCTTTACAAATCTGTGCAGTTCATCATTATCATACACATCAACGATAGGTTCAAGATAGCACATACCTATACAGCCTGTAACGGTAAGCTCATGCTTTGATAAATCAAGTTTATTTTTCAGTTCGTCATACGCTTTCATAGCGCCTGCGGCTATACCGCAGCTTCCCTGACCTACTGCTATTTTCATTTTTCTTCCTCCCCTGCTTTTGCTTTTAATTCTTTAAATATCGAAATGGCTTTTTCGGGAGTAAGGGAGCCGTATGTTTCATCGTTTATCATCATGACGGGAGAAAGACTGCAACAACCGAGGCAGGCAACATTTTTAAGAGTAAACAAGCCGTCCTCTGTTGTTTCACCGTCTTTTATCCCCAAATACTCGTTTATTGTTTTTTCAATCTGTTGGGAGCCGTTTACATGGCAAGCCGTTCCCTGACAAAGCATAATAAGATACTTGCCCACGGGATTAAGCCTGAACTGAGAGTAAAAGGTTGCCACTCCCATAATTTTTGATACTTTAATGCCTGTGCGCTGAGAGATATGTAAAATCACATCAACGGGGAGATAACCGTAAATCTCCTGGGCATTTTGCAATATGGTAATAAGACTTCCCGGAATACTTGCATATTTTTCAAGGCAAGGTTCAAGAAGGGAAAAATCACTTTTGTTTTTGCAATCACAGCAACTCATAAACTACCTCCGAATACACACTAATAGAGTCTTATATATAATAATACAAATTTCTCTCTTTTTCAAATAGAAAATTTTGATAAAAAAGGTAAAAAAAATATCGACTTTGACGATAAATCGGTATATACTAATAAGAAAGCAAATGAAACGGGGCGCTTAAATTGTCGGAATTTTTATACGAAATGCACTTTCACACCGCAGAAACGAGTAACTGTGCACATATTGACGCAAAATCGGCAGTAGAGGAATATATTAAGGCGGGATATGACGGAATTGTTGTTACTGACCATTTGAGCCCGTCCACATATATGAAATACAAAAGAGAGCTTTTGCCGTGGAAAAAGAAAGTTGATTTCTTTTTAAGAGGTTACAATGCGGCACTCAATGCAGCACAAGGAAGAATAAATATTCTCCTCGGTATGGAATTGAGATTCAGGACGAGCGAGGGTGATAACGATTACCTTGTTTACGGTATAAACAAAGATTTTTTATACAACACACCGAGACTTCTTGAAATGAATATTAAAAGTTTTTATGAGCTGGCGCATAAAAACGGATTTTTAGTATTTCAGGCTCATCCTTTCAGAGTGGGTATGAAAATTACAAATCCGCAAGTTCTTGACGGAATTGAAATTTTCAACGGAAATCCGCGGCACAATTCAAGCAACGATATTGCCGAAGCGTGGGCAAAAAAATACGACCTTATGGTGTCATCCGGCTCGGATTACCATGAATTTGAAGATTTAGCAAGAGGCGGAATATATTTCAACAAAGAAATTACCGACGAAAAAATGTTGGTTGAGGAAATTTTGAAACAAGATTATAGAATTAAAAGGACATAAGGTATGATGTGAAAAAAGGTCTGCTAAATAGCAGACCTTAATTTTTATTTCTTTTTGTGAGGCGTAAAAATTCTTATTACTACAAGAACTGCAACATAGGAGCCGCTGATTATTAAAAGTATGTTTGCTATTCTTTTATCTTCATAAGTTTCGGCAAAAAGTCTTATTATTACTCCAAAGAAAAGCATTCCCGCCATAATTGCACTTAAAATTGCCACAACTATTTTTATTATTTTCTCAAATTTGGGTGAAACTTTATCTTGAGGGACTATTTTGTAAAAAAGGGTCATTAATCCTTCTAATGTGCTTTCGAGTATAACTTCGATAAAAAACTCAAAAATAAAATCAAGCATAACTGCACCTCATTATCTACAAAACAGACCGTTATTTTTATGCTATTTGGTATATGCGACCATATATCCCTCAAATGTTCCTGCGTATATTTTATCCTCTGTAACTACAACCTTGCCCAAAACAGCGGACCCTGCGCTGTACTTTTTAAGTACCTCGCCTGTTTTTATATCTACTGAATAAATACAGCCGTCGTTTGCACCGAAGATAAGTGTTTCACCGTCAATTACAGGTGATGATTCAACGGTTTTTGCGCCTTTTCCTGTGTATTCGGGAGTAAATAGGATACTCTCACCCACTTCACAGTTCCACAAAATCTTCTTTTGGGAGATATCGAACGCAACCACTCCGCCGTCAGACTGAGGGATATACGCAATACCGCCACGGAGAGCGGGCTGTCCGCTTGAAGATAAGCTTCCCGCCTCGTCCATTTTATATGTAATTTCGCCGTTATCAAGGCTGACGAGCATTATAGCGTCACTGTCAGCAACAAGCAGTGTTTTATCGTCAACCTGTATGGGTGTGGAGTTTCTGAAACGGATATCCTCGTCCTTATTAGCCCACAATTCCTTGCCTGTTTCAACATCCAATGCCACCAAAGCGTCCCAGTTTGAGCCCACAATCAGTTTGCTGCCCATTACTAAAAATTCTGTTGGGGAATTTTCACCGCTGTTACGGTCCACAGACCATTTCTCACTGCCGTCAGCAATATTTAATGCGGTTACATAACGCCCTGAGCCTGTAAATACAACGCCCATATCAATGCAAAGAGCTATACTTGTACCTAAGGTATTGCCTAAGGGAAGCTTTTTATCCCAAAGAAGCTTTCCGCTTATTTTGTCAAGGCAATAAACATTACCCTCAACATCTATGGCAACAAGTTTGTCGCCGTCAATTTTAATATTGTTTTTAACGGAATTTTTAGTTTCATAGAACCATTTCACCGTTCCGTCCTTGGCGTTCAGGCAGTAAACTCCGCACTTGCTGGGATAATCGTCACCAACGGTTGCCGTATAAATATATTCGCCCTCATAAAGTGTGTCGCAGAAAAGAATTCTGCCGTCAAGCTTTGTGCTCCACAATGTGTTTTCGGGAGCTTTGGTTGCGTTAAGGTCATAGTAACGCATTTCGGTTGAAATTTCGCCCTTGCCGTTGACGCTTATAACTCTTGTTCCTGCGGGTGAACCGTCAATACCTCCGCAATCGGGACGGGGCGCACTGATATTCATTACGCCGTTTTTTTGATCAATGTAATTATAATGATAATGACCGAAGCACCATGCAATAAGATTATGTTCTTTCAAATCAAGCTTATTAAGACCCGATTTTACAACATAATCGTCGCTGGGGAACATTGTATGGTTAAAGATAACAACGCTCATATCATCGGCTACATTTTCAAGGTCATTTTTAAGCCAACGGAAACGCTCTGCCTTTGTATAAAGAGATGCATAATCTCCCCAACCCCAATATGAAGTTACAATATAATGAACCTTGCCAACATCAAATGAATACATTGTGGGACCGTAAAGGCTTTCATAAAGCTCCTCGCCGTATTTCCCCTTAACAAAATCGTGGTTGCCCATAGTATATCTTACTGTACAGCCCATTGTTTCGGTATTCATATCCACAATATGTCTTTTAAGACCGTCCTCATAGCAAATGTCGCCTGTATGTATTAAGAACGCGGGATTTTCTTCTTTCACTATATCCTTGACTGTATCGAGCCATTCGCCTGTACCGTCTGCGCCGATTTCAGTATCGGAAATTTGAAGAAAACTATGCTCTTCTTGTGCGGTAAGCTCTGATACATCAAGTGAAAAATCGTATCTTTCCCTTGACTTTTCGACCGGAATGTAGAATTTGTCAGTAGCATAACCCGATGGAACGGTTACGGTTACAAAATGGCTTTTCCACCAGCCTTTTAATTTGAAATTACCGTTTTCATCGGTTTTGACAACATTTCTGCCGTCGGTTACAGCTACATTGGCAATGGGCTTGCCTGTACTGCTTTCCGTAACTGTGCCTTCAAACGGTCCTTTATCAAGGACTGCATAGGTAATGCCCCCTGCAAAAACCGCCGTTACAGCAACCGCCCCCGCGACTGATAATACAATTTTTTTAATTCTTCCCTTTTTCATAATTTTCCCCTTTATGAATTATTGTATTACCATTATAAAACAATACCGACCGGAAAGCAATATTCCAATCGGTATTATTCAAACATTTTTCAAATTAAAAAAGTTATTTCTTTAACTCAACTGCTTTTTTGCACTTTGCGGCGATATTATCAGCGTCAAGTCCAAACTCGTGAAGAAGCTGAACCGCAGGACCTGATTTGCCGAAGGTATCCTCAACGCCCACACGGATAACGGGTACGGGAACAGTTTCGCAAACAACCTCTGCCACGGCAGAACCGAGTCCGCCTATTATATTATGCTCCTCGGCGGTAACTATAACGCCCGTCTTTTTAGCGGAGTCGATAATAATATCACGGTCAATGGGTTTAATGGTTGCCATATTTACAACTCTTGCGGAAATGCCCTCTGCCGCAAGCTTTTCCTGCGCCATAAGAGCCTCGTTGACCATAAGTCCTGTTGCGATTATTGTAACATCTGTACCCTCTTTAAGCACATTGCCCTTACCGATTTCAAACTTATAGCTTTCATCGAAAACTCTCGGCACGGCAAGGCGCCCGAAGCGCATATAAACGGGCCCCTCATGCTCTGCGGCGGCAAGCACGCAAAGGCGGGCTTCAATATCATCGGCGGGGTTTAAAATAACCATACCGGGAATTGTGCGCATAAGACCGATATCCTCACAGCACTGATGGCTTGCGCCGTCCTCACCAACGGAAATACCTGCGTGAGTTGCACCGATTTTAACATTAAGATGTGTATATCCTATTGAATTTCTTATCTGCTCGAAGGCTCTGCCTGCCGCAAACATAGCAAAGGAAGATGCAAACACAGTATATCCCGACGCGGCAAGTCCTGCGGCAACGCCCATCATATTGCCCTCTGCAATACCGCAGTCTATAAACTTTTCGGGATGTGCTTTTTTAAACATACCCGTTTTTGTAGCCGCCGCAAGGTCGGCATCAAGAACGATAATTTTAGCATCGGTATTTCCCAATTCAACAAGCGCTTTACCGTAAGCGTCACGGGTTGCTGTTTTAATTACTTCGCTCATTTTGCACCCTCCAATTCTCTGAGTTTTTCGGTAAGCTCTGCTACGGCGGTATTATAAAGCTCCTCATTTGGAGCGGCGCCGTGCCAGTTTACTGCATTTTCCATATAAGAAACGCCCTTGCCCTTAACGGTTTTTGCAACTATCGCGGTGGGCTTGCCTTTTACTGTTTTTGCACTTTCAAAGGCTTTTTCTATTTCATCAAGGCAGTTTCCGTCAATTTCGATTACATTGAAGCCGAAAGCCTCAAACTTTTCGGGTATGGGATAGGGAGAGTTTACCTCTTCAACCGTTCCGTCTATTTGCAGGTTGTTATTATCAACGATAACAACAAGATTATCAAGATTTTTGGCGGCTGCAAACATTGATGCCTCCCAAACCTGACCTTCTTCGATTTCACCGTCACCGAGAATTGTATATACTCTGTAATCCTTTTTATCAAGCTTGGCGGCAAGAGCCATTCCAACAGCCGCAGAAATTCCCTGTCCCAAAGAGCCTGTGCTCATATCAACACCGGGAACACATTTCATGCTGGGGTGGCCTTGAAGATATGAATCGGATTTTCTGAGAGTTTTCATATCCTCCGTTGGAAAATATCCTTTAAGTGCCAGCGTTGCATAAAGTGCGGGAGCGGCGTGCCCCTTTGAAAGAACAAAACGGTCTCTGTTTTCATCCTTTGGGTTACTGCTGTCCGCCTTCATCTCAACATTATAGAGATAAGCCATTATTTCCGCTATTGACAGAGAGCCGCCGGGGTGCCCTGCCTTGGCGTTATAAATTCCTTCCAACAGCAAAAGCCTTTCCTTTACAGCGAAAATTTCAAGGCTGCGTTTTAATTCTGCGTTCATACTCTTCCTCCTTGCAATCATTCATAATATACTCAAGCAAATCCGCAACGGCGCCTTTGTTACAATGGCAAGCGTGGAATTTTGCAATTTCGTGCATCGCTTTCGGTGCTTGTCCGCAACAAGCGGGAAGCCCTACGGTTTTGAGCATATCATAATCGTTAAAATAGTCACCTATTGCGGCGGTATGACTTCGCTCGATGCCGTAAAGCTCGGCAATTTTCATAACGCCCGTACCTTTGTGAACACCCTCATTGAGCATTTCAAAGGATGATATTGAACTTGACATGAAATTTGCTCTTGTATCTGTCAAGGTGTCAACATATTTCCGAAGCCGTTTAATAAGGTCCGGCATTCCGAGAAAGATAACCTTGCCCCAATTCTCACGGGGGATTTCTTCGGGATGCTTACAATTTACATAATGAAGCTTATCCGCCCTTACCATTACTCTTGCAAAAATATGAGAATTGAGAGTATATATCATTTTGTCGGTTAAAATCTCAATTTCAAGAAGCGGAAAACGCTTATAAAGCTCAAAAACCAAATCCATAGCATGGTCGTTTATAGCGTCAAAATGAAGCATTTTTTCGTGGTTATAATCGTAAACTCCTGCACCGTTCAGAATAACGGCGGGCGTACCTGCTATTGGTAAATTTTCGTAATGCTTGCGCATTGACTGAACATTTCTGCCGGAGGCTAATGTGAAATTGCCGTTACATTCAAGTACAAAACGGTTTATTGCTTCACGGTTTCTTTTGGGCAACTGCCGAAATTTATTATTTAAAGTGCCGTCAATATCCGACACAACAAGCCAATCTGACAAATTCTTGGTTTCCAATTTTACAACCCCCTTATACGGTGGATTTAAGTCTGCTTAGAAAGTCTTTAAAATAATCGGGAAGTTCCGAGGTAAATTCAAGATATTCGTTGGTTATGGGATGAACAAACCCGATTTTAATTGCATGAAGGCACTGACCGTTTAAATACGCGCTTTTTTTATCGTTTCCATAGACAAAATCACCTGCTACGGGATGACCTATATACGCCATATGAACTCTTATCTGATGAGTTCTTCCCGTTTCAAGACGAAGAGAAAGGTGGGTATAGCCTTCATACTCATTTATTACTTTATAATGTGTAACGGCGTTTTTGGAATTATTCTCCGTTACGCACATTTTTTTGCGGTCCTTGGGATTTCTGCCGATAGGGGCAGACACCGTTCCCTCATATTCTTTCAAATGTCCGCAAACAACCGCATTGTATTCGCGGGTAAAGCTATGCTCCTTAATTTGCTCGGCAAGGCCTATATGAGCCTTATCGTTTTTCGCCACAATTAAAAGCCCGCTTGTATCCTTATCAATTCGGTGGACAATTCCCGGGCGGAGCACTCCGTTTATTCCCGAAAGAGAGTCCTTACAATGATAAAGCAACGCATTTACAAGGGTTCCGCTGTAATTACCGGGAGCAGGGTGAACCACCATTCCTCTCGGTTTATTTACAACGAGCAAATCACTGTCCTCATAAACTATATCAAGAGGTATGTTTTCAGGCTCGGCGTCAAGTGTTTTCAGTTCGCCCTGAATCATAAGAATTTCATCATCGGCGCTCACTTTATAGTTCTTGCTGACCTGAGAACCGTTGACTTTAACACTTCCGCTTTCAATAAGCTTTTGTATGGCGCTTCTTGATGAATCGGTTACAAGGCGGGAAAGGTACTTATCAATTCTTTCGCCCTCAAAATCCTGTGTAACATCAATCATCAATTCATTCATTTTGTTTTTCCTTTTCTTTTTTACCGTCTTTCACCATATCGAAAATGAGCCAAAAAATCAAAACTGCCGCGCCGCAGGTTACAAGAATATCCGCAAAATTGAATATTGCAAAATCAATAAACAGAGGCTCGATATAATCTATAACATATCCTCTGAACGCACGGTCGATAAGGTTGCCGATACCGCCTGCAATTATTACCGCCCCGCAAACATATTCCACTCCGAAGCGGATTTTATTTGTTAACAGTAAAATAATTCCCGCAATTACGGCAACAAGAGTAAAAACGGTAAGAATAATTGTATAACTGCTGAACGAACCGAAAGCAGCTCCTGTATTTTCGGCATAATTCAACTGAATAAAGCCATCTAATAACGGGAGACTGCCAATCGGTTCGAGATATTCAATTACAAGTAATTTAATTATCTGATCAAGCGCCACAAGAACCGCGATTGACATTAAAGTAATTACTTGAAGCATTGCATTACCTCAAAATTATTATTTTTTCTTAAAGAAGTTCTTAAACGAAATAGACTTTGTATCGTCATCGTCGTCCGCATCATCTGCCGCTTTCTCGTCGTCAATCGGAGTATATGCCGGTTCTTCGACAGGAACCTCATCGGTATCGTCAGCAAAGTCAATTTTGCTCAAATCAAGCTTAAAGGGCTTTTTAACAACGGGCTCTGCGTCCTGCGGCTCGGTTTCAGGCTCTTCCTCAACCTCCGCTACAACATCTTCCTCTGCGGAAGGCTCCTCTGTTTCAACTGCGGCGGGAGATACTGATTCTTCAACAGCTTCTTCCGCTTCCTCAACGACAACTTCTTCAACAACAGGCTCGGCTGCAGCCTCCTCTGCTGGCACATCCTCAGTTACTGCTGTTTTCTCAACAACTTCGGGCTTTTCCTCAACCGCTTCGGTCTGCTCCGTTTCGCCGTTATCAAGCTGTTCGTCAACAATTTCGGGGAGTTTATTGATAAGGTTGATATGCTCCTTATACATTGAAACAAGTCTGCCCTTAAACTCCGATGCTTCCTTCTGAATCATCTCATAGACAAGGCTTTCATGAGTTACCTTGCGGTTAATATTGCCCAGTATCTCATTGGACTGACGGTTTGCCTCGGCAACGATTTTTTCCGCCTCAGCCTTTGCACTTTCAATAATTGCATCGGATTCTCTTTTTGCCTTTGCGCTCAATTCTTCTGCCTCTGCGGCGGCATCGGCACGGAGTTTTTCGGTTTGAGCGGTTACATCGGCATTTTCTTTTTCGGCAGTTTCCTTTGCCTCCGCAACGATTTTATCTGCAAGCTTCTGGGCGTTAAGGAGAGCGAGTTTAAGGCTTTCCTCATCAGCTCTGTACTCCTCCACCTTTTTGGCGAGTATGCTGATTTTCTTTATAAGGTCGCCGTTTTCCCTGAACATCTGCTCATATGAAGCGGAAACCTCGTTTAAAAAGCTGTCAACATCATCGGCACGGTAAGAACCTCTGCCTGTGGTCTGAAAGGTTTTCTCTTTTATTCTATCAGGTGTAAGCATTAAAATTTCCTTCCCATTCTTTCAAATTAACGGTTTGTCCCCCGTTTTTAATAACTATGACCGCTATCAGAAAAACATTCCGTTATTTTCAAGCTCATCAAGCAAATCGCCCATAACATCAACATTATAGGGAGTTATAATAAAGGTGCTGTTTGCGACACGCTTAATCTGACCGTTGTTTGCATATGCAACGCCGGTTAAGAAGTCGATAAGGCGCCTTGCAACATCCTTGCTTACGGATTCAAGGTTCAAAACAACCGTTCTTTTCTCGTTAAGATTATCTGCGATGCCCAATGCCTCATCAAATTTTTCAGGCTTTGAAAGCACAACCTGAAGCTGCGCTGTGGTGTGAATATTTACAACCTTATCCTGGTCGGATGAGCGGACGCTTCTGTGTGAAGTTCTCGGTGCTCTTGCCTCGGGCTCGTCGAAACGATCCGCCCCCACAAAAGAACCGGTATCCACATCATCATCGGGATAATAACCGTCCTCATCAACATTAACAATGTTCTTGATTTTGTCCAAAAAACTCATTTTGCCTGTCCTCCTGATTTTTAGTATATTCTCGGGCCGAAAATCGAAGAGCCTATTCTTACAAGATTTGACCCGCAAAGTATTGCTTGTTCATAGTCGCCGGACATACCCATTGACAGAATACTCATATCTATATTATCTATCTTTTTTCCCTTTATGTCAACATAGATATTGTAGATATTTTCAAAAAATTTACAAAGTATAGTATTATTTTCGCAAATCGGGGGTATTGTCATAAGTCCTTTAATGCGAATTCCGCCGATTTCTGCAATTTCATACAGATTCTCATAAAATCCCGATGTTGAAAAACCTGTTTTGCTTTCTTCCTCGCCCACATTTATTTCAAGCAAAACATCGGTAACAATTCCTTTTTTTATTGATTGCTTTGCAATTTCCTTGGCAATCTTTACGGAATCTACGGACTGAATCATATCCACCTCGCCCACAATTTGCCCCGCCTTGTTTGTTTGCAGATGACCGATTAAGTGTTTATCAACTCCGTCAAGATGAAGCTCGGGCTTTTTGCGTAGCATCTCCTGAACACGGT
Organism: Candidatus Fimenecus sp.; assembly: GCA_051881435.1. GTDB lineage: Bacteria > Bacillota > Clostridia > Oscillospirales > Acutalibacteraceae > Fimenecus. The sequence goes on along the minus strand of JBJEPW010000009.1, from coordinate 15,870 downwards.
TTTCGCCGATAAGGTCGATGCCGTAATCGAGAGCGTAGTTTATAAATATGGGGTCAACGGTTTTTGTAACAGCCATAAGCCTTACATCACTGCGTGTTCTGCCGGATTTCAAAGCCGCCTCGCTGATTTTTTCATTTATAACATCGAGATTATACTCAATATCGGCTTTTCTTTTATCAAGAAATGACTTTTCCGTCATACAAATCAACTCCCTGTGTAATAATTGTATCGTACTCCCTGACGAAGGACGAATCCTGTGAGGCCTCGATTATTGAGTACTCCTCATTTGACTCGATTATATTGATTTTTTTGAATTGAACGATATTTCCCCGTACAACAAACACGCCTTTTTCGCCGTTTTGCTCGCGGATTGCGCTGTTTTTAATTCTTATACCGTTATATTCATTCGTAATAATCTCAATTTCTTCAATGCGCAGGTTTGCCACATCACGGTTCATAGTGTTACATTTCAAAACAACCGCGACCTGCTCCCCCTCTTTATCTCCCTTCGAAACAACTGTACACTTAATCGTGCCCACAGAGGTATTAGGTATATTCACGGACACAACCTCTCCGTTCACAATATCACCTGACGAATTATACGGCACATTGCAAAGCAAATACCAATTAAACTCGTCAACAAGCTTACCCATTGTATTTGATGATGGAGTTTGCTTTTGATACGAAAGAAGTGAATCGATTTTTTCGCAGTTTACATTAAGGATATCGTCATAACTTATGGCATTTTCGTATCCGTCCACAGAGCCGATATAATAACCGGAATTGGGGGAAGCTACTGTGCTGTATCCCGACGCTTTGCCTTGAAGTGACAAAAGCTCCGATTCCAGAGCGGTAAGCTTTGAATCCACCGAAAGCTGTTCGCCCACCGCCAACTGGCGAGCCGTTACGGCATCCCGCAAATCCTTTAAAGTTTCGTTAAAGCTGCTGTCAATTCCGTCGCGAGAGGCGTTAATAAATGCCAGACAAGCATCATCAATCATATCGTTATATGATGACGGAGCGTTCGTTCCCACACCCACCCTGTTTTTCAACTGCTTATAATAAGAGATTTCATCTTCAAGCTCGTTTATTCTCGCATAAGCCGCCGCACTTTCGGCGCTTGAAAACACAACTGCTACGGGGTCTCCGCTACCAACACGCTTACCGTCTTCCGCGATTGAAACAACAGTTCCCGTGGCGTCAGATGCCGTAATATACGCTTCGTCACGGACTACAAAAGCCGTTGTGTTTACCGTAGTTTGAACATTTTTTTGGAAAGCGACCTCCGTTTTATACGGCGACGAATTCATTTGAATAATCTGGTAAACGAAATACAAAATGATTAAGACACCCAAAAGAGAGCACACAATGTATTTCACGGCATTTTTGTTAACTTTATTCATCTTTGCACCTCGGCATAAAAATCGTCTGTTAAATTAAACACTCTTTTATACATTTCGTTTGAATTGCTGAAATCATCGGGATATACCCAGTTGATTTTTTCATTTTTGCGAAACCATGTAAGCTGACGCTTTGCATAACGGCGGGTTTGCATTTTTAAGTTCTCAACACACTCATTAAGTTCTTTTTCGCCTTTAAAATAAGGAGAAAGCTCCTTATAACCAATCGCCTGACAGGCTGTTGTGTTGTTATCGGTATTATGAAACTCGGCCGCTTCGTCTAAAAGTCCGCTTTCAAGCATTATGTCAACACGTCGGTTAATGCGGTCATAAAGCACATTGCGGTCACGGTAATTTATACCTATATACAATGTGTTATACGGCGTATCTTCAAGCCTTGACAGCACCTTTTGCTCCGTCATTGTTTTACCTGTGAGGCGGTAAATCTCCAAGGCACGGATTATCCTGCTTTTATCGTTAAGATGAAGCTTTGACGCCACCTGACTGTCGATTTCACTGAGCATATCGAGCATATACTGAGCTCCCATACTGTCAAACATTTCTGAAAGCTCACTGCGGATTTCAGAATTGCTTTCCTCCTCTGAAAACTTAATGTTTTCGAGAAGTGAATCAATATAAAGCCCTGTTCCCCCTGCAACAATCGGCAGTTTTCCCTGTTCGGTTATTCGGGAAATTGCCGCTGACGCAAGCTTTACATAATCGGCAACGCTGAATTTTTCCGACACAGGCTGAAAACCAATCAAATGATGGGGTATTCCCTGCATTTCGTCAAGAGAGGGCTTAGCGGTGGCAATATCCATTTTTTCATATATCTGCATTGAGTCGGCGGAAACAACCTCGCCCGAATACCGCTTTGCAAGCTCTATTGCAAGGGCGGTTTTTCCCGAGGCGGTAGGTCCGACAACTGCAATTACGGGAATTTTCTTCATAACGCTATACCCTGCCGAACTGTTTTTCCAGCTCATATTTTGAAATTTCTATCATAACGGGTCTGCCGTGAGGACAAAAACGCACATCTTTATCGTTTATAACGGTTTTTGCAAGCTCATAAAGCTCTTGTGTGCTGTTAGTATCCCCTGCTTTTATTGCGCTGCGGCAGGCAACATTATGATAAATCCAATCAAGATGTTCATTTGTAATATCACGGCGGTTTTTGATAAGATATCCTGCAATTTCACCGATTAAGGGCACTATCTCACAGTCGTCAAGGTCAATGGGACAGCTCCGCACAATTACCGTGCCGCCGCCGAAATCCTTTACATCGAACCCTGCATCTCTTATCATATCAAGATTTTCAATAACAGCGGAATATTCCTCCTGACTCAAAGTAACGGTTACGGGAGAAAGAAGCATCTGACTGCCGCCGTTGCTTTTATTGCGTTTAAGCTCGTTGAAAAGTATCCGCTCATGGGCGGCGTGCTTATCAATTATGCAAAAAGTGCCGTTATTTTCTACCAAAATATAGGTTTTATAAATCTCGCCGATAAATCTTATATCATTTGGGGGCGTTGCGGAAACTGTGGTATTAGGAGTATTCGCCTTTTCTTCAGTTTTAGGTCTTTCAACAACAGGAAACTCGATTTTCAAAGGGTCATCGTCAATTTCGGGTGAGTATTCACTCTCTACATCGCTGACAAATGTTATTTTTGAAAGAGGCTCCAATACCTTTTGAGTATATGCCAAATTCTCGTTTACGGTTGTTTGAGTGAAGTTGTCGTGGGGTTTTACGAAGAAATCCTCCGCCGTTTTTCTCTTTTCGGGCAAAGAAGCCTGTTTTACCGTATTATCTTCATTAAGGGCGGATTTAACAGCATGATAAACGGCGTCAAAAATCCCCCGTTCATCGGAAAACCGCACTTCGATTTTTGATGGATGCACATTTACATCAACAGCCTCGGGAGGAAGTGTGATAAACAGCACTCCGCCGGGAAATTTGCCCACCATAACGCTGTTTTTATAGGCATTTTCAAATGCGGCGGTAACGGTTGAATTTTTCACGCTTCTGCCGTTTACAAAGAAAAACTGCATACCTCTTGAACCGCGGCAGTTATGAGGGCTTGTTATAAGTCCTCTCACCGAAACATTGTTAATACTTGATTTTACGGGTATAAGTCCGCTTGAAAAATCCTTGCCGAAAGCTGAAAAGCAAACATTTTGCAGATTACCGTCGCCGTTAGTTGTAAATACCTGCTTACCGTCGCGGATAAAACGGAAACTGATTTCGGGATGTGAAAGAGCAAGCTTTTCAACAACCGCTGAAACGAAATTGCCTTCGCTCACATCTTTTTTCAGAAATTTCATTCTGGCGGGAGTATTGTAAAAAAGGCTGCGCACAATCATCGTTGTGCCCACGGCACAGCCTGCCTCTGAAAAATCTACGATTTTACCGCCCTCAATTGCAAGAGATGTGCCCATCTCCTCATCGGCGGTTTTTGTAATAATATTAACCTTTGACACAGCCGCTATTGACGGCAGAGCCTCGCCCCTGAAGCCGAGGGTGATAATTGAATTTAAGTCCTCGGCAGTTTTGATTTTACTTGTGGCATGGCTTAAAAATGCGGTTTTAACATCGTCACGGACAATTCCGCAGCCGTTATCGGTAACTCGGATATAAGAAATTCCGCCGTGCTGAATTTCAACGGTTATTGCGTCGGCGCCTGCATCGACGGCATTTTCCGTAAGCTCCTTGACAACGGATGCAGGGCGCTCTACCACCTCGCCTGCCGCAATTAAATCTGCCATATAATCGGGAAGCTTATTTATTCTTGCCATCAATGTCACCTCTTTTATACAATTACCTATGGTATTATACGGCGGGAGCCAGCCCCCGCCCTACACGGTCAAGGTTGGTTTTATCGTGATTTTACGGGACGATGTGGGCATCGTCCCCTACAACTGAATATATCAGTTTTTGGCTTTATCTGCCAATTCGTAGAGAATACCCATAGCCTCAATGGGGGTAAGGGTATTTATATCGAGAGCTTTCAGCCTGTCGATTATCTCGTCTTTCGCGTTGCCCTCAAAGGAAATTTGAATATCCTCAAATTCGGGCTCGGGAATATCTACGGTGGTTTTTGGTTTCATCAAATCGTTATCTTCAAGGGTTTTGAGAATTGTTTTTGCTCTTTTAATAACATTTTCGGGAATTCCTGCAAGCTTTGCAACCTCAATACCGTAGCTTCCGTCCGCACCGCCACGCACTATACGGCGTAAAAAGGTAATATCGTCCCCTCTTTTTTTCACGGCGATATTATAGTTCTTTACGCCCTCAACGGTGCCTTCAAGCTCCGAAAGCTCGTGATAATGCGTTGCAAAAAGTGTTTTTGCACCTATTCTCTTTTTGTCCGAAATATACTCTACCACGGCTCTCGCGATACTCATACCGTCAAAAGTAGAAGTGCCCCTGCCGATTTCATCAAGAATTACAAGGCTGTTTTTTGTGGAGAATTTCAGTATTTCCGCAACCTCATTCATTTCTACCATAAAGGTTGACTGACCTGACGCTAAATCGTCGGAGGCGCCCACTCTTGTAAAAATACTGTCAACAATTCCTATATCGGCAGATTTTGCAGGGACAAAACAGCCCATTTGCGCCATAAGCACAATTATGGCAATTTGGCGCATATATGTTGATTTGCCTGCCATATTGGGGCCTGTTATAACCGCCATTCGGTTTTCGTTGCAGTCAAGCAGAGCGTCATTAGGCACAAAAAGCTCGTTCTTTAAAAGAGCTTCAATAACGGGGTGTCTGCCCTCGGATATACGGATTACGCCCTTATCGTTAATTTCGGGGCGGGTATAGTTATTCTTGACGCTCACCTGTGCAAAGGAGCAAAGCACATCTAAAAGCGCAAGGGCATGGGCAGTTCTTTGAGTTCTTAAATACTCACCTGCTATCTTTTTACGGATTGAATTGAAAATCTCATATTCAAGCCCTACAATACGCTCCTGTGCGCCCAACACCTTTGTTTCAAGCTCTTTTAATTCCTCGGTTATGTATCTTTCGCAATTTGTCAAGGTCTGCTTTCTTATGTAATTATCGGGCACAAGCTCCTTATAGGAATTTAAGACCTCAAAATAATAGCCGAAAACCTTATTGTAGCCTATGCGAAGTTTTTTAATACCTGTTTTTTCCTGCTCATTTGCTTCAAGCTCGGCAAGAATATTTTTGCCGCCGCTGACAATGTCACGAAGCTCGTCCAGTTCTTTATTAAAGCCGTCCTTAATAATTCCGCCCTCACGCACGGAAAAAGGCGCATCATCTTTTATTGAAGCCTCAATAAGAGCACAGACATCATCAAGCGTATCAATATCGTTATATATGCATTTGAGCATTCCGCATTGAGCATTTTGAAGATTAAATTTTAACTCGGGAAGATTTTTAAGCGTGTTGTAAAGAGACAAAAGCTCCTTGGCGTTTGCTGTGTTATAGACAATCCTTGTCATAAGGCGCTCCATATCGTAAACACCTGACAAAAGGGACATTTCGCTCTCACGCATTTCGGTATCTGTATAGAGTTCACCCACAGCGTTAAGTCGCTTTGAAATTTCCGCACAGTCATAAAGGGGGCGTTCGATAAAGGAACGAAGCATACGCTTACCCATTGCTGTTTTGGTTTTATCAAGCACCCACAAAAGTGAGCCTTTCTTTTCACGGTCACGCATAGTTTCCAAAAGTTCAAGGTTGCGGACTGCGGAAATCCCCAAATTCATATATTTTGCATCTGTATAGAAATTTATCTCCCTGATATTGTCAAGGTCTCTCCGTTGGGTTGAACGCAGATACGAAAGTGAGGCTCCCAACGCGCTGACGGCATTATTCCGCTGATTAAGAGAAAGCTTTGCCATATCGTTCACGCCGAAATGCTCTTTTACCGCCGCTTCGGCATTCCCGTAATCAAATTCCTCAATCAATAGCTCAACAGACGCTTCAAGCTTTTTGGAGATAAACTCACCTAACCGCTTAAAGGACACGGTTTCTTTGTTAAGAATAATCTCGGAAGGACAATACCTGCCCATCTCGTTAATTACCCTTTGTTCAATGTTTTCTTCAAATTCCGTAAGATTGACTTCGCCTGTTGAAATATCAATAAAGCATATTCCCACCTTGCTGTCGGCGGCACAGATTGACGCAAGGTAATTGTTCTTTGACTCATCAAGCATGGCGCTTTCAATAACGGTGCCGGGGGTAATAACACGGATTACATCACGCTTTACAATCCCCTTTGCCGTTGCAGGGTCCTCCATCTGCTCACAGATTGCCACCTTATAGCCTTTTGCTACAAGCCTGGCAATGTATCCGTCCGCACTGTGAAAGGGAACGCCGCACATGGGAGCACGCTCCTCCTGACCGCAATCCCTGCCTGTGAGCACAAGCTCCAGCTCCTTTGACGCAATTTTTGCATCGTCAAAGAACATCTCGTAAAAATCGCCGAGACGGAACAGCAATATGGTATCTTTATAATTTTCTTTTATTTCAAAGTATTGCTTCATCATTGGTGAAAGTTCTGCCATATTACTGTATCCTTCCCGTAAAATTTTGCCTTAAAAAATCAGTGCTCGTGACCGCATTCTCCGCCGCAGCCTGCACAGTCGCCGCCGCAGGAATGTGCTGTGGGGTCGCAGGTATCGGGGTCGTCACCGTTTACGCACATTGCAAGAATACCTGTAACATAGTTCATCATATCGTCAATTTCTTTTCTTGCGATTTCATAGTTGCGCATATTCTCGTTCTGCATAATCTGAGCATAAACACCGCGGAATTCCTCGTCATAGGCTTTCATTTTTTCCTCGTTGGGCTCTTCCTTTGATGCCTCGTGCTGATAAGAAACCTGAATAAGCTGAATTTTGCTCATAAGCTCGTTAAGCTCGGTATCCTGCTCGTTTGCCTCAACAGCCTTTCTCATTGCAAGATATCTTTCGTCCTGCTGAATGGCTTTACCAAGCTCTCTTGTAAGTTTTTCAATAGTCATTGTTTTTTACTCCTTTATATAAAAGAAAATTATTACTGAAGTTCTCCTCTAACAATCCAATTAAGAGGTTCTGTTACTTTTACATAACAGAATTTGCCCGTAAGGCTTTTATCGGCTGGAAATTCAATTATCACATTGCCGTCTGTTCTGCCTGCCATAAGTCCCGCTGAATTTTTACTTTCGCCCTCGCAGAGTACACGGACAACTTTGCCTTTCATTTGCGCATTGTGGTTTGCCGCTATGCTTTCCTGCAAATCGCAAAGCTCCTTAAACCACCGATTTTTTTCTTCCCGTGACACAGGGTCGGGCATTTCCGCCGCCTTTGTGCCCTTTCGGCTTGAAAAAATAAAGGTGAAAAGAGAGGTAAATCCAACTTCTTGTACAAGAGAGAGCGTATCGCAAAATTCCTCGTATGTTTCACCGGGGAAGCCAACGATAACATCGCTTGTTAGAGACAGTTCGGGGATTTTCTCTTTTGCGTAGTTTACAAGGTCGAGGTACTGCTCACGGGTATAACGCCTGTTCATTTCCTTTAAAACTCTGTTATTACCCGATTGGAAAGGAAGATGAATATGCTTTGACACTTTTTCACATTCTGCGATTGTATCAATAAGCTCCTTTGTGCAGTCCTTGGGGTGCGAGGTCATAAAACGGAGTGTAAATTCCCCAGGGAGGTCATTGATACGGCGGATAAGCTGTGAGAAGTTTATATTCTCATCAAGCCCTTTGCCGTAAGAATTTACATTCTGACCGAGTAAGGTAATATCCTTATAGCCCTCGGCAATAATCTGCCGGGCCTCCGCTATAATATCCTCGGAACGGCGGCTGCGCTCTCTGCCCCGCACATAAGGGACAATACAGTAACTGCAAAAATTATCACAGCCGTACATAATGGGGAGCCAAGCCTTTGCGGTTTTATCACGCAGCGCGGGCATACCCTCGGAAATCTCGCCGTCAATATTCAAGGTATTGACAACGCGCTTTCCCCTTGTGAGATACTCATAAAATATCTCGGGGAGCATATAGTGACCGTGAGTTCCGAAAACTATATCCACAAAGGGGTAACTGTTATAAATCTTTTTACGGATATGCTCCTGCTGCATCATACAACCGCAAAGTGCAATTATCAAAAGGGGATTTTTTTGTTTAAGTTTTTTTATTGCCCCCACATTGCCGAATACTCTGTCCTCGGCATGCTCACGAATTGCGCAGGTGTTATAAAGAATTAAGTCGGCTTCTTCTTTTTCTTCGGTCATTTCATAGCCCATTAAACTAAGCATGCCCTTTATACGCTCACTGTCGGCAACATTGCCCTGACAGCCGTAGGTATGGACAAAGGCTTTGGGCTTTTTACCGTATCGCAAAGCTAAAAGCTCTGACACCTCATCGGCAATTTTATACTGTTTTTCTATCTGTTCGTTTGAGACAAAATCGGTCAATTTGCTACATCCTTATTAGTTTTCTTCTGCTGTGTAAACCGAATGGAGAAAAGACAGCACATCGTTATAAACGATTTCCTTTTCGGTTTCGTTAAGAATTTCGTGACGCATACCGGGATAAAGAATAACGGTAGGCTCAAAGCCTGCTTTCACAAGATTATCGGCAACTGCCAAAACACCCTTGCCGTTCATACCCACAGGGTCATTTGCGCCCGAAATAATCATAATCGGCAAATCCTTTGGCAGTCTGTAAGGCCAACGGTCCTCACACGCCTCGCACATCAGATTGTAGATATCACGGTAACCGCCGAGGGTATATGTAAATCCGCAAAGGTCATCGTTGGAATACGCGAGCCTGTTATCTGCATTTGCGGAAAGCCATGCAAGGGGATTTTCTTTATCATCGGAAAGCAGTGAAAAGCCCTTGTTCATAATATCGCCCATAGCGTCGATTTTCTTCATATGGCCGTATTTTTCAACAAGCTTGTCTATACCCGAGGAAGCCACGGAAAGTATTGACGGTGTGTTACCTGTTCCGCAAATTATAAGTCCGTTGAGTTCATCGCCGAAATGCGCCGCATAAACTCTTGCACAGAAAGACCCCATGGAATGGCCGAAAAGGAAATAGGGAAGCTCGGGATGCCTTTTCTTCATTATTTTTGTAAGAATGTGCATATCGTCAACAAGACGCTTATCGCCGTTAACTGCACCCATTGTTCCAAGCTCGGCGCGGCTTTCAATGCTTTTTCCGTGACCCAAGTGGTCATGACCGCACACCACAAAGCCGTTTGAAGCAAGGAAGCGGGCGAAATCATCGTAACGGGCTATATGCTCCGCCATACCGTGAGTTAACTGAACTATACCGATAGGGGTAAGCTCATCGTCCTGCCAGATAAGTGTTCTTATCTTATTTTTGCCGTTTGATGAGTTAAAATATGCCTCTTTTCTGACCAATGCCATAAAATCTCCTCCAATACGCATAGTAATACATAATAACAGTTTACATTATACTATAAAAACGCGATAAAAACAATGTTTTAGGCTTAAAAAATTACAAAAAAGGCTAAAAAATAAATTTCGTATAAATTACTATTAACCGCCTTTTGATTTCGTTATTTTTTATATATTTTTATTATATTTTCTGTAAAAAATGACCAAAAAGACCTCTTTTCGAGCCGTATTTGGCGGTTTTTGATAGGACTTTTCGATTTGCAAACAAAAATCATTTGTGCTAAAATCATAAAAAAATGAAAACGGAGTGATTACTATGACATACGAACAGATAGTTGCCAAGGTTAAAGAAAAGTTTGCAGAGGCAGACGCTTCCGGATTTAACGGCGTTGTTGCTTTGCAGATTAACCTTGAAGGCAAAAACACAAACGGTATTTTCTATATCGAGGTTAAGGACCACAAGGTTAATGTTGAGCCTTATGACTACCATGACAGAAGCGCTCTTGTTACCGTTAACCCCACCAATCTTTTAAAGCTTCTTGACGGCAAGCTTGACCCCATTGAGGCTTACACAAAGGGTAAGGTTGCGATTGAGGGCGACGCAGGCGCAGTACTTGCAGTTATCAATCTTGCAAAATAATTTGCAAAAAAGCAGTTTTAAGGGAAACTCTTCGGTGTTTCCCTTAATTTTTTGCCTGTTTATAATATTTTAGGGTTTATTTTTAAGATATAATAGTGTATAATGCTTGTAAAAATTAACAGTTATGTGTGAGATGATGATTATGTCAAAACCCGTTACCGCTATAATCGTGGGAGCAGGTCACAGAGCGATGATTTATGCAAATCTTGCCGTTACAGACCCCGACAAATTGAAAATTGTGGGCGTTGCGGACCCTAACCCCGTGAGAAGAAAAGCCGTTATGGAAAAGTTCGGTTTTTCAGAGGATATGTGTTTTTGTGATGCCGACGAGCTTGCAAAAAAAGGCAAGCTTGCAGATACAGTCATTAACGGTACCATGGATCATCAGCATCTTGAAACCACTATTCCCCTGTTGAACGCGGGCTATGATATGCTTCTTGAAAAGCCCTTTGCCGTTAACGAAGCGGAAATGCGTGAAATCGTTGAGTGTGCCAAAAAGAACAACTCAATGGTTATGATTTGCCATGTTCTTCGTTACACGCCTTTTTATTACTCTATTAAAGAGCGGGTTGTTAACGGTGAAATCGGCGATATTATAAACATACAAACGCTTGAACATGTAAGCTATCACCACCTTTCAACCTCGTATGTAAGAGGAAAATGGGCAAACAGCAAAAAGTGCCACACATCAATGCTTTTGGCAAAATGCTGCCACGATATTGATATAATGATGTGGATGATGAGCGAGACAAAGCCTGTTGCAGTTTCAAGCTTCGGCGGTAAATACCAGTTTAAGCCTGAAAATGCGCCTGAAAATGCAGGAGAAAGATGCCTCGTTGACTGTCCCCTTGTTGACACCTGCCGTTATTCCGCGAAAAGACTTTACATTGACCAGCCTGAGCGTTGGGCGTTTTACATATGGGATAAATTGGAGCACATTGAAAATCCCACAATCGAGGACAAAATCAATTTGTTAAAGGGTGACTCACCTTACGGAAAATGTATTTATAAATGCGATAACGATGTTGTTGACCATCAGTCGGTGCTTGTTAATTTTGCAAGCGGAGCCACGGGAACGCACAATATGGTGGGCGGTTCTTCAACTCCTTTACGCAGAATACACATTGTAGGCACAAAGGGTGAAATATACGGCAATTTTGAGGAATCAAAATTTTATGTATCGAAAATTCACCCCACAAAGACCGATGAAAGGATTCTCGAAGAGGTTGACCTAAATGTAACAGGCGATATGGTGGGCGCTTACGGCGGTCACGGCGGCGGAGATGAGCGCTTGGCGGCGGATTTTGTATCCTTTGTCAGAGGCGAAAAACCAAGCCTTGCCTGCACATCTGTGTTCGATTCTGTTGCAGGTCATCTTTGCGTTTATCTTGCGGATAAATCGAGAGAAAACGGCGGTATGCCGCAAAAGGTTGAATTATAAAATGCAATAAAGCTTATAAATAAAAGGGGCTCAATTGAGTCCCTTTTTGTTGTATAGTGAAGGGCGATTCGTGAATCGCCCCTACATTCATTTTCAATTTGCAGATTTACTTATTTTGTGCCGAAAATTCTGTCGCCTGCATCGCCGAGACCGGGGATAATGTACTTATGCTCGTTAAGCTTTTCATCAAGAGCGGCACAGTAAACATCAACATCGGGGTGAGCCTCTGTAAGAGCCTTCAATCCCTCGGGAGCCGCAATAATACCCATAAACTTAATTGACTTGGGATTATACTTTTTAATCTGATTGATGGCATCAATCGCAGAACCGCCTGTTGCAAGCATGGGGTCAAGAACGATTACCTCACGCTGTGAAATATCCGAGGGAAGCTTGCAGTAGTAAGGAACGGGAAGCGCTGTGTCGGGGTCGCGGTACATACCGATATGGCCGACCTTTGCAGACGGAACAAGGGAAAGAACGCCGTCAAGCATACCTGTTCCTGCTCTGAGAATGGGAACAAATGCGAGAGTTTTACCTGAAATAACCTTTGTTTTTGCTATTGCAACGGGAGTTTCAACCTCCACCTCCGTAAGGGGCAGGTCGCGGGTTGCCTCATAACACATCAAAGTTGCAATTTCCGAAACGAGGGCGCGGAACTCCTTGGAGCCTGTGTTTTTGTCCCTCAAAAGAGTGAGCTTATGCTGAATAAGCGGGTGGTTTGTAATTGTTACATTTGCCATTTTAACTTCCTCCGAACAGAATTTTTTTCGGAATTGATTATACAACAATCTTCCTTAATTGACAAGTATTTTTAGGAATTTTCTATTTCTGCTATCTGGTCAATACGGCGCTGATGCCTGCCGCCCTCAAATTCGGTATCGAGGAACACATCAACAAGCTCCAAAGCAAGCCCTACGCCTACAACTCTGCCGCCCATGCAAAGAGCGTTTGCATCGTTGTGCATTCTTGTAAGCTTTGCGCTGAAATAGTCGGAACAGCAAGCCGCACGGATACCTTTTACTTTATTTGCCGCCATTGAAATGCCTATACCCGTTCCGCAGCAGAGAATTGCTTTTTCGCACTCGCCGCTTATAACCTTTTCGCAGGTTTTTTTTGCTATGGGCGCATAGTCAATTGATTCCGCAGAATATGTTCCGCAGTCAATATACTCAATTTTTCTTTCTTCAAGATGCTTTTTTATAGCCTCTTTCAATTCAAATCCGCCGTGGTCGGCACCTAATGCTATCATTTTAAACTCTCCTTTTTATTTTTAAGCTCCCTTTCTGCCTGCGGTAAGCGCAGATAAAAAGGTACAAGTTTTCCGGAAATTATCGGGGACTCGCCCCTGCCTGTTTTTTTCTCGGCAATAAAGCCTATTCCCGACGCGTGAATATAACGGATATTTTCATCGGCAAGGCTGACATTATCAAGCTTATCCTTTAACCTTTCATAACAAAGCACGGCGCCGTCACCGATAAAGACGATTTTTTTGCCGTATTCTCTCAACTCATCGGCAAGCTCGTCTATGAGGATTGCCCTGTCCTGTGAAAGTCTTTTACCGCCGGCAAATGAAGCGGTATATACCTGATTGCAGCGGGCGTCCATAACAGCGCAGGCAATAACATCCTCCGTATTAAGCGGCTGTGCAATGGCTTCAAGGGTTGAAACAGGAACACATTTCTTTCCGAGAGCGTCCGCCATACCCTTAACCGAGGCAATGCCGATTCTGACACCCGTAAAAGAACCGGGACCGTTAGTTACGGCAAAAAGGTCTATATCCTTAATTGATACTCCGCTTTTTTCAAGAGTTTCGGCTACAAGGGGCATAAGTGTTTGGGAATGAGTAAGCCCGTTATTTATAAAGCCCTCACCGAGAATTTTACCGTTTTCTGTTACGGCAACAGAGGCTGTAACCGACGAGGAATCAAGTGATAAAATTTTCATATTTCATATACTCCGTCAATAGTTATTATCCGCTGATTATCTGTTTCTCCCCGTTCAAAGGTTACTCTTACGGTGTTTTCGGGCAAGGCGTTTTCGATATTTTCGCTCCACTCAACTGCCAATATGCCGCCGCTTTCGTAATAATCGAAAAATCCGCTGGAATATAAATCCTCCCAGCTCTCAACACGGTACATATCGAAGTGATAAAGGGGCGGATTGCCGCCGTAATCGTTTACGATTGCAAAGGTGGGGCTGCTCACCTGCTCCTTTACGCAGAGAGCTTTTGCCATTCCTCTTGTAAAGGCGGTTTTGCCCATACCCAAACCGCCGAAAAACGCTACAACGGTTCCTCCGTGCAGTTTTTCAGCAAGTCTTTTTCCTAATTCGATTGTTTCATTTTCACTGTTAGTGACAAATTGTCTCATCAAACCACCGAATAAACTTTGTGAAGCATATTTTATCATAAAAAACGCAAATAGTAAATTACTATTGAAAAAATTTATAAAAAGACTTGTTAATTTCTACAAAAACACGGTTTTCGATTTATTAAATCATACAAAAGTGAATTTGAGTTCACTTTTTTTATTGAAAATCTGTTTTCGGGGTGATATTATGACCTTAAAGGGGGAAAAACTATGAACGAATATATTGAAAATGTTATAGCAACAGTTAAACGCAGAGACAGCGCAAAGCCCGAATACATACAGTGTGTTAAAGAGGTTTTCCGCTCACTTGAAAAAGTGATTGAGGCGCATCCCGAATATGTTGAGGACGATTTGCTCACCCGTATGGCTGAGCCGGACAGGCTTATAACCTTCCGCGTGGCATGGGTTGATGACGCAGGCAAAACGCAGATAAACCGCGGATACCGTGTTCAGTTCAACTCTGCAATCGGACCGTATAAGGGCGGTCTTCGCTTTCATCCCAGCGTTAATTCAAGCATTATGTACTTTTTAGGCTTTGAGCAGACCTTTAAGAACTCCCTTACGGGACTTCCCATGGGCGGAGCAAAGGGCGGCTCCGATTTTAACCCCGTAGGCAAAAGCAAGGGCGAGGTTATGCGCTTCTGCCAAAGCTTTATGACGGAGCTTTACCGCCACATAGGGCCTAATGTTGATGTTCCCGCAGGCGACATCGGAGTAAGTTCAAGAGAAATCGGATTTTTATTCGGTCAGTACAAGCGCATTTCGGACGCTTTTGAAAACGGCGTTCTTACAGGCAAGGGCCTTTCCTACGGCGGAAGCCTTATTCGCCCCGAAGCTACGGGCTACGGCGCTATTTATTATACCAACGAGGTTTTTGAGCATATGGGCGATTCCATTAAAGGGAAAACCTTTATTGTATCGGGCTTCGGCAATGTTGCATGGGGGGCTATAAAGAAGCTTACCGAATTGGGCGGAAAGGCGCTCACCATAAGCGGTCCCGACGGATATGTTTATGACAAGGACGGTATTTCAACACCCGAAAAAATAAACTATCTTCTTGAAATGCGCGCGTCAGGCAAGGACAGAGTAGAAATGTACGCTGAAAAATTCGGCGCTGAATTCCACAAGGGCAAAAAGCCTTGGTGCGTAAAGGGCGATGTTGTACTCCCCTGCGCAACGCAGAACGAAGTTGATATTGAAGACGCTAAAACCATTGCCGCCAACGGCACAAAATACTACATTGAAGTATCCAATATGCCCACAACGGAAGAGGCGCTCAACTATCTTATGGCGCAAAAAGATATGATTGTTGCACCGTCCAAGGCTGTTAATGCAGGCGGCGTTTGCGTTTCAGGTCTTGAAATGAGCCAGAACAGCCAAAGACTCAGCTGGACTGCTGAGGAGGTTGATTCAAGACTTCACAGTGCAATGAAAAATATTTACAGAAATTCCGTTGCCGCCGCTGAAAAATACGGTCTTGGCTACAACCTTGTTGCAGGCGCAAATATTGCAGGCTTTGAAAAGGTTGCAGAGGCAATGATGGAGCAGGGAATTTATTAAAATCAAACGCATAAAGCAAAATTTATGGAGCTGTAAAAAAACAGCGGAATTAAAAGCCGGGATTCACGAAAAAGTGA
>JBJEPW010000008.1:51564-60280 GCA_051881435.1 Candidatus Fimenecus sp. | reverse complement strand
TTCTTAAATATGGGCGCGCAGTCGGCGGCGCCCGAGGAGCCGTCCTCTTTAAGAATTACGGCAACATATGTTGTTCCGTTGTGGCTGAAATATCCGCAAAACCATGTGTGGGTTATTTCCCGTTCACCGTCAAACCAGCCGCTTTGGGCGGTGGCGGTTTTACCGTGATTGTCCGTAAACTCCGAAAATGCTTTATTGCCGTTGCCGTCTGTTACAACATTTTTTAGGATTTTATCAATTTCCGACGCCGTGCTTTTGCTCATAACTCTGCACCCATCGGGCAGAAGCACCCTTTGAATTGCTTCGCCTTTATCATTGACTATTCCTTTCATAAGGGTCGGCGGACGGTATATCCCCCCGTTGGCAAAGGCGGAGTAAGCGGCGGCCATTTGTATGGGGCTTGCAGTAAGCTCACCCTGCCCGAAAGAGAGATTTGCAAGCGCCTGCGGTGAGGTAATTCTTTCGGCAGAGGGAAGATTGCCCGATTTCAGGTAGAAATTGTCGGCAAGCTCCGCGGTTTTTCCGAATCCCATAGACGAGCAAAGATTTATTATGTTTGCACTCCCCACTTTTTGACCGAGAGCGATAAAATACGAGTTGCAGGATTTTTGCATGGCAGTATCCATATTCACATCACCGTGAGCAGTATAATTACTGCACCCAAACACGGTGCCGCCTATATTTATGATGCCGGAACAGTTAATATCAAGGCTTATGTTGTTTTCAAGCGCGGCGGCGGCAACAAAGGGCTTGAAAACCGAGCCTACGCTGTACGGCGCGGCGGCACGGTTCACAAAAGGGGAGTCGGGATTGTTCAAAGCCTCCTCCAATTTCAGCGGATTAAAACTCGGAAAAGAAGCGCTTGCGAGAATTTCCGATGTATCCGCATTCATTACTACGGCGGCACCCTTGCCGATACTGAATTCATTTAAAACATCTTCTGCAATCCTTTGAATATCGGCGTCTATCGTAAGCTGTATTCCGGCAGGAGAAAGATAACTTTCGTTCACCATCTGTATTCCGTTGCCGTATAGAGTATGCCCTAACGCATCTGCCTCCCATTGCGCTTTAAGCTTGCCCGACTGCATATCAAGATAACTGTTGTATGCTTTTTCAAGCCCCATAGCTCCTTTGCCGTTTTCATCAAGATGCCCGATTATGTGCGCGCAAAGTTGATTTTCGGAATACCTCGTAATTTCGGAAACTGTTTTAATATCGCTTTCATCGAAGTGTTTTTCTGTGCTTACAATACTTGCTTTACCGTTTGCCGTATTCTCATAAAGACTGTCGCGGATTTCTTGGGATATATACGGTAAAACACCGTTGAGAGCCTCTTTTGTGGGCAGACAAACGGTAACATAATTTTCCTCGGTGTTTACAAGCTTTTTCATATTGCAGTCATATATCATTCCTCTTGATTCCGATAAAATTACGCTTCTTTTATTTGCGGTATATGACGACGGACTTGTCTGAACCTTAAACCCGATGAGCAAAATATTAACAATCAGTGCGGAAAATACAAGAAGCAGTGTAAAATATGACACGGCAACGCGCTTATACATAAAAAATCACCCGTGTCTATTATTGACACGGGCGGTACTGTTAAAACTGATTTAAGCCTTTTTTATTTTCTTAATTAAATCAAAATCATTGAGCTTTGTCTTTTCAATGGCTTTCATAATGGCTTTCATAAGGAAATATCCGATAACTCCCGAAATAACGCCGACAATCACTCCGCCGATAACATCTGTGGGGAAATGCACCATTAAGTAAATCCTTGAAAGACCTGTTCCGACAGCAATAAGGGGGAAAATCCAACTGTACTTTTTGTTAAGGGTCAGGAAAAGCGCCATGGCAATCTCAAAAGCACCTGTTGTGTGACCTGATGGGAAGGATTTGTCGCCCTCGGTAAATGCGCCTGCAAATGTGTACCACGCCATATACGCTTCATCCGAAGCAAGTTCAACATAAGGGCGTGCACGGGCAAACAGGGGTTTTGCCACAACATTTGTTATGAGCGTTCCCACGATTATGGCGAAAAACAGAGCCATTCCCGTTTTGCGCGTCTTTTTAAAAAGCAAGAGAATAAGCCCCACCGCAACCATGGGCATCACAAACAATTCGTCACCGAAAAATGTGAAAAAATTTGCAACATAGTTCATGAAAACGCTTTGAATACTGCCGAAAAATGTGAATATGGCATAATCAAATTCATGAAAAACAGAAAAATCCATATATTATTCCCCTTTTTTGTTACTATATAATATATTTTACTATAATTTGAGCATCATTTCAATATATAATATTTGCTTTTCTGCAAAAAATGCTGTATTATGAAGGCAGAAACGGAAAAGGGAGAATGTTAAATGAGCAAAATAAAAAAATTGCCCGAACTTGTAAAAAACACTCTGCTGACGGTAAAAGCGAACTGGAAAACAGCGCCGCAGGGTAAGTATGTGTCCTACCGTGAGCTTGCCGCATATTCAGTGGGCGGGGCAGGTGTGTATTTCATCATTTCAATCGTGGGAATGATAGTCCTTAACGCAGGCAGTATGATTGTTGGTGCGTCAATCGGACTTAAAGCCGTTGATTTGCAGACAATCAATGTATTTTCAACGCTTATTATACTTCTTGTAACTCCCATACGAGCCATGATGTTTGACAATACAAAGGGCAAAATGGGAAAATTCCGACCGTATGTTTTAACCTTGGGTCTGCCGACGGCATTTTTCGGGACGCTTTTCGTCTATCTGCCTTATGAAACAATGGAATATAATCAAAAGCTTTTGTCTGTGTTTGTTGTTTATACCCTGTTGCAGTTCTTTTCACCTTTTTATCTGTCCGCATATGCGGGGCTTGTTCAGGTTATGTCTGCAAACTCTAAGGAACGCTCGTGGATAATCGAGGTAAGCTCAATTATATATTCCTTTGCGCCTACCGTAATCAATCCCGTAATCCCCCTTATAGGACCTATGGATAAATTAAAAACTTATCGCATTGCTTTCCCTGTATTCTGTATTCTCGGTCTTGCCGTAAGTATGATTTGCGTTTTCGGTACAAAAGAAAGGGTAATCGTCCCCAAAAGATATGTTCAGAAAATGGGCTTTTTTGAGGGCTTTAAAAAAGTTGCAAAGAATAAATACTTCTGGATTATAAATGTTTCGGGTTGGATAGGCTTTTTAAGCCAAGGATATTCATACCTTTTCCAGTGGGTGTTCTATTACGGAATGAATAATAAATATATTTATTCAATCATGGTAATATTAAAAGGCGAGGCCGCAACACCGGGTATGCTTTTGGGTGCACCGCTGACAAATAAATTGGGAAAAAAGAGAATATGCCTTTTGTCGCTGGGAGTTCAAACTCTGTGCTTGGCGTTGATGCTCTTTTGCTATAAGAACTACATTCTGTTCTTCCTCTTAATGTTCATAAAGGATATGTTCGGCGCACTTTCAATAATATATATGCCGTCTATGAAAGCGGATGTGATGGATTATCAGCAGTATAAAACCGGCGACAGAATAGAGGGCTTTATCGACCAAGCGGGAGTAATGATAGGAAACGGCTTGGCTCTGCTCACGGGATACACAATTCCGTTGATATTAAGAATAAGCGGACTTACCGATAATTACGATGACCTTTACAATGCGGATTTCAGAAACCCCATTATAAGAATAATGCTTATTTGCGGACTTATCGGAACGGCACTGTCCGTAATACCGTTCTTTTTCTATGACCTTACCGAGGAAAAGCGTGCAGGAATGATAAAAGCGCTGAAAATACGCGCCCTGTTTGACGATTTCATTCACGGTGAGGTTTCCGATGATGTGCTCATAAGCACCGTTGAGGAAATACACAACGCATTTGAAATTCTTGAAAAATGTAACGATGGCAAAGATACAAAATCGCCTGATTATATCACCGCGAAAATTGCCGCGGAGGAATTCAAAAAATACGAGTCAGCCCACCGTGAGGAATGGGAAAAGATTGAAGCCCAATACGAGCTTGTGTGCGCGAAATAAAACTTTTGTTGGAATCTGTCTGTTTTGCTCCGAATAATAAAAAGCCGCCGGAAGTGAAATTAACCGGACGGCTTTTATGAGAAAATGCGAAAGAAGGCGAATGCAGCATACAATACAGCAAAGGCTATTAGCGCTTTGCAGCTTATCATTGCTTTAACAAGCTTTTCAGCGAACTGTGATTTAAACAGAACAGCGATATTTATAAGAATAAAAGCAAAAAAAACATAAATTGATGCCGTGAAGAAAAACTGATTATAAAAGAAAGCTTCCGGTATTTTGCCGCAAACCAGGCTGTATACACATCTCGTTCCTCCGCAGGAAGGGCATGGAAGTCCGTATTCGGCAAAAACACAGTCAGGCAGCAGTCCCATGAGAAACGGCAAAGCTTTTTTTAGTACAGCGGCACAAATAACTATGCTGAAATCAAGTATAAGTACAAGAAGTATGCTTAATCGTCGGCTGTTTTTAATTCTATCCATAATTATAAAAAATATCCACCCGCAATAATGCGGGCGGATTTCAACATTAGAGTTGCTTAAAACATTGAGAACAGGTCGGAAACAAGAGTTGCGCCTGTAACTACAATGATTGCGGCAGCACCCACAGCTACAAGAGAGCAAACAAGACCTGCAACGGCAAATCCGTTTTTCATACCTGCATTCTTTGCCTTTGCAAGAGCTACGCCGGCAAGAACAAGACCTATAATACCGCAGATAATTCCTACCCAGCCCCAGCAGAAGCAAACAATAGCAATTATACCCAATACCATGGATGCAATTCCCAGGCCTTTTCCGGGTACGCTTGGTTTAACCATTACAACCTGTTGAATCGGCTGTTGGTAAACGGGAGGAACAGGCTGAACCGGCTGTTGGTAAACAGGGGGAACAGGCTGACCCGGTTGTTGATATGTAGGCTGTGCCGGTTGCTGAGGAGCATTGTTAAGAGGACAGCCGCAGGTTTCGCATACTTGTTGATTGGCATCGTTTTGAGCGCCGCATTTCGGACAAAACATTTTTCAGTCTCCTTTATTTAGATATTAAGCAATAAACAGCTTAGTACCCATTATATATATATATATATATATATAATGTCAAGGTAAAATGTCTATTTTTGCCCGAAAAAGTCATATTTTAACTAATTTTGTATTAGTGAATTGAATATAAGGAAAAGCCGTTTCTGCTCAATCGCAAAAACGGCTTGAATTTTATGCCCAGTTGATTTCCAGCTTGCTTATGGACTTACCGTTGTCGGTGGGGTACCATTTTTCGCCCAAGGTCACATCACTCTCTTTTGCCTGCACATCAACCTTTAAAAGATTTGTGCAGTTGTAAAAAGCGTATGTTTCAATTCTCTTAATCGAAGCGGGAATAACTATTTCTGTTAATGATGTGCAGTATGAAAATGCATCCTTGCCGATTACTTCAAGGGAGGAGGGGAGCGCAAGCTCCTTTATTGAACCGCAGCGGAAAAATGCTTTTTCTTCAATAACCTTAACAGATTGAGGAATAGTAATTTTAGTTAGGTACTGACATTTGTAAAAAGCCTTTGTCCGTATTGTTTCAACACCCTCGGGAATTGCATATTCAATGAACTTAACTTCTTCTTTTTCGCCCTTGTCGTTTGTTTCTTCCTTAACCTGCACGCCTTTTGCAAGGGGATAGAAAAGCAGGGTTTTCATATCTTTTGTGAATAAAACGCCGTCAACATCGCAGAAATACGGATTATCCTTTGAAACCTTGAAAGCTTTAAGATTTTGGTTGTTTTCAAAAGCCCAGGCTCCGATTTCTTTAACATTTTTACCTATGTTGATAACTTCAATGCTTTCAATGTTTACCGCAGCAAAATCTGCAATTTTAGTAACGGGAACTCCCTCGTATTCATCGGGAACGGTAACCTCTTTTATTGTGGATTTGTTGGGTATTTCTCTTACCGTAGCCTCTCCGTTTTCAATTTTTATTGAAAGCTTATCGCTTCCCAATCCGATTTGCTCCGCGCAACCGGAGAAAATAACGGAAATACAAAGAATGAGAGAAAATATTATAGCTAACCGTTTTTTCATAATTATACCTCGCTTGCCGCAACGGCATCATCATTGCTGTCGGATTCCTCAATAGCTTTAAGACGCTCCTGAAGCTCTCTTACGCACATATCGTGTTTTTCTCTTGTAAGGTCATAGAAGAAAAACGGGATAGTAACAAGCACAAGACCGATAACCGAGCCCCAGGTATAGATACTGAATACATTGTTGAGAATTTGTGTGTCATAAAGTACATCCCAGTCGGAGGTAAATCCCACCATTTTAAGCATCCACGGGATAATAAGACCGATAGCCATATTTATGGGGTTCAGGAACCAGCCGAAAACTCCCGACATAGCGTCGGCACGCTCTCCGTATTTCCACTGATGATAGTTGAGAATATCTGCGTTAAGTCCCACATTAACACCGTCAACTATGGGCGCAATGGTGTTTTTCAAAAACATTGAAATCATAAAAATGTATATGTTTTGAAGCTTAACGGCAAGAACAATTCCGAATACCGTCAGAAGTGTAACGGCTCTGAAAGAAATAAGAATATCTCTTTTCTGAAAACGCTTTGTAAGTACGGGACAAAGAAGATTGCCCGCCGTCATTCCCACAACTACAATGTTTGCGGCAATGCCCATGAACCATTCCATTCTCAATGAATATATGAACCACCATGCAAGCAGGTTGCCCACAAGCCCCTGCCATTGACCTACAACATTGGAGATGTTGGTAATCCAGAAATACTTATTTTTGAGAACATTCTTTGCACCCTTCCAGAAGGTAACCTTTTTGCGCTTTTCCATAGGCGGCTCAATTATTCTCTCCTTGCAGAATGCCGCCGCAAGAGTAATAAACACGCCGATAAAAGCAAATATCGGAACAAATACCTTGTATGTTTTAATGTTAAGATATCCGCCTGTTGTGCCTATAAGGATAGGGAAGAACATACCGATAATTGAGGGGAAAAGACCTGTAATAATGGGGACTATGGAGTGAAGCCTCTGCCTTTCCTGAGAATTGGGCGTCATAAAGGTAACCAGTCCGTTAATACCTATGAAGCTGTTGTAAAAATAATTCATCAGCGTAAAGGCAAAATGCAGTACAACAAGCCTGTTTGCATAACTAAGATTCTGAATGGGAAGATAGGGTATAACAGACATTATAATTGCCGAGGGAATACCGCATATCAAAATGAAAGGCTTGAGTCTGCCGTATTTTGCACAGAACTTCTTACGGATAAACCAGGTTATATAATTTGTTATGCCGCCGAGGAAGAGGATATTACCTATAATTTGCGGCAACCCTCTCATAATGAACTCAAAGGGCTCTGCCGGTACAAAATAACACGCCAGACCTAAAATAATCTGACCTATGTACGCGCAATGGGCAAAAACCCTCATATTCGGCGTAAGCTGACCGTGATTTTCATATATCAGAACGCCGATAGGATTTAAGAATATAAGGATATACCCGACAATCGTTCCGATAAGGTTGATAATTGAAAAATCGAGGGCTGCAAGCCCCATAATGGCGCCGCAGAAATAGGAAGCGGCAAAAACCATAATTCCGGAGGCGGTCATAAATATGTATGAACCTGCCTGTGCGGCTGTGTATGCCGCAACCTCTTTAAGGGAAAGATATTCTCCCTCGTTGGGCTTATTCCAATGCTCTTTCACATAAGCGGGAGCGCCCTTAACCTTTTGAACAAGCTCTGTTTTGTTCATAGTTCCAATCTCCTCAAATAACAGTATTAACTTGCATAAACCGCAAGTCAATCATCAGTATTATACTATACAAATTCCACAAATTGAAGATATTTTTTCTAAAAACAAAATTTTTGTGTAAAATATCATAATATTGGCTTTCCTTATGTGACGATTGACGAAAAGAACCCGATTGCGCGAGCGAGTAACAAAAAAATTCCGCCGAAAATCAGCGGAAGGTAGCAGTGAGTATTTAAGTAATACCCTTAAAGTTCCCTATCAATATCGTCGGGAGATAAAACAGTTATGTTTTCATAAGGATAACTGCACAGAACGCTGTCCATATACTGGATACCGCAGAAATAGTTGCAAATTGAAGTGTTTTTCACGGCGCATTTGTGTTCGGTTGTGTTTTCTGCAAGATTCCACGGGCACTGTGAATTTCCAAAATCCGGATTACTGAAATCAATGTCCATATTCGCACCTATAACCTTTTTAATCTTCTTATCCATTTTTGTTCTCCTTTGCGGTGTTGATTGATGATATGAGCATTACTCTTATACTTGTGCAATCTGAGTCGAGTTTTTTATATGTAGCTTCATCAATATAATTTGTCTTAAATAAAAGTTCAATCCAATAGCCTGTTTCGTTAGCTTCTTTCAAAGCAATTTGCAGTTTTGAAATAAAATCAGCTTTGCCGTGAGCATACTGCGCTTCACGGATGTTTGCTCCGATAGATGTGCCGCTTCTGCCAATTTGGTTGGAAATTATATTTTCTTTTTTGAGTTTGAGGTCTTTAACGAGGTTTATAATTGATACGGCAAAATCCAAAGACATATCACGCAATCTGCTTTCAGACATGGCTATCACTCCTTATGAATTTATTATAGTATATTTCTTGGTAAAGCGCAAGGCATGGATTTAAAGTGAAGTTGCGGCGTTGCCGCAGTGAAGTAATGGCTTGC
>JBJEPW010000008.1:0-51464 GCA_051881435.1 Candidatus Fimenecus sp. | reverse complement strand
AGTGCGCTTATCGTGACGAAAGGCACACTTAGTTGAAAAAAGCACTTGCTATTGCTGGATGTTACGAACTATTTAGATGCAACTCAAATTTGATATTTTAAGGCATGGATTTAAAGTGAAGTTGCGGCGTTGCCGCAGTGAAGTAATGGCTTGCGCCATTATGAAGTATTGTGCTTCGCACAAAGTGAAGTTAAGTGTGCCACTCACGCCCGCAGGCACTTCACTTGCCGAAGGCAAACTTCACGCACGAAGTGCGCTTATCGTGACGAAAGGCACACTTAGTTGAAAAAAGCACTTGCTATTGCAAGTGCTTTTTTCTGGTGGGCAGGGGTGGATTCGAACCACCGAAGTCGTCGACGGCAGATTTACAGTCTGCTCCCTTTGGCCACTCGGGAACCTACCCATATTAACTTTGCGAGTCCGAATGAACTCGAATAAAAAGATGGAGCTGGTGGACGGACAAATCCGCACTCCGTGCGTCTTTCGTGCTCGGTCACCGTTGCTTTGCAACAGTACCGCCATCGCACTTCGCACCTAAAAACAATCCACCGGATTGTTTTCTTAACGGTGCTCACCCTCTCAGGGTTCGAGTCCGAATGAACTCGAATAAAAAGATGGAGCTGGTGGACGGACTCGAACCCCCGACCTGCTGATTACAAATCAGCTGCTCTACCAACTGAGCTACACCAGCGCTTAACGCTTGAATATAATATCACATCATTATTTAATAGTCAAGCCTTTTTTTAAAGTTTTTTATCCGTTGCGACAATTTTTTTACTATTGATAACTTTTATTCAGTATGGTAAAATATCCGCATATTAAAAAAAGGAAGCAACTGTATGATAGCCATAATAGATTACGGCGCGGGCAATCTGCAAAGCGTCAAAAAAGCGCTTGATTATATCGGCGCTGAAAGTATAATTACAGACAATGCCGAAAAGATTTTGTCGGCGGATAAAGTGATTTTGCCGGGCGTGGGTTCCTTCGGCGATGCTATGGAGTCCATGGAAAGGAATAATCTTACAAAAACCGTTAAGCAATGCGCTGAAAGCGGCAAGCCGTTTTTGGGTATTTGCCTCGGGCTTCAATTGCTGTTTGACGAGTCAGAGGAGTCTCCCGGAGTAAAGGGATTAGGCATTTTAAAAGGCAAAATCCGCCGTTTTCCCTCGGATATGGGGCTTAAAATTCCCCATATCGGCTGGAACTCATTAAATATAAAGCAAAATGATACGATTTTTAAAGGCGTGCCCGAAAATTCTTATGTCTATTTTGTCCATTCATATTATCTTGAAGCCGATGATATAAACGATGTTGCCGCCGTAACGAATTACGGCATTGATTTTCACAGCGCAGTAGGCAAGGGCAATGTTTTCGCAACTCAGTTCCACCCTGAAAAAAGCGGAGATGTGGGGCTTGCAATACTTAGAAATTTTGCATCAATGGAGGGAAAATAATGTACGCAAAACGAATTATACCTTGCCTTGATGTGAAAAACGGCAGAGTTGTAAAGGGCGTAAGCTTTGTAAATATCCGCGACGCAGGCGACCCTGTTGAATGTGCGATTGAGTATAATAAAAAAGGCGCAGATGAATTGGTGCTCCTTGATATTACCGCAACCCATGAGGGCAGGGGAACAATGCTTGAAATTGTGAGACGGGTTGCCGATAACATTTTCATCCCTTTTACCGTTGGCGGCGGAATACGCACCGTTGAGGATTTTAAAGAGCTTCTCCGTGCGGGAGCCGACAAAATCTCGGTAAACTCGGCGGCTGTCCGCAATCCCGACCTTATAAACGAGGCATCATATAAATTCGGCAGTCAGTGCGTTGTCTGCGCTATTGACGCCAAGCGTAACGAAAAGGGCTGGGAGGTATATCTTAACGGCGGCAGAATCCCAACAGGTATTGATGCGGTAAAATGGGCGCAAGAGGCTGTAAAAAGGGGAGCAGGCGAAATTTTGCTTACAAGTATGGATTGCGACGGTCAAAAGCAGGGTTATGACAACGACCTAAACCGTGCGGTTTCCGAAACGGTCGGAGTTCCCGTAATCGCATCGGGCGGAGCAGGGGCAAAATCTCATTTTCTTGACGCCTTTAATGACGGCAAGGCAGACGCAGTGCTTGCCGCCTCTCTTTTCCACTTTAATGAGATACCCATTATGGACTTAAAACACTATCTCCACGAAAACGGAATTTCCGTAAGGCTTTGATTATGACAAGAGAAGAAATTTTTGACTATGCCGAAAATACTTTTTCCACAATTCCCGAGTATTTATGGGAAAATGATGATGTTACGGCAGTGCTACGCAACAAAACTTCATCAAAATGGTACGGAATTTTGATGAAAGTATCAAATAAAACATTGGGTATTTCAGGTGAGGGCACAACAGATGTAATGAATATAAAATGCGGACCGATTATTTCGGGCTCCTTGCGTATGCAGAAAGGCTTTTTACCTGCCTATCATATGAATAAAGAAAATTGGGTGACTGTCCTGATAAACGAAGTCCCCAAGGAGCAGATAATCGACTTAATAAATCTCAGCTACGAACTCACCAAAAAAAGAAATCGTAAAACAAGGGACGATGCGGTTTGCATCGTCCCTTGTTTGCTTTTATTCAATCACTTCACACACTTCATCAATGGGTTTTCTTACCTTGTTTCTCGGCTTTTCGTCAGCGGAATATCCCGTTGCAATAACAAGACGGATTTTATCGTTGATGCCTAACAATTCACGCATCTTATCTTCTTCCACCATACCTATAATGCAGGTGCCAAGCCCTAAATCAGCCGCCTGTAAGCAATAATGAGCAACGGAAAGTCCTATATCGTTTTCAGCCCATTTCTGGCTGTGAACCCTTGCGGCAACATGGGGCTTCAGCGTGGCGGTCTGCTCTGTCACAATGGCAAATGCCGGGCACTTTTCGGTAAACTTGTTAGCCCCGTTTGGCTGAACGCATTGACGCACCTTTTCTGCGTTTTTCTCATCGTTAACGATATAATATTTCCACGGTTGTGAGTTGCAGGCTGACGGCGCTAACCTTGCCGCCTCAACACATTTTAAAATAAGAGCTGTATCAACAGTTTTCTCGCTGTAATTTCTGCAGCTTTCTCTTTTTAAAATCAAATCTTTAAAATCGCTCATAAAATCACTCCTTGCAATTAAAAATATTATAAACCCGTTTTGCGGTGAATTCAATATTTGTTATGGACTTTTATCGGATTATTTGTTAAAATACATATGTATCATTTTAGGAAGTGATTTTAATGGAAAATACATCTCTCGGCAGAAATTTGTCCCTTATGACAGAGCTTTATGAGCTGACAATGGCTAACGGCTATTTTGAGGGCAAAAAAGCGAAAGAAATTGCATGTTTTGACCTGTTTTTCAGAAAAGTGCCCGATAACGGCGGCTTTGCGGTTTTCGCAGGACTTTCTCAAATAATAGAATATGTGAAAAATTTAAACTTTAAGGAAGAGGATTTGCAGTATCTTGCGGATTGCGGTTTTTCAGGAGAGTTTATAGATTATCTGCGGAATTTCAAATTTTCCTGCGATATATGGTCGGTACCCGAGGGTACGCCGATTTTCCCCAACGAACCTGTTATTAAGGTTAAGGGTCCGATAATTCAGGCTCAGCTTCTTGAAACAATACTGTTAATTTGTATGAATCATCAAAGCCTTATTGCAACAAAGGCAAACAGACTTGTCCGCGCCGCAAAGGGTACTGCCGTTGCGGAGTTCGGAACACGCCGTGCCACAAGCTTTGATAACGCTCTTTACGGCTCCCGTGCCGCATATATAGGCGGCTGTGTGGGCACATCGGGTATTCTTCAAGGAAAAAAGTTTAAAATTCCCACAATTAACACAATGATTCATAGCTGGGTGCAGATGTTCGATTCGGAATATGAGGCATTTTGCGAATATGCAAAGCGTTATCCCGATGACTGTACGCTGGTTGTAGATACCTATGATACCATACGCTCAGGCGTTCCTAATGCCATAAAAGCCTTTAACGATGTGCTCCTGCCTATGGGCAAGCGCCCCGTCAGCGTGCGTATAGACTCCGGGGATATAACATATCTTTCCAAAAAGGTGAGAAAAATGCTTGATGAGGCAGGCTACCCCGACTGCGGAATTACCGCCTCCAACTCTCTCGATGAATATATAATCAGCGATATGCTCTTGCAGGGCGCAAAGGTGGATTGCTTTATAGTGGGCGAAAGGCTGATAAATTCCGCTTCATCTCCCATTTTCAGCGGAGTATATAAGCTTTGCGCCGTAGAAAAGGACGGCGAACTTATCCCCAAAATAAATCTTTCGGAAAATGTGAGCAAAATTACAACGCCCCATTCAAAAATGCTCTACCGTCTGTTCGATTGCGAAACAGGCAAGGCGATTGCCGATGTGCTGACGCTTGAAGACGAAGAAATTGACGAATCAAAGCCATATATGCTGTTCGACCCTGATTTCACATGGAAACGCAAGGAGGTTGAGGGCTTTGTGGCAAGAAAACTGCTTGTGCCTGTGTTCATCGGCGGAAAATGCGTTTACAACGAGCCCACCGTGGAGGAAATAAGAGAGTATTGCGCCGAGCAGATTGATAATCTCTGGGAAGAAGTGAAACGCTTTGAAAATCCCCATACTTATTATGTGGATTTATCCGAAAAGCTTTGGCGCGTGAGAAAAGATTTGATTGAGAAGCATAAAGGAGTCAAGAAATAATGAATATCTGGCATGATATAAGCAGTGAAAGAATAACGAGAAAAGCCTTTGACGCTGTAATTGAAATCAGCAAGGGCAGTAAAATGAAATATGAGCTTGATAAGGAAACGGGAATGTTGAAGCTGGACAGAGTTCTGCACACCTCTACCCATTATCCCGCAAATTACGGCTTTATACCCAAAACCTATGCGGAGGATAACGACCCACTTGATGTACTTGTGCTTTGCTCCGAAAAGATTGAGCCCATGGCGCTTGTTCACTGTTATCCCATAGGCGTAATTTCAATGGTGGATAACGGCGCGCCCGATGATAAAATCATAGCAATTCCCTTCGGCGACCCCACCTATAACGGATATAAGGACATAAGCCAGCTTCCGCCTCACATTTTCGATGAAATGATACATTTTTTCAAGGTTTATAAAATGCTTGAAAATAAATCAACAGCCATTGACGAGGCAAAAGGTGTGTTGGCGGCGGTGGATATAATAGATGCCGCTATTGAAAACTATAAAAAGAAATTTGAATAAAAACTGATATTTTAAATATACCGTTACCCTGTTTTTTCTCGGGTAACGGTATTTTTTTGCCCTTTTTTACCGTAAAACAAGGTTATTCGGCTTTGTTTATTTTGCATAATTTTACCAATAAATTTTTGTAAAAAGAATTTAAAAAACTATTGCAATTAAGGAAAAAAGGTTATATAATAATCGTATAAGTGGGGGTGTAATACACGCATAAACCACTAAGGTGGGTAAATAGATGATTTTTAACTTTACGAAAGGAGTGAACGGCGATGATGTTTTCAAACTTATATTTTCACAGTCTTGATGCCAAAAACCGTCTTTTCATTCCTGTAAAGTTCCGCGAAATGCTGGGCGAGGAGTTCGTCCTTTTCAACGGTCCCGATAAGTGCCTTTATATATATGATAAAGAGCGCTTTGAGGAGGTTAGTCAGCAGTTCATAAATCACCCCAACCGTGCCGCACAGCGCTCCTTTTTCAGCAACGCGGCGGAGGCCTCCACCGATAAGCAGGGCAGAGTAACACTCTCCGCAGAACAGCTTGCCCACGCAGGGCTTACTAAGGACGCCGTTATTGTAGGCGCAGGTAAAAGAATTGAAATTTGGGCGCCTGAAAACTTCAAGCAGGCATCTGTTCCGCTCTCTGAAATTGATAAAATGGATACCTTCGTATTCTGACGGTGGCGGATATGGAATTTAAACATATTTCAGTACTGTTTGAAGAAACGCTTGACTCTTTGAATATTAAGCCGGACGGGCTGTATGTTGATTGCACCTGCGGCGGCGCAGGCCATTCAAGGGCAATTCTTGAGCGTCTTGAAAACGGAAAACTTGTCGCTATTGACCGCGACCCCGACGCTATAGAGGTTATAAAGGAGCGCATAGGCTCCGACGAGAGAGTTGAAATAGTAAACGATAACTTTTCAAATATTAAGAGTATTCTGAACGGCAGAAAAGCCGACGGTATCCTTGCGGATTTAGGCGTAAGCTCATTTCAGCTTGACAACGCGGAAAGAGGGTTTTCTTTTCACAAGGACGCACCTCTCGATATGAGAATGAGCAAATCGGGCAAAAGTGCGTTTGATGTGGTAAACGGCTATTCCGAGCAGGAGCTTGCAAATATAATAAACCGCTACGGCGAGGAAAAGTTTGCAAGAAGCATTGCCAAAAGCATTGTAAAGTCGAGAAGTGTAAAACCGATTGAAACAACCCTTGAACTTGCCGAAATCGTGAAAAACTCCGTTCCCGCAAAGGCAAGGCGCGACGGACACCCCGCAAGAAAAACCTTTCAGGCAATCAGGATTGAAGTTAACGACGAGTTGTCAATTCTGTCGGACGCAGTACAGGATATGTTCGATTGCATCACAATGGGAGGCAGACTTTCAATAATAACCTTTCACTCTTTGGAGGACAGAACGGTTAAGGAAAAATTCAGAGAATTTACGGCAGGCTGTACCTGCCCCAAGGATTTTCCCGTTTGCGTTTGCGGCAAAACACCTGCGGGGAAACTCATAAATCGGGGGATAACGGCAGGCGAGACAGAACTTGAAACAAATAACAGAAGCCGCAGTGCGAGACTGCGGACGATTGAAAAAATAAAGTAAAGGATAGGAAAGAGACGGATGGCACAGTATAATAAATACACCTCATACGATTTTGAGCGCTTTGAGCCAAAAACGGTGTCACGGGGAACTGCGGCTCCCAAAATCAACGCTCCGGCACAGAAAAAGCCTCAGCTTGAGCTTGTAAAAAAGAATAAACCGTCACAAAAGCAGCTTCGTGCGCAGTCAATAGCCGCAGGCAGGAAAACAGCGAAAATATTTGCCGTAGCAGTAGCGGCATTGTTGTTTTTTGCCGCCGTAATATACAGCCGCGTTCAGCTTGATGAGATAAACAGAGATATAAGCAGAGTTGAAAATTCAATTAAAACGGCTCAGAGCGATACCGTAAAGCTTAACAATGAATTAAATTCAATCGTATCAATCAATAAGGTTGAGGATTACGCCGTTAATAATCTGGGTATGGTTAAGGTGCAGGATTATCAGGTGGTTTATGTTGACCTTTCCGATTCCGACGAGGTTGTTATGGCAAACGGCAAGAGCATTGAGGATTCAAAGGTAATAAAAGACGCAAAATCATAATATATTGGTATAGGTGAGAAGAGTAAAACTAAGGGAGTTGAGTAGATATTTCTTGACTCTCATTGTTTTATTGTAAAGGATATCGCGTATTTGCCGCCGTATCGGAAGGAGAAGAGTATGAGAAAAAAACCGACAAGGAATATGTCTTTGCGCTCGCATATTGCATTTGCGGGCTTTTGCCTGTTTTTGCTTGTCCTTATCGGAAACCTTTTCTGGATACAGATAATAAAAGGCGAGGAATACCGCCTTAAAGCCGAAAAAAATCAGTTGAGCGATACGGTCGTAAACGCCCACAGAGGCACCATTTACGATTCCAATATGAAAATTATTGCGCAGAGCGCTTCTGCGTGGCTTGTATATATAAATCCTTCAAAAATTACAACTCAAGAGCAGAAAACCTTGCTTGTTGATGGCTTTGCCGATATGTTTGAGCTGGATAAAGAAACACTTGAAAAAAAGGTAAACCGCAGTGAAAGCGGCTACGAAAAAATAATCGGTAAAATAGATAACAGTCAAAAAGCACAGCTTGAAGAATACATGAGCGCCCATAAGGACCAAAAGCTCAATATGATTGTGGGTATAGACCCGGACACAAAGCGCTATTATCCCTTCGGCTCGTTTGCGTCAACAGTTGTGGGCTTTACAGGCTCGGAGGATACGGGCAGAGCAGGTCTGGAACTCCAATACAATTCACAGCTTACGGGCAAATCGGGCAGAATAATAACAGCTAAAAACGCCTTGGCAGGAGATATGCCCAACGATTACGCCACAACCTTTGATGCAAGTCAGGGCTATAGCCTCCAACTTACCCTCGATGAGGTTATCCAGTATTATCTTGAACAGCAGCTTGCTCAGGCAGTAGAGGAAACACAGGCAAAATACGCTTACGGCATAGTAATGGATATACAGACAGGTGCAATTCTCGGTATGAGCACAATGCCCGATTACGATTTGAACTATCCTTACACTATTTCTTCGTCCCGCGTTTTGGAGGAGCTTGAAAAAATCGAAGACGAACAGAAAAAAAGCGAAGAAAAGCTGAATGCACAGTTTTCTCAATGGAGAAACCGCGTAATAAGCGATACATATGAACCGGGCTCCGTGTTTAAACTTTTTGTTGCCGCCGCCGCTTTGGAGGAGGGCGTTATGACGCCTGAAACAACATATGACTGCTCGGGTTCAATAAAGGTTGCAAATTACTATCAGCATTGCTTTAATCATAAGAGCCACGGCACGCAAACCGTAGCGCAGGCTTTGCCCAATTCCTGTAATACCTTCTTCATAACAATGGGACAGCGTATGGGCAAGGAAAAGTTTATGAAGTATTTCGAGGCTTTCGGATTTACCGAAAAAACAGGTATTGACTTGCCGTCGGAATCTGTTCCCGTTGCAGGAAAGACATATTACGATCTTGACCATATGGGTATTGCGGAGCTTTCATCCGCTTCTTTCGGTCAGACCTTCCAGATTACCCCCATTCAAATGATAAACGCAGTTGCCTGTATCGGCAACGGCGGCAAGCTTATGACGCCGTATTTGGTATCAAAAATACTTGATGAAAACGGTAATATAGTGTCCGAAACAAAGCCTACAATGAAAAGACAGGTTATTTCAGAGGGCACTGCAAAGCTAATGGCAGGATATATGGAGCAGGTTGTCGTTTGGGGAACAGCTAAAAACGCCTACGTTGCAGGTTATCATATAGCAGGTAAAACGGGTACAAGTGAAAAGCTCAATGTACCCGGTGAGAACATAGCCTCATTTGCAGGCTTTGCACCGGCGAATGACCCTAAAATAGCCATTCTGATAGCGGTTGATGAGCCGCAGGGACTCACAACGGGCGGTGCTGTTGCCGCTCCCGTAGCAGGTAGAATTTTTGAAAATGTGCTTGCATATCTCAATGTTGACCCGCAGTATAACGATGAAGAGCTTGCGAAAGCGACCGTAACGGCTCCCAATCTTGTGGGTAAAGAGGTTTCCAAGGCGAAGCTTGAAGCCTCCGGCTTCACAGTTAAGGTTGTGGGCGGCGGAAGCACCGTAATTTCACAAACTCCAGCGGCAAATCAGCCAATGCCGAAAAACGGTATTGTTGTTGTATATACGGAAGAGGCGGCGGCAAAAGAAACTGCAACAGTTCCGGACCTTACAAATCTTTCCATAACAGATGCGAACCGAGTTGCGGTAAATGCAGGCTTTAATATAAAAATAGCAGGTACAACGCAAAGCGGCGGCGAGGTCTTATCGTATAAGCAAAGCGTTGCAAAAGATACCACCGCAGAGCAGGGAAGCGTCATAACCGTATATTTCAGGTCAAGCGTAAACGTACAAGATTAAATTATGAGGTAATATTTAATGAAACTTTCTGCACTTCTCAAGGGGATTGAAACGCCAAGCGCGTTTGAGGATGTGGAAATTGAAGGAGTAACGGATAAATCAGAGGAAATAACAAAAAACTCACTTTTCATTTGTATCGACGGCAACCGCTGTGACGGTCACAGCCTTGCGTCGGAAGCGATTAAAAAGGGCGCCTCGGCGGTAATAACACAGCGCGATTTGAAAATCAAAAAGCAAATTATAGTAAGCGATACAAGAAAAGCGTTTTCGCGGATTGCCGCCGAATTTTACGGCAATCCGGCGGATAACCTTAAACTTATCGGCGTAACGGGTACAAACGGAAAAACCTCCACTTCGTTTTTCATAAAAGAAATCCTGAACACACTTTCCGTAAAGTGCGGAATAATCGGTACGGTTAAAAATGACTGCGGCGAGGGTGAGGAGGAGTCCGTTCTTACAACTCCCGAGCCTATGGAGTTACAACGGCTTTTGCGCGAAAGCGTTGACAGCGGCTGTAAGTACTGCGTAATGGAGGTTTCCTCGCAGGCTTTGAGCCAAAGCAGGGTAGAGGGACTACGATTTGCCGTTGGAATACTGACAAACATAACTCCCGAACACCTTGATTACCACGGCGATATGGAAAGCTACATAAACGCCAAGCTTTCTCTTTTCAAAATGACGGATAAGGCGATAATAAATATTGATGACGAAACAGTAAAAAGTGTCTGTGACAAAATTGAATGTCCCGTTATGACCGTATCGGCAGTTTCGGACAGGGCGGATTATACAGCAAAAAATATTGTTTGTGATGAAAACGGTGCGGAGTATCTGTTTGTGGGTATGGATTGTATTGAAAGAGTAAAAATCCCCATACCCGGCAGTTTCACCGTATATAATTCTCTTTGCGCAATTTCGGCGCTTATAAATCTCGGCTTTTCCGTAAGCGATGCAGCATCGGCGGCAAAACGGATTTCTCCCGTCAAGGGCAGGGCAGAGAAGGTGGATATTCCGAGAGATTTCACCGTAATGATTGATTATGCTCATACCCCCGACGGTTTGGAAAATATACTGAATTGCATAAAATCCTTTGCAAAGGGTAGGGTTATAACGGTTTTCGGCTGCGGAGGCGACCGCGACCGCACCAAAAGACCTGTTATGGGCAAGGTTGCAGGCAGACTTTCCGATGTTGTGATTGTAACAAGCGATAATCCACGAACGGAAAATCCTCTGCTTATTATAAATGACATTTTAGGCGGTATGGAAAAAACACAGGCAAGGCTTGCAGTGATAGAAAATCGGCGTCAGGCAATCGAATTTGCGCTGAAAAAAGCGCGACCCGGCGATGTTGTTCTCCTTGCAGGTAAAGGCCATGAGGATTATCAGATAATAGGAACCGAAAAAATATATTTTGACGAAAGAGAAATCGTAAAGGACTTTTTTAAGGCTTAGGTAACGCTTATGAACATTCAGCTTTCAGAAATTGCAAAGGCTTTGGGTACAACGGTAAACAGTGAAAAAACTGTCAGCCGCATATCCATCGACAGCCGTGATACAGATGAAAACACCCTCTTTTTTGCGATTAAGGGGGAACGCTTTGACGGTCACGATTTTGTAAAGGATGTGGCTGAAAAAGGAGTGGCGGCAGTCGTATGCCATAAAAAAACAGAATGCGACGCTCCCGTAATATATGTTGAGGATACAAAAAAAGCGTTTCTCGATTTAGCGTCTTGTTACAGATGCAGTATGAAAAAGCTAACCGTTGTGGGGCTTACAGGCAGTGTGGGTAAAACCACAACGAAAGAAATGATTGCCTGCGTTTTGGGCGCAAAGAGTAAAACATTAAAAACAGAGGGCAATCTCAATAATGAGATAGGCGTTCCCAAAACCCTTTACCGCCTTGATAATTCATATGATTTTGCGGTTGTCGAAATGGGAATGGATAACAAAGGGCAGATTACCGAGCTTTCAAAATGTGCAAAGCCCGATTGCGCCGTAATTACAAATATAGGCGTGTCCCATATTGAAAACTTAGGCTCCCGCGAGGGAATTTTACATGCAAAGCTTGAAATTCTCGACGGTATGAAAAAAGGCTCCCCGCTGTTTTTAAACGGCGATAACGATATGCTCTCAACCGTTAAAAATGACGATTTCAAAATTATCACCTTTGGTATTGAGAATAAAAACTGCGATGTCATAGCAGAAAATATCCGCGAAAACGGACTTTCCACCGAGTTTACCGCAGTAAAAGGTGATTTAAGACGGAAAATCACTATTCCAACGGTAGGAATACACAATGTTTACGATGCTCTCGCCGCCTTTGCGGTGGGCGTTGAATATAAAATCCAGCCTGAAATCATCGCCAAAGGGCTCTCGGAATACACTCCCTCGGGAATGAGACAGCGCATAAATCAAGTAAACGGTATAACGGTGATTGAGGATTGCTATAACGCAAGCCCCGATTCTCAAAAGGCGGGACTTAATTCTCTTTGCAAAATCGCAAAAGGCAGAAAAATAGCCGTCCTCGGCGATATGCTGGAGCTTGGCAGTTATGCCGAAACAGCTCACAGAGCGGTAGGTGAGTATGCGGCAGAGTGTAAGCTTGACGCACTTTATACCTACGGCGAACAGTCTCGTTTTACGGCAGAAAGCGCCGAAAAAGCAGGTCTTAAAAAGGTTTATGCCTTTGATACTAAACAAGAGCTCATTGATGCTCTCAAAAAAGAGCTGAAAAGCGGCGATACCGTTTCTTTCAAGGCGAGCCGCGGTATGAAGCTTGAAGAAGTCTTTGAAGAATTATATAAATATTGGGAAGTCTAAAAGGAGTTTTTCATATGAATATTTACATAGCGCTTGCAGTGGCGGCCGGTTTAAGCTTTTTAATTGCATTTTTATTGGGATTTGTGATAATCCCCTGGCTGAGAAAGCTTAAATTCGGGCAGACTATTCTTGATATAGGTCCCGTTTGGCACAAATCAAAGCAGGGAACACCCAATATGGGCGGATTTATGTTCATAATCAGTACAATTATTTCCGTAATATGCGTGCTCCTTACAGATTACCTTATGGGCGGTAACCTCTTTGCAGGGGACAGTATAATGCCGAATCAGCAAAAGGTTAAGCTTGTGGGCGGTTTGCTTCTGGCAATAGGCTTCGGCCTTGTAGGCTTTGCCGACGATTATATAAAGGTTGTAAAAAAGCGCAATTTAGGACTTACCGTAATTCAAAAAACAGTTGCCCAGGTAGCCATTATTTTTGCCTACCTTGCAGGTCTTTACTTTAACGGACTCACATTTATGAAAATACCCTTTGTGGGCGCCGTTGACCTTAAATGGTTCTTTTGGTTCTTCGGCTTTTGCGTAATATACGGCGCAGTAAATGCCGTAAACTTTACCGACGGTATCGACGGTCTTTGCGCAAGCGTAACCTCAATCACAGCAATTGCGTTCTGTATTGCCGCACTTATGAGTAAATTCTTGGGTATCAGCGTAATGGCGGCGGCGCTGGCAGGCGGCTGTCTCGGATATCTCATTTGGAACTATTACCCCTCAAAGGTAATTATGGGCGACACAGGCTCAATGTTTTTGGGCGGTATGGTGGTAGCTCTGGCTTATTCTATTGACTGCCCGCTTATATTGGTGCTTTTCGGAATAATTTATGTTATAGAAGCCCTTTCCGATGTTATTCAAATCGGTTATTTTAAGGCGACACACGGTAAAAGAATATTTAAAATGGCACCCATTCATCACCATTTTGAGATGAGCGGATGGAAAGAAAGAAAAATCGTAACAGTATTTTCACTTGTAAATATTGTAGGATGCCTTGTGGGCTTGGCAGTTTATTGGTACGGCACAGTAATTTAAAGTTTGAATTTTTGGAAAGGTTGGTGAGAAAATGGCGTCAGCTAAAAAGAAAAAATCATCAAATATTTTCTTTGCCCGCGGCGGAATGGATGTAACCTTTTTCCTGCTTTTGATGACAATCGTAACCATCGGTCTTGTTATGCTGTTTTCCGCCAGCTATACTTACAGTTATTACAACAGAAACGGTGACAGTACCTATATTTTCCGCCGTCAGCTTTTGTTTACACTCCTGGGACTTGCAGGAATGTACGCCATATCAAGAATTCGTTATGAATATTTCAGATTAGCGGCGGTCGTGGGCGTTTTCGTATCCGTTGGGCTTTTATTGCTCGTGCTTATACTCCCTGAATATAAACCCGGCTTTAAACGGTGGATAAACTTGGGCTTTACAACATTTCAGCCCTCGGAAATCGCAAAAATAGGGCTAATCCTGATTTTAGCGTATTTGCTTGAAAAGGATTATAAAGCCGTAACGGGAAAAGTACCCAGCGACTTAATCTTCAGAATAAGCAAGGGTAAAATAACGGTTTATCAGTCCGTCACAAAGGTTATTCTTTACGGCTTGCTGATAATAGTTTTTGCAGGGCTCGTTTATCTTGAAAATCACCTTTCGGGAACGGTGCTGATGCTTGGAATAGGCATCATTATGATGTTTCTGGGCGAGGTCAGGTATAAATGGTTTGTGGTAGCCGGCGGAGTAATACTTGTGGCGGTAATTTTTCTTGTAGCAAATCCGCAGGTGCTTGAAAAATACGCCGGCGAGCGTATCACCGCATGGCTTGATAAGGATTATGACCCCACGGGCGCGCGCTGGCAGACCAATAACTCCCTTTACGCCATCGGCTCAGGCGGATTTTTAGGCACGGGGCTTGGGCAGTCAAAGCAAAAGCACCTTTATGTTTCCGAGCCGCAGAACGACTTTATTTTTTCAATCGTGTGCGAGGAACTGGGCTTTGTAGGCGCGTCGCTTATAATTCTCCTCTTTGCGCTTCTCGTTTACAGAGGAATACACATAGGACTTCGTGCCAACGACCGTTTCGGTGCACTGCTTGCAATGGGAATTTCATTTCAGATAGGTATTCAGGTTGCACTCAATATCGCCGTTGTCAGCGACCTTATCCCCAATACGGGAATTTCACTGCCTTTCTTCTCGGCAGGCGGCACCTCCATATTTATTCTGCTTTGCGAAATGGGTATGCTTTTATCTGTTTCCCGCTCCAATAAGGCTAAGGAATGAGTTGTTATGAAAGTAATGTTTGTAGCCGGCGGTACCGGCGGTCATATCAATCCTGCCGTTGCCGTTGCAACGGAGCTTAAAAGACTTGAGCCCGACTGTGAAATTCTTTTTGTAGGAACAGAGGGCAGAATGGAAACGCAAATTGTTCCCAAGGCAGGATTTCCCATAAAAACCGTTAAAATGAACGGATTTTCGCGGAAAGTATC
The DNA here is from genome assembly GCA_051881435.1 of Candidatus Fimenecus sp. Lineage (GTDB taxonomy): Bacteria > Bacillota > Clostridia > Oscillospirales > Acutalibacteraceae > Fimenecus. The sequence continues at coordinate 36,442 of JBJEPW010000008.1, read as the reverse complement.
TTTAAAAGGCTTAAAGGAAAATATCAAAACGGCAACGCTTACCTTAAAAGCCTCCTCCGAAGCAAAAAAAATCATTTCCGAGTTTAATCCCGATGTAGTCGTGGGCTTCGGCGGATATGTAACGGGTCCCGTACTGCGCACGGCAGTAAAAATGGGAATAAAAACGGCAATCCATGAGCAAAACGCTTTTCCGGGAGTGGCAAATAAAGCCCTCGCAAAATCTGTTGACAGAGTTATGCTTACCTCAGCGGCGGCGGAAAAATATATGAAATGCAAGAACCCTCCGATTGTAACGGGACTTCCCGTCCGCAGGGAGATAATTAAAACAGACCGTGATTTTGCAAGAGCGTCTTTGGGACTTTCACAGAACGATATGCTCGTGCTGTCAATGGGCGGCTCGCTGGGCGCAAACGCTATAAACAACGCTGTGTGTGAAATGCTCACAAGGCTTTATAAAGAAAAGAATATCTGCTTTTTGCACGCGACGGGGCAGTACGGAAAATGGGTTCCGGAAAAGCTTTCGGAAAACGGCATTCCGTACGGCAAAGGTACAAATATTGAGGTGCGTGAATATATAGACAATATGGAAATCTGCCTTCCTGCCTGCGATTTGGTAATAAGCCGCGCAGGAGCCAGCTCAATTTCCGAAATTCAGGCGCTCTCAAAGCCTTCAATCCTTATTCCGTCACCTAATGTTGCGGAAAATCATCAGTATCATAACGCTATGAGCCTTGCCGAAAACGGCGGCGCAATTCTTATTGAGGAAAAGGATTTAACGGGAGAGCTTCTCTCAAAAACCGTTACCGAGCTTAAAAACAACAAAGAAAAACTTTATGAAATCAGTAAAAAAGCAGGCGAAAACGCCAAGCTTAACGCACTTTCGGAGATTTGCCGAATAATAATATCACTTAAATAACATTTTACACACAAACTGCATAGTATGGGACAAAAGCATTTTTTCATACTGTAAAGGGCGTGTGAAAATTGGATAAAATCATAATAAACGGCTCAAAAAGGCTGAACGGTGAGATTACCGTACAGGGAGCCAAAAACAGCGTACTGCCCATACTTGTGGCAACCTTACTGGTGGACGGCGTATCGGTAATACACAATTGCCCCATGCTGTCAGATGTTGATGCAACAATCAAAATCCTTACATATTTGGGTTGTGAGGTTAAACGGGAAGGGCATACCGTCACAGTCGATTCAAGCGGCGTATGCAAAAATGATGTCCCCGATAATCTTATGCACGAAATGCGTTCCTCCATTGTTTTTTTAGGCGGAATTTTGGGCAGAATGGGAAAAGCCGTGCTTTCAACTCCGGGAGGGTGTGAAATAGGACTTCGCCCGATCGATTTGCATCTCTCGTCAATGGAGCAGTTCGGCGCAGCGATAACGACGGAAAACGGCTTTATCGTCTGTTCTGCCGAAGAAAAAGGGCTTACGGGTACAAGAATTACGCTTTCCTTCCCAAGCGTGGGAGCAACGGAGAATATTATCCTCGCCGCGGTGCTGGCAAAGGGAACCACAGTAATTACAAACGCCGCCCGAGAACCCGAGATAAGCGATTTGGCGGATTTCTTGAATCGGTGCGGAGCAAAAATCCACGGCGCAGGGGACAGTACGGTAACAATAGAAGGCGTGAAAAAGCTTTATTCCACCGAGCATACCGTTATCCCCGACAGAATTGCCGCATCCACATATATGATTGCGGCGGCGGTAACAAACGGCAAAATCTGTCTGCGTGATATAATTCCCTCTCATATAGGACCAACAATTCAGCCCTTGCGTGAGGCAGGGTGCGATATTACCGTCAGCGGCAGATGGGTGTGTTTGAGCGCACCGCCCAAATTAAAAAGAATAAGAATGATACGCACAATGCCCTACCCCGGTTTTCCAACGGATGTTCAGGCACAGATGATGGCGCTGACAACTGTTTGTGACGGCACAAGCGTAATAGTGGAAAATATTTTTGAAAGCCGCTTTAAGCATATCGGCGAGCTTTTGCGCTTTGGTGCAAAAATCAATGTTGAGGGCAGAATGGCGGTAATTGAGGGAGTTCGGCATTTAAGCGGAGCAACCGTAAAGGCTACCGATTTAAGAGGCGGCTCGGCGTTGATAATCGCAGGGCTTTGCGCCTCGGGAACAACGGAGATAACAGAGATTCACCATATTGACAGGGGATACGAAGCTCCTGAAAATGTGCTCAGCTTTTTGGGCGCGGACATCAAAAGGATGAAGGACGATGAAAAACAAGAAACCGAATAACAACAGAGCCGTGCAGAATAAACAGCTTTCAGGCAACGAGCGAATTGTTAACCGTACAAATCAGCGCCGCAAAAAGAATAAGCGCAAAAAGATTATAATTTATTCCTTGCTTTGCTTTGTTTTTTTGTGTGTGGGAATTGCTCTTGTGCTCACAATGTTTTTCGATATAAATACAATAACCGTTTCGGGTGAGAGCGCATATTCAGCCGAAAAAATAATTGAGGCAAGCGGAATAAAAACAGGGGATAACCTGATTTTTATTTCAAAGCAAAAGGCCAATGAGCTTATAACTACTCAGCTTCCCTATATCGGCTCGGCAGAGTTTAAACGGCGATTGCCCTCTAAACTTGAAATAATCGTAAAAAAGACCGAGCCCGTGTATGCGGCGGCAAAGGACGGCTGTTACATTCTCCTGGACGAAAACGGCAAGGTGCTGGAAACAGGATTGGAATATATAGGCGAAAACTTAATTTTGCTTAAAACGGAAGAAATCGTATCTGCCGAAACAGGAAAAATTATAACGCTTTCCAATGAGAAAGCCCTCGGCAAACTGAAAGAGGTCAGGGAAGCCTGCATTAAATGCGGACTTTCAGATATAACGGCTGTTGATTTATCCAATATTTATAACATAAAGCTTGAATATCAGGGCAGAATAACTCTTGTATTGGGTGAAACCGACAGCGGGAATCTCCTCAAAAAGCTTGACTTGGGCAAAGCGGCAATCGAAACACAGAATAAAGAAAATTCAGCTTACAGAGGCACCATAAACTTAACCGTTGCGGGGCAGGGCGCCTGGCTTGAAGAAACCGTAACAACCGAAAGTACAACGCAGGAGGAACCGCCGCAGGAAGGTAATACGGACGTATCTGTAAGTGACGCTTCCGCACAAAACAGCACATCAGGCGATGCGGACGCATCAAAAACCGCCGAAAGTCCGTCACAAACCTCTGCAAAGGCGGCATAAATGTTAAAAAAGTGTAAAAAAACTGAAATTTGCGAAAAAATCTATACAATATATATTGCAATATTTTTTTAATAATGTTAAAATAACCTATAACTATAATGCATAGGTGTGAAATTTTCTATACATAGGAGGATGTTAAAATGGCATTCGAAATTGATAATCAGTATCAGGACATCACTAATATTAAAGTTATCGGTGTCGGCGGCGGCGGCGGAAACGCTATTGACCGTATGGCAAAGGCAGGCATCGGCGGCGTAGAGCTTATCGCAATCAATACAGATAAGCAGGCTCTTGCCCGTTCACTTGCCGACCAGAAAATCCAAATCGGTGAGAAGGTTACGGCAGGCAGAGGCGCCGGCGCAAAGCCCGAAGTTGGTCAGAAGTCAGCCGAGGAGAGCCGTGACTCTATAATCGAAGCACTTTCAGGCACTCAGATGGTATTCGTAACAGCAGGTATGGGCGGCGGAACAGGTACAGGAGCGGCTCCCATTATTGCTGAAATCGCTAAGGAAAAAGGTATTCTTACGGTAGGTATCGTTACAAAGCCCTTCGCTTTTGAGGGCAGTCACCGTATGAAGCAGGCAGAGGCTGGTATTGCAGAGCTTGCACAGCATGTTGATTCTCTTATCGTTATCCCCAATGAAAGACTTAAATATGTTTCCGAGCAGAGAATTACCTTTGCAAACGCTTTCGGTATTGCCGATGATGTTCTCCGTCAGGGTGTAAATTCAGTTACAGACCTTATCACAATGCCCCAGTTCATTAACCTCGACTTTGCCGATGTTACCGCAGTTATGAAGGACGCAGGCCATGCTCATATGGGTATCGGCAGTGCAAGCGGTAAGGATAAGGCAGAGCAGGCTGCAAATGCGGCTATCTCCAGCCCCCTTCTTGAAACAACAATCACAGGTGCAAAGGGCGTTATCATCAGCATTACAGCATCTCCCGACATCACCTTGGAAGATGTTGATACAGCGGCAGGCATTGTTCGTTCACAGGCTGATGAAGATGCAAACATCATCTTCGGTGTTGCATTTGACGAAAAGCTTGACGATGAGATGATTGTTACCGTTATCGCAACAGGCTTCGGCATTGACGGCAACGGTATGGCAAAAAGACCAACATACAATTCATCAATGGACGATATAAGCTCCAGCAGTAATTTCGGCGCTGATGACGACGATAATATGGACGATATCCTCGATCTCTTCAAGAGCAGAAAATAATTCGCACATAAAAATCCAAAACTCCCGGCTTTAATTCAAGCAGGGAGTTTTTTTCTTTTAAAATCAAAGACTGCAGCTTTTATCTGCGGCAGTCATTTTGCTTTGCGTATTCTTTTTAAAGCGATTTAATAAAATCCGACAAAAGCTTTAACTGATTTTCGTTAAGGGATTTCAGATTGTTTATAAGCTCGTTGAATACAACAGGATTTTTCTGTTCCTCGTTAAAGAACTCCGCGGGGGTAACTCCCAAGTATTCGCAAATGTAAAAAAATCCGTTCATAGAGGGCATCGCGTAGTTATTTTCTATCTTGTTAATATAGCTTTCGCTCTGACCGAGGGAGAGGCTCATATCACGAGCGGAAACGCCTTTTTCCTGCCGAAGCTTTGAAAGTCTTGCGGCAAAATTGTCATAATACATATGTCGCGACCTCCTTTTTAATATATTATTCATTATAATTCATAAAAAACCAAAAATATTTCTTTTTAGCATATATTTGGCTTGACATATATAATAGTATGATGTATAATCGGCTTAACAGATAATAAAAATCTGTAAAAAATAAGGAGGACTTTATGAAAATGAAAAAGTTCACAAAAATAATGAGCGTAATGCTCGTTGCAGCACTTATCTTTGCAGTTGCTTCAATTTCAACTCTCGCGGCAACACCCGAATCAATCAGCGTTACAACACCGCCTGACAGAACGGTTTATTATGTCGGCGTTGACGATGTCGATACCGATATCTGGTGCGATCCCGAGGGAATTGTCCTTACGGTTACTAACGATGACAGTACTTCAAAAACCGTTACTTCCGATGATGAGGACGGTTGGATTGATATAACCGTTTATGATTATGTAATCGGCGACAATGAAGCAGAAGTAGTGTATTATGACAACGAAACGGATACTGAGCTTACAACTACAATGACTGTTACGGTTAAAGAGTGTCCCGTTGAATCAATCGATATTTTAAGTATGCCCACAAAAACCGAATACGATATGGAAAAAGATGTTCTCACAAGAGATAATTTTACTTTGGATAAGCTCTATGAATCAGATAAGGATACCTTTGATGCAATGCTTGACGAATTCGGTATGACATTTGATGAGCTTAAAGCAATGTATGAAGATGATCCCGAGCTTATGGAAATGCTTGTTGACGTAGTATTTGAAGAAAACGATTCAATACTTCTTGTTGACACAACGGGTATGGAAATCCGTGTAAACTATAAGGACGAAACAAGCGAAGTCCTTACCGATGACGACGCTTACAACACATACGGCGGAGCGCAGTTCCCCATTTATTTAATGCAAAAGGAAGCAGCCGTTACTGAGGGCGAGAATGTATTTGTTCTTGATGTAATGGGCTTTGAAAAAGAGTTCTCTGTAAATGTTATAAGCGCAGGTTCAGGCAGCGGTTCAGGTTCAGGTTCCGGCACAGGCACGGGCACCGGCACAGGTTCAGGCACAGGTACAGGCTCAGGCTCAGGCTCAACAGGTATCCCCGGTATCCCCAATACCGACGCAGGTGTTTCCGCTGCGGCTCTTGCAGTAATCGCACTTATGTCCGGTTGCGGAATAGCTCTTATTCCCTCCAAAAAAGAGAAATAACAGATAATTCCAAATAATTTTAAACAGCGAAGAGGATTGCTCCTTTTCGCTGTTTTTCTATGTAATATTAAATTATTTTCTGCCGAACATTATAAGGAAAAATCCTCGGGATTAAATTTTTCCAAAGGCTTCGGTCTTTTCGGCTGACGCTTCAATATGTCATATTTGAATTTCTTACAGGCGAAGTCTTTTTCCACAACGCCTTTTTTTCTGCACAAAACCGTTTCGCCGTCGATGGACGCTTTACCGTATTCGCAGTATGAGCAGGAGGGGGAAAGCTCTTTTGTGTTAAGCATTTTCTTTCTCATTTTTATCACCGCAATAATTTTACCACATCTTTTTCTTTGTATCAACATCAAAAACCATAATAATACACATTATTCCCAATGCAAAAAATGCGGGAACCGATACGGAAAAGGGTATAACAGTAACGGATTGAGCGTTTATAGTGCTTGTTTCAACGGGGAAAACAGTAAGAAGTATTTGGCAGATTAAAGCCGCGATTGCCGCGTGGAGCGTACGGAATGCAAAAAACAGCCTGTATTTAAGACCGCTGGCCGCAACATACTGATATACCTGGCAGTGAACGCAAAAGCCCCCGAACCCGATTATAGCCGCAATGGCGGGTATGGGCAGAACTCCTGCCGCCGCACTGCACCCCGATGTCACCTCCGTCAGCGCTGAAACAGTCAGTATTATTCCGTCGTTAAAAGGCAGTTTTTTTAAACAACTTATTATACCGCTGAAAATAATAATCCAGGCGCATATCCCCAGCATGGATTGAACACCGTCCGAAACGGAGGCGGAAAGCGCCGAAAGAGGGCTTTCGTCCCGAAACTGCATATTGCTATTCATATATGTTTTTTCATTTAAAAATGAGGTTAAAAAGCCGATAAAAAGCGCCGAAATGCAAAGGGATGCATAAATAATAACTCCCGCGCGCCTGCTTGAAAGCATTGAAACCCCTACGGCTGTAATTGTAAAAGCAGGGCCTCCGTTTAAGCAAAACATATTAAGGTGCTGTGCCTGACTTTTAGTTATCTGTCCCCTTGATAAAAGGCTTGCGGTAAGCTTTGCGCCTACGGGAAAACCGCCGATAAGCGACATAAATATAACGGGAACTGACTGCGCGGGCTGACGGAACAAAATCCGTGACACAGGCGACAGTATTTTGTATAACGGCGCTAAAATATCGGTTTTGATTATGTAAAGCGAAAGCACCATAAACGGAAAGAGTGAGGGCAAAACGGTATAAAAGCAGATTTTCAGGCCTTGCATAATGCCGTCCGATACCGCATAAGGCATTTTAAACATCAAAAAAATACAGATAACTATCAGTAAAGCAGGAAAAATATTCCTCTTTATTCTCACTGTAATCATAAACTCACATCCCAATAAAATTATATTAAAAAAGCGATAGGTAAATGAATTATTTTTCCTGCCGTTCATATAATTCAATGTAAGAAGTATTTAGGCTGGAACTTCTAAGGTGAGGTGTTATTGTGCCGAAAAGAAAAAAACAGCAAAACAAACGCAAAAATATGCCCGTAACACCGTTCAACCCCGAAACAAAGCTTGAAATGCTTGGCAACCGTGAGCTTATTATTGACGGCTGTAAGGGCATTGTGGATTACGGTGAAAACTATATAAAGCTGAATACAGGCACTGTTATGACAGGCGTTTGCGGCGACGGACTCTTAATAAAATCCTTTGATAACGAAATCGCCGTAATCAGCGGAGAAATTACGGAAATATCTTTTGTATCATAGGTGAATAATAATGATAGTAATCGAAATACTCCGATATATTTTCGGATACATAGAATTCAGAGCCTTCGGCGGATTTCCCGATAGGTTTGTAAATCTTTGTACAAAAGAGGGAATACCTCTTTGGAATATTAAAAATGTGGGCGGCAGAATAACGGCGTGCACAACAATTAAAGGCTATCTTGACGTAAGAGGACCTGCAAGAAAATCGGGTATGCGTTGCATGGCGCTCAGAAAAAGAGGCCTGATTTTCTTCTTGAAGCGGAATAAAACGCGTGTGGGAATTTTAGCAGGAGTGGCAGTATCGGTCGTTTTGATTTTTATTCTTTCCCAATTTGTATGGAGCGTATCCGTAGTGGGGAATACTACCCTTGAAGATGAATATATTCTCTCTGCATTCGAGAAATACGGAATAAAGGTGGGAGCCCGAATATCCTCGATTGATTTAAAGGGAGCGGCTCAAGCTGCCGTAACAGAGAATGAAAAGCTTTCGTGGGCGGCAGTAAACCGAAAGGGGAGCGTGCTTGTAATTGAGGTGCGTGAAACAACCGTTCAGCCCCAAATGTACGATAGCTCCAAGCCTACAAATGTGGTGGCAAGTGAGGACGGTCTTATTTTAAGCCTCGATATACTTCACGGTACGGCAGAAATCAAGCCGGGCTCCGCCGTTACGGCAGGCGATTTGCTTATAAGCGGAGTAATCAAGCACCGCGACGGCAGTGAATCCGTGGTTCATGCCGACGGTCATATTAAAGCCCTTGTAAAAAAGAAAGAAACTTTCTCCGCCGAGGATTTTTCATTTTATAAACTCAGTTATGAAAACAAAAGAAAAATAATATTCTTCTTCGGCATAAAAATACCCTTGGGAAAAAGCGTTCCCGAAACCAATTTTTCAGAGCATAAGTCTTTTTTGGAAAGCGGAGAAATGCAGTTGCCCATAGGCATTATTACGCAGTACGGTGCAGTCTATTCCGAGGAAAAAATGAATCCCGAATTGTCTTTTCAGGAAAAAGCGGCACTTTTGGGCAGTGCCATGTATGCCAAAAAACTGCTTGATTACAGCGAAATCAAAACCTCGTCTGTTACGGAAAAAACAGACGAATTCGGTAAACATTACGAATTTTATGCAGAATGTGAGCAGGAAATCGGCAGATTGCAGGAAATTTATGTAGAAAAAACTAATGACATTGCATAAAAAATGTGATATAATATGTTAAATTTTACTAAAAAAATAAGGTGAGAACGGATTGTTTGAACAGATAATAAATGTTGACAGAATGGAACAGGCTGTGAGCTTGTTCGGCAGCTTTGACGAAAATATCAAACTGATTGAAACACAGTACAGCGTAAAAATAGTCAGCCGCGGCTCTGAATTAAAGGTCAGCGGCGATGCGGAAAATGTGTCAAAGGCAGTAAGAGCTATTAACGGACTGTTGCTTCTCATAAACAAAGGCGAGGCGTTGTCCGAGCAGAATGTGCGGTATGTGCTATCCCTTGTTAATGAGGATAATGAGGACAAGCTTTCCGAAATGACAGGGGACTGCGTGTGCATAACCGCAAAGGGAAAGCCCGTAAAGCCCAAAACTCTTGGGCAAAAAAAATATATTGAATGTATTAAAAATAACACCATCGTTTTGGGCGCAGGTCCTGCGGGAACGGGAAAAACATATTTGGCTGTTGCCATGGCGGTAAATGCTTTCCGTGCAAAAGAGGTAAACAGGATAATTTTAACCCGTCCTGCCGTTGAAGCAGGTGAAAAATTAGGCTTTCTCCCCGGTGATTTACAGCAAAAGGTTGACCCCTATCTTCGTCCTCTTTATGACGCTTTGTTTGATATGCTGGGGGCGGAGAGCTTTCAGCGGTATCAGGAGCGCGGCAGTATTGAGGTGGCTCCCTTGGCTTATATGCGAGGCAGAACTCTTGATGACAGCTTTATAATTCTTGACGAAGCGCAGAATACCACCCGCGAACAGATGAAAATGTTTTTAACACGCCTGGGCTTTAACTCCAAAATTGTTGTAACAGGTGATATTACCCAGATTGACTTGCCCGACGGTAAAAAATCAGGTCTTGTTGAGGCAATGAGAATACTGAAAGGCATAGATGATATTGCAATCAATGTGTTTACTGAAAAAGATGTGGTCAGACACCGCCTTGTTCAGGATATAATCAAGGCGTACGAAAAGCAGGAAGTGAGGAAGAAAAAATGAACGAGAAGCTGAAAGTGATTATTGAAAACAATCAAAGCGTAATGAAAATACCTACGGGTGTAAGAATGCTCATCAGGCGTTGCTGTAAGGCGGTTCTTGCCCTTGAAGGCTTTACCGATTCCGCCGAAATCAGCGTAACGATTGTTGACGACGCAACAATTCATGAGCTTAATTTAAAACACAGGGGAATTGACAGAAGCACCGATGTTCTTTCTTTCCCTCTCGGCGAAAACGGCGAATACGATACAAATATGGATACAGGGGCAAAAATGCTTGGCGATATTGTCATTTCAATTGAGCATGCTTATGAGCAGGCTGAAAAATACGGCCATTCCCTTCAGCGGGAAATCGGCTTTTTAACCGTTCATTCACTTCTGCACCTTTTGGGCTATGACCATGAGGACGGCGGACTTGAAGCCGTACATATGCGTGAAAAGGAAGAGGCAGTATTAACACGCATAGGTCTTAAACGCAACGGAAGCTATTATGACGACGGAGAATAATCATATGAAGGCTCTTATAAAAAGCTTCTATTATGCGTTCAGGGGAATTGTGACCGCAATTGTCAGAGAGCGTAATATGCGCATACATATTGTCTGTATGGTATATATGTACTTTTTCCTGTTCGCCTTTGATTTCTTCCGGATAACGGCAACACAGTTGGCAATTCTTTTCCTTGCAAACGGACTTGTAATAGGCGGTGAGCTTATAAACACCGCTGTTGAAAGAGCAGTTGACCTATACGGCAGTGAACATACTCAAAACGGCAAAATCGCAAAGGACTGTGCGGCAGGAGCCGTTCTTGTGTTTGCAATATTCTCGGTGCTTTGCGGTATTGCAATAATGTGGCAACCCGAAGCCTTTTCAAAACTGTTTGCATTTTTTGCGGACAAGCTGTGGGCAGACGCATTGTTTGTACTTTCCGTTATTATTTTTACGGTATTTATATTTTTCGGTTTCGGAAAAAAGGAGAATAAATGAATACACCAAAAACAGCGTTTATCGCAATAGTCGGCAAGGCTAATGTGGGTAAATCTTCAATCCTTAATAAACTTTTGGGGCAAAAAATTGCCATTGTTTCATCAAAGCCTCAAACAACACGCACAAGAATAATGGGCGTGCTCACAACCGATGACAATGTTCAGCTTGTCTTTACTGACACACCGGGCTTTCATAAGCCCCGAACAAAATTGGGCGAAAAGATGGTAAAGGCGGTAAGCGACAGTATTGACGGCGTGGACGCCTGCCTTTTTGTAGTAGAACCTGAGGGCGAGTTGAACGAAGCGGAACTTGAACTTACAGAAAAAATCAAAAAAGGCAAAAGCCCCTCAATCCTTGCAATCAATAAAATCGATACGGTAAAGGATAAGGAAAAACTGGCGTTGCGTATTGCCGAGCTTTCGGGTATGTATGATTTTTCGGCAATAGTTCCCGTGTCTGCACAAACGGGGAGCGGACTTGACGACCTGCTTTCAGAGCTTAAAGCCCTCGCCTTTGACTCGGAGCACTTTTTCCCCGACGATACCCTGACCGACCAGCCCGAAAGAGTGCTGGCAGGGGAGATAATCCGTGAGAAAATGCTCAGGCTTCTTGATAAAGAAATCCCCCACGGAACGGCTGTAAGCATAGAAAAAATGCGTGAGCGGTCAGACGGAATAATGGATATTGAGGCGACAATTTACTGTGAGCGTGAAAGCCATAAGGGCATAATTATAGGAAAAGGCGGAAAAATGCTTAAAAAGATTTCCACCTATGCCCGTCAGGACATGGAGGGCTTTTTCGGTTGCAAAATCAATCTTCAATGCTGGGTAAAGGTAAAAGAAGGTTGGCGTAACCGAGAGGGACTTATCCATAATTTCGGCTTGGATTAAATTACTATTTTTAATCGTATTTACCATTCATAAAAAAACTGCCGTTACACAAATTACTACCGAAAGGCGGTAATTTATATGGATAATATGGCAATATGGAGCAAATTTACCCAAAGCGGCAGTGTTGAGGATTATTTGATGTATAAAAAATCCTTTATGAATAAAGCAAAGCCTCAGTATGACGGAGAAGAATATTATGAGGACGAATACGGACGGACTGATACTCAAAGAACAGAATATCGGTGAAAAGGATAAGCTTGTAACGGTACTAACACGGCAAAACGGCATTGTGCGTGCTTTTGTGAGAGGCGCAAAAAGCCTTAATAACCGTAAAAACAGCGCAACGGGAATGTTTTGCTATTCAAAGCTGTCTTTATACAAAACGAAGGACAGCTACATAATCGACGAGGCAGAGCCTATTGAAACCTTTTTCGGGCTTCGCAGTGACCTTACAAGAATATCCTTGGCGCAGTATTTTTCAGAGCTTGTTATGACAGTTGTTCAGGAGTCGGAGCCGTCGGATGAGTATTTGCGCCTTATTCTCAATTCCCTTTATTTTCTCGCCAATAATAAATTGCCCGAGGAGCAGATCAAAGCGGTAACGGAGCTTCGGCTTATGTGTATGGCAGGCTATATGCCGAGCCTTGTGGCGTGTGAGCGTTGCGGAGAGTATGAAACGGATACCATGTATTTCGATGCGGAAAACGGACTGCTTTATTGTGAGGGCTGTGTATCCTCAAACGCTCTTTTTGCCCTTGATATAACCCTTGTGCGGTCAATGCGCCATATAGCATTTTCCGATTTTGAAAAAATATATTCTTTTAAGGCCGATGAAAATTCATTGGCGGATTTATCGTATATAACGGAAAAATATCTTCTCTCAAAAATGCAGAGGAGCTTTAAAACACTTGATTTTTATAACAATATAGGAAAAATTTAAAATGAACAAACATTGTGTTTCACTTGAACTTGATAAAATTTTAAAAATGCTGTCCGAAACTGCTTCTTCTGCCGATGCAAAAGAGGCGGCACTTGGAATTGCACCCAAAACCGACTTCTTTGAGGTATCCGAGCTCCTTGATAAAACAGAGGCGGCTTACATATTTATAGCCAAATTCGGCGCACCGTCCTTCGGCGGACTGCAAAATGTAAATAATGCGTTAAGCCGTGCGGCGGCAGGGGGTTCTCTTTCGGCAGGGGAGCTTTTAAAAATTGCCGTAACACTTAAAATCATAAGAGGTATAACCGTATGGCATGAAAAATGCGCAGGAATGGAAACCTCACTTGACGATTTGTTCTCCTCTCTTTATCCCAATAAGTATTTAGAGGAAAAAATAACAAATGCAATTCTTTCCGAAACGGAAATAAGCGATAACGCTTCTCCGGAGCTGAAAGAAATCCGCCGTAAAAAGCGCCATTTTGAAAATAAAATCCGTGAACAGCTTGACTCGATGATTCATTCAAGCCACTATTCAAAATATCTGCGTGACAGCATAATAACACAGCGCAACGGTCGCTTTGTTGTTCCCGTAAAATTGGAAAACAGGGGCGATGTCCAGGGTATGGTGCACGATACCTCAGGCAGCGGAGCAACCGTGTTTGTTGAGCCTGCCGCCGTGGTGGAGGCAAACAACGAAATTAAAGTGCTTGAAAGCCGTGAGCAGGAGGAAATCGAGCGTATTTTAGCGGAGCTTTCCGCAATGGCAGGGGAGTTCCAGGACACAATCAAAATAAGCTTTGAAAGTGCCGTAGCCCTTGATTTAATTTTTGCAAAGGCGCATCTTGCATATAAAATGAAAGCCAGCCGCCCAATTCTCAATAATGACGGCGAAATTCTTTTGAAAAAAGCCCGTCACCCGTTGATTGATGCAAAAACCGTTGTTCCTGTTGATATTTCATTGGGAATTGATTTCGATTCCCTTGTAATTACAGGCGCTAATACAGGCGGTAAGACTGTTTCGATTAAGACAATAGGACTTTTAACACTTATGGCGGAATGTGGGCTTATGTTGCCTGTTTCCGATAACAGCCGTGTGTCCGTTTTCGACAATGTACTTGCGGATATAGGCGATGAGCAGAGCATTGAGCAGTCCCTTTCCACATTTTCCTCCCATATGACAAATATTGTGGATATACTCAAAACGGCAGGGGAAAGAAGCCTTGTTCTCATTGACGAATTGGGTGCGGGAACAGACCCTGTTGAAGGTGCGGCATTGGCTGTTGCAATACTTGAAAATTTACGCAGAAAAGGCGCAAAAATTGCTTCAACAACTCATTATTCCGAGCTTAAAGAATATGCATTGAAAACCGATAGAGTGGAAAACGGTTGCTGTGAGTTTGATGTGTCTTCCTTAAAGCCCACATACCGTTTGCTTATCGGTATGCCCGGCCGTTCAAATGCCCTTGCCATAGCAGGCAGATTGGGAATAGACGAGAGCATAACCGACTTTGCAAAAGCCTTGATTTCCGAAGAAAATACACGATTTGAGGACGCAGTTGACTCCCTTGAAACAGCGCGGAAAAATCTTGAAGATGACCGTCAAAAACTTGAAGCGGAAAAAGAAGAAATAATCCGGCAAAAAAATAATGCTGAAAAACTTCTTGAAAAATCCAAACAGCAGGCGGGAAAAGAAATTGAGCGCGCCAAGGCGGAGGCACAGCGCATTGCGGATAATGCGCGCCGTGCAGGCAATTCCCTGCTTTTGGAAATTGAACAGTTGAAAAAAGAGCAGGCGAAGGAAAAAAATCTTGCCGAAATCGCACGAAAAGCAAGGGCGGCAATGGGGCGCCAGCTTGATAAAATGGACGAGATAACGAACAATTTGCAGGAGGACGACGGCGATTACATCCTGCCCCGTCCCTTAAAGGCAGGGGACAGAGTATTCGTAAAATCCTTGGGCAGTGAGGGCGAGGTGCTCTCTGTTGACGAAAAGAAAAATTCTGTTCAGATTCAGTCGGGCATGATAAAAATGAAAGCGGATATTTCGGATTTGCGTTTAATGAGCTCTAAAAAACAGCCGCAAAGACAAAGAAATATCCCCCGTACCGTCCATACAGGCACAAAATCAACCGCTTCGTCAAATTCAAGCATTGATTTGCGGGGCAAAACCGTTGAGGAGGCAATGCTTGACCTTGACTCCTTTATCGACGGCGTGCTCCGTTCGGGACTTAACGAACTTACTATTATCCACGGAAAGGGTACAGGCGCATTGAGAAAAGGCATACACACATATTTGCGCCGCCACCCAAATATCCGAACCTTCCGCGTGGGCACTTTCGGTGAGGGCGAAGAAGGAGTTACAATAGCCGAACTGAAATAGAGTTTAAATAACTGCTTGAAAAAGTATATACGGTATGGTAATATGATGTTGTAATAAAATTCGGAGGGAAAAATATGAATAAAAAATATATAGCCGTTGTTTGTGTTATGCTTCTGATGGTATCGGTTTTTGCCGCCTGCAAAAAAGATAATTTGGAAAAGACAGGCGAAGTCGGAGGCACGAACAGCAGTGAAATATCCACGGAAGAAAATGGCGAACAGTATGTAACTAATGTTGACGGCGATAAAATTCCCGTTACTACCGATACAAAAGGTAATTACGACAAAATTGAGGACCTTATTACTCAAACTACCACAAAGAGAGATTCGCAGAATTCCAATACGGGTACTACAAACGGCGGCAGTGAAAGCACAGGTACTACAACAACACGTCCTTCAAACACAACAACTACAACAAGACCGTCAAATACTACAACCACTACAACGACCACCACAACTACCACAACTACAACCACTACTTCGACTACCCACTCGTCAGGTATCGGCATAGGCAATGAGGACCCAAACCGAGGGGATTCCGAATGGCTGGGTTAATAAACCTTGGGCTGAATATTTAAGAGTTCTTACGGCAGGTAAGTACCTGCCGTTTTTCTTTTGGTATGAATAACCGCTTGCAAAAAAAGAGGTTATATGATAGTATTATGTAGTAATATAAACTCGGAGGGAAAAATATGAATAAGAAGTATATTGCAGTCGCTCTCGTGATGCTTTTGATGGTGTCGGTTTTTGCCGCTTGCAAAAAAGACGATCTGAAACCGAATGAGGATGTAAACGGCACAAATAATGCAGAAATATCCACCGATGAAAACGGCGACCGTTATGTAACCAATGTTGACGGCGACAGAATCCCCGTTACTACGGACGAAGACGGCTTCTACGATGATATCAAGGACCTTTATACACAAACCACCACAAAGAAGGACACCCAGAATTCAACTTCGGGAACCACAGAGAGTCAGGAAAGCTCAACCAACGGTACCACGAGCACTACCGCTAAACAAGACAATAGCACTACTTCAACCACAGCTTCGTCGGGTATCTCTATCGGCAACGGTAACCAAGGCGGTTCAATTAAATGGGACGATATTCCTGCCGCAACAAATTAGTTCTTGACAAATTGAATACAGTATAGTATAATACCGTCCTGTAAAGCCGATTTCCTTTACAGAACGGTATTTTTTTGATAGGAGGTGTTATCGTGGCAAATAATATAGAAATCACATTGTTGCTTGATTTGTACGGCGAAACTCTTACGCCCAAACAGCGTGATTATCTCAATTTTTATTATAACGATGACCTTTCTCTGTCGGAAATTGCCGAAAACGAAGGAATTACAAGGCAGGGCGTTCGTGACGCCATAAAGCGTGCCGAAACAGTGCTTTACGATATGGAGTCAAAGCTCAGGTTTTCTCAAAAGCTTGCAGATATGCAGAGCGGGCTTGACGATATTGTTAAGTGTGCCGAGGATATAAATGAGTATAACCTTGCTCACGGGCTTTCAAGAGAAATAAACGATATGACCGTTAAGATAAAGTCGATAGCACTTTCCTTGACAGAATAGGAGAAATCATGGCATTTGAAGGTTTATCAGATAGGCTTGAAGCGGCTTTTCAGCGCCTGAAAAGTAAGGGCAGCCTTACCGAAAGCGATGTAAAAGAAGCTATGCGTGAAGTTCGCCTTGCACTGTTAGAGGCGGATGTTAACTATAAGGTTGCCAAGGATTTTACCGCCAAGGTAACTGAAAGAGCAATCGGCGCGCAGGTAATGGAAAGTTTAACTCCCGCGCAAATGGTTATCAAAATCGTAAATGAAGAGCTTACGGAGCTTATGGGCGGCACCCAAACTCGTCTCGCCTATGCTTCCCACCCTCCCACAATCGTTATGATGTGCGGACTTCAAGGCTCAGGTAAAACTACCCATTGTGCAAAAATAGCGTTAAAGCTAAAAAACGAAAACCACAGACCGTTGCTTGTTGCTTGCGATATTTACCGTCCTGCGGCTATTAAACAGCTTCAGGTTGTAGGCGAGCAGGTAGGCGTTCCCGTTTTTGAAATGGGGCAGACCGACCCTGTAATTATCGCAAAGGAAGCAATAAAATTAGCCAAGGATAAGGGCTATGACTATGTTTTCATTGATACGGCAGGCCGTTTGCATATTGATACAGAGCTTATGAACGAGCTTAAAAATATCAAGAGTGAGGTTCACCCTCATGAGATATTGCTTGTTGTTGATGCAATGCTGGGTCAGGATGCAGTCACAGTTGCAGGTACCTTTAACGACGAATTGGGTATTGACGGTCTTGTGCTTACAAAAATGGACGGCGATACAAGAGGCGGTGCGGCGCTTTCCGCAAGAGCCGTTACGGGCAAACCCATAAAGTTTGTGGGTATGGGCGAAAAGCTTGATGAGCTTGATTTCTTCTATCCCGACCGTATGGCGTCAAGAATTCTCGGTATGGGCGATGTGCTTTCTCTCATTGAAAAGGCTGAAACGGCGCTTGATGAGAAAAAAGCGGCACAGCTTGAAGAAAAACTCCGTAAAAACAAGTTTGACCTTGAGGATTTGCTTGACCAGATGGAGCAGATTAAAAAGATGGGCAGTATGAAGGATATTCTTTCAATGCTTCCCGGTATAAATAAAAAAGTTAAAGATGTTGATGTTGATGACCGTCAGCTTGACCGTATGCGCGCAATAATTCAGTCAATGACAGTAAAAGAGCGCAGGAACCCCGATATTATCAATCCTTCAAGAAAAAGGCGTATTGCAGAGGGCTCGGGTATGAAGGTTGAGGATGTCAACAGGCTTTTAAATCAGTACCGTCAGATGCAGAAAATGTTCAAGCAGTTCAATTCAAAGGGCGCAAGGCGTAAAATGCGCAGAATGGGCAATTTCGGCGGTATGGGCGGATTCCCGATGTAAAAAAACACAAATGTGTTTATAATAAAATTTCAATATATTTGGAGGAAAACAAAATGGCAGTTAAGATTAGACTTCGCAGAATGGGCGCTAAAAGAGCTCCCTTCTACAGAGTGGTAGTTGCTGATTCACGCTATCCCAGAGACGGCAGATTTATTGAGGAGATTGGATATTACGATCCCATGAAAAATCCGCCCGAAATCAAGCTCGATACCGATAAGGCAGAGCAATGGATTAAAAACGGCGCTCAGCCTACCGACACCGTTAAGAATATTCTTAAAAAAAGCGGCGTTATAAAATAAGAAAGGCGTAAAAAATGCAGGAACTTCTTATTACTATCGTAAAAGGACTTGTTGAAAATCCTGACGCTGTTGCCGTTACGGTTGATGAGCCCGATGACAGAGGCGTTATCGTTTATCATCTTCATGTTGCTGAGGACGATATGGGCAGAGTTATCGGCAAGCAGGGCAGAATAGCAAAAGCTATCAGAACCGTTATGAAAGCCGGCGCAACACGCACAGGCGAAAAAGTACAGGTCGATATTGACTGATTTGCATTTGGGCAGGCAATTTTTTGTCTGCCTTTTTGCAACATATGCGGTGAATTTATGATTAAAGATTATCTTGAATTGGGGCAAATCGTTTCAACTCACGGCGTAAAGGGCGAGGTTCGCTTTAATCCGTGGTGTGATGCTCCCGATTTTGTGAAAAAGTTTAAAACGCTGTATTTTGATAATAAAGGCGAAAAAAGCATAAAGGTTATATCCGCACGCCCCCACGGTAATGTGGCTATACTTATGCTTGAAGGCGTTGACGATATCGACAAAGCCCGTGCACTCAAAAATACCGTTTTGTATATGAAAAGAAGCGACGCACATCTTCCGAGCGGCGTATGGTTTATTCAGGAGCTTATTGACTGCACGGTAATTGACAACGCAACGGACGAGATTCTGGGCACGGTTGCCGATGTGAGCGAAACGGGCGCCAACGATGTGTGGCATATAAAAACTCCCGACGGCAGAGAAGTGCTTATCCCCGCCGTTAAAGAGGTAGTTGTGTCCGTTGATGTAATAAACGGTATTATTAAAATCAATCCTCTAAAAGGACTTTTTGACGATGAAGATTAACATTATGACGCTTTTTCCCGAAATGTGTGAAGCCGTGCTTTCCGAGAGTATAATCGGCAGAGCAAGGGAAAAGGGTTTCGTGGAAATTGAATGTGTAAATATAAGGGATTATACAACGGATAAGCATAACCGTGTTGACGACGCGCCTTACGGCGGCGGAATGGGTATGCTTATGCAGGTGCAGCCCATTGATGATTGTTATAAGGCAATCTGTGAAAAAAGCGGAAAGAAAAGCCGCCTTATCTATATGTCACCCTGTGGTAAGGTGCTTACGCAGGAAAAGGTGAAAGAGCTTGCGTCTCTTGACGAAATAACCCTGCTTTGCGGTCATTATGAGGGTGTGGACAGGCGTGTTATTGACTCACTTGTTGATGAGGAGATTTCAGTAGGGGATTATGTTTTAACAGGCGGCGAATTACCCGCCCTTATCCTCTCTGATGCCGTTTCCCGAATGTTGCCGGGAGTTTTGCCCAACGATGAGGCAAAAGAGCTTGAAAGCCATTATAACGGGCTTTTGGAATATCCCCAATATACAAGGCCGTATGAATGGAACGGGATGAAGGTGCCCGATGTGCTCATTTCGGGGCATCACGGCAATATTGAAAAGTGGCGCCGAGAGCAGTCACTTCTTATGACGGCAAAATACCGCCCCGATATGCTTAAAAAGGCGGAATTGTCAGAATCCGACAAAAAGTTTTTAGAAGGAATAATTACAAAGCTGTAATTATTTTGCGGTTGATTATTTATGCATAATAAGATAATATAATATATAGATATATATTGAAAAGGGACAGATAAACTTTGAAAAAAATCAGCAAACACACATTATTCAGAGTAACAATTATTATATTGTCGGTTTTACTCGTTGCCGCCACAGCGTCAGCGGTGTATTTCGTTGTGCAGGATAATAAGAGTAAAAGTCAAATAGAAAGCCTTAATAAAAAACTTGCTGATGAAAAATCAAGCTACGATGCCGATATGCAAAGCAACTCAGCGGCTTTTGAATCCTTTGAAAACGAAAAAAGCTCCGAGGCACAGTCTTATGAGGACAGATTAAGCGCCGAAAGCAGCGCAAATCAAAGCAAGGTCGATGAGCTGAATAAGCAGATTGAAAGTCTTAATAAACAGCTTGCGGCTAAGCGGGCAGCTTCAACCACAAAGCGTGTTGATAATCAATCAGTTACGCCGCCCACTCCTCCGGCGCCGTCAAGCGGAAAAACCGTTTATTTAACATTTGATGACGGACCGTCGCAGTATACGCCGGAAATTCTGAATGTGCTTGACAGATACGGCGTTAAGGCGACTTTTTTTGTTATTAACGGCAGATATAACAGCGTTATGAAGGATATTGTGAACAGAGGAAACGCAATAGGCTTGCACAGCTATTCCCACAATTATGCTTCGATTTATTCTTCGGACGCCGCATTTTACAGCGATTTGAATAAAATATCCGCTGTTGTTAAAGAGCAAACAGGCGTTGAAACGAAGATAATGAGATTTCCCGGCGGAAGCAGTAATACCGTGAGTAAAAAATACTCTGCGGGTATAATGAGCAGGCTTGCAAAATCCGTTACGGAAAACGGCTATGTGTATTTTGACTGGAATTGTGCAAACGGCGACGCGGCAGGAGCAAACACGGTTGAAAAGCAGTTGGCAAATTGCAAAAGCTATCCTAAATCAGCGTCAAATATCGTTGTTTTGATGCACGATAACAAATCAACAACTCTGGCGGCTCTGCCCAAGATTATTGAATACTATCAGAGCTGCGGAATGAGCTTCGGCGTGCTCACTGCCTCAACACCGCCCGTTCACCACGGTATTAACAATTAAATTAGACTTTATACACAAAAAAACAAAAACCCTATTGTCAATTTGTACAAACTTGATTGTTTCAATTTTGCCGTTTTTGTTTTTATGACTGAATTATTACAATATCCCCCAAAACTCGAATGTTTTTCGTTGACGAGGACAAGATTTGTGGTATAATATGATAGTAACAAGTGAGTTTCTATCTGTTATTTTTTTTAAATCTATCATTTGGGAGAATGTATTATGTTTACTAAAGATGTTGAAGTAAAAAATCAAGTCGGTTTGCACGCTCGTCCTGCAACATTTTTTATTCAGAAAGCAAATGAATTCAAGTCATCAATTTGGGTTGAAAAAGAGGACAGACGCGTTAATGCAAAGAGCCTTCTGGGCGTTCTTTCACTTGGCATAATGGGTGGAACAACAATTCGCATTCTTGCAGGCGGTCCCGATGAAGAGCAGGCTGTCGATGAGCTTGTGAAGCTTGTTGAATCAGGTTTTGCTGAGTAATTTTCGGCACTTTCGGCACATCGCTTTTGCGGTGTGCCTTTTATTTTGCAATATAATCGGAAAGTGAGGCGGTTTTATGAATGAAAAAATCAAATATCTTCGCAGTAAGGCAATGAAACTGCCCAAAACTCCCGGTGTTTATATAATGAAAAACCGTCAGGGCAAGATTATATATATCGGCAAGGCGAAGGCTTTAAAAAACCGCGTCAGTCAGTATTTCGGCTCGCAGAATAAGCATACCGTCAAGGTACGGAAAATGGTA
Source organism: Candidatus Fimenecus sp. (assembly GCA_051881435.1). GTDB lineage: Bacteria > Bacillota > Clostridia > Oscillospirales > Acutalibacteraceae > Fimenecus. Next base: position 14,566 of record JBJEPW010000008.1, on the reverse strand, counting down.
GATAATGTTGACGATTTCGATTATATTCTTACCGATTCCGAGTTTGAAGCGCTTGTGCTTGAAGCAAGTCTTATTAAGCAAAATCAGCCGAAATACAATATTCTTTTAAAGGACGATAAAGGGTATAGCTATATAAAAATTTCCGCCCCGCCTTACAGCAGGATTTCCGCCGTGCTTCAAAAGGACGATGAAACCGCGGAATATATAGGTCCCTTTACAAGCTCTTATTCCGTAAAGCAGTCTGTTGACGAGGCAAATAAAATATTCCGTTTGCCTCAGTGCAACAGGGTTTTCCCCCGTGATTTCAAAAAGGGCAGACCGTGCCTGAATTACCACATTTCACGCTGTATGGGCGTTTGCACAGGTAAAATTACACAATGGGAATATGATGAGGCCTTAAAAGAGGCTCTTGATTTTTTGAGCGGCGATATTACAAAAACAATCACTTCGTTGAAATTAAAAATGAATGAATGTGCGGAAAACCTTGATTTTGAAAATGCAGGGAAATACCGTGACAGAATACGGGCGATTGAAAATATGCAGTCCAGGCAAAAGGTTGTGACTGATTCGGGAGAGTCAAAGGATGTTTTCGCCGTTGCGTCAAACGGTGATGACCTTTGCATTGCTGTTCTCCGCTATGATAAGGGCAGACTTTGCGACTCCGAGCAGTTTTTCCTTGACGGAGATAAAACAGAAGAAAGTATCCGCAGCAATTTCCTTATGCAGTATTACTCAATGCGTACCGTGCCGCAGAAAATACTGATTGACGAATCCTTTGACGATATTGAGCTTGTAGAACGCCATCTTACCGAAATTCGCGGTAAAAAGTGCACTGTTACAGTTCCCCAAAGGGGCGACGGTTTAAAGCTTGTAAATATGTGCCGCGAAAACGCATATGAAAAGCTTGCGCAGAAAAAGGGCAGACAAGGCGCTGAAATTCGTGTGCTCGAAGAACTTAAAGAGATTTTAGCACTGCCCAAAACGCCGGAATATATCGAATCTTACGATATATCCCATACAGGCGGTGCAGATAATGTGGCGGGTATGGTGGTTTTTAAAAACGGCAGACCCTTGAAAAGAGCCTACCGTACCTTTGCAGTTAAAACCTTTGCAGGGCAGGACGATTACGGTTCAATGCGCGAGGTGCTGACGCGGCGGTTTAACGAATATCTGAAATGCGATGACAAAACGGCCGAAGAGGGCTTCGGCAGATTGCCAGACCTAATTTTGCTTGACGGCGGAAAAGGTCAGGTCAGCGCGGTTAAAGAGGTTCTGGAAAAATTTGAATTAGATATTCCGCTTTTCGGAATGGTAAAGGATTCAAAGCACAAAACGCGGGCAATTACAGGCGACGGCGGAGAAATTGCAATAAACTCAAACCGCAGTGTTTTCACCCTCGTTTCGGAAATACAAGAGGAGGTGCACCGCTTCTCCGTGGCGTATCACCATAAAAAGCATACGAAGCGCGGATTGGAGCTTTCTCTCACACAAATTGACGGTATAGGAGAGGCGAAGGCAAAGGCTTTGTTAAAGCATTTCAAAACCGTGAAAGCCATTAAGAGTGCAACGGTTGATGAACTTTCAAAGGTCAGCGGAATAAATAAAAATCTCGCAGAAAAAATTTATGATTTCTATAATAAAGGTGAATAATAATGATAGATACAGTGGTTTTTGATTTGGACGGAACACTTCTCAATACTCTCGACGATTTGACCGACAGCGTAAACTTTGCCCTTGACAGGCAAGGCTTTCCCGTGCGTACTATTGATGAGGTGCGTCGCTTTGTTGGCAACGGAATACGCCTTTTGATGGAACGCGCCGTACCTGAAAACATAAGTGATGATGAATTTGACGCCTGTTTTAAAGACTTTTGCGATTATTATAAGGCACATATGGAGGATAAAACTCTTCCCTATGAGGGTATAAACGAAATGCTTGCCAATGTTAAAGGACAGGGCTTTAAAACGGCGATAGTTACTAATAAGGCGGATTTTGCGGCGCAGGACCTTTGCCGCAGAATGTTCGGCGATAATATTGATGTAATTGTGGGAAGCAGTGAAAACAGACCGAATAAGCCTGCCCCCGACGGCGTTTTTTATGCTCTTGAATGTTTAAAAAGCGATGTTCAAAACGCCGTTTTTGTAGGTGATTCCGATGTGGATATTTTAACGGCAAAAAATGCTTCACTTCCGTCAATAGGCGTGCTTTGGGGCTTTCGTGACAGAGAAGTAATCGAAAAAGCAGGCGCAAAATATATTGTTTCGACTGTATCCGAGCTTGAAAATACGCTTATTTCATTAAAAAACGGAAAAAATAAGGCAATTTTTGGCTGAATTATAAAAATTATTTGACAAATTGCCGTAAAAATGTGATAATGATACTATGTATTTATTAAATGGAGCGTTAATATGCGTGTAATTACCGGTGAGGCAAGAGGCCGCCGCCTCGTTACTCTTGAAGGTGAGGATGTCCGTCCTACAACCGATAGGGTAAAAGAGGGAATGTTTAATATTATTCAGTTTGATATTGAGGGCGCTTTGGTGCTCGACCTTTTTTCAGGCTCCGGTCAGTTGGGAATTGAGGCGCTGAGCAGGGGAGCGAGACATTGCAATTTTGTTGACGCTTCCAACCGTTCTCTTGATGTAACCCGCCAAAACCTTAAAAGCGTGGGTTTTGAAAAGAGAGCAAGCGTTTTCTGCGGCGATGCAAAAATGTATGTTGATTTAAGCCGCGATAAATTCGATATTGCTCTTTTGGACCCGCCTTATAATAAAAAGATAATTGACGATGTACTGCCGTCCGTTGCATCAAAAATGAATGAGGGCGGAATAATTATCTGCGAAAGCGCCTTTGATGAGGTTTTGCCTGAGGCTGCGGGGGAATTTAAGATTGACCGTGAATATAAATACGGAAAAATCAAGCTTACCGTTTACAGAAAGAAAAGTGAGTAAATATGAAAACCGTAATTTGCCCCGGCAGTTTTGACCCGGTAACAAACGGACATCTTGATATTATCGGCCGCAGTTCCGCGCTTTTTGATAAGGTGATTGTGGTTGTAATGCAAAATCCCTCAAAGAAAAACTTTTGCTTTACTCCCGAGGAGCGTGCGGAGCTTATAAAAAGATGCACCGTGGATATGAAAAATGTTGAAGTTGATATTTACGGCGGCTTGCTGGCAGAGTATGCAAGGCAGAAAAATGCGGTTGCCGTTGTAAAAGGGCTTCGCGCAATGTCGGATTTTGAATATGAATTTCAGCAGGCGCAGATGAACAAAAAGCTTAACAGCGAGCTTGAAACCGTGTTTATAAACACAAGAATGGAAAATATGTATTTGAGTTCAAGCACAGTGAAGCAAATTTGCGAATTGGGCGGGGATATAAGTGATTTCGTCCCCGAGGTAATTCGTGATGATATAGTCAAAAGAATTAAAAGAGGTGTGAGTAAATGACAATAGAAAGTTTACTTGATGAGATTGAAGTAATACTTGAAGAGGGCAAGTCTGTCCCCTTCACCTCCAACCTTTTGGTTGATGCAGCAGCTATCAAAACGGCAATTGAGGATATAAGACTCAATATGCCCGATGAGCTTATGCAGGCAAGAAAAATTGCCTCCGAAAGAAAGGAAATTCTTGCAGGCGCGCAGGATAATGCCGATAAGATTATCGAAAAAGCCCATCTCAGAGCAAAAGAGATAATCTCAGAGGATGAGATTACAAGAGGCGCCGAGGCACAGGCTGCGGAAATTCTTCAACAGGCAAGAGCAACCGCAAACGAGATTGTTGAAAGCGCAAGAGCCTCTGCCGCAGAGCTTACCGAGCAGGCAAAGAATTGGTCAAGAGAGATGCGTACAAGCGCAAGCGAGTATGTTGAGAATATCGTCGGCATCGCTGATGAAACACTCACAAATTCCGTTAACGAAATCCGCCGCGCCCGTCAGCATTTAAGATCTGCCGCTCAGTCAAAAAGAGTTGACGAATAATACTTTACATATAATTTATACTCATTAACACACACCTCGCAGCATATTTATTTATATAAAATGTGTTCGAGGTGTTAAATTATGTTTGTATATTCCGTCAAATCCAAGCAAATAAAGCTGTTTTTGCTGGTCGCGTTTGTTCTCGTTACGGCAGTTTGTCTTTTTGTGCTTGCCCGTGACAGCCGCGAAACCGCAAAGGACGGCAATCCCACTCTCAAAGCGTCAAGCCACAGCGAGCGTATGGCGTTTCTTTCCCAATACGGCTGGGAGGTGGACGAGGAGCCTATTGAGGTGTGCGAGGTGATTATTCCTGCGGAGTTTGACGATACATATACAAAGTACAATGAAATTCAAAAAGCACAAGGCTTTGACCTGAGCACATATGCGGGTATGCGTGTAAAGCGCTGGACTTACAGCGTGAAGAATTATACAGGTTACGAAAATCAGAACTGTATCCGCGTAAATATGCTTGTGTATGATGGGCTTGTAATCGGCGGCGATGTGTGCTCAATTGAGCTTAACGGCTTTATGCACGGATTTTCAATGCCTAAAACTGACAGTTAAAACGGTAAAAGATATGGAACGGATTGATAAAATACTTGCCTCACAGGGAAATTTGTCACGGCGTGAGGTAAAAGAGATAATTAAAAAGGGCAGAGTTATGGTAAACGGTGTTGTTGTAACCGACAGCGCCGTAAAGCTTGATGAGGAAAAGGACAAAGTTTTACTTGACGGCGTTCAAATAACCTTGAAAAAGCATATTTATATAATGCTTAATAAGCCGCAGGGCGTTGTTTCTGCAAGCGAAAGCGGGACAGATAAAACCGTTGTGGATTTGGTGCCCGACTCCCTTTACCGAAAGGGGCTTTTTCCCGCAGGCAGACTTGATAAGGACACAACAGGCTTTGTACTTATTACGGACGACGGAGATTTTGCCCACAGAATTCTGTCACCTAAAAATCATATTTTCAAAACATATCTTGCAAGGCTCAGTCACTCTCTTTCCGAAAACGATATAAATTTGATTTCATCGGGAATAACCCTTGCAGATGGGACAACCCTTAAAGAGGCAAAGCTTGAAATTGTTGAAGCAGGGGATACACCCCTTGTAAAAATTATGATATGCGAGGGAAAATATCATCAGGTAAAGAGAATGTTTGCCGCCGCAGGAAATAAGGTAGTTTCCCTTCACCGTTCAAAAATGGGCGGATTGGCTCTTGATACCGCCTTAAAGCCGGGAGAATGCCGTGAAATAACGGCAAGCGAGCTGGAAAAAATAACCGAATAATAAAAATATTAGTTATTTTTAACAATAAAAAAACGGCTTAAAATGAGGCTTTAATGCGTCGATTGAACAAATTTTTCATCGTTTTTTGTGAAAAATGTTTGAAAAAGTTTAAAAAATATCAATTTTTCACTTGCAAAATTACGATTTATTGTGTAAAATACATAGTGTTCTATTTGTGAATTTGTATAAAAGCAAAAATAAATGTCTAAGGGCATTGGAGGTATAATATGTCTAACAGGTTATTTCAGGGAATAGTCCATCAGATGATTGATGTTATTGACAGAACCTTCGGAGTAATTGATGAAACAGGCACCGTTATTTCATGCAGTGAGCTGGGCAAAATCGGCGAAATCCAGTCTCATGCGGTTTCTGAGGTGTTCTCATCGTCCGATATGACCGTTTCCGACGGATATACTTACAAGGTTTTCGGCGCTCATATGCATCCCGAATATGCTGTTTTTGTTGAGGGCGATGACGATATTGCAGGCAGATATGTTTCCGTGCTTTCCGTTTCTCTTGCCACAATCAAGCAGTATTACGATGAAAAATACGACAGGGGCAATTTCATTAAGAATGTAATTCTTGATAATATACTCCCCGGTGATATTTATATTAAGGCGCGCGAGCTTCATTTCAACAACGATGTAACAAGAGTTGTGCTTTTAATAAGAATTACCGAGCATAACGATGTTTCCGTTTTTGATGTTATTCAGGATTTGTTCCCGGATAAAACAAAGGATTTTGTTATAAATATAAACGAAACAGATATTGCCCTCGTTAAAGAGGTTAAGAGTAATATTGATACAAAAGACCTTGAAAAGCTTGCCCGTTCCATTGCGGATTCTCTTGGAACAGAGTTCTATACCCATGTTCTTGTGGGAATCGGTACTACTATCGACAGTATAAAGGACCTTGCACGCTCTTTCAGAGAAGCGCAGGTTTCCCTTGAAGTCGGTAAGGTTTTCGATACGGAGAAAACTATTGTAAGCTACGATAATCTCGGTATTGCAAGGCTTATTTATCAGCTTCCCACAACGCTGTGCGAAATGTTCCTGCGTGAGATTTTCAAGCGCGGCTCTATCGACAGCCTTGACCATGAAACGCTTTTCACTATTCAGAAGTTCTTTGAGAACAACCTGAATGTTTCGGAAACATCAAGAAAACTGTTTGTTCACAGAAACACTCTTGTTTACCGCCTTGAAAAGATTAAAAAGCTCACAGGTCTTGATTTGCGTGAGTTTGACGATGCAATCGTGTTCAAGGTAGCTTTAATGGTTAAAAAATACCTTGATGCAAACCCCATTAAATATTAAATATCAGCGCTTTGCATAAGAATTGAAGGGCAGTTTTACTGCCCTTTTATTTTGTGTATCTTGTATATATTGTGACAAGGTTTTTGTTAAAACCGCCGATAAATGTTAATTTTCTTTAAAATGCGTTACAAACACAACATTTTGTGGTATAATTATGCTCAATAATAGTTATAATGTATAACTATGTGCGAGAACATATCAGATTAAGGATAAGGTGCATATTGTGATTGAATTCAAAAATGTTTCAAAAACATATGATAACGGTACAAATGCCCTTCGCGATGTGTCAATAACAATAAATGACGGCGAATTTGTATTCATTGTGGGTGCATCGGGAGCAGGTAAGAGTACCTTTTTAAAAATAATAATGCGCGAGCAGGTTCCCAACAGCGGAACGGTTATAATTAACAACTATAACCTGAACAAAATCAAAAAAAGAGATATTCCCAAATTCCGCAGAACAATGGGCATAGTTTTTCAGGATTTCCGTCTGATTCCCAATATGACGGTTTATGATAATGTTGCGTTTGCAATGCGCGTTATCGGCGCAAAGGAAAAGGAAATCCGCAAAAGAGTTCCCTATGTGTTAAGTCTTGTGGGGCTCACCTCAAAAGCAAGGCAGTTGCCTGCCCATCTTTCAGGAGGCGAGCAGCAGAGGGTTGCGCTGGCGCGTGCTCTCGTGAATAATGCGGGAATAATAATAGCGGACGAGCCTACCGGTAATATTGACCCTGAAATGTCATATGAAATTGTAGATTTGCTCAACCATATAAATGCAAACGGTACCACGATAGTAATGGTAACCCATGAGCATGAGCTTGTGCGCCGCTTTAATCACCGCGTAATAACAATCAGCAAAGGTGAAGTTGTTTCCGATACTGCCGATAAATATCGCCGCAGTGCGGAAACGCAAAGTCCCGAGCCGGTGAATGAAGCTCCGAAATTTGAAACAAAAGCCGAAATGCTGTCTGCGGCTGAGCAGGAAATTCAGCAAAAGGTTGATAAAATCCGTGAGGATGTAACTCCTGTTGAAGAAATAGAGGAGGAGCCCAATACTGCTTTCTATTTCCAGCCTAACAGCGATAAAGAGCTTGAAGAATTTATGAGAAACTACGGTGTTGACGATACTGTGGTTGACGACGGTATTGATTATTCCGCCTACCTTGATAATATCACCGGAATAAGCGGAGGTGACGGAGAATGAAAGGATCAAGTCTTAAATACTTAACAAAAGAGGGCTTCCTCAATGTCTGGGTAAACAGACTGATGTCTTTGGCGTCGGTTACGGTACTTTTAGCATGCCTTGTTATGATAGGCCTGGGCGCAATGCTTTATTTTAATGTTAATTCGCTGCTTGATACAATTGAGAGTCAAAATGTTGTAATGATTTATGTTTCCGACTCCGCAACCGATGAGGATACTTCAAGGTTGGGCAATGAGATTAAGGTTATGGATAACATAAAAGATTGCATTTTTGTACCAAAGGAAGACGCTTTTCAGGCGCAGCTTGAAAGTATGGGAGATGACGCTGTTCTTCTTGAAGGCTTGGATGAAAATCCGTTGCCGGACGCATACAAGGTTATTATTGCCGATTTAGATAATTTTGATGAAACTGTCGGGGATTTGCGTAAGCTCGATTTTGTGGATACTGTTCGTGAAAACGGCGATGTTGCGGACAAGCTCGTTTCCATACGCCGTGCAGTTACAATTGTCAGTGCAGGAATAGTTTTGCTTTTGTTCTTTGTATCTCTCTTCATTATTTCAAACACAATTAAAATCACAATGTTCTCCCGCAAGCTGGAAATCAGCATTATGAAAGCCGTGGGCGCTACCAATTGGTTTATAAGATGGCCCTTTATGGTGGAGGGTGTGCTTTTGGGAATTATCGCAGGCGTCGTTTCTTTCGGCGTTCTCGCCGGGCTTTATCAGGGCATGGTAATGCTGTTCAACAATATGCTTGCTCTGTTTAAGCCGGTTGAATTTGCGGATTATGCACTCCCGATTTTCATAACATTTATTGCAGTGGGTGTTTTTACAGGATCTTTCGGAAGCCTTATCTCAATGGGCAAATATCTTAAGGAACAAGGAAGTGTTGTAAGTGAAGAAAAGTCTTAAAGTATTATCTGTTATCTTTGCTTTCATGATGATTATTTCGTCTTTGCCGATTTCCGCTTCGGCAAAAACCCTGGAGGAAATCGAAGCTGAAATCGAACAGCAGGAAAAAGAACTTGAAAAGCTTGCCAATCAGAAAGACCAGCAGGAAACTTATATTGAAGAGCTCCAAAAGCAGATAAAATCGTATGACGAGCAACTTTCTATTATCAGCTCGGAGATGGACAGTCTTAACCTGTCTATCAGTAAGCTGGACGCTGACATCAAGGAGTATGAGGTAAAAATTGCCGCTCTTGATGCAGAAATAAAGCAGGTTGACGAGCAGATTGCCGTCCAGAACGAAAAAATAGATGAAACATACGAGGTTTTGAAAAAAAGACTGAGAGCCGCATATATGGCGGGCGAAACCTCTGAGTTGGAAATATTTTTGAGCGCTGAGGATTTTCAGGACTTCTTAACAAGGAGTGAGCTTGTACGGCAGGTTTCAAAGCATGATTCAGCAGTTGTAGGCGAACTTAAAGAGCAAATCAAATCGTTAAATACAATGGTAGAAGAGCTTAATCAGAAAAGGGCAGAGCAGGTTGAAAGCAAGCAAAAGCTTGACGCAGACCGTGCCGAGCTTGCGACAAAGCGTCAGGAGGTTGTGGCTAAGCGAAACGATTTTGACAGCAAAAAAGCCGCCGTTGAAGCAAAACTCAATAAAGCAAATGAGCTTATAAGCAAGCTGGACCAGAACAGTAAGCTTGTTCAGGACCTTCTTGCAAAGGCAGAAAAAGAAAAAGCGGATTTCGCCGCACAACTTGATAAAGACATAGGCAACAACGGTTCCAGCGGTGACGGAAGCGTTAATAACGGAGAAGTCAGCCATAATTTCCGCGTGTCCTCAAAGGGACTTATAAGCCCCTTGCAGGACAAAACCACATATTATTCTGCTACATATGCACAGCACTGTTCAAGAGGTACCGCCTCCGTTGACCTTTGCGCTCCCGCAAACCGCGTGTTCAACGGACAGACATATTACACCTCAAAGGGTGCAAAGGTTTACGCAGTAGCGTCGGGAACCGTTACAAAGTCAACATATGTTGCAGGTACATACGGCCATTATATAAATATCGACCACGGCAACGGATTAAGCTCCCTTGTGTGCCATCTTGACGCTCGTTATGTTAATGTTGGTGATAAGGTTATTCAGGGGCAGGTAATCGGTCTTGTAGGCAATACGGGTAACTGCTGGCCCCGTCCGTCGGCTTCAAATCCCGTTGCAGGCTCCCATCTTCATTTTGAAATGCGATTAAACGGTAACAGAGTAAATCCCGAATTGTATTTACCTTCACCGCTTGTATAAATTTGAAAAGGATGATGTCCTTTGAATAAAAAAATATCATTAGGTCTTACATTGTCATTGATTTTTCTTTCCGTGGCGCTGGCAGTAACAATAACAATGACTGTGTCTATGAAAATCTACAACAAAATAATTAAAGATGTGGCGAACCGTGCAACTCTCTATTCCACAGTGTCCGAAATCGACGATTTGGTAAGAGAAAACTATTTTGGCGAAATAAACGAAAATCTGCTTACCGCCATGATGTCCGGCGGATATGTTGAGGGCATAGGCGACAGATACAGTTATTATATGACCGCCGATGACTACGCCGCGTATAAAGAGGAAGAAAAGGGCAATAAGGGCGGAATAGGAATTATTGCCGTTTATGACAGCCAAAACAACAACATTTATGTTGCGGAGGTTTCCGAGGGCTCTCCCGCACAGCTTCAGGGCATTTCAAAGGGCGATGTGATAACCGCGGTGGATTCCGTAGCCGTTTCACAAGGAAACTATGAAGACTTAATGGAAAGCCTTAACGGTCAGAAGCTCACCAATGTTCAGGTAACCTTCACCCATGGCGGAGAGAGCAAAACCGTGTCGGTGGCAAGAGGATATGCGGCTCAAACGGTTTATTACAGCGTGGCAAACAATATTGGATATATTAAAATTACCGCCTTTTACAGCACTACCGCACAACAGCTTGAAAAAGCGCTGAAATATATGAGCGGTAATTCGGTATCATCAATTATTTTTGATGTGAGAAATACTGATACAGGGCTTATTTCAAATGCGGTGGAGTGTATTGATATTCTTGTTCCCGTTGCAACCGAGGGAACAGGCGCTCTTGCAACCGCGGTTGATAAAGAGGGGAATACCCTTGAAACATTTACTTCGGATTCAGACAGCGTTAACTACTCAATGGCTGTGCTGATAAACGGTAAAACCTCGGGTGCGGCAGAGCTTTTTGCCTGCGATTTGCGAGATTTCGGTATGGCTCAGCTTATCGGCACCAAAACAATGGGCAACGGAACAATGCAAAAGGTGTTTGAGTTAAGCGACGGCGGCGCGATTGCGCTGACGGTTGCAAAAATCAATCCGTATAAGAGCGAAAGCTTTAACGGCAAAGGCTTGGAGCCCGATATAACCGTTGAACTTACCGCCGAACAGAATTCAAGGCTTGAAATGCTCTCTCAGGCTGACGACGCTCAGTATCAAAAGGCTGTGGAGCTTCTCAATTCTTAATCCAATAATAAATTTCAATCCCTTCGCATAAAGTTTTGCGGGGGGATTTTTATGTTTTGTGTATTGATAATCGAACACAGAGAAAAATCGGCGCTTGAATTCCTGTTCGGCAGATTTAAAAAAGATAAATATGATTTAAAAACAGTTCCGGTATTCAAAGGAGCTCCTTTTTATATTTTAACTGCCACCGTGGGGGAAAAAGGGGCAGATTGGCAATTTATTGTGCAAAGTGTGGGAAAATGCGCAAAGCGCCTCGTTGTGGCTGACGGCGTTTCGGTGCCTGAATGTGAGGGCTTGGGAGTATTTAAAAGCGAAATGCTGTATAATAAAATGACTGAAAACACATTTTTGCATATAATAAAGAATAATTACAGCCGAAAAAAACCTTTTGATATTTGCTTTATAGATAAATACGCAAAGCACACTGACTTTTTGCCAAAGGTTTCACCCTACGCTTATCGTATTACTGTTGTAACCGACAAAAAAGATGAATATTCAGATACCTGCGATGAAATAATTGAAAGTATGGGGCTGTGTCCGTCTGTCCAGTCCGCCGCGGCAGAAGCAGAGGTAAAAATCTCTTTGGACCGCAGAATAATGACCGTGAATACGCCGCAGGGCTTTTTCAATATCGGTAACGGTGGGGAGTTTATCGTTCCCGATATATATTCCGCTCTTATTCCGCCGCAAACCGATAAATACAGCTTTTACGCCGCTTTATATGAGCTTTGCGGTGTTTTTGATTTAGGTAATTGTGTTTTTGATGTTGTGGATGTCAACCGTGAAAAAATGAGCGTTGATAATGTTCATTTCACTTGACACAAAAGGATTTATTTAATATAATATATTCCATATGGCGGTGCGGCCGTATTTTTTGCCGTACCATATTTTTCCAATAAAGGAGACTTTAAAATGGCACAGGAAACATTACTCACAATAGAAGGTCTTAAAGAGCTTGAAGCAGAGCTTGAAGAATTAAAAACCGTGGGCAGAAAAGAGGCTGCCGAGAAAATTAAGGTTGCCCGCAGCTTCGGCGACCTTTCCGAAAACAGCGAATATGACGAGGCTATGAGCGATCAGGCAAAGCTTGAAGCGCGCATCAGCGAAATTGAGCATATCATTAAAACCGCAAAGGTGCTCGATGTTGAGTCTTTGGGAACAGAGAATGTTCATATCGGTTCAACCGTAAAAATCGTTGATAAAAAGAAAAAAGAGTTCACATATACAATCGTAGGCTTTGCACAGGCAGACCCCGCCGTGGGAAAGATTTCCGATGAATCTCCCGTCGGAAAAGCTCTTATCGGTCATAAGGTCGGCGATAAGGTAATTGTTGAGGCTCCCGCAGGGGCAATGCAGTTCAAAATTGTTGAGATTTTGAAATAATCCCTGTCGTCAGGATTTTGTGTGAGGAGGATTGAAAATGGCAGAAGAAAATAAGCAGGCACAGCAGCCTCAGCAGGATATAGGCGAACTTTTAAAGATTCGCCGTGAAAAGCTTACCGCTTTGCAGGAAGAGGGAAATGACCCTTTTGTAATAACTAAATATGACCGTACTCATCACAGTGCGGAAGTTAAAGAGAATTTTGAAAGCCTTGAAGGCAAAACCGTCAGCGTTGCAGGCAGAATGATGTCCAAACGTGTTATGGGTAAGGCATCATTTTGCAATATTCAGGATTTAAAGGGAAATATTCAGTCCTATGTTGCCCGTGACTGTATCGGCGAAGAAGAATACAAGGCTTTTAAAAAGCTTGACATCGGCGATATTATCGGAATTAAAGGCGAGGTTTTCAAAACCAAAACAGGCGAGATTTCCATTCACGCCTCGGAGCTTACGCTCCTTTCAAAGAGCCTTCAGATTTTGCCCGAAAAATTCCACGGCATTACCAATACCGATATGCGCTACCGTCAGCGCTATATTGACCTGATTATGAATCAGGAGGTTAAGCAGACCTTTGTTAACCGTTCAAAGATTATCAGCGCAATCCGTAAGTATCTTGACGGTCAGGGCTTTATGGAGGTTGAAACTCCAATGCTTGTGCCCAATGCAGGCGGTGCGGCGGCAAGACCTTTTGAAACCCATTTTAATGCCCTTGATATTGATATTAAGCTCCGTATTTCTCTTGAACTTTACTTAAAGCGCCTTATTGTAGGCGGTATGGAAAAGGTTTATGAAATCGGCAGAGTTTTCCGAAACGAAGGCCTTGATACACGCCATAACCCCGAGTTTACATTGATGGAGCTTTATCAGGCATATACCGATTATCACGGTATGATGGATTTAACCGAAAATCTTTATCGCTATGTAGCCCAGGAGGTTTTGGGTACAACCAAAATCACCTATAACGGTATCGAAATGGACTTGGGCAAGCCCTTTGAAAGAATTACAATGCTTGACGCCGTTAAAAAGTATTCAGGCGTTGATTTTAATGAAATTCACACTCTTGAAGAGGCTCGTGCAGTTGCAAAAGAGCATCATGTTGAATATGAGGAGCGTCATCAGAAGGGCGATATTTTAAGCCTGTTCTTTGAGGAGTTTGCAGAGGAGCACCTTATTCAGCCCACCTTTGTAATTGACCACCCAATCGAGATTTCTCCCTTAACCAAAAAGAAACCGGAAAATCCCGAATATGTTGAGCGTTTTGAGTTCTTTATGAACGGTTGGGAAATGGCAAACGCCTATTCCGAGCTTAACGACCCCATTGACCAAAGAGAACGCTTTAAGGCGCAGGAGGCTTTGCTGGCACAGGGCGATGAAGAGGCTAATACCACCGATGAGGATTTCCTCTATGCACTGGAACTGGGTATGCCACCCACAGGCGGCATCGGCTTCGGCATCGACCGTATGGTGATGCTCTTAACCGACTCTCCCGCTATCCGCGATGTCCTCTTCTTCCCGACAATGAAGCCGATTGACTAATAACTTTCTATAAGTTGCTATATCTGAACTAAACAGGACTTATCTAAGGTGTTTAAGCCAAACCTTAAACCAATTTAAGCCGAAGTTAAGCCAAATCCGAATTTGAAATTATGCAAATTCAGGTGGATTGAGATAGCATACGATAAGTTCATACTATTTAAGCCCGTTGAGAAATCAGCGGGCTTTTTCTTTTACTGCACTCATCACTTCTTGTTTTGAAGTGATGGGTGCTTTTTTTATGCCCAAAAGGAGGTGAGAAAAACAATGAAAAAATTTTTTGAAAATCTTTTTATTTTGCCTTGGAAATTTCCCAATTGGTTATCGAGGGACAAAACCTCAAGCACCTTGACAACTGAATACACATTCAACAAGTACATTCCTGATCGGAGTAT
>JBJEPW010000007.1:0-61883 GCA_051881435.1 Candidatus Fimenecus sp. | reverse complement strand
AAACTGTATACTATGTCCTTACACTCCTGTTTACTATGTTATTACACTATACAGCACGAATCTCCCCTACTTTCAATTTTCAATTTTTTTCGCTTCTTTCAATTTTTACCGCCGCAACGGTAATATCGTCGCATTTGCCTATATTTCGGCTTTTAGCCAGCATGCAAAGCTTTTCGGCGAGGTCGTAGGAAAAACTGTTTTCATTAAGATACTTTTTTATCTCATCAATGCTGTTATCCGCCGCGCCGTCAGACATTATTACAACGGTATCGCCGTCTTTCAGTCCGCCTCTGACGGTGGCAAATTCCGCCTGCCTCAAAATTCCTATGGGCATAGCGGATTTTTTTATTTCGCTTACTTTGTCGCGGCGTTTAAGCAAGGATACCGCCGCCCCCGCCTTATAAACGACAGCTTGTCCTGTATAAAGATTAACTTTTAATATATCAAGGGTGGCAAGGGATTCCTCACTGCTTTTTACAAGCATGGCGGAATTCACAAGGCGCAGTGCACAAGGAAATGAAAATCCCGCGATAATAAGCTTTGAAAAGAGCGCCGCCGCCATAGTTCCGTCAACAGCGGCACGGCTTCCCGTTCCCATTCCGTCGCTTAAAACTGCAACGAACTTTCCTCTGCCGTCAAAAAATGAGTCAAAGCAGTCACCGCATATATCCCCCTCCTCACAGGGCATCTGATGATATACACATTCCGCCGAATACAGAGGCTTTTCCCAAAACATCAGCATAGTTTCATTTTCCGATTTAATTTCGGCAGGGTTTGCAAATTCCTTTTCCGTAACGCTCTCAATACGGGCTTTAATATCATCCGCAGAGACACGGCAAGAGGAATTAAAGCTTAGATTTATCAGCATATTCATACCGCTGTCCTCATAGCAATTCACGAAAGCGGCAACGCCGATTTCAGCCAGACTGCTTTTCAGTTCCTCTGCACGGCTTGCAAGGGGAGTAATTCCCTGCTCAAAATCCTGCATTAAATCGTCAAGCATATCGCAAACGGTGTCGAACTGGTCGGCGGTGATTTTTCTCATTTCATTTATCCTCCCCTCGGCGCCCAGCCTTGCAGAATATGACGAATAATTCTTATTAAAGCTGTCGCAAAGCGACATTATTCTGATACATCGGCTTTGCAGAGAAGAAGGCGAAGAGGAGGGCGTTACGCTTCCTGTTTTGCGTATTTCCTCAATTATTGCGTCAAATTCACCGGCAGTTCCGGGAAAACCGCTGTGCCAGCATTTATCATATGAGGCGCATCCGCTGCAAACCTTGTCACGCACACGCAAATATACTCCCGCCGTATCGGGAGCCGCTTTTTCTTTAAGAATTTGGGAAACCTTTAAAACCGTGCCCGACATATCTCCCACGGCGTCCTTTACCATTTTAAGCCGTGACAGAATTATGTTTCTCACCGCCGCGCCTTCACCTGAAACAGACGAGCCCGACAGCTTGGTTTTCACGGCAAAAAGCGTTTTTTGCGGAATTAAAATGAATATTACGGAGCCGATGGCAGACTCAATAAGAGGCGATATGTTTTCTCCCGTTCCGCCGAAAAACAGAAACAAAGCTCCGTATGAGAAAATGTACGCCATAGCGCACAGCACTCTGCCCGAATAGGAAAAAAGTCCCGAAAAAAGCCCTGCGGCGCTGTAACAGAAAACTGTGGGCAGACTGCTCCCCGTCATAACAAAGCCAAGGGAAGCGCCTGTACCAATAATTGCTCCGCCGCTTTCACGGAAAATATATGCGGCGCACATTACCGCAAAGGAGCATATTATTCCCGACGGCGTTACCCCGAAAAATGAAATGCGGCTCGCTGACAAAATCAGAATGAGTGCTGAAATGACCAAAGAAGTCAGTTCTCTCGCCGTAATACGGGAGCCTTTTTTAAGCTTTTCCGTGCTCATAAAGCCTACCGTGAAGAAATAAGCTCCTCCGAAAGAGGTTATAAATTCCGCAACGCGCAAAAAGAGCTGCTGTAAATCAAAGGGTGAGGTTACGGTTACGATTATTCCTGTTGCCGCGGTGGAAAAAAGTGCAATTGCAGGTGACGGAAAAACCTTGTCACGCAATGAGGGGAAACTGTGGACATATATCTTTAAAACATACACTATTATAAGCGTCATAACATAGCGGAACGCGGTGAGATAATCCTTTGATATTACATATCCCAGCATTGCGCCCAGGCATGAAAGCAAGGTGTATTTACGGCTTGTCCCGCTGCAAAAGGCAATTCCCAGGGGAGCAAAATATTTCTCCTGTGAAACAGCGGCAGTCAATGCCGCCAGTCCGAAATGAACAGCCTGAATAAGCGCCGATTTCCCGAAATCGGACAGCTTTATTCTCTCGTTTTCCTCACTTATGCCGAATTCACTGTTACTCATTTTCTCACCTCTCTTTTTAATGATTATTATATGCTCTGCAATGAGATAAAAATGACGAATAACGAGTCTCGAAAACAGTAACTTTGCGTCTGAAAAGCAACTTTTTGGGTTGTGTTCCGGAAATCGGCGCAGTCTTGTGTCGTTTTTTAATAAGGATAAAAAAGTTCTTTTAAAAAGATAAATATTATGGTAGAATGTAAATATAATTTTTTTCGGCATAAAGGTGAGAAAATGGCAAAGATTTTTACTGTTGCGTCAGGTAAAGGCGGTGTGGGAAAATCCACATTCTGCGCGAATATTGCATTATCTTTGGAAAAACTTAATAAAAAGGTGCTTCTGATAGACGGCGATGTGTGCCTTCGCAGTCTTGATTTGCTTTTATCCGTAGATGAAATGGTGGTTTATGACTGGCTTGATGTATTGGCAAGCCGTTGCGATAAAGACAAAGCCCGCCTTTTTTTCAGCGATAATATACAGCTTTTGCCCGCCCCCTCGGAATATCCCGAAAATATGACCTGCCGGCTTTTCGGAAGCCTTTTAAGCCAATACCGTGACGAATACGATTATATTTTTATCGACTCCCCTGCGGGTACGGGCGATTTGCCCATGTGCTTTGCAGAGTGTGCCGATACCTGCCTTGTAGTTGCCACACCCGATGAAATAAGTGCGCGGGCGGCGTGCGTTTTGGGAAATCAATTAACCTCAAAGGGAATTAAAGAGGAAAATCTGCGCCTTGTTATCAACCGCTTTGACGAAAAGTGTGTTAAAAAAGGAAAAATGCTTAATGCGGACGATATGATTGACAGAACATACATAAGGCTTTTGGGAATAATACCGGAGGAGCCCGATTTAATGTATTGTTCCGTTACGGGGAAACAGCTTTTTGACTATTCCGAGGCAAAAAATGCCTTCGACAACATTGCAGGCAGAATAACAGGCAAAGAAATACCTCTTATTTTGTAAAAAAAATGTTGAAAAAATCAAATTTATTTGGTATGATATTCTTTGAATAAGCGAATTTTACAATTATGTATTTTGAATAATAAAAACGGAGGGGATTTTTATGAACATAGCACTTATGGCGCACGACTCAAAAAAAGAGCTTATGACACAGTTTTGTATTGCGTATTGCGGAATTCTTTCGCGCCACACACTTTGCGCTACCGGTACAACCGGAAAAATGGTTGCCGAGGCAACAGGCCTCAAAATACAGCAGTTTTTAAGCGGTTCTCAGGGCGGAGACCAGCAAATCAGTTCCAGAATAGCCTGCAACGAAATTGACTTATTGTTGATATTCCGAGACCCTCTCAATCCCAAGCCCCACGAGCCTAAGGAGAACACGATTTTAAGGCTTTGCGATGTGCACAACATTCCCGTTGCCACAAATATCGCCACAGCCGAGGCTCTTATACACAGCCTTGACAGGGGCGACCTCGATTGGAGAGATATTATCAATCCTAAAAACTAACGGTTATAAATCGTTTTTCCGCCTCCCCTTTTTCAGGGGAGGCTCACATTATTTTAATAAGCAAGATTTTGAAGGAAGATAACTATGGCTTTAATTACAAATGCAATCAAGGGAACACAGGATACGCTTCCCAATGAGAGCTATAAGATACAGTATATTGAATCGGCAATGCGTGAAACTGCGGAAAATTTCGGCTTTCACGAGATGCGCACCCCCGTTTTTGAGCATACGGAGCTTTTTCAGCGAGGAGTGGGTGAGACCACCGATGTTGTTCAAAAGGAGATGTACACCTTTGAGGATAAGGGCGGACGCTCAATAACACTCCGTCCCGAGGGTACGGCAGGTGCTGTCAGAGCATTTTTGGAGCACGGTCTTTTTAACGAGGCTCTGCCCCAGAAGATTTACTATCTCACCTCCTGCTACCGTTACGAAAAGCCTCAGGCGGGCAGGCTCAGAGAATTCCACCAGTTCGGCATTGAGTGCTTCGGTGCAGGCAACCCCTCTGCCGACGCAGAGGTTATTTCCCTTGCCAACGAGGTTTTCAATTATCTTGGAATAAATAATTTAAGCCTTGAAATCAACTCAATAGGCTGTCCCGAATGCAGAAAGGAATACCACAAGGCGTTAAAAGCGTATTTTGAGCAATATAAAGATGAGCTTTGCGACACCTGCCTTGGCAGACTTGAACGCAACCCCATGAGAATACTTGACTGCAAAAGTCCCGTTTGCTCAAAAATTGCGGCAGGTGCTCCCACCGTACTTGAATTTTTATGCGACGACTGCAAGGCTCACTTTGAGAGCGTAAAAAAATATCTTGACGCAATGGATATTGAATATACCGTTAATCCCCGGATTGTGCGAGGACTTGATTACTATACAAGAACGGTTTTTGAATTTGTGTCAAAGGAAATCGGTGCACAGGGCACAGTTTGCGGCGGCGGACGGTATGACGGGCTTATCGCTGAAATGGGCGGCAGTCCTCTGCCCGCCTGCGGCTTCGGTTTGGGGCTTGAACGGCTTTTACTGCTTATGGAAGCACAGAAGACAGAATTCCCCGAGCCTAAAAAATGCGATTTATACATTGCAAGTATGGGCGAAAATGCAAACCTCAAAGCCGCCTCTCTTGCAAAGGATTTACGGAGCGAAGGGCTTTGCGTACAGTTTGATACAGTAGGCAGAGGTCTTAAAGCTCAAATGAAATATGCAAACAAAATCGGCGCTCTTTATACCCTTGTTTTAGGCGACAGCGAGCTTGAAACAGGCAACATTAAGCTTAAAAATATGGGTAGCGGCAATGAGCATGAAATGACCCTTGCTGATTTTGCCGACAGTTTTCAGTCAATCGTTATAAAGGACGCTATGTCGGACTTTGAATCTCTCGGCATTGAGGGAATTGACTTGCAGGATATACTCGGAGGTGCAGACTGATGGATAATATGAACGGATTAAAAAGAACAAATTACTGCGGTACTCTTACAGCCGCTGATATAGGCAAAGAGGTTACCGTTTGCGGTTGGGTACAGCGCCAAAGAGATTTGGGCGCATTGATTTTCATAGATTTGCGTGACAGAACGGGAATTGTTCAGTTGGCATTTGATGAAAACACGGATAAAGCGATTTTTGACAAAGCATTTTCGGCAAGAAGCGAATATGTGCTTATGGCAAAAGGCGTTGTCCGTGAAAGAGCCTCAAAAAACAAGGATATTCCCACAGGTGATGTGGAAGTTGAGGTTCAGGATTTGCGTGTTCTCGGTGTGAGCGAGACTCCCCCCTTTGAGATTGTTGAGAACTGCCAGACCTCAGAGGTAACACGCCTTAAATACCGTTACCTTGACCTGCGCCGTCCCGATTTACAGAAAAATATTCTGCTCCGTCATAAAATTGCGAAAATTACCCGTGATTACTTTGACGAAAACGGATTTATCGAGATTGAAACACCTATGCTTATCCGTTCCACACCCGAGGGAGCAAGAGACTTTCTTGTTCCGTCAAGACTGCATCACGGCGGATTTTACGCTCTGCCTCAATCTCCCCAGCTCTATAAACAGCTTTCAATGGTAGCGGGCTTTGACCGTTATATGCAGATTGCACGCTGCTTCCGTGATGAGGATTTGCGTGCGGATCGTCAGCCTGAATTTACACAGATTGACCTTGAAATGTCCTTTGTTGATGTTGACGATGTTATGAGCATGGGCGAGGGCTACATCAAGCGCGTTTTCAAAGACGCAATCGGCGTTGATATCGAGCTTCCTCTGCCCCGTCTTACCTATAAAGAGGCAATGGAGCGTTACGGTTCCGATAAGCCCGACACACGCTACGGTATGGAGCTTGTTGATTTAAGCGAAATCGTGGCTAACTGCGGCTTCGGCGTGTTCAGCTCTGCCGTTCAGGGCGGCGGCGCTGTTTACTCCATTACCGCAAAAAATGCCGTTTCCGTTCTCACGAGAAAAGAAATTGACAAGCTTACGGAATTTGTAAAGGGTATCGGCGCAAAAGGTCTTGCATTTGTACGCCTTATGCCCGACGGCACAGCCTCCTCCTTTGCAAAATTCCTTACAGAGGACGAGATGGGCGCAATTCTCGAAAAGTCAGGCGCTGAGACAAACGATGTTGTACTTATAGTTGCAGATACAAACAAAAACCATGTGCTTACAACCCTCGGCGCACTCCGTCAGGAGGTTGCAAAGAAGCTTGATATTATTCCCACGGATAAATACAATCTTCTTTGGATTACCGAGTTCCCCTTCTTTGAGTGGGACGAGGAGGCACAAACCTTTGTTGCAATGCACCATCCCTTTACAGCTCCCCTTGACGAGTGCCTGCCCTATCTTGAAACGGACAAAGCGTCTGTCAGAGCAAAGGCATACGACCTTGTTCTTAACGGCGTTGAGCTTTCCAGCGGTTCAATCCGTATTACCGACCCTGTTCTTCAAAAAAGAATGTTCACACTCCTCGGTCTTTCCGATGAAGAGGCTTATGAGAAGTTCGGCTTCTTAACCGACGCTTTCAAATTCGGTCCTCCTCCTCACGGCGGAATGGGCATAGGTCTTGACCGCCTTGTAATGCAGATGATAGGCGCCGATTCTCTCCGCGATGTTGTGGCATTCCCCAAGCTTCAGAATGCATCGGAGCCTATGACAGAGTGTCCTGCTCCCGTTGATGATGTTCAGCTTAAAGAGCTGGGAATAGCCGTTATCTCCGAGGGAAAATAACTGTCTTATAGGGAGTATAATATGAAACGGATTTTAAAAAATGTAAAAACTGGAATAATATCATTTCTGCTTTGCTTCTCTTTTTGCGTTACGGCTTTTGCAGAAAACGGCGAAATACGGTATCCCCTAACGCCAACAATTACACCCATAAGAATTTTCTTTGCGGTGCTCGTTGTGATACTTTTTATTGCGTCGGAAATCGCATTTGAAAAAATCCGCGAAAAAAGAGTTGAAAAACGCAACAAAACATACGAAGAGTACAAAGATAAATAAAATTTGAAAAATCTGTCCCAAATTTCGGACAGATTTTTTGTTTTCTCTATTGCAAAGTCATTTTTGCGGTGATATTATATGTTTGTACAGAACAAATGTTCGGTACAGAAGGGAGGCAGAAATGACTTTATATCAGTTGGGTGAGGAATATCTCCGTCAGGCAGAGGAGCTTCATACGCTCATATCGGGTTATTCTGCCCAAATGAGAAATTTGAGCGGAATAAGACTTTATGAAATGAACAGTAAAATCACCGTGCTTCGTGAAATGGAAAGAGATACCCGCATAATCGGCAAGCAGCTTACATCGTATTACGATATTTCCGGGGAAAAAAGGCAGTATTGCCGTCATAAAAATATATATGAATGAAATTTTATACATTTATGCACTGCATAATGAATAAAAATTCATATATTTCGGAAATTTTGCAAAAAAAGTTGTATAAACACTTGATTTTTGTGAAAGAGGGATGTATAATTAGTGGCATTCAAATAATATTTCAAAAAGGAGTATGACTAAAATGAAAAAATCAATTAAAATACTTTCAGTTGTTTTAGCGCTCGTCCTTGTTATCGGTTGCTTTGCGGCTTGCGGTAAAAAGGAAGAAAAGGTAACAGCACAAGTTGTTGACATTCAGTTGACAAGCGAAGAGTACGCATTCGCAGTAAATCCTAACAATACGGAACTTCTTAAATCGGTAAACACATTTTTAGCAGAGATTAAATCAAACGGTAAGTTTGATGAGGTCATCAGCCACTATTTTGGGGACGGTACGCCTGTTGAGATTACATCTGCGGTTGAAGATAAATCAAAGGATCAATTAGTTGTTGTTACAGAGCCTGGCTTTGAACCCTTTGAGTATACATCGGGTGACAAGTTCCTTGGTATTGATATGGAGTTAGCAAAAATGCTTGCCGATTATCTTGGGAAAGAACTTGTTATAAAAACTATTGACTTTGATGCCATTTTCTCAACACTTAGTACAAACGGTGCAGATATTGGTATGGCCGGTATCACGGTTAATCCTGAACGTGCAAAACTTGTAAGCTTCTCGGATACATACTATAATGCAGCTCAGAAACTTATTGTTAAGAGCAATGATACAAAATTTGCTGATTGCAAAACAGTAGAAGATGTTGAAAAAATTCTCAATTCATTTGATGAAAGTGTAAAAATCGGCGTTCAGACAGGTACAACCGGTCATGCTTATGTTGATGGTGACGAGGGCTTTGGTTTTGCTGGCTTAAAAGCTAAGTCTGTCGGTTATACCAATGGCTCTCTCGCAGTAAATGCAATGCTTAACGGTGACGTTGATTATGTTATTATTGATGAGGCACCCGCAGCTTGTATTACAAAAGCAATTAACAGCATGCAGTAATATTGTTTTATAGCAAACAGCAATCCCCCGTTTGTTAAAGCAAACGGGGGCTACTTATGACTATTAAAGGAAGATATTTTAATGGGTAATTTTCAAGTAAAATGGAATGCTTTTACAAAAGCTTTCATAGATAACGGCGGATATCATATGGCACTTGAAGGCTTACAAAATACGCTTTTGATAGCTGTTTTAGGCCTTGTTATCGGAATTCTAATCGGTATGATTATTGCTTCAATTGAAGTGATGCCAAAGTATAGATTTATCAATAAAGTGCTTGATAAGATTTGCCAAGTTTATGTTGCTTTTTTTAGAGGAACACCGTTAGTAGTTCAGCTTTTGGTGGGATATTATGTAATTCGCCCTTTGTTAGGACTTCAATTAACTGCACTCGCATCTTGCATAATAATCTACGGTATGAACAGCGGCGCTTATGTATCGGAAATAATGCGTGGCGGTATCAATTCAGTTGATCCGGGACAAATGGAAGGCGGACGGTCTGTTGGTATGAGCTACTTTTCAACCATGGTTAGAATTGTAGTTCCGCAGGCAGTTAAGAATATTTTACCTACTTTAGGAAATGAGTTTATCGCGCTCATAAAAGACACATCAATTGTAAGCTTCGTAGGTGCTACTGACCTTTATGTTGCGTTTAAGTATATAGGTACAAACAACTACGAATTTATGATACCGTATCTTGTAATGGCGGCAATCTATATTGTGCTCGTTCTTATTGTTACCGCTATGATAAAAATCACCGAAAGGAGTCTGAAAAAGAGTGATAGAAGTCATTGATTTACATAAGTCATTCGGCGAAAATGAAGTCTTAAAAGGGATTGATATTACAATTAACCAGGGAGACAAGGTTGTTGTTATAGGACCTTCAGGCTCAGGTAAAAGTACATTTTTAAGATGCCTTAACTGTATGGAAGACCCAACATCCGGCAGAATTTTATACCACGGTGTTGATATAACGGATATGAAGGTGGATATAAATATTCACCGCCAGAAAATGGGTATGGTGTTTCAGCACTTTAATCTTTTCAATAACAAGACTGTCCTTGAGAATATTATGCTTTCGCCTGTTATTGTTGCAAAAAAAGAGAATAAAAAGTTGAAACGAAGCGAAAGAAAATCTGCTAAAGAGATTAAAGCACAGAAAAAAGAAGAGGCAATGAAACTTCTCAAAAGAATAGGCCTTGAGGAAAAAGCAGATTCTTATCCCTCACAACTTTCAGGCGGACAGAAACAGCGTGTTGCCATTGTCCGTTCGCTGGCAATGAATCCTGATGTAATTTTGTTTGATGAGCCGACCTCAGCTCTTGACCCCGAAATGGTAGGAGAAGTTCTCGAACTTATGAAAGAACTGGCTTCAGACGGTATGACAATGGTCGTTGTAACTCACGAGATGGGCTTTGCCCGTGAGGTGGGAACAAGAGTTATATTTATGGACGAGGGCAGAATTATTGAGGAGGCCACTCCCAATGAATTCTTTGAAAATCCCCAAAATCCAAGACTTAAAGACTTCCTCTCAAAGGTTTTGTAATAGGAAAATGTATAATTGTGTATCGCTTTGCAAAAAATACTTGCAGGGCGATATTTTTTCGCCCAATTTCGAAAGGAAAGTGATTTTTATGAACGAAATGAAACCTGAGGTTAAAGCGTATTTCGATACTCTTCCCAAAAATATCCAAACTTCCGTTGTTGAGTCGGGAGCAAAGTTTAATACTGTGGAACAGCTTAAAGTTGTTGCCGAGGCATATAAGGTGAGGGGAGTCGAACCCAATATGCCGGGAAATTGATATTACGGCGTATTTTCACTTTTTCACCGTTGTCGGTCATATGGGCAAATAAAAAAGATTTGCGGCGGGGTATTTCCCCGCCGCCGTGACAAGTTTACATATGATTCATTATTCTTGCCGAGTAATCGTTTTTATGCTATGATTATCATACAGCCAAAAAAGAAAGCGAGTAATAATGTTGAAAAAACCGATTTTACATAGTTATAGGAAAAGTAATACTTTCACTCAAAAACAAGCGGTACAACTAATATCTGATGTAAGACAGGGCGGCAATCCGATTTTACCGCCTGACGAGTTAATTCCCGATGTAGAGGCTCGTGTATTTACCGACAGTAACGGAGAACAGCGTGTATTTTTATATGGTTCCCGAGACGAAATCGGCTCAAAGACATGGTGTTCCTACAAATATAAGGTTTTTTCTTCGCCCGTAAACGATTTAAAAAACTGGACAGACCACGGAGTGTCCTTTGCATCGCGAAAAGGTGAGGGATATATTTGGAACGGCAAGAGGGCAGACGGTATTTCTTGGTGTAACACAAGATTGTATGCGCCCGATGTGAACAAAATCGGTGATTTGTATTATCTTGTAACCTGTAATGCAGGCGGTCCGTGTCTGGGAATGGCTGTAAGCAAAAATCCCGAGGGACCTTTCAGCCCTGCAAAAAAGATTTTGTATGATGACGGCGGTGAAACCGCAAGTATTGACCCGTCCCTGTATGTGGAGGGAGAGGGGGAAAATCAAAAAGTATATTTGTTATGGGGGCAACGGCCTGTATTTAATGCACGAGGCCTTTTGGGCGCTGAATTGGTAAAGGATACAGACGGACTCTATACTGTTGTAAAGAAAGATACGGAGCGGGTTCTGTTTACAGGAGAAAATGACGAATTTGGCTTTTATGAAGGTGCTTCCATCAGAAAAATTAACGGAAGATATTACATCCTTTACCCCTCTGACCACGGTAAGGGAGTTCATATGATGTCATACGCAATAGCCGATAATCCGTTAGGCCCCTACAAATTTGGCGGAGATATATTGGAAAATGATGGATGTGACTTGCGGTCGGGCAATAATCACGGTTCATTTTGTCAGATTAACGGGCAATGGTATCTGTTTTATCATCGAGGTTTTAACAACAGCGATATGCAGCGCAGAGTTTGCGTTGAGAAAATTTATTTCAATGCAGACGGTCATATCGGGGATATAAACGGAAATCTTGTTCAAATGACAAATCACGGCTTCGGCGGTCCTTTAAATCCCTATCAGCCAATAGGGGCAGTGTATGCAACCCGTGTGCGGCAGGACGGTTTTACAAGTGGCTGTTATTTAACGAGGAGCAAGAAGGGATTGCACATGCTTTCCCATATTCGGGACGGCAATTGTGTGGAATATAGGGATTTCGATTTCAGAAAAGGAGAAAAAAACCTGTCTTTTGCCGCTTTGGTGTCTGCAAAACACAGCGGATATATTGATATAATTTTAGACAGTCCACACAACACGCCTATCGGAACCGTTGCCGTTCAGGCAGACTTTTTGCGGCGATATAAAGAATATTGTACGCCCGTAAAAGCAGTCAGCGGAGTACATACGCTGTATTTAATGTTTCATACAGATGAGAAAAAGAGCCTGGGAACGATAGCATCGTTTCGGTTTTCCGCAGTTGACAAAACAGGCAAAAAATAGTTTAATATACTGTATATAAAGAAAGGTGAGATATATGGAAAACACCGCAGAGAGAAAGAAAATAGTTTTAAGTGCAATTCAGCCCACGGGAACTCCCACCTTGGGCAATTATCTTGGTGCGCTGAAAAATTGGAAAAATATGTCAAAAAATTATGACTGCCTTTATGCCGTTGCGGATTTACATTCCCTTACGGTTCGTCCCGAGCCCCAGGCGTTGCGCCGTCAGACTCTTGAAATGTACGCAATCCTTTTGGCGCTTGGTCTTGACCCCGAGGAAAACATAGTTTTTATACAAAGCCATGTTCCTCAGCATGCACAGCTTGCGTGGATCCTCAATTGCTCCACACAGTTCGGCGAGGCGGCAAGAATGACGCAGTTCAAGGATAAAAGCGAAAAGCATCCCGAAAATGTCAATGTGGGGCTTTTCACATATCCTGTATTGATGGCGGCGGATATCCTTTTGTATCAGGCAGATTATGTCCCCATAGGAGCCGACCAGAAACAGCATCTTGAAATTACCCGTGATATTGCCGAAAGGTTTAATACAGTTTACGGCAACACCTTTAAACTCCCCGAACCCTTTATCGGCAAGGTGGGAGCCCGTGTTATGTCGCTTCAGGACCCCATGCAGAAAATGAGCAAGTCCGACCCCAACCCCAAGGGCTTTATCTCCATGCTTGACGAGGATAATGTAATAGTCAAAAAGATTAAGAGCGCCGTTACAGACTCCGAGGCAAAGGTAAGATACGCAGAGGGCAAGGACGGCATAAATAACCTTATGGGCATTTATTCCTGCTGTACAGGCAAATCTTATGACGAGATTGAAGCGGAATTTGACGGCAAGGGCTACGGCGACTTTAAACAAGCAGTTGCCGAGGCAGTAGTCTGTGAACTTCGTCCCTTTAAGGAGGAGTTTAAGCGTTTAATGGCAGATAAGGCGTATCTTTTGGAGTGTGCAGAGCTGGGCGCGGAAAAAGCCGCCCATCTTGCACAGCGTACACTTAATAAGGCAATGAAAAAAACAGGCCTTTTCATGCTTTAATTTGTTTCTTTTTCCGCAATATGGTGCACGGTTCTGCGATTGCAATGTAGGGCGGGGGCTTGCTCCCGCCGTAAAATCATATAAAATTTTTCGGGCGGGCACCTAAGCCCCGCCCCTACAAGCAAACCATAAAAATCTATGAATTTGTAGGGGACAGAGCCCAATATCGTCCCGCAAAATCATATACAAACCCACGACGGTATCGTAGTATCAATGGGGGATATTGAATTGTTTGATTTAGTTGTTTTCTGTGTTGGACAAGAGAAGCATATAAAGGACATACCTAAAAATTCTAATATTTATATTACAAATGAAGAACGATATTATGAATATTGGAAATTTTTGACCTGTGAAAAAGGATGTTGGTATAATTTATATGCCCATAAAGATGAAGTAGCAGGAACTAATATATGTCAACACTTAGATAGAGAGCCACTAATGCAGATTCCGGGATTTGTAGTACAAGATGATACTCGCTTCGAAGGTTTAACACCGTATATGATTAGTGAAGAGTATCAAAAAAGTTTCGAGGCAATAATAACACATCTATTATTACAGTCTCCTAACAAAAAAATATATGTTTTGGCAAGATATCAGTCATCGGAAGCTGAAGTAGTCATGGGAACATACAAGGTAAATACTTTTTTGGATTTAATGAGAAAAAAATCTGTTTACGCTAATGTTTGTTATATCATTACACAAAATGATAACGCATTGTAAATAGGCACAATTAGAGGACGGTTCTGTGATTGCAATGTAGGGCGGGTGGCTTGCCCCCGCCGTCAATTTACAGATAACCATGCGGCGGGGGCAAGCCCCCGCCCTACCGGTAATCATAAAATTTTATAATAATTCGTAGGGGACAGAGCCCAACATCGTCCCGCAAAATCATGTACAAACCTACGGCGTGACTGTTAACCGTTCTGCTCCCTCTCAGAGGGAGCTGTCAGCGAAGCTGACTGAGGGAGTGCGCTTTTTAACTTGAAAATTGAAAGTTGAAAATGGAAATTTTCTTGATGTAATTTATCTGGCGGGCACTTGTGTCCCATCCTTACAACCGATTATCGTGTATATCAATTTTTCATTTTCCATTATCAATTATTCATTTCTTTTACTCCCTCCGTCAAAACCTGCGGTTTTGCCACCTCCCTCTCGGAGGGCGGGGAGAGTGAAAACCGCCCTAAACGGTTGGAATGGCTTTTACTGTTTAAAGCAATAAATTTTTTCACAAAAAACTATTGACACCGCCGTAAATCGGTGATAAAATTATTTTCAATCAGCACAGAGAGGTAAAATCTTTATGAAAACTCTTACTTTTGCAGCTGAATACTTTTACTTTTGCTTTAACTTTTTCTTTACAAAGTCAAGGCCTTCTTTCGCTGCGAAAAAAGAACAATCATGCTGATTTTTTGAAAATCTGTATCTTATGTTCCCACAGCGAAAGAAAGCTGTGGGAATTTTTATTGTAAAGGAGTATTTTTTATGGTAGTAATTCTTAAAAATCATGCAGACAAGGACAAGGTTGAAAATCTCACCAACTGGCTGCAAAGTCAAAAGCTTATGATAAACGAGGTCAAGGGTGAGTATCAGACAATCCTCGGCCTTATCGGCGACACAAGCCGTGTGGATATCGACCTTATCCAAAGCCTTGATATTGTTGAAGATGTAAAGCGTATTTCGGAGCCTTACAAGTGCGCAAACAGAAATTTCCACCCCGACGATACGGTCATTGAAGTTGAGGGATATAAAATAGGCGGCGGCAATTTTCAGTTTTTCGCAGGTCCCTGCTCTGTTGAAAGCCGCGAGCAGATTATAGAAATTGCAAAGGATGTTAAAGCGGCAGGTGCAAATATTCTCCGCGGCGGCGCCTTCAAGCCCAGAACATCACCCTATGCTTTCCAGGGAATGAGGGCAGAGGGCTTGGAGCTTCTTCTCGAAGCAAAAAAAGTAACAGGTATGCCCATTGTAACAGAGATTATGGACGCATCTCACATTCCCATGTTTGAAAACGTTGATATTATTCAGGTGGGCGCACGGAATATGCAGAATTTTGAGCTTTTAAAGGAGCTTGGTCATCTTGATAAGCCTATTTTCTTAAAAAGAGGACTTTCAAGCACACTTCAGGAGCTCTTGATGAGCGCAGAATACATCATGGCAGGGGGAAATGAAAAGGTTATTCTTTGCGAAAGAGGAATAAGAACCTTTGAAACCGCAACAAGAAATACCCTTGATATTTCAGCTGTGCCCCTCCTTAAAGAAAAATCACATCTTCCCGTAGTTGTTGACCCCTCCCACGCATCGGGTATTGCCCGCCTTGTTGAGCCCATGGCTTATGCGGCGGCGGCATGCGGAGCGGACGGAATTATGATTGAGGTGCACAATAATCCTGCCTGCGCTCTCTGCGACGGTCCTCAGGCGCTCACTCCGCCTCAGTTCGCAAAGGTTGTAAAGGGCGTTGAAAATATCAGAAAGCATATATAAGGGGCTGATTAAATGACGGTAGGAATTATAGGCTTGGGGCTTATGGGCGGCTCTCTTGCCAAAGCCATAACCTTCGGCACGGAGCATACGGTTTGGGGCACAAACAGAAGTCCCGAACCGGTGAAAAAAGCGCTGTTTGCAGGGGCTATTGAAAAAGAGCTTAAAAAAGAGGATTTGTCCCTTTGCGATTTGGTGATAGTATCCCTTTATCCCGAGGCAACCGTTAATTATATAAAGGAAAACGCCTCTCTTTTCAAAAAAGGCGCAATCGTTATGGATGTAAGCGGCGTAAAGCGCTATGTGTGCGACGCCCTTTATGATACTTCAAGAGAAAACGGTTTTGTGTTTTTAGGGGCGCACCCCATGGCAGGCTATCATTTTTCGGGCTTTGATTATTCAAGTGCGGAAATGTTCAATAATGCCTCAATGATTTTAACTCCCTATGAGGACACACCGAAACAAGCGGTGGAAACGGTAAAGGAGCTATTCTTAAAAATCGGGTTTACAAACATTCAGATTGCAACGCCCGAGGAGCACGATAAGATAATAGCCTTTACCTCACAGCTTGCCCATGTGGTGTCAAACGCATATGTAAAAAGTCCCGAGGCGCTTTTGCACAAGGGCTTTTCCGCAGGTAGCTATAAGGATTTAACGAGGGTTGCGTATCTCAACGAAAATATGTGGTCGGAGCTCTTCCTCGAAAACAGGGATAATCTTATAAAAGAGATTGACTCAATAGTGAATAATTTAGTACAATATAAGAAAGCTTTGGAAGATAACGACCGTGAAAGACTGACAGACCTTTTGCGTGACGGCAGAATACTGAAAGAAAAGATTGACGGGTGACAGTATGGAAACAGTTAGAGTTTCTGCATCAAAAGAATACAATGTTTATATCGGTTCGGGCTTTCTCTCCTCGGTGGGCGAAAAAATAAGAGAGATTAAAGAGCCCTGCCGTGCCGTGATAGTGTCGGACGATACCGTACATTCTCTCTACGGCGAAACAGTTAAAAAATCCCTTGAAAAAAGCGGATTTGCGGTTTGTGAGTTTGTTTTCCCCCACGGTGAAAAATCAAAATCACTCCTGACTTTCGGTGAAATACAGGAGTTTTGCGCCGAAAACAGCATAACACGCACCGACCTTTTTGTAGCTCTCGGCGGCGGCGTAACAGGGGACTTGGCAGGCTTTGCGGCGGCGTCTTATCTGCGTGGCGTGGATTTTGTGCAGATTCCTACTACCGTCCTTGCAATGGTAGATTCCTCGGTGGGCGGTAAAACGGCGGTGAATTTAAAGGCGGGCAAAAACCTTTGCGGCGCTTTTTATCAGCCCATAGCCGTGTATGCCGACTGTGAAACACTTAATACCTTGCCCGAGGAAACCTTCTCTGAGGGCTGTGCCGAAATAATAAAATACGGTATGATTTTGGACGGCGATTTTCTCACCTTTTTGCAGAACAACAGCATTAAGGATAATATAGAAAAGGTAATAAAACGCTGTGTTGAAATAAAGCGTGATGTGGTAAGCCGTGACGAATTTGAACAGGGAGACAGAAAGCTTCTCAATTTCGGTCACACCATAGGTCACGCCGTGGAAAAATGCAGTAATCTTACAATATCTCACGGTAATGCGGTATCAATCGGTATGGTTATTGCCGCAAGGGGAGCGTACAAAACAGGCATGGTAAATGAGGACTTTACAAAGGTTCTTTTGCCCGTTTTAAAGGTAAATTCACTCCCCGTAAGCTGTGATTTTTCGGCAGAGGAGCTGTATGCGGCGGCGCTTTCCGATAAAAAACGCAGTCTTGATACAATTTCGCTGATTATACCCCAAAAGTACGGACTTTGCAAAATTCAAAAGGTGTCCGTAACGGATTTAAAGGAATTTATAAAGCAGGGGCTGAACTGAATGGAAATGAGATGCACTCCCCGAATACTTTCGGGAAAAATCAGGGCAATTTCATCAAAATCCCATGCCCACAGACTTCTTATCTGCGGGGCGCTTGCCGATAAGCCAACAAAAATCCACTGCAACTGCTTTTCAAAGGATATTGAGGCAACGGTGGAGTGCTTAAAATCAATGGGAGCGGATATAAGGGTAGAAAATGAGGTTATAACCGTCACTCCCGCCGCTTTTAAGGAAAAAGCAAGTCTTGACTGCGGCGAAAGCGGCTCAACACTTCGCTTTTTACTCCCCGTGGTGTCGGCTCTGGGCATTGACGCAACCGTTTCGGGCCGCGGCAGATTGCCCCAGCGCCCTCTTTCCCCTTTAAAAGAAGAAATGGAGAAAAAGGGCATTTGCTTTCATACG
This sequence comes from Candidatus Fimenecus sp., assembly GCA_051881435.1. Lineage (GTDB taxonomy): Bacteria > Bacillota > Clostridia > Oscillospirales > Acutalibacteraceae > Fimenecus. Next base: position 43,848 of record JBJEPW010000007.1, on the reverse strand, counting down.
GGAAGCGATTTTCCCTTGCATATTTCGGGGCGGCTTGCGGCAGGTGAGTATGTTCTTGCAGGTAATGTAAGCTCGCAGTTTATAAGCGGTCTTTTGTTTTCCCTGCCATTGCTTGAAGGCGACAGCACAATAAGACTGCTGCCTCCCGTAGAGTCCCGTTCATACATAAACATAACCGTTTCCGCTCTCTCCCAATTCGGTATTGAAATAACAGAGCAGGAAAATGTGTATAAAATAAAAGGCGGTCAGAAATACATCTCCCCCTCTGAAATTTCCGTGGAGGGTGATTGGTCAAACAGTTCCTTTTTCCTTTGCGCAGGAGCACTGAGTAAAGACGGCGTAACGGTAACGGGACTTGATGTAAATTCACCCCAGGGGGATAAAAAAACTCTCGATGTGTTAAAGCGTATGGGTGCCCAAGTGACCGTCAGCGGCAACGAAATAACAGTTAAGAAAAACAAGCTTATGGGCACAATGGTTGACGCTTCGGACATACCCGACGCAGTCCCCGTAATTTCCGTAACGGCGGCTATGTGCGATAAGGGCGTTACTCATATTATAAATGCGGGCAGACTTCGCCTAAAAGAAAGCGACCGTATAGCATCTGTCGGCGCAATGCTCACTAAGGCAGGGGCGGCAGTCAGCGAAACTGACGACGGACTTGTAATTTGGGGCGAAAACGAGCTTATCGGCGGCAGAATTGAGGGCTGTAATGACCACAGAATAGTAATGGCGGCGGCAGTTTTAAGCTCTCTTTGTCAGTTGCCTGTGGATATAACAGAGGCAGAGGCGGTTAATAAATCATACCCCGATTTCTTTAAGGATTTCAACAGCTTGGGAGGTAAGGCAGATGTCATCAATGACGGGAAATAAAATAAAAATATCGGTTTTCGGTCAGTCCCATTCCGAGGGGATAGGGGTTGTTATCGACTCACTCCCTGCGGGAAAGAAAATTGACCTTGAAAAGGTATATGAATTTATGGAGCGCCGTGCTCCCGGCAGAAGTATGCTTTCTACTCAGAGAAAAGAGGCGGATAAGCCTGAAATAATTTCGGGACTTGTAAACGGCGTAACCTGCGGCGTACCTCTTTGTGCAGTAATCAGAAATACCAACACCCGTTCTGCCGATTATAACAACATAGCGGATACACCCCGTCCCTCTCACGCCGATTTCAGCGGATTTATGCGCTACAACGGTTTTAACGATGTGGCAGGCGGCGGTCACTTTTCGGGCAGACTTACGGCTCCACTTTGCTTTGCAGGGGCTGTATGTATGCAGGTTTTGGAGGAAATGGGCATAAAAATTCAGGCTCATATTCTTAAAATCAAAGATGTGAGCGATGAAAGCTTTAACCCTGTCAGCGTGGCTGAAATGAATATCGGTAAAAAGCCTTTCCCTGTTATAAACGATAAAGCGGGGGAGAAAATGCGAGCCCAAATTGATAAAGCGAGGCTTGATTGCGACTCCGTGGGCGGAATAATCGAGTGCGCCGTAACGGGACTCAGGGCAGGACTTGGCGACCCTATGTTTGACGGCGTTGAAAATATGCTTGCCAAAAATATTTTCGGTATCCCTGCCGTAAAAGGTATAGAGTTTGGCAACGGCTTCGGGGCGGCAGGACTTTTCGGCAGTGAAAATAATGACGATTTCTGCATCGAAAACGGTGAAATAAAAACGGTTACAAACAACAGCGGCGGAATAAACGGCGGTATCACAAACGGTATGCCCATAATTTTCAGAGCGGCTTTTAAACCCACTCCGTCAATTTATAAGGAGCAAAACAGCGTAAGCATAAAGGATAAAACGGAAAAGAAACTTAAAATCGAGGGCAGGCATGACCCATGTATAGTTCCCCGTGCCGTTCCCGTTGTTGAGGCAGTTACGGCATTTACAATTCTCGACCTTTTAGTTTGAATAAACTTTTCAGTTTTGCGCAGATATATGGAAAGGAATGGTACAATATGGAAGACCTTTCAAAAATCCGTGAAAAAATCAATGATTTGGATAATCAGATAATTGACCTTTGGAAAGAGAGAATGGATACGGCTCTTGAAGTTGCAAAGTATAAAAAAGAAAACAACCTGCCCGTTCTCGATTCCCAAAGGGAAAAACAGCTTCTTGACCGTGTCGCCGAAAGGGCAGGCGAGGGGCTTGATACCTATGCAAGAGCGCTCTATAACACGGTTATGGGCGTTTCCCGTTCATATCAGCACAAATATCTTTATGAGGGCGGTGAAATATCCGAAAAAATCAAATCAGCCCTTAAAAATACTCAGCAGCTTTTCCCTCAAAAGGCGATTGTCGCCTGTCAGGGCGTTGCGGGAGCTTATTCGGGGCTTGCCGCCGAAAAAATCTTCAAATATCCCAATGTTTCGTATTTTAAGAGCTGGTACGATGTGGTTAACGCCGTCCAGAAGGGATTGTGCCGATACGGCGTTCTGCCAATTGAAAACAGCACGGCAGGCAGTGTTAACGGCGTTTATGACCTTATGGCGGAGCACAATTTTTATATTGTCAGGAGTATCCGCTTGAAAATAAACCATTGCCTTTTAGGGAATCGTGGCGCAAGCCTTGAAAATATCAAAGAAATTTATTCTCATGAGCAGGCAATAAATCAGTGCAGTGAGTTTTTGCGCCTTCACAGCGATATAAAGGTGAATGTGTGCGAAAACACAGCCGTTGCCGCAAAAAAGGTTATGGAAAGCGGCAGAACAGATGTTGCGGCGATATCCTCTGAAAACTGCCGTGAGCTTTATAACCTTTGCGTAATTTCCGATGCGGTACAGAATAAAGATAACAACTACACACGCTTTATCTGCATTTCAAAGGAAGCGGAAATTTATCCCGGAGCGGATAAAACAAGCGTTGTGCTCACTCTTCCTCACCGTCCGGGTGCACTTTATCAGGTTTTGGCTGGCTTTTACGCATTGGGCATAAATATAATAAAGCTTGAAAGCCGTCCCATACAAAACAAGGACTTTGAATTTATGTTTTATTTCGATGTGGCGGCGTCGGTTTACGATGACGCATTTTATGAGATTTTAGAGCAGTTGAGTGATGAGTGCGAGTATTTCCACTATTTAGGCAGTTATTCGGAGGTGATGTAATGTACGGGTTATTAGGTGAGCATTTGCCCCACAGCTTTTCTCCTCAAATTCATTCTGCATTAGGCAATAATGATTACAGCCTTTTTGAAATTGCCCCCGAAAATCTTGAAGCATTTTTAAAAGAGCATAATTTCAACGGAATCAATGTAACAATACCGTATAAAAAAGCAGTAATTGAGTATCTTGATAAAATTTCCCCCGAAGCCGAGAAAATCGGTGCGGTAAATACAATTACCGTACGAGACGGAAAACTTTGCGGAGATAATACCGACTATTTCGGCTTTGTATATATGCTTGAAAAGTCGGGTATAGATGTAAAGGACAAAAAGGCGGTAGTTTTAGGCGGCGGCGGTGCTTCCGCAACAGTACAGGCGGTGCTTCGTGACTACGGTGCAAATGAGATAATTGTCGTTGATTTGAATACCGAAAACAACTACGATAATCTTTATCTTCACTATGACGGTGAAATTATTGTGAATACAACTCCCGTGGGAATGTACCCTAACAACTTAAAATCCCTTGTAAATCTTGACGATTTCAAAAATCTTAAAGGGGTACTTGATGTTGTATATAATCCCCTTAAAACAAAAATCATTCTTGATGCAGAAAAGAGAAACATTCCTTGTGCGTCAGGACTTTCAATGCTTGTGGCTCAGGCAAAAAAAGCACATGAGATTTTCTTTGACAAAAAAGTTGATACGTCCGTCTGCGAAAAAATTGAAAATACACTTAAAATGCAAATGTGCAATATAGTCCTCATCGGTATGGCAGGCTGCGGAAAAACTACCGTAGGCAAAGCACTTTCGGAAAAACTAGGAAAAGAACTTGTTGATACCGATGAAGTTGTTGTGCAAACCGAAAATAAGCCGATTCCCGAAATTTTTGCCGAAAAAGGCGAAGATTATTTCCGCCAGTGCGAAACGAATGCGGTAATTTCGGTGGGAAAAGAAAAAATGCAGGTAATCGCAACGGGCGGGGGAGTTATAACCCGTGAAGAAAACTATAATCCGTTAAAGCAAAACGGAATAATAGTTTTTATTAACCGTGACGCCGACTTGTTGCCCACAAACGGCAGACCTCTTTCACAAATGCACGGTGTAAAAGCACTTTATGAACAAAGAATGCCCCGTTATCGCAAATTCGCCGATATTGAAATCGACGGCAACGGCACAATAGAAGAAGTTGCCGAAAGAATTGTAAAGGAGATAAACGCTCTATGAAAATTCTTGTAATCAACGGACCGAATATAAATATGCTGGGTATTCGTGAGCCGGGAATTTACGGCAACGATAATTATGAAACTCTGCTAAAAAAAATCAAAGCGTGGGCAGATGAACTCGGGTGCGAAGCCGAATGCTTTCAATCCAACCACGAGGGGGATATCGTTGATAAAATTCAACAGGCTTTCGGCAAGACTGACGGAATAGTTATAAATCCCGCCGCTTATACACACACAAGCGTAGCGATTTTAGATGCCCTTAAATCCGTGAAAATTCCCGCAGTTGAAGTGCATATTTCAGATGTTACCAAGCGTGAGGATTTTCGACAGATTTCTTATGCAGGTATGGCTTGCGAAGAGCATATTATCGGTAAAGGCCTTGACGGTTACCGAATGGCAATGGAATACCTTTGTAAAAATTACAGTTAAGAAAACAAATCCAAAAAATAAAACCGTACAACAAAGCGTTTTGCCCGTTGTACGGTTTTTAATTATCTGATTTTGATTTTACGGTAATCATTTTCCTCCATCTGACGAGGGAGGTGGCAAAACCGTAGGTTTTGACGGAGGGAGAGAAAAAGCAGGGGCGATTCACGAATCGCCCGACCGAGGGAATACATAAAAATTCTCAGTAGGGGACGGTGCCCACACCGTCCCGTAAATTGGACGAAACGCCGGAGGGAGAGATAAAAATTCGGTTAACAAATAGTTTTTCTCTCCCCCTGTTGTGGCATCGCCACGCCGGCCCCCTCGTCAGAGGGGGCAAAAATCGGTTTTCGTCGTTGGTTTTTATGTGATTTTGTGGGACGGTGTGGGCACCGTCCCCTACCCCTTGTCTCCCCTGAAAGGGGAGATGTCACAAAGTGCAGAGGGGTTGTTTTTAAATAAATACAAAACTCTCCGATTGACAAAACAGACCGACTGTGATAAATTAAAATGGGGTTGATTGGACAATAATACTTTGTTAGGAGCTTTATATGAAAGAAAAAATAACGGCTTTTACCGAAAAGCACAAAGAAATCTGGAAGTTCATTAAATTTGCCTTTACAGGCGCCAGCACATCAATTCTGGAAATGGCGGTTTATGCCGTGCTTCAATACGGCGTTTTCCGTTCCTTGCAGGGCGTTCCCGTGGAAAACAGCCCCGTGCTTGAATTTTTGGGAATAGAATACAAAGGCTATATGTATTCCTATTTCATATCTGCCGTAATCGGCTATGCGGCGGCGTTTATTATGAACCGCAAGCTCACCTTTAAGTCGGACGCAAATCCCGTTGCTTCAAGCATAATGTATGCCGTAATGGTGCTTTGTACAATTACATTCAACACCTGGTTCGGCGCATTCTTAGGCACATGGATTACAAGAAACGGCTGGAACAATTTCTGGGTTGATATGCTTGTAAAACTTATCGTAATGACCGTACCTACAATATGGACATATCCTCTCAGCCGATTTGTAATTCACAGAAAGAAAAAGGACGCATAAATTCAAATGGAAAAAACCGAACATCAGTCTTTCACCGCCCGCCATCCCGAGCTGTGGAAATTCATAAAATTCAATATATGCATTGTGGTAACAACCGCACTTGATTTGTGCATATATATGTTTTTGCTCTATAATGTTTTTGATGAGCTTAACGCCGTACCCGTTACGGATAACGCGCTTTTGCACTTTATGGGTATTGAATATAAGGGATATCTTTATTCCTATGCCATATCAACAACGGTGGGTTATGTAGCGGCGTATCTTATCAACCGCAAACTTACCTTTCATTCAGATGTAAACGCCGCATTTTCAAGTTTTTTGTATGTGTTAATGGTAGCGCTTACAATTATGTTTGATTCGTGGCTGGGCTCAGTTGTGGGTACAATCATGGTAAACAACGGATGGAGCACTCCCCTTACCGAGATAATTGCAAAGTGTATTATTATAAATGTGCCTACAATCTGGACATACCCTTTGGAAAGATTTGTAATTCAGCGGCAAAGAAAGCCTAAAATCCGCCTGCTTGCAACGGATTTGGACGGCACACTTCTCCATGATGACGGCACGGTAAGTTATGAAAATCTTTGTGCAATGGAAAAAGCAGTAAAAGAAGGGGCGTTTGTTGTACCCACAACGGGACGAAGCTTTTATGAAATGCCCGAAATACTGCGTACAAAGAAGCCATATACCCATTGTATCTGTTCCAACGGAGCCGTCTGCTTTGACCGTGACGGAAAAGTGCTGTTTGAGCATACCTTCCCTGCGGAATTGACCAACAGAATTTTTGCAATACTGTCCGAATATGACACAATGATTGAAATATATGCCGACGGTATTCCGAAAACCGAACAGCGCTTTCTGAATAAAGAAGCATACGACTATTTCAGAATAGAAGAAAATTATCACACCGTTATGGACGAAACACGAAAGGGATACACGGATTCCCGCGCTCTTTTAAATGACTGCGAGAGTTGCGCGGAGATGTTTAATATTTTCTTCCGTGACGATGATGAGAGAAAAGAAGCCTTTGAGCGTATCGGTGCAATGCCTGAGGTGGTTTTAACCACATCAATGCAAAGCAATATGGAAATTTTGCAGGCAAATGTAACAAAAGGCTCTGCACTCATGGCTCTGTGCAAACAGCTTAAAGTCAAAAAGAGCCGGTGTATCGCCATGGGTGACAGCCGCAATGATTTGACAATGTTTGAGGCTGTGGGAACGCCCCTTGCGGTGGAAAACGCCTGCGACGAGCTTAAAGCCAAATCTGCCGCCGTAATTTGCAGTAATGAAGATAACGCCTTTGCTTATGCAACGGAAAAATATCTTAAAAGAGGTTAATTTATGGGCGAAAACAGAAATCGTATTCATTTTTTAAACACAGGAATGTCAGATTGTATTTTGCTTGAAAGCAACGGTCATTTTGCCTTGATTGATGCGGCGGAGGATACGGATTTTCCTGCCGATAAGCCCCATCTGAATACCGGCGGATATGAACAGCTTGTGGTGGATTATCTGCTTAACAACTGCCGTGGGGCAGACGGAACGGTGTATCTTGATTTTATATTGGGAACTCATGCCCATTCCGACCACATCGGCGGCTTTGATACCGTTATATTGCACCCCGAAATTTGCGTTGGCGGAGCGTATCTGCGTCCTTATGATGAAAATACAGTGTTTGTTATGGAGCGAATCCGTTGGGATAACACAGAGGTCTATAATCAGATGCTTGACGCCCTCACGAAAACAAAAACGCCCGTTTATACGGATTTTGACGGCAAAACCGTTGAAATGGGCGATTTCAGGATAACCTTTTATTACTGCGGCCAAGGCGCTGAAAAAAGCATTTTTAAGTATGGCGAAAATACCCATACCGTGGTTACGCTGGTAGAATGTAACGGTACAAGGGTTCTATTGGCAGGGGATATGAACTATAAGACCGGAGATGAGCGCCGCATTGCAAAAAAAGTAGGCAAGGTAAACTTGCTTAAAGTAGGGCACCACGGAGTTTTCGGTTCAACCTCATCACATTTTTTGCGGAAAATCTCCCCTGACGTTGCCGTTGTTACCAATTCGTATAAACGTATATTCCCCGATGTGCGTTTAAAGTTGCACCGTTCACACGCGGAACTGCATACTACCGTTGAGGAAAACGGCATTATCGCCACTTTGGGTGCTAACGGTGAAATAAAACTGAAAACGGATATTCATACAGACTGAAAGAAAAGGGAACGCATGGAGCAAGCGTTCCCTTAATTTATTTTCTTTTCTTGCCCAATAATCTGTCCAGCACATAAAGCAGATATCCCATGGCTATGTATATAACGGATATTACAATAATCACCAATACTGCTTTTCCCGCGCCCAGCAAATCAAAATCCATAAAGGGATAGGGATAACGGCTTGCAGTGCCGCCGAATCCGCTGAACATAAGGGGGCTTATCTCCGCCCGAATAACCGCAAAAATAAGGTACGCAATGGGTATTAAAGTCCAAGCCAAAGGGTCAAAGCTCTTAAAATAGCCTTTGGGAGTAAATAAAAGATAATCAAAAAATACCATTAAAGGCACCGCGGTGTGCACAAGTTGGTTGGATATTATAAGCATTGGCGATAAATTTCCGCCCGCCTCCATATTGCCCGACAAAAGCAGATGATATGCAATACCTGTAAGGGCAATGCACATAACTATTGCGCCTTTCACCGCCGATTTTTCCGACTTCGGACGAATTACCGTAAGATAAGAAAAATACAAAAAGCATATGAAATTTGAAATCATTGTGTAATAGCAGGAAAGCATAATAAGATTATCTCTGCTTCCTGTCTTCGCTATTGCGGCATACTGCAATATAATTCCCGCCTCGCAAAGAACAAGAAAAAGAAATCTGTAAATTGATTTTAATATGTTGTTTTTAATATACATAGTTTTAAGCCCTCGCAGTTATATTGAAAAATCGCAGAAGACAGGGTAATGATCAGACATATCGTTTAAATACGGTTGTGAAAGCAATTCATAACGGGTGGGTACAGCCTTTCCTGTGTAAAAAATGTGGTCATATAAGGGCTGTTCGAGGGTTTGCTCGGAGCCGCTGTATGTACTTTGCGCGCAGTACTTGCTGTCGTTAAGCTTTTCAGCGAGATATTCGTAAATTTGGGGAGCGTCAATCTTTTCTGTTTCCGGTGTGTTTTCCTTGGAGTTGTAGTCGCCTGTTGAAAAAATCGGAATATCTGCGCCGTATTTTGATGAAAGAGAGCCTATAAGCGCTGTAAAGCCTTCCGCCTCCGATTGCATAATGTTAAGCTTAACGGTATCGTCATCGGAGTTCATCAGGTCAAAATGCGTTGATGTTGCAATAAATTTCTTTCCGGTGTCTCTAACCTCAAACAAAGCCCATACAACACGCCTTAAACGGGGATTGTTTCCCTCGTGAAATACGATTTTCCCCTTTTCCAAAAGTTCCAATTTGTTTGAATTATATGCCAAAGCGGTCATATTCACAAAAACACCTGTGGAAATGGGATAAACAAGACGGTATCCGTCGGGCATATTGCGTAAAGCGCAGTACCAGCCGTCACAAACCTCCTGAAGCCCTATAACATCGGGAGAATAAGCCGCCAAAAGTTCCGTAAACATCATGGCTCTCGGCTTAACGGGCAGGCCGCCCCAGCTTTTATATCCAACAAGTAAATTAGCGGACATTATGCGTATTTCACCGTTTTGAGCCTTTGAGGCGTTTGCCGAAAGACCGTTTTTAAAATCGTCGCTCACCTCACAGCCGGAAAGGTTGCCGCGGGCAAAATAAACCCCTGCGCCTGTCAGCGGTGCGGCGACGAGTGCGGCACAAACGGCAATTGCAGTTATTTTTAAAATCCTTTTTATTTTCATATTTTTATCCCTCTTCACAGAGCGTTATTATATAATCGTTTGCCTGTTCTGTATTAAAAATAACATCGTTTAGTGAAAATACATCAAAGCCTTTGAAAATTTCCGCTGTTCCCGTACCGAGGATTTTGCTGTACGCTTCTTTTTTTGTCCAAATCTCATAAAAGGTAAGGGCAGTGGGGCTATTATTGAAGGCTTCAAGCTCTTTGTCTTTGAAAAATCTATCTGCAAGGCGGCAAAAATTTCGGCTATCATCAATATACTCAATATCTATGCCCACAGGCTTATCGCTTGTGCAAACGGCAATCATATTTTCGCTGTGAGAAATGCTCACAAAGCAGTTGTCTGCCAGAGGCTTGCCGTTTTCTTCATAGTGAAGATTTAAAACGCCCATATCAATAAGGGCGGCGGCAGCGTTAAGGCTTTCATCTTTTTTGCAGTGGGAAATTACATTTTCGGGAAAAGCTTCGGGAAGTTTTAAGCATTTATCCGTATAATCAAAAAAATAAACCGATGTCATGATTTTCCACCTCACCTTAAATTTTACCATACTTTGTATTTGCAGTAAACAAAAAATGCCGTTTTTCTAAACGGCATTTAAAAAATTTTTTCCTGTTTTCTGCCCTTATATTACCACAAAACGGCGAAAAAATCAAGTCTTGAACTTTTCTTCAATTTGAGGTATTAAGAATAACGAGGTGATTTTAATGGATAAAAAAGAAAGTATGACCGCTCTCACATCACTTTTCGCCCGCGCATGGCATAACGAGGAGCATGCGGTACAAGTGATGGAGGACAGTGTTTCCCGAAAGCTTATAACAGACGAAGAATATGAAAGTATATGTTCTAATATGGCTCAGGGTATTTCGTTTTTCAACCCGCAGTTTGAGGGCACACCGAAACAGGCTTTGTCGTATATCGCCGCAGAGTATCTTTGCCCATCGGTGCTGTCCCGCGGGGCGTTCAGCGAAGATTCGCTTTGTAATGCGGCAAAATTCGGCGCATCGCAATACTTGATTTTGGGCTCAGGGTATGATACATTTGCTTACCGTCAGCCGCCGTACGCAGAAAGCTTGAAAATATTCGAGCTTGACCGTGAAAATATGATACAGGATAAAATTGCACGCCTTGCCCTTGGCGGGATAACTCCGCCCGAAAATGTACGGTATATTGCCGCGGATTTAACTGAAAACGGTTGGGAAAAAGCCCTCAAAAACAATCCCGATTTTGATTGGGGCGCAAATACCTTTTGCAGTCTTTTGGGGCTTGTATATTATCTTACAACGGCGGATTTCGTGCGCTTGCTTTGCACTTTAAGGGATTTGCTTTGCGAGGGCAGTACGCTGGTGTTTGACTATCCCAATAAAAACACGGATTTGCGGGCTGAAAAGCAGGCGGCGCTAGCAAAAGGCGCAGATGAGCCCATGTACGGGCGTTACAGCGAAAAAGAGCTTATCCGCTTGCTTTCCGACTGCGGATTTCGTGTTTATGAGCATTTAACGCCGCAGGAAACCACATCACGGTTTTTCACTTTGTATAACCGTGCAAATCCGCAAAATCCCCTTAATGCTTTTGAGAATACAAGCCTTTGCCTTGCTGTGCGTAAATAGAATTAAAGTGTAACATTCTTGCCCGTGTAATCGGCAGGGGAAACAGCAACACCGTTTTTGTAAATTTCAAGGTGCAAATGCACGCCCTCTGCCTTTTCAATGGGTATTTCGCCCAAGGTACCGATTTTATCGTTGATTTTTACAGTAGCACCGGGCTGTAATGTGCTGTCCTTTGCAAAGCCTCTGTATTCAGCGGTAATACCGTTTCCGTGGTCGATTGATACAACAGTTCCCCATAACGGGTCGTCACGCACAGCAGTTACCGTGCCGCCGTATATTGCCTTAACAGGGTCGCCTGCAACGCCCTTATAATCCGCACCGTTATGAGTACGCCAATCGCCGGTGGTTGCGTTTTTGATAAGCTCTCCCTTTGAAAATTCACGGCTTATACCGTTTTCAAGAGGCATTGCAAAATAAAAGCTTGTGGGCGCTTCGGTTGTGGTGTAACGGTCGTCCTTAATGCTTGTAACAGGCTCGTTTACACGCTTTTCCTCTTTGGTAGTTTGCATCTGTGAAGTGCTCGTTTCCGATGAAGCATCTTCTTTCGGCAGATTGTTTTTTCTGTTTGACATCCAAAAAGAGAAAAGAGCAGTCAGACAAAGGCCGAGTGCGGCGGCAGAATATAAACCCTTTTTAAAATTTTCCTTATTTATACTTTTTTTCAAAATAATGCACCTCCGTACATATTTTGTACAGAGGTGCCCATAATTATACTTCTGTTTCTCCCGAATTATTAGTGTCGCCTGCAGTTTCGGATGGGACTTCGCTTTGCGGAGCGTCCGTTGACGGTTCGGGAGAGGGTGTTGTGTTCTCCGTTGAAGTTGCAGTTGTTGCAGTTGTGGTTGAAGAAGAGGGTTGAGAATTTGTGCTTGACGGTTTAGGCTTCGAGGGGGCTTTGGTAGGGGAGACAGAGGATTTTGAGGAGCTTTCCTCGCTTTCGGTTTCCTCCTCGGTCGGTTCCTCCGAAACAGGCTCTGTTTCAGGCTCTGTTGTAGTTGCCGTGTCCTCGGTTGCCTGCGTTATTTCAGGCGCAGGACCGGCCTTTTCAAATTTGTCCTTTGCGCCGCAGGCGGCAAACAAAACCGATATAGTGATAAGTAAAATACAAGCGATTATCTTTTTCATCTTGACTTTCTCCTTTTCCGTTACCGTTTATATTATATTTCCGTAAATCTGAACGATTTCAAGTTCTTCACTGTGCAGTATTTCATAGGGCGTTACAATATTTCCGCCGTTTGAATCAATATCTATACCGAATTTATTATAAGCATACCAAACTAAATGTGCGCAATGTGTCGATTCGGGGAGTTCGTCCCCATCGCCTTTGCCAAATATATCCGAAAACAGGGAGTATTCAATACCGATAAGATTTTCTGCGGCATAATCGGCAATTTTCGATCTTGTTTCACTGTCAGTATTCTTTGCACGAAGCACAGCAACAAGCGGAAAATTGTTCCATTCGGCGAGAGAACCGAAGCCGGATTGCTTACCCATCATCACAGCCTGAACGGTTTGCGCCTTTCCTGCGTCAGTTACAATCGCCGCGTGACCGTGGCGCCAGCCGAGAGAGTGAATACTCAGCGTCAGAATGATGTCACCGTCCTGTATATCGGCGAAAGGCGGATTGGAAATCGTGTTTCCCTCGTTGTCGGTTATTACTTCGTGATGTGCGAAAATTCCCGCTCTCTCGCAGTCATAGTCCTTATCCTTTGTGTAATAATCTCTGTAATCTTCAATTAGCTCCTCGTTGCCGTCCCATATCAAGCGGTCAACTGCGGGTCTGCCCAAGCCTGTCTGGGAAAAAATCATTTCATAATCCTCATCGGTCAACGCACTTCTTGTCGCTATCTTGTTATGTACGACGCGCCATACCTCGTCGTTGACCTGCGTTGCGTCCTTATACGCCTTCAAATCGACAATTTCGCTTACAATATAATCTGCCGGTTTAAACAGTATAACGGCGACAAGCAAAATTATGATAAACCTTAAAAACCTGTTCTTTTTCTTTCGATTGTTCACTATACTCAATCCCTTATGAAAGCCTTGATTTTCTCTGCATCTTTTATACCTTTGTTGTAAAGAGCGTTAAGGTCATTTTTATTTCTGCTTAATGTGTTTACATTACAGCAGTTGTCAGGCGCCACAATAAGCACCTTGCCTTCTTCCTGTAAATCCCGAATATACTTAATATCCTCATTGTATTTATCAACAGAAGATACAAGCAGCTTTGCGGTTTCGGGATACTTTTTTACCGCCCTGTCAAAGAAACCTGCGGGCAGTCTATGACGCTTCATGTATTCTACGGGGCGGGTAAGCGTTACTACCACCTTGTCACACCCTGCATCCAGCGCTCTTTGAATGGGAACAGGGTCCGACAGCCCGCCGTCATAGTACGCCTTGCCGTTTTTCTCATACGCTTTGCACACCATAGGAATACAGCATGAGGCTTTCAGCTCGAAATAATCGTCCTCCTGAATATCGGAAAAACTGAAATATTCGGGCTTGCCCGTTTCGGCATCGGTTGAAACAATGTAAAATTCACAATCCTTGCTTCTCATTTTTTCAAAATCGAGAGGGTCCTCTCCGCCGTGAGCGGTGAGAGTGGTGTAAATATAGTCAAGGTCAATATACGAACCTTTTTTTATAAAATTATGAAAACTCATATATTCGCGGCGAAAGGAGTAATCGTTGTAAAACCTCAAACATCTTCCCCGCTGGTCGGCAAGAAAGGATATTATGTTTGCACTTCCTGCGGAAACACCAAGATAATATGAAAATTCAATATTTTCATCGAGACAGCGGTCAAGCACTCCCGCACCGTAAACGGCTCGCATTCCGCCGCCCACATCAATATATCCGACCATAAAAGACCTCCGTAAAACGGTCAAAATTTAGAATTTAATTTTTGTTTGAGTATAGCATATATTTTTTATTATTGCAAACAGGAAAGGGATTTAAACCTTGAATTTTTTTCTTGCTTTCGGAAAGAATAATGCAAAAGGAGTGATTATATGTCAACAAGCAATAATGAATATGACAAAATGGCGAAAAAAGCTTCGCCGCCCTCACCGAAAATAATCGACTGTATAAAAGCCTTCCTTATCGGCGGTCTTATATGCACCTTTGGGCAGTTTCTCAACTGGATTTTCGCTCGTCAGGGCTTTTCCGAGGAATATGTAAAGGCGTTAACGCCGTCGGTACTGATTATTATCACCGCAATTCTTACGGGAATAGGAGTTTTTGATAAAATCGCCAAGCACGCAGGTGCGGGAACGATTGTACCCATAACCGGATTTGCCAATTCCGTTGTATCGCCCGCTCTTGAATTTAAAACAGAAGGCTTTGTTATGGGCGTGGGTGCAAATATATTTAAAATTGCAGGCCCCGTTATCGCATACGGTATATTCGCAGGCGTGATTTACGGAATTATATATTATCTGATGCAAATGGTAAAATAAAAAACAGGGACGGTTTAAGCACTCGGCATAAAACTGTCCCTGTAAATTTAAAAAGCCCTTGTCCGCAAAGACAGGGCTTTTAGGGTTTCATTCGGAGCACAACGCCGTTTATAACAGTATCTTCTTTCGGGTCAGCCGCATACGCGGCAACAGTGTACCAACCTGTCCCACCCTCGCCGCCGAATCAAAAGACTCATAGGCTATGGTTTACCGAATGCCGGATGCTGATGTTGCAACTTAAACGGTACCTGCTTCGGCAGCCGCCGGAACGCCGCTGCGCAAAGAAATTACATCATAATGCGGAAATCGGTCAGGCACGCCCTCCGGCTTCCCGCAAAACAAGGCTCTTTCAGTACGCTCACGACGGATAATCTAATCCATTAGCCATCACATTCCATCAAAAACCCAGAACACTTGAATCTACCCAAATCCAAGTATTCCACTAGTCATTTTATCACCGAATTGTAAATTTGTAAAGGGTAAAAAACAAATTGTTTGAAATTTCACAAATAATTATGATTTTATAACCCAAAACACAGCATAGTATATGATTTTTATTACTGGTTAAAGGGGAAAGTGTAGCTCTGTGTTCCGCTGTCCTGCTCATATGTTGTGGAAGCATCTGATATAAGTTTAACATCAACCTCAAAGGTTGTAACATTGTAATCGGCGTCAACTCTGCCGATTTTAAGCTTTATTGTGTCGCCGATTTTTCCGTTGTCAACAACATCGAGGAGTGTTTCATAGCTTTCCAAATCCTGACCGTTAACAGCAAGAATCATATCGCCGCTTTTAACATTCTGATTATTCAAATCGCTGCTTGATGATATGCTGTCAATGATAATCGAGCCGGCGGGAAGCTTGTTTGAACGGGCGATAATTGAATAAACCTGACTTGACGATACGGGCGCAAATTTTATGCCAAGAGCAGGCCTGCTGGTAACAGCGCCGTTCTTTATAAGCTCGTCAACAATTTCCTTCACCGTTACAGACGGTACGGCAAAGCCCATGCCCTCATATTCCGTAGAGGCAATTTTTGATGAGTTTATTCCAACAATCTGACCGTATTCATTTACGAGCGCACCGCCGGAATTGCCGGGATTTATGGCCGCAGTGTGCTGAATACAGGGAACCTCATAGCCTACGGGGCTGTCAACAGGTCTGCCGATTGCGGAAACCATTCCGTTTGTGAAAGAACCGAAAAACTGTGTTCCGCCGGGATTGCCGATGGCATAAACCGTGTCGCCTACCGAAAGAGAATCGGAATTTGCAAATTCAGCGGCTTTAAGATTACTTGCTTCAACACGAAGCAAGCCTATATCCGTTTTTGAATCAATGCCTACCACAACAGCGTCATATTGCTCGCCGTCATGAGTTTGTACAAGCACCTTGGGGCTCTGAACATTTATAACATGGGCGCAGGTGATAACATATGAGGCGTTGCCGTCGCCCGTGAGCCCCATAACTATTCCCGAGCCCTCCGAGGCGACCGTCTGGCGGTTACCTGTATAAACTATAATGCCTACGGAACTTTCATACACCTTGTTATACACTTGACCTGAGGTAAGCGGCCCGTCTGTTTCAGCTTGTTGTGTGCTGTTCCCGGGCGTTTCAACAAGATTTAATTGAGCATTGTCCCCGGTAGTGTTTTCGCCTTTTTTCAGCGGATTGTCTTTCATAACAAATACTATGCCCACAACTGCCACAGAAAGTACAAGCACGGCACAGATAATGACTGCCGCTATCGCTGCGCCCTTTTTCTTGCCCTTTGAGGGCTTCTGGGGCGCCTCAGGCTTTGGCGTTTTGTACGGCGTATATGATGAATATTGCTGATTTGCGCCGTATGCAGTGTAGCCGGTTTGACCGTAATTTACAGGCGGTCTGTAAGGCGGGGGAGTTGCTTCTTTTCGGGATGCGTTATTCCCGAAATCGGAATTTTGCGCAGGCTGAGAAGACGCCTCGCCGTTATTCACATAAGAGTTGTCAAATTCAGTATTCTTGTTTTCTTCGCTCATATAAATGACCTCTCATTATTTTTTAGGTTTTTCCTGTTTCTTCTTTTCAAGTAAAACAGTAAACCTTGTAAATTGACCTTCAATACTTTCGGCAAAAATCTTTCCGCCGTGCATTTCAACTATTGTTTTGCACAGGTAAAGACCTAAGCCTGCGCTTTTAACATCATAGCTTCGGGATTTATCAACCTTGTAGAACCGTTCAAATACTCTGCCGATTTCCTCGGGGGAAATACCGTCGCCTGTATTTTGAATGGATACATATATCTGATCGTTGTTGTTTTCACCGGCAAACACTGAAATCGTACCGTTTTCGGGAGTGAATTTTACGGCATTGTCAACAAGATTGTAAATTACCTGATGTATCATATCGCGGTCGGCGTGAACCGGAACAGCTCTTATGTTTTCAAAGCCTTCAACCGTAATGTTATTTTTCTCAATAGCCTGCTCAAAATTCAGCATACAGTCAATTATTACCGATGAAATGTCAAAATCGCTGTATTTAGGCTCCAGCTCGCCCGCCTCAATTTTTGAAAGATTGAGCATAGAGGTTACAAGCCGTGAAAGCCGTTTTATTTCATTTGAAACTATTTGCAGGTATTCCTCATGTCTTTCTGGAGGAATTGTGCCGTCAAGCATACCGTCTATAAAGCCGCCGATTGTTGTCATAGGTGTTTTCAGCTCGTGAGAAACATTGGCAACGAAGCTTCGCCTTGATGATTCCAGTATTGAAAGCGCAGATGCCATTCTGTTAAAGGATTGGCAAAGCTCTGCAAATTCATCGGAGCCCCTTACTGCAACACGCTTGCTGAAATCACCCTGTGCGTAAGCCTTTGTCGCGTTTGACATCTGCCGCAGAGGATTGGTAAGCTTTGCGGTAAAGGCGTAAACCACCAAAAATGACAGAGAAACCGCAAACAGCGCCGAGGAAAGGTACATTCTTAAAATGTTGCCTGTATATTCCCTGAAACTGTTTTCAACCGCTTCGGCGGCAAAAACGGCTCCTATAATTTTGCCGTTTACCTTAACGGGTGCGCCTGCCAAAAATGTCCTTTCGTCAAATATTCCGGGGATTTTTTCGTCGCTGATGTAAAGCCCGTTTTCAACAGTTTCCATTATGCTGTCAGGCAAATCGAAATTCTTGTGAAGCTTGCACTCTTCATCATTGCCGAAGTTATAAGAAAAGCTTTCTTTGCATAAAACCACTTTGCCCTGAACATTGCAGAAAAACACATCTGCATTTATGGCACCTGAGGTAACCCCTAAGTTATTGCATACGAGAAGCATTGCGTTGCTAAGCTCCTCGTCATTGCTGCAGCTTCCGAAAATTCTCTCGCAGTATTGGGCGTTTCTGGTGACATTATCGGTAAGCGTTTCTTTCTTTTCCTTTGACCAGCGGTTTGAAAGAAATACAAAAAGGGCAGAGGTAAGAACAAAGTAACTTACAAGTATCAGCGATGTCATTATGGTAAAATATTTCAGGAACAGCGGCTTATGGATAAAAAAGTTTTCAATTCTTTTTAAATGCTTTTTAAAAAAATTACTGTTTTTTTCCATGTGTTTCAAATTTATACCCTACGCTCCAGATTGTACGCAGTTCCCATTCATCGGAAACGCCTTTGAGCTTATCACGAAGTCTTTTAATGTGAACATCAACAGTACGGCTGTCACCGTAATAATCAAAGCCCCACACATCGTCAAGCAATTGGTCACGGGTGAAAACACGGTCGGGATTGCTTGCAAGGTGATAAATAAGCTCCAATTCTTTGGGCGGGGTATCAACCGCAACGCCGTTTACCTTCATTTCGTAGTTTGAAAGATTTATTACAAGCTTATCGTAACGAACCTCTTTCGTGTCGCCGTCCTTAACGGCGGAGGTGCGGCGCAGAACCGCCTTTATTCTCGCAACGATTTCCTTTGTGTCAAAGGGCTTTGTAACATAATCATCAGCACCCAATTCAAGCCCCAGAACCTTATCAAAGGTTTCGTCTTTGGCTGTAACCATAATTATGGGCGTTTCAGAGGTCTTTCTTATCTCACGGCAAACCTGCCAGCCATCAAGCTGGGGAAGCATAATGTCAAGAAGCACAAGGTCGGGCGCTTCCGAGCCGAATACGCTTACCGCGTCAACTCCGTTGTGCGCCAGCACCACCGTGTAGCCCTCTTTTTCAAGATACATTCTTAAAAGGTCGCAAATGTTTTTGTCGTCATCAACAACAAGTATTTTTTCTTTCTGCATATCCCTGAACCTCCTCTATGAGTAAATCATATAATGAATTTTTTAACAAAATAAAAACAAAGTTTTGTTTTTTTATAAATATTTACATTTTTTTGGGAATTATTTGTGATATTTTCCGTTGCCGATTATGGAAAAAGCTCTGTATAGCTGTTCCGTAAGCATAATTCGTGAAAGCTTATGGGGAAAAGTCATTTTTGACATTGAAAATTTGTAATCGGACAAATTTTTAATTTCCTCGGACAGCCCAAAAGAACTGCCGATTATGAAAACCGCCGTGCTTTTGCCGTCAAGGGCAATATCACGAAGCTTCTCTGAAAACTCCTCTGAGGACATTTGTTTTCCTTCAATGCACATTGAGAAAACATAGGAATTTTTCGGGATTTTTGATTTTATCATAGCCGCTTCTTTTGAAAGCGCATTTTCGATTTCCTGCCGTGAGGGATTATCCGAAAGCTTAACGGGCTCTAAAACCGTTACTGTAAGACGGCAGCAGCCTGAAAGTCTTTTTTCGTATTCGGCGGCGAAATCACACATATATTTTTCCCGAAGCTTGCCTAAAACTATCAGGTGAATGTTCATCATAATATCATTGCCCTCTCGTCCCACACAGGCTTTGCAACGCGGAGCAGATAATCCTCGCCCTCTTTTGCCCCCGCCTCTGCCAAGGCCGACACACTTGTCTGGTATGCAAGCTGTGGAACATTATTCTCGCGGCTTAAATGACCCAAAAAGAATCTGGCAGTCCCCGTTTTTATAAGCTTTGCAACGGTTTCGGCGCAGGTGTCGTTGGAAAGATGTCCCTTAACGCCTAAAATACGCCGTTTGAGCATATATGGGTATCCGCCGCATTGAAGCATATTAACATCGTGGTTTGATTCCAGCATTACAAGGTCGGAGCCTGTTATTGCCCCTAAAACCGTATCGGTCATTATTCCTAAATCCGTTGCAACGGAAATTTTCCTGCCGTTTGAAAGCTCCATGGTATATCCGCAGCTTTGAGCCGCATCGTGGGAAGTACTGAAAGGCTTTACAAGCATACTGCCCAAATCGGCTCCGCTTTCCGATATTATATTGCAGTCAGCGGCGTTATCAAGAGCGTCGGTTTTGGAGAGCGCCGCATATGTGCCCTCAGTCATAAAAAGCTTTACTTTATGCTTTTTTGTGAAAACCTTTAAACCTCTGATATGGTCGGAGTGCTCGTGAGTAATAAACACCGCGCCGATACTGTCCGCGTCAACGCCGATGTTCCAAAGCGCCTGCTCCGTTTGCTTTGCGCTCATTCCCACATCAATAAGTATGTTGCTATCTCCGCCGCCTATGTAAATGCTGTTTCCTCCCGAAGAAGAAAACAGCGGACAAAATTTAGCCATAAACTTTTCTCCCTACACAAAAAAGATGGGCGGCTCTGCGCCGTCCATCCATTTATTTATCCTACGCCTAATACGGATTTTTCATCGCCCGGTTCTACTCGCAATTCAATGTCCGCACCCAGACTGCGCATTTTTTCAATAATATTGTCATACCCGCGCTGGATATGATGTATTTCTTCAATTTCGGTTGTACCCGTTGAGATAAGCCCCGCAATAACCATCGCCGCGCCTGCTCTCAAATCGTCCGCCTTAACGGGAGCACCTTTTAACTTATCAACACCCTCAATGAAAGCGGATTTACCGTCAACTATGATTTTTGCGCCCATTCTTGTAAGCTGTTCAACATAGCGGAAACGGTTGTCCCAAACGCTTTCGGAAACCATACTGTTACCCCTTGCAACGGACAGAAGCACTGCAAACTGCGGCTGCATATCGGTGGGGAAACCGGGGTGCGGCATAGTCTTTATACTGCAATGATTGGGGCGGCAGTCGGCAAACACTCTGATTGAATCGTCAAACTCCTCAACTACTGCTCCGCTCTCAATAAGCTTTGCGGAAATTGATTCAAGGTGCTTGGGGATAACATTTTTTATAAGCACGTCGCCTCTTGTAGCGGCGGCGGCTACCATATATGTTCCCGCCTCAATCTGGTCGGGGATTATCGCATATTCACAGCCGTGAAGCCTGTCCACTCCGCGGATTTTAATAACATCTGTACCTGCGCCTCTTATATCCGCGCCCATGGAGTTTAAAAAGTTTGCAAGGTCAACTATATGGGGCTCCTTGGCGGCGTTTTCAATAACCGTTAAGCCCTTTGCCTTGACTGCGGCAAGCATAAGGTTGATTGTAGCGCCCACGGAAACCACATCGAAATAAACGGAAGTTCCCAAAAGCTTATCCGCACGGGCATCAACCATGGCGTTTTCCTCAATGGAAACGGTTGCGCCGATGGCCTCAAAGCCCTTGATGTGCTGGTCAATGGGACGAACGCCGAAGCAGCATCCGCCGGGCATTGCAACCTTTGCGTGATTAAACCTGCCAAGCAGAGCGCCGATAAAATAGTATGACGCACGCAAAAGCTTTGACATATCGTGCTCAACAACATTTGAACGGATGTGAGAAGTATCTATTTCCAACGTACTTTTATTTATCATTTTAACTTCTGCGCCCAAGCGGCGGAGAATTTTAACCATCGCAGAAACATCGCTGATATTGGGAATATTCTCAATCCTGCAAACGTCCTCTGCAAGAATAGTCGCCGGAATTATCGCAACAACGGCATTTTTTGCTCCGCTTATTTCAACCTCACCGGTTAAGCGGTTGCCGCCGTTTATTATGATTTTTTCCAAGGACAATTCCTCCTAAAATCAAATAATCGGTGTATAATACAAGTAAATTAAACAACATCAAAACAGCGTTTGGTGATGTAATATCAGTAAAATTCTCCAAACGCCGTGAATATTTCTGTTATAGTATAACACTATTTGCACATAATTAAAAGTATTTTTTAATATTTTTTTAAATTTAGTAAGTCTGACAAAACAAATGTTTGCAAAATGTGTTGAATAAAGAGAAAAAATATTGTATAATTACTCTTAATAAATGAACAGAGGTATTTTATGAGTTTTAAATACATTTTATTCGATTTTGACGGCACTTTAACGGATTCATCAGAAGGAATTTTCAAAAGCCTTACCTATGCTTTTGAATACTACGGCCACGGAACGCCGTCAACGGAGCTTTTGCGTAAATTTATAGGCCCTCCACTCCATTACAGTTTTACAGAGTTTTGCGGCTTTGACGATGTTCACGCAAAGGAAATGACGGAAAAATACCGCGAGCGGTACCGTGTAAAGGGTTATCTTGAAAACTCAATTTATGAGGGTATCCCCGAAACAATTTCGGAGTTAAAAAAACGAGGATATGTGCTTGCCACAGCCTCATCAAAGCCCCTGAAATTTGTAAACGACATTTGCGAAAATCTCGATATTAAAAAATATTTTGATTATTTGGGCGGAACTGCCTTTGACAATACGAGCGAGAGCAAGGCGGTTGTTATTGAAAAGGCGATGAATGAAATCGGCGCGGATAAAAGCAACACCCTTATGGTGGGTGACAGGCTTTTTGATATTGAGGGAGCCCATACCGTGGGAATACCCTGCTGTGCCGTGCTTTACGGCTTCGGTTCAAGAGAAGAATTTTTAGAGCATAAGGCTGAATACATTGTGGAAAAGCCGTCGGATATTCTTGAAATTGTGTAATCCATAAAGGAGGTGCTTATATGTCAGCACCGCTTGCGGACAGACTCCGTCCGCAGTCCATAGACGAAATGGTGGGGCAACGCCATTTGCTCGGCGAAAATATGCCCCTTAGGAACATTATAGAGTCAGGATATTTGCCCAACCTGATTTTTTACGGTCCGTCGGGCACGGGCAAGACAACTCTTGCACGGATAATTGCAAAAAATACAAACAGAAAACTGCATCATATAAACGGCACCAACGCCTCCACGGCGGATATAAAGGCAATAGTCAGCGAGCTTGACACCTTTGCCGCACCTAACGGCATATTATTGTATCTTGACGAAATTCAATATTTCAACAAAAAGCAACAGCAATCCCTCCTTGAATATATTGAAAGCGGAAAAATAACGCTGATTGCCTCCACAACGGAAAATCCCTATTTTTATATTTACAGCGCCGTGCTTTCACGCTGTACCGTGTTTGAATTCAAATCCGTAACGGCTGAAGATGTTGTCCCGGCCGTTAAAAGAGCCTTTGACTTTCTTGAAAAAGAAACGGGAACAGCTCTCGTCATTGAAGACGGCGTATGTGAGCATATATCCGTTGCCTGCGGCGGCGATGTGAGAAAGTCACTGAATTTTGCGGAGCTTTGTGTGCTTTCCGCACCTGTTATTGAGGGCGAGCGTAAAATCACCCTTGAAAATGCAGGCAGTCTTACAATGAAAAACACCTTCCGATACGATAAATTCGGAGATGAGCATTACGATATTTTATCCGCATATCAAAAATCCATGAGGGGCAGTGACCCTGACGCCGCGCTTCATTATCTTGCCCGACTTTTAGAGGCAGGGGATATGGTTTCGGCAATACGCAGACTTTTGGTATGCGCCGCCGAGGATGTGGGATTGGCGTATCCGCAGATTTTGCCCATTGTAAAATCTGCCTGCGATATTGCAATGCAGGTGGGGCTCCCCGAAGCGGCAATACCATTGGGTGACGCCGTGGTGCTTGTTGCCACAGCGCCGAAGTCAAACACGGGGCACGACGGTATTTTCGCCGCCCTTGACGATGTGCGTAAAGGCAATTACGGTAAAATCCCCCGTCAGCTTCAAAACAAGCATTTTGACGGGGAGGACAATCCCGAAAAAGGGCAGAATTATCTGTACCCTCACGATTTCCCCAACCGTTGGGTAAAACAGCAGTATCTGCCTGATGAAATAAAGAACAAAAAATACTATGAGTTCGGCGACAATAAAACCGAACAGGCGGCAAAGGAATATTGGAAAAGGATTAAAGGAGAAGATTTATGAGCAAAAGACAGGACTACATAAGCTGGGACGAATATTTTATGGGAATTGCCTTGCTTTCCTCATACAGAAGCAAGGACCCCAATACACAGGTGGGCGCCTGCATAGTTGACGGCAACAATAAGATTATGTCGGTGGGCTATAACGGCTTTCCTTTGGGTTGCAGTGACGATGAATTTCCCTGGGACAGAAGCGGCGATGAATTTGATACAAAATATCCTTATGTTTGCCATGCCGAGCTCAATGCGATTCTCAACAACGGCGGCAGAAGCTTGCAGGGCTGTAAAATCTATGTGGCGCTTTTCCCCTGCAACGAGTGCGCAAAGGCCATAATCCAAAGCGGAATTAAAGAGGTTATTTATATATCCGATAAATACAAGGACTCCGTAGGCAACCGTGTTTCAAGAAGAATGTTTGATGCGGCGGGAGTAAAATATACCAAAATTACAATGAGCCGTGACGAGCTGAAAATAAGCTTTAAGGAAGAGGATATATAATGGGGAAAAACGATTTTTTTGCCTTTACCTCACGAACCCGCTATATAAACCGATGGGCGCTTATGCGCAACACACGGTATGAAACTTTAAGCGAACATTCAGACGAGGTTGCAAGGCTTTGCTATGCCCTCGCCGTAATCGGCAACGGGAGGCTCGGAAAAAACTATAACTGTGAGCGGGCGGCGCTTTTGGGGCTTTATCACGATGTGCCCGAAATCATAACGGGAGATTTACCCACGCCTGTAAAGTATTACAGCGAGGAAACGAAAGCCGCATATAAAGCGGTTGAAAAGAACGCGTCAAAGCAGCTTATTTCAATGCTGCCCGATGATTTGCGCCCCCATTACGAGCCGCTTTTCAAAAAGAAAACCGAGGATAGAGAGCTGTGGGTTTTAGTAAAGGCGGCGGATAAAATCAGCGCCTATTTAAAATGCGTTGAGGAGCGTAAGGCGGGCAATACAGAGTTTATTGAAGCGGAAAAATCCCTTGAAAAAGCGTTGAGCAAAATGGATTGCCCCGAAGCGGAGATTTTTGCAAAGGATTTTTTGCCTTCATTCGAAAAAACACTTGACCAAATGAAAAAGTAAAAACCAAAGGTAAGT
Organism: Candidatus Fimenecus sp.; assembly: GCA_051881435.1. Lineage (GTDB taxonomy): Bacteria > Bacillota > Clostridia > Oscillospirales > Acutalibacteraceae > Fimenecus. The sequence goes on along the minus strand of JBJEPW010000007.1, from coordinate 18,822 downwards.
TTTAAGGAGTTTTCAGTCGGTATGAATACAAAATACCATAATTATGACAAATTTCCCGTTATTAAAGCCGAGGGAAAAGCACTTTCAGGTTACGAAGAAATAAAAAACGAAATTATAAAAAGCGATGAAAGAGTTATTGTTTTTGACTGCTACCCCATTGTAGATGTTAAAGCCATTGTTAGTGGCATAGGCGACCTGTTCGACTGTATTTTTTACAGCGACACCTGCGCTTATTACGGCGAGGAATTAACGGCAAAAATGCAGGAAAATCTTACAGACGACCGTATTTTCGGCGTAATGACCACAAGCTGTTTAAAAGATTACTTCATCTGCGAAAAAATAGATGCAATGCGGCGTGATATTGAAGAGAGCACAGGCAGAGTGCTTGTTATAGGAGTAGGTGCCGCACTTGTGTGGAAAGGCAGTTTTAATGTTCATTGCTCCGTTGCACGGTGGGAAAGTCAGCTTCGTTTCCGCAAGGGTGCCCCTAACTGGAACTGCGAAAATTATGATATGGACCCGTTGACAAAGTTTAAACGGGGCTATTTTGTTGAATGGAGAATTGCAGATAAGCACAAAATTCAAAATCACAGGGATTTTCATTACTATATGGACACAAATATTCCCGAATGTCCTAAAATGATTTCAAGAGAGGATTATGACAAGGCTCTTGAAAAGGCGGTAAAAGCACCGTTCAGAGTAGTACCCTATTTTGACCCCGGCGTTTGGGGCGGTCAATGGATGAAAGAGGTTTGCGACCTTGACAGAAGCCAGAAGAACTTTGCATGGTGTTTTGACTGTGTTCCCGAAGAAAACAGCGTTCTATACGATTTTGACGGAATAAAAACAGAAATGCCGGCCCTTGATATTGTTCTGCATAAGGCGGATAAGCTTTTAGGCGAAAGAGTACAGGCGCGGTACGGAAACGAATTTCCCATACGCTTTGACTTTCTCGATACAATGGGCGGCGGCAATCTCTCATTACAGGTGCATCCCACAACTCAGTACATACAGCAGAATTTCAATATGAAATACACTCAGGACGAGAGCTACTATATTCTTGACTGTGAAGAAGGCGGAACGGTTTATTTGGGCGCAAGAGAGGGCATTGAACCCTCTGAATTTATTGACGCTCTTAACACCGCACAGGAGACGGGTGAAATAGATGTTGAGCGTTTTGTCAACAAATGGCCTGCAAAAAAGCACGACCATTTCCTTATCCCCGGCGGTACGCTCCATTGTTCGGGCGCGGGCACTATGGTGCTTGAAATTTCAAGCACTCCGTATATCTTCACCTTTAAATTATGGGATTGGGGCAGGCTGGGTCTTGACGGAAAGCCCCGTCCCATAAATATCCGTCACGGCAGTAAGGTAATCAACTACTCCCGTGATACAAAATGGGTTAAAAACAATCTTATCAATCAGATACAGGAGATTGAAGAAACCGAGGACTATAAAGAGGAAAAAACAGGCTTGCATATTTTTGAGCCCATTGAAACGGTGCGTCATTGGTTTACGGGCGAAACACTCCATAAATCCAACGGCAGTGTTTGTGTTTTGAACTTAGTTGAGGGTGAAGAAGCAGAGGTTGTAAGCCCCCATAACGCTTTTGAGCCTTATGTTGTCCATTACGCCGAAACATTTATTGTTCCCGCCAATGTGGGGGACTTTATTTTAAGACCCACCGAGAAAACAAAAGGCAAAACCCTTGCAACAATTAAGGCGTATGTAAGATAATACGGTGTTTTTTATTTCAGCATCAGTAACATAAAAATGAGCCTTTCCTATTTACGGAAAGGCTCATTTTTGTATATCGGGATTATCCGTTCTTTCAAGCAAATAATCTATTGAAACATCAAAATAATCTGCAATTTTTATCAGTTCGGCAATTCCGGGCTCTCGTTCACCGGTCTCATAGCGACTGATGGTGTTTTGATTTGTGTTTAAATCCATTGCCAATTTCATTTGGGATATTCCCTTTGATTTCCGCACTTCTTTCAGCCGCATAAAATCACCTCTTGACATTATTATCCCATATTGGTATAATAAAAATATCCCGATATGGGATAATAATGAATTTCATAAAAGTTTATGACTTTTGTGAAAGAGAGGATAGAAAATGCTTATATTCTTTTTTGATATATGGCCGTTTTTAATTGCGGCAGTTGTTATCTTTATAATTTTGGGGCAAATAATTTCTTCGGGTGTAGGCGGTGCCGCCGTAGCAATAATGGGCTTTTTGGATAAATACGATTTGGAGCTTATGCTTGTTTTTGCTTTGATAGCCGTTGTTATCGGGATTTGTCTGTGTGAAAGAAGCGTTATACTCGGCATATGCAACGCACTGCTGTGCGCCCCGGCAGGTGTACTAACCTATTTTTCCATATATAGCGGTATAGAATCGTTTGCCAAATCAAGCTCAGACGGTATTTTAGCGCCGGTACTTGATTTGTTGCTGAATACATTTTTATCAATTTTTATGGTGGCAATTATATTTTTATTGCTGTGTATTACGTGCGCATTACCTATTCATTTTGCAAAAAAGATGTACTATAAAAACCGTGCTTTGGCATTTTTGCCGACAGCCGCGGCATACGGTATATACGCCTTATTGTTTTACATTCTAAAATAAGCATTTTTCGTATGTCTTACGAATAACAATGTTTTATAATTTACAAACAAGTTAAGAATTATGCAATAAACAATCAGCCTCCGGTGTGTAAGCCGGAGGCTGATGTAATAATACAATGAATTATGCTTCTTTACTGTGGTATTCGTCCAACTGTTCATGCAGTTTTTCAAGTTCTTTTTTCGACAGTTTATAGCCGAAGAAAAGAAGCACGAACAATACGGTTAAAATGACAGCAGGCACCAAGGTGGAAATGCCGTAGAGTTTTTCCACCACTGCGGCGGGCTGTTGCGCCAATTTGCCGTCATAGCCGATGATGCCGAGAATGGCGGGCACGCCTGCGCCTGCGGCGGTCTGCCCTAATTTTCTTGCAAAGGAATAGAACGAGTACGCGGTGCTTTCCTCCCGTCTGCCCGAAAGCAGTTCGTGGTAGTCAATTACATCCATCACCATTGCCCAAATTTCAAGCACAAGGAAAGTTTGTCCTGCGCCCGAAAGGAAGGTCATTACAAGGAACAGATAGGGATTTTGCGACAGGGCGGTGTACCCCAAAAGGTACATCACAATGTTGACAACCGCCGCAAAGGCAATGCCCACCGCGCAAATCTCTTTTTTGCCGAATTTGCGAATCAGTTTCCCCATTACAGGCAAGAACATCGCCATCGGCAGATAAGTACAAACGGTGACAATACTGTATAATTCCGGCGCAACAAAGAAGTTTTTAAACAGGTAGTTATAAACCGTTTGGGTATACATCTGGAAGCAAATCAAAAGCATGGACACGCCGCAAAGTGCCAAAAACGGCTTGTTGCGAAGCAGTAAGCGCATACTGTTGAAAAGATTGTATTTGCTTTCACTTTGCTTTGCCGAAACGGTCACACGCTCTTTGGTCAGTTTAAAATGGGCAAAAAAGGTAATCAGCGTTAAAACGGAAAGGCAACCGACTGCAATACTCAATTTGCCGCCGTCGAGCACTTTCACCGTGCCGCCGTCTGCGCTTGCAACGGTGGTATAAACTAGAAGCGGCAACAGAATTTGCGCGGGAAGTCCGCCCACACCTGCGCCCACAGACCGCCACATAGACAAAGACGAACGCTCGATTTCATCATCGGTAATGACAGAGGCCAACGAGCCATAGGGAATGTTGACGCCCGTGTACATCATACCGTAAAAAATGTAGGTGATGTACGCATAAATCAGATATTGCTTTTCGGTAAGCCCCGGCAGTTTAAAGAACATCAAAAATGCCGAAATTGCCAGCGGCAGGGACATGGCGAGAATATACGGACGAAATCTGCCGTATTTTGTGGGACGGCGGGAGTCGATAAACGCGCCCCACATGGGGTCATTTACTGCGTCCCAAATACGCGCCACCAGCATCAGCACCGTGATAGAGGCGGTGGCGAGCCCCAAAACATCGGTGTAAAACATGGTCAAAAAGGAATTAACCAACGAAAAGGTCAAAATGCCGCCCATATCGCCGAGGGCATAGCCAAAACGGTCAACGGCCTTTATACCGTGGGTTTGCTGTGCTTTTTCCATCATTTTTCCTCCTTTATTATCGTAAGCGTTCTGCTATCGCCTTCGCAAAGACGGATACAGGGCGTAAAAGGCATATTCCCTGTGTTTTGATAGGACACCGAAACAGCGTTTTCCGTGCACTGTACCGTAAAATGCAGATGCACGCAGGTATTGTCTTGATAAGCGAAAGTCTCGCCGTCATCGGTGAAAAACTCGCTTGTAAATTCGCCGTTTTTAAGCGGGTAAACGGTAAACACCGTTTCGCCCTCGTCGGTGGGAATAACACTCCCGCACCGCACGAAATAGGGCATTTTATCTGTGGGCAATACCGTCAGCGAAACGCTTTGCCCGCCTGCATACACTTTGCCGTCCAAATACCAATTTTCCCCTTTGGGCAAATAGGCAGTGACGGCAGTTTGTCCCTCGTCAAAGGCGAAGTAAACCAAAATATCTCTGCCCACAAGCATACCGTCGTTTTGTTTGTAAAGCTCTTTGTCATCATAGTACAAAAGCGGCGGCGCATTTAGGGGAAGTTCCTTTTCCACGGCGTTATACGCACAGGAATAGAGATATGGAATCAGTTTTTTCCGCTGTGCGAACAGTTCTTGCACCGAGGGTATGATATCGGGATAACTCCAAGGCATGGTAGCAGAGCCGTCTGCATTCCAACTGTGCACGGTAAAGCGCGGCTCAAAAATACCGTGCTGTAACCACCGCAAAAGCAGTTCGCGGGAAGGCATATCTCCGTGAAAGCCGCCTAAATCGTGACCGTAAAAGAAAAGCCCTGAAAGTGACATCGTAAGTCCTATATTATGGCAATAGCGCAAATCGGCAAAGTCGGTACGGTTATCCCCCGACCAGGTTTGCGCCAAACGCCGCACGGCAATATTGCCGCTTCGGGTGGAAAGGAACGGTCTTATATTCGGATTTTTTTGGATTTGTGCGCGGTAAGACGCGGCAACCATTAAATAAGTGAGTATGGGGCGAATACGGCTTGCCTGTACGGCTTCGCCGCCGAACCCGCAGGCAACGGCATCGCAGTCCCGAACATCAAACTCGTTGTTATCATTCCAAGTGGCGACGATGCCTAAATCCAACAAGGTTTCCCGTACCTTTTCCGCCCAAAACGCAAAAGCGTCAGGATTGGTGAAGTCTAAATAACTGCCCAAGCCGTCCCAAAACTCCGTCACAAAAGGCGTGCCGTCGGGATTTTTCACGAAATAGCCTTTGTCGGCAATTTCTTTATACAGCGGGTGGCTGTCTAAAAACGCGGGCTTAATATTTGGGATAATTTGTATGCCGCTGTCGGCGAATTTTTGGATAAACGCTTCTGGATTCGGGAATTTATCTGTATTCCAATGAAAAACATATCTTCTGTCGCCGATGGAAGTGTAGCCCGAGGAAAGATAAAATCCCTTGCAGGATAAATCGTATTCCTCTAATTTCTGCAAAAAGCCGTTCATTTGCTTTTCGGAATCGGGCGCGTCGGTATACGCCATGGTACTGCCGCAGTAATCAAAACTCCATTTCGCGGGGAACGCCTGCTTGCCGCAGAGGGAACAGAACTGTTGTAAAACCGAAAGTTTCGTGCCGAAAAACACATAATACACAAGGCAATCGTCCTCGGTTTTAAAGTATTTGTACGGCGGATAATAGTTGTTGATTTCCTTGCCGAAATCCATATAGGAGGTGTCGGCAGTATCGTAAAAAATACCGTAACAGCCCACATCGTTTTCGCAAATATAAAACGGAATGTGTTTGTAAAGCGGGTCGCTCTCGGCGGCGTTATAGCCCATACAGTCGCAGGTTTCTATGCGAAAGGCTCTGCCTGCTTTATTGAGGGAACCGCCCTTGTCACCGAGCCCGAAAATGTGTTCGCCGTTTTGGCGGGTGATATAATGATAGGTTTCTCTGCCGAATTCACCGCCGAAATTATAGGCAAGGGGCGCGCGGTCGGCAAAGAGAATTTCACCGTTTTTGCGGTATTCCAAAAGAAAGTTTTTTCGGTTTATTAAAATCTCCACGCCGCAAGGCAAGGCGAATGTTTCTTTGTTTTCACCGACGGAAACCTGCGGCGCACAAAGGGAAAATCCTGCCGTGCTCAAACGGTCTCGCCCCTCTGTGAGAAATTCGCCGTCGGGATTTACCGAAAATGTCGGCAACATCGTGTTTTGATTTTTATATACGGCAACGCGCAAGCAACTGCCGCTTACAAAATCAAGCCGAACGGTGTTGCCCTCGCTTTCATAGATACGAGCCGTATCCGTAGCACTTGAAAGGCTGAAATTATAGTTAAACTTTCCCATTATACCGTCTTTCCTTTTCCCGTGATGGTGAATTTAAGATTATCTTTGGTTTTCCAAGGCGCGCACGCAGAATTTTCGCAGAAAGACATAGGTTTTCTGTAATTCGCTTTCCATTCGGGGATAGACGGGCAGTTGGGATTGCCGCTTTTCATAAATGCACAGATGGAGTCGGAAAGCTGTTCGGAAATTTTATAGTCAATCTCCTCAAAAGGCCGCCAGTTAAAATCCAGCGTAGAAAAAGCATACAGCAAATCTGCCGAATGCCACGCGCCCATATCGTCACCGGGCAAAAATCGGTTAAAGTTATAAATATAACAGGGGGCTGTATTGTGCTTCTGCATATATTTAGCCCACTTTTTGATAACGCCTTCCAGCACAATGGGAATCATATCCGTACATGTCGAGCCGATAATCTGTGGCACATCGGGTACCGATTTTAAGTTAAAGGTTTCCTCACAGAGCAGCTTGCCGTCGAAAACGGGAAATGTGGAAGACATACTGTGCTTCGTTTCCTTGCAGGCTTTAAGCCACGCATAATAAAGGCCTTTCGCATCAACATCTTTCAGTTCCTTTACGGATTTTACGCCTGCATTTTCTGCAATTTTATCCCAAAATGGCGTGATTTTAGATATTGTGAGGGGCTTTAAAACACATCTTTGCAATCCTGCGCCGCTTTGCATAATTACTCCTGCGATTTTGCCTTTAAGCATCGGATTATTAAGGTGAATATCAACGCTCATAGCGCCTGCGCTTTGCCCCATCAAGGTGATTTTCTGCGGGTCTCCGCCCAAGGCTGAAATATTGTCAAGCACCCACTGAATGGCAACGGTTTGGTCATACAGCCCGAAATTGGCAAGGTAGCCGTTTTCGTCCTTTAAGTCCTCATGGGCACAAAAGCCGTAAGGCCCCAGGCGGTAGTTCATCGCCACGGTGATAATGCCCTTTTCGGCAAAGCGTTCACCTTTAATATGCCCCTCGTCCGTACTGCCGCCCGTAAAGCTGCCGCCGTGAATATAGATTAAAACAGGGCAGTTTTCGGCGTTCTTCGGCGCCCAAATATTGAGAAAAAAACAGTCCTCACTGTATGTAAACGAAAGCCCGTCGCGAAATTCCTTGTGATAAAAGGGATTTACCTTTGCATCGTCTTCAAACGCGCGGTGCTGATAACAGCAAGCCTTGTATTCGGTGGCGTCGTACACGCCGTCCCATTCCTTTTCCTGCACGGGATATTCATACCGTGAAGCCCTTGCATACCGCACGCCGCGGTATTCTATACACCGTTCGGTTTCAATACCCTTGATAGCCCCGCAGGGTGTTTCTTTTTCAATATAATTCATATGTAACCCTCTATTCCCCGTCAGGAAAAATTTACCTACATATAATTTATCAAAAAATCTTTCGGTTTTCAATACAAATTATCATGGAGTTATAAAAATACAGGGAGCAACATTAGCTCCCTGTAAGAAATAAAAGTATTTATCAATAGTATCTGTAAACCGCAACCACCTTGCCGAGAATAATAACTTCATTCGTGATTATCGGCTCAAAGGCGTCGTTTTCAGGCTGTAATCTGAAATGGCCGTTTTCTTTATAAAAGCGCTTTACGGTTGCCTCGTCCTCAATCATAGCCACAACTATTTCACCGTTTGCGGCAACGGGAGTTTTTTCGGCAATAACAATATCGCCGTCTAAAATACCCGCCCAAATCATACTTTCACCGCGAACTTTAAGGGCGAAAAGGGATTTATCCCGCGACACTCTGCCGTTATATGCTATATACCCCTCAATCTGCTCAACGGCGAGAATAGGCATACCTGCCGTAACAGTTCCCAGCAGGGGGACGCTTGTGACGTTTTCCGCCTGACCGAGAACGCGGATTGACCTTTTGAGCATCGGGTCGCGCTCAATATACCCTGCCTCCTCCAACGCATCGAGGTTTGCCTGCACCGATGAGGTTGAACGAAGCCCCACGGCTGAGCCGATTTCACGCACCGAGGGCGGAACTCCGCATTGAGAGCGCTCGCAAAGAAACTCATAAATTTTTTGCTGTGTATCGTTGATTGGGCGCATAAAAGAATCCTCCTGACGAATTTTTAAGAGAAAATAACCGTAAAAATACGAAATTACATAACTTTTTTTATATTCTATCATACTTTTTTCGAAAAAGCAAACATTTGTTTGCTGTTTTTTGAAAATTTTTTCATTTTTTTACCGTTCATAAACTTTTATCTGTTTTTTAAAACTTTATTCATTGTTTTTTCATAATTGCAGGTTATTATTTAAGTGTACTCGGAAGACAAATCCGAGTAACATACCCCATCCTCAAACAACCCCTCAGGCTGATGAGAATCAGCCGGAAAAACGGACGGATCCGCAACCGTCCGTTTTTTCTTTGTCCTTTTTCACAAATGAACAGAATATAATTCGGTAAAGTTATGAATTGCCAGAGTTTTTTTGAAGGTGTATAATAAACTATATATCTGACAGAATGTCGGGAGGAATTTTAATGAAGGTTTACGAAATAAAAGAAATTCTTGACGCAGAGGTTATCTGCGGTGAGGAATTTATGGACCGTGATGTTTTCACGGCGTGCGGCAGCGATATGATGAGCGATGTGCTGGCATATGTTAAGGAACAGGCGGTACTGCTTTCGGGGCTTGTTAACCCGCAGGTGGTAAGAACCGCGGAAATGATGGATATGCAATGCATAGTTTTTGTAAGAGGGAAGCACCCCGACGAGGGCATTATAGAGCTTGCAAAGGACCGCGATATTGTTCTTATGTCCACAAAACAGGCAATGTTTGCTTCCTGCGGTATGCTTTATGAAAAGGGACTCAGAGGAGGAGCGTTGAAATGAGCAATCTCACCCTGCATTACACGGTGCCCGGTGACGATTTTACCCGTGCGGGAGAAGCCTCCGGCTCGGTGAAAAAAGCTCTTAAAGACTTGGGGTTCAGTCACGATTTGGTGCGCAGAGTTGTAATAGCGCTTTACGAGGCGGAGATTAACTTGGTAATTCACGCCGGCGGCGGTGAGATTGATGTTGAGATTTCACCCGAATGTGTAAGTATGGTATTAACAGACCACGGACCCGGAATTCCCGATGTGGCTCTTGCCATGAAAGAGGGATATTCAACAGCTCCCGATAATGTCCGTTCTTTGGGCTTCGGGGCAGGTATGGGTCTTCCCAACATAAAAAAATATACTGATGAAATGAAAATCGACACAAAAGTCGGTGAGGGTACAACCATGTACCTCAAAGTATATCAGCAGATTTGAGTGATTTTTTTGAAAGAAGCAAAATTCTTCCATTCCGTTTATCTTGACGAGTCAAAGTGCAAGGGGTGCGTAAGCTGTCTTAAAAGGTGCCCCACGCAAGCTATAAGAGTCAGAAACGGAAAGGCATATATAATTTCAGAGCGTTGTGTTGACTGCGGAGAATGTATCCGTATTTGTCCTTATCACGCCAAGTATGCCGAAAAATATTCCTTGAATGAAATAATAGATTATAAATACAGAATAGCTGTACCTGCACCGTCATTATACGGTCAGTTTAATAATCTTGACGATACGGATTATGTTTTGACAGGACTTAAACGGATTGGTTTTGACGATGTGTTTGAGGTATCAAAGGGTGCGGAATTGGTAAGCGAGGCAACAAGGCTGATTCTTTCAATGCCGAAAACAAAAAAACCGTTGATTTCTTCCGCTTGTCCCGCTGTTGTCCGTCTTATCAGAGTACGATTTCCCAACCTTATTGAAAATGTTCTTGATTTGAACGCTCCCATGGAGGAGGCGGCTCGTCTTGCCCGAATAAAAGCAAGAGAGGAAACAGGTCTTTCCGATGAAGAAATAGGTGTTTTCTTTATCACGCCCTGCACCGCAAAAATCTCCTCAATAAAGCAACCTATCTGTAACGGAAAGTCTTACATAAACGGTGTACTTCCCATCAAAGATATTTACCCTGTTCTTGTTCAACAAATGGATAAAATAGATGTTCCGGAAAACTTGAGCGATTCGGGAATAATCGGGGTTAGTTGGGCTTCCTCAGGCGGTGAAGCTTCGGCACTTTTGAAGGACAGATACCTTGCCGCGGACGGAATTGAGAATGTTATAAAAGTTCTTGAAGAATTGGAAGACGAAAAACTGAATGACCTTGAATTTATAGAGCTGAACGCTTGCTCAGGCGGATGCGTCGGCGGTCCGCTGACCGTTGAAAATCCCTTTGTCGCAAAAGCAAGACTTCAAAGACTTCGCAAGTATATGCCCGTTTCCTGCAACCATCTTGAATACGAGAGTATTCCGAGAGAAATGCATTGGGAAAAGGCTTTGCAGGCGTCTCCTTGGAAGTTGGCAGACAATGTTTTTGAGGCAATGCAGAAAATGAATAATATTAAGGAGCTTGAAGCCTCCTTGCCCAGTCTTGACTGCGGTATGTGCGGCTCACCCTCCTGCCATTGCTTTGCGGAGGATGTAATTGTGGGGAAAGCCGATATAAATGACTGCATTTTCAAGATGAAGGATAAAGAGGGTGCGGAAAGCTTTATTCCCAAGCCTTTCCGCACAAAAAGCAAAGAGGAAAAATAATGACAGTTGAGAGTTTAAAGGAAAAACTGAATTTAAAAGTGCTTGTTGAGGGCGATATGTCGCGGGAGGTAAAGGGCGGCTACTGCGGCGATTTGTTAAGCTGGGTAATGGGCAGAGCCCAAAGCGGGGACTGCTGGATGACGGTTATGGGTAATATTAACGCCATAGCCGTTGCGGTGCTTGCCGACTGCGCGTGCATTGTTCTTACGGAAAATGCATCGCTGGACGAGGACGCCCGTACCCGTGCGGAAATGCAGGAGGTAACGATTCTTGCAACAGAGGAAAATACATATTCCCTTGCTGTAAAGCTTGGTGAGCTGTTATGAACCTGAAATACGATTTTCATCTTCATTCATGCCTTTCTCCCTGCGGCGACAACGATATGACGCCCTATAACCTTGTTAATATGGCAAAGCTTTTGGGGTATGACATTATCGCTTTAACAGACCACAACTCCTGCCTTAACTGCCCTGCCGCACTCAAAGCAGGCGAGGAGGCAGGCATTACAGTTGTACCCGGAATGGAGCTTTGCACCTCAGAGGAAATACATGCCGTTTGTCTTTTCCCCGAATTGGTAAAGGCGTTGGATTTTTCGGATTATGTTAAATCCACAATGATGCCTGTTAAAAATGACGCGTCTATTTTCGGAGAACAGCTTATTATGGACAGTACCGACCGAATAATCGGCAACGAGGAAATACTGCTTACTTCCGCCTCGGGAATAAGCATTGACGATGCGGTGAAAGAGGTGTCACGGTTCGGGGGAGCGGTGTTCCCCGCACATCTTGACCGTGCGTCATACTCCGTGCTGTCTGTACTGGGCTTCATGTATCCCGAAATGGGGTTTACTGCGGCGGAATTTACACATAAGGCATATATTCCTCAGTATGAAGAAAATCACCCATTGCTAAAAGAAATGAAAAAGCTCCGAAATTCCGACGCTCACTATCTTGAAAATATGGTTGAGCCGTCGGTGGAAATTGACCTTCCCCAATGCAGTGCAGAGGCGGTAGTGAATTTCTTGCGTGGGGAATAAAATATAATAGCTAAAAAATCAGGGGCAGTTCAATTGAACTGCCCCCTATTTTTTATAAATGTTTATCAAGTTGTCCTATGAAAAATCAGCCGATCTGTTTAACAAGGTCATATTGTTTGCCGTCACGCACAAACACGGGGATTTGGTCGAGTTTTGCTTTGACGGTGACGGTCTGCCCGCCCTCGTACATTTTGCCGTCGATGGCACTTTGCCATTTTGCGCCTTTCGGCAAATATACCGCTCTTTTGCGTGCAAATCGTTTTAAAATCGGCGCAACCAGCATATCGCCGCCGTATAAATATTCATCGCAAATATCTTGGCACTTTTCGTCTTCGGGAAACTCATAAAACAATGTGCGGATAATCGGGTCACCGAATTCGTGTGCCTCTTTGAACAACTGTTTTGTATAGGGGAGCATTGATTTGCGGATTTCTATATATTTTATCATTATTTTTTCTATCCGTTTGCCATAACTCCAAATTTCATTGGGCTGACCTGAAAACAACAGTTTCGTGCCGTCCTTTTTCTTAGGTGTATAGTCTTTGGCACGGTCGCCGTGCAACCGCATAACGGGGCTGAATGTGCCGTACTGAAACCAACGGACTAACAAATCCCGAAAAGTTAAGGATTTGGGCTTCGGCGTTGAAAATCCGCCGATATCCGTGTTCCACCAAGAAATGCCCGCAAGACCGATTTGCTGACCTGCGATAACCTGTAATTTGAACGCCTCAAAGGTGCTGTATTCGTCCCCCGGCCATACAAGGGCACCGTATTTTTGACTGCCCGCCCATGCACAACGGGAAAGATTGACAATTTCGGTCTCACCCTCCGCCTTTAAGCAGTCATAAAACGCTTTTTCGCAAAGCAGGGGATACAAGTTGCCGATTTTGGATAGTTTCCCCATTTTCAGGGTGTGGCTTTCAAAATCCTTGCGGCTGATGGTGGGCTCAATTTCATCAAGCCAGTAGTATTTAATGCCTTTGTCGTAATAATTCTTTTTGCATTTGTCCCAAACATATTTGACCGTTTCGGGGTTGCTCATATCAAAAAATGCGGTGGTTCCGAAAATACCTTGGTCGGGCAAGCCGCCTTTCGTTTCGGGGAGCAAACCTCTCGTTTCCATTTCACGGTATGTGTCACTCTTGATTTCCGTGTGCGGCCAAAAGGAAATCACAAATTCCGTACCCATGTCTTTAAGCTCCCTCACCATTGCCGCAGGGTCGGGGAACAATTCCTCGTCAAATTTCATATCGCCTAAAATGGGATAATGGTAAAAATCGCATACAATGACATCCAGCGGCATACCGCGGCGGTTGTATTCTCTTGCCACATCCAATATCATTTGCTGATTCCAGTAGCGCAATCGGCATTGCCAAAATCCCATGGCAAAGTCGGGCATCATGGGCGGCTTGCCCGTAATGCCTACATATTCTCTGACCAGTTCTTTCGGCGTATCGGCGGCAACAACCCAAAAATCCAGTTTTTCGGTACAATCGGCAGTCCATATCATTTTGTTTTTTTGAAATTCCGCCTGACCGATAGCGGGATTGTGCCAGAAAAAGCCGTAGCCTTTTGTGGAAATCACATACGGAATACTTGCCTGGCGGTTTTCCTGATAAAGTGGAATCACCGCGTTTTTCAAATCGAATTTCCCGTGCTGATATTGCCCCATACCGAATAATTTTTCGTTTTCGGGCACTTCAAATACTGCCTTTACCTTGTATTCACCGTCTTCGATATGCTCGAAGGAATAATCGGACGAAACGGTTTTCATCAGTTTTTCGCCCTTGCCGTTGTAAAAGGTAAGGGTGAAAGCGTCACCCTCGGCTTGGATTTCAACCTTTGTATTGCCGTTCTCCAAAACGCCGCAGTTGCCCTCAACAGAAACAGTCGGATTTTCCGTACCCGTTTTGGAAATCACGGGCATATAATCTACATAATCTCTTGACGCTGCGTAAATTCTAATACCGCCGCCGTAGCTTTCGGCAACCATTTCGCAGCGTTCTGTTTGGATTTTAAGTGTGCTGTTTTCGTTTGTTATATTGGAACTCATTTTTCCATCACCATTGTCAATGCATAGGCAGGTTCTTTGTCATACTGCCGCGGAAAAGCCACATATACCGTATCGCCGTTTTGGGTGAACTCCAATTCTTCACCGTTAAATAGAACCTTTTGCACCTTGCCGTTTGCATACATTGTCACTTCATTGGGCAGGGTGTTTTCTGCGTCTTCCGGCAGATAAATTGCATAAACTTCGTTACCCTTTGAGGTATATGCAAAATTCTCTTTGCGGTACGGCATGGCGGGACGGGTTTCGTAAATTGCAAAGCCGTTCCTTTTAAGCCAGGCGCCGATGTCTGCCAATATGGGATACACAGGCTGGGGCAGTCTGCCGTCGGGGCGCGGGCCGATGTTTAAAGCAAGGTTGCCGCCCTTTGCCACAATGTCGCAAAGCATATGTATTACTGTTTTCGCGTCCTTATATGTATCGTCATAGCGGAACGAAAAACTCGTTCCAAGGGTAACGCAGCTTTCCCACGGCACATTTATGGGGTGGTCGGGTATGGTCTGCTCAGGCGTTATGAAATTCTCGTTTTTACCGCCTACGGTTCTGTCCGCCACCATAAGCCACGGCTGAATTTTGCGCGCCTCTTCCATAATCTTTGAAAGGTGGATATTCTGCATATTCCAAGGGTTAACCTGTCCGCCGTCAAGCCACAAGCACTCAATTCTTCCGTAGTTTGAAACTAATTCAAGCATCTGATTTTTAGTGTATTCGCAAAATTTTTTCCAAATATCAGGGTGCAAAAGCGTTTTGTAACTGGGGTTGCGTGTCATATATTCATTTTTTGAAAAGCCCTTTGCCCAATAGTATTCACAATGCCAGTCGGGCTTTGAAAAATAGGCGTGCACCTTTAAGCCCTCGTCACGGAATGCGTCAAACAAATGCTTGCATATATCGGCATTCTTATTTTTGCTGAACGGACATTCGGGCGCGGTGATTTTGAAATCGGAATACTTTGTGTCCCACATACAAAATCCGTCGTGGTGCTTTGTGGTGAACAAAATATATTTGAATCCTGCGTCTTTGGCAGTTTTTGCCCATTCCTCGGGGCGAAACCGCACGGGATTAAAGGTTTTGATTAAATCCCAATATTGTTCTTTAAACTCGGCACAGGTTAAGTCCTTGTCCACATCGCCCCATGCCCAGTCACGGTCAGCATCGGGCAATGCCCACGATTCCACAATGCCCCATTGCGAATAGATGCCCCAATGGAACATAATGCCGAATTTACGGTCCTTGAACCGTTCCAAGGACTCCAAAACCTCAGGCTCTTTCGGGCGGACATATTTCCGCTCCTCGCTGTATTTGTGATTGTATAATTCGTTGAATTTTCCGACTTCCATTTTTCATTTTCCCCATTACGACATTTTATTGATTTTTCATTTTTAAAAGTTCTGTTTTCAACCGCAAAAATGCGCTTTCTGCATTGTCTATATCCATCACAGCGCTTTCCATCGGGCACAGTCCGTCCCCTTTGCGGTTTTGAATACGGGGCACAAGATGAGCAAATTGATATTCAATCCCTGCGGCTTTCAGTACATCTTCGGCAGGCTCGCTAATGACTGCGGCATACACGGCGGAAATTCCTGCCTTTTCCATTAAAAACGCCGCCGCTTTCCCCACAACCTTGTCCGCCGCAACTGCACCTTTCAGGTTTTCGCCGCTTTCGATCCATTGCATAAACGGTTTTATTCCACGGTCAGCGGTTTTCAAAATTTTGCCACCCTGCTTCACAACACAGGTTAGGTTTTCACTTTCTAAAATTGCTTTACAGTTTTCCAAATCGGGGTGCATATGTAATTAACCTCGCTTTTTTCAGTGCGGCAACCAAAATCGGTACAACTACCGCCTGTAATATAATCCCCGGCATACCGGTTGTAATGGCAGTCCAAACCGCCGCAGAAGCGGTCACCATACCCTGAATTTCCAAATGCAGAACGCGGAGCGCAAAGAACGCGGTAACAAA
The DNA here is from genome assembly GCA_051881435.1 of Candidatus Fimenecus sp. GTDB lineage: Bacteria > Bacillota > Clostridia > Oscillospirales > Acutalibacteraceae > Fimenecus. Next base: position 2,712 of record JBJEPW010000007.1, on the reverse strand, counting down.
ATAAGTCATACGCCCGCAAATCCAGCTAAGCGGCAAAGTAAGAAATACTGGCAAACGGCATTTATGCACAAAAACCGAAGTGAAAAAGCCGTATGCGCCTAACTCAAATATCATAAATATGAGCCGCGGAAATGCAGGCATACCGCTTACAAAAAAGCTCAAAATCGGGGACAGCGCCCCGCATATGAGCGCCGCCGCAGGATTTAACATGTATCCGCCCAAAATTACGGGCAGGTGCATTGGTAAAAACGCGTTGCCCAACGGCTTGCCGCCGATAAGATGAAAAACCTGCGGCAACACCACCGACAGCGCGCACACAAGAGCCGCCGTAGCGACGGTGCGTGCGGGGAACTCTGTTCTTTTTGTTTGTACTTGTTCCATATTCATTACCCTTTGAAAAAGGCGTCTGCCTCTTTCAGCTTTTCACGAATGGGCAGTTGTTGCGGACATTTTTCCTCGCATTTGCCGCAGCCTACGCATTTTTGCGCGTCGCCCTTAATTTTTTTATAGGCTTTTTTAGCTCCGCCCTCATCCTGTGCGCTCTTGTTGTACTGCGCAAAGATTTCGGGGATTTCCACGCCTTTCGGACAGGGTACGCAGTATTCGCAATGGGTGCAGGAAATGCGCGCCGAGGTTTCAAATACCTTTTTCGCGTTGGGATAGCACGCTTTTTGTTCGTTGGTTAATTTCCCTACACGGCTTTCGTCAGCATATTGCAGATTTTGCTTAACCTGCTCTGCATTACTCATACCGCTTAACAAAAGGCTAACTTCGGGACGGTCCCAAATGAAATCGAGGGACGCCTGAACGGGCGAAACCCCTTGCGGCAGAGCGTTTTTGACATTTTGCGGCGGATTTGCAAGTTTGCCACCGAGTAAGGGTTCCATTACGATAACGCCCAAGCCTTTCTTTGCAGCGGCTTCCAAGCCCTTTGTGCCCGCCTGATGATCTGTATCCACGAAGTTATATTGAATCTGGCAAAAGTCCCAACCGTCATAGCCGTTTAAAATTGTTTCAAACGCCTCGTAATTGTCGTGGAACGAAAAGCCGATATAGCGGATTTTCCCCGCCGCACGCGCCTTTTCCATTTTGGAAAGCAAATCAAATTTCAAAGCAGAGTTTTTCCACGATTTTAAGCACGCCGCGTGGAGTAAATACATATCAATATGGTCGGTTTGCAACCGCTTTAACTGCGTATTTAAGATTTTGTCGAACTCAAAGCCGAATTTAAACCCGCCGAAGGGCGATTTTGTGGCAAGCAAAACTTTATCACGGTAACCGTCCTGTAACGCTTTTCCCACAAATCCCTCGCTTTTGCCGTTGTGATAGAAAAATGCGGTATCTATGTAGTTAATGCCGTTGTCAATGCCGTCGCGTACAATGCGCGTCGCCTCTTTTTCATCAATGCTGTGGGTGAGGTTGTCGAGGGTGGGCAGACGCATACAGCCGAATCCCAACGCCGAAACCTTTTCTCCCGTTTTTCCGAAATCACGGTATTGCATAAAATCCCTCCTGAAAATGCTGATGCAATGTTTTCGTGAGGTTATTATACTATATTATATACAGTGTTTTCAATCCTCAATTAAAAAATAAAGCGGCAAACGGGGATTGAACGCTCCGATTTGCCGCGGGATTTATTTGCAGAATACATGCTTTCCTATTGTAGTAATTACCGGCCTTGTGCGAATCCATTGGTTGCTGGTTTTTGCAGGATTATAATAGTATATTGCGCCGCCTGTCGGGTCCCAGCCGTTTATGGCGTCGCGCGCCGCTTTCTTCGCCGTGTCGTTAGGCTCTACGCTCCAGTTGCTGTCACGCACGCAGGAAAATGCACCTGATTGATATACAACGCCCGAAATGGAGTCGGGAAAAGACGAATGGCGCACTCTGTTCAGCACAACGGCACCAACAGCAACCTGACCTGTATAGCTTTCACCCCGAGCCTCCGCTCCTATTACCTTCGCAAGCAAATATATATCACTGCTGCTGTATCCTCCGGCAGACGAGCTTGTGCCCGAGCCCGAGCCCAAACCTAAATACAAAAGCGTTTTCGGACCTGCAATACCGTCGGCGGTAATTCCGCAGTTTTTCTGGAACTGCCGAACAGCCTTTTGAGTGTTCACACCGTAAATGCCGTCCACCGAACCGCTGTAAAGTCCCAATTCTTTTAGTTTTTTCTGAACCTGCCGAACTTCCTCTCCTCTTGAACCGATTTTGGAAAGTGTTTGTGTGCTTTCACGGTATGTGTAAGCAATAGCTGAAATTACCATTGCGTTGAGAAGTATAACGGCAATGATTTGTTTGAAAACCTGTTTTTTGTTTCTTACCTCTTTTTTTGCTTCCATTTTTCTATCACCGACCGATTATTTATTTTCTATTATGTTTGCCAATGCGCTATTTTTTTATGCACGGTCGGCTTAATTTGTGTTAAAAATCATCCGCATATACAATATATATTACAGTCGAAAAGTTGTCGAAAAAAATTTAAAAAAATTAAAAAATAAGTGTTGACAAGATTGTTTCGTTGTGATATTATAACAAAGCTGTCTGCGAGAGATTGCGGCGCAAGTCAAAAAACTGAAAAAAGTTTAAAAAACTTGTTGACAATCTTCGGGAGTTTTGTTATAATAAAATTCCACCCGCGAAAATCGGGTCGGGCAACGGACCTTGAAAATTAAACAACGACAAAAAAGTAAGGAACCCTGTAAATCT
>JBJEPW010000006.1:0-16699 GCA_051881435.1 Candidatus Fimenecus sp. | reverse complement strand
TTGGCTCACAGACGTATATGTGGATGAGAAATTTCGTGGTTTAGGAATCGGAAAGAGACTCATTGAATCTGTTCCCGAAAAAGCAAGGCTGCTTCAACTGAAAGAACTGTACCTCTACACACACCTGCAAGGATTTTATGAGAAGTTCGGCTGGGAGTTTGTGGAGTGTTTTGACCCATATACAACGCCGGAAGGAATCCAGCGATTATATCGGCTGGATATAGAAAAATCTTTTCGGCGAAGCAGCAAAGCATAAAGAGCATACTGTACAAAAAAGAATATATGGATAGATAAATACAAAATAATCACTTTTATATTAAATCTTTTATAGCTTTTCTTAACTTCTCCAACGCTTTTTCGCACTTGTTATGAGCCGTATTTGCCGAGCTGTATTCGTGGTCGGTAGCAATATCCGTATACATCATCGGCTTGATCGGCTTCTTTTTCGGCTCGCCGTATTCGTCCAAATCATCATAATCCATATAAAACACACTATGGCATTCAAAGCAAAAGCCACACCTTTGAGATAACATCATCCGTTCGGTGTACTCCAGTTTTTCGTATGCTTCCCACAGCCGGGCATACAGCTCCTTTTTCATAAACAGCGTATAAGTGTCAGAAGAACTGTCGGAATGTGCCTCCTCCGTGCTTTCTTCGCCGTCATCGTCTGTATATTGCCGATATAAATCCACCCGATTTTCATTGAGCAGCCCGCCGAGCAATATCTCTTTGGTGTTTTCAACGGTTTGCTCAAGCTCATCTGCAACCTTTATCAGAGTTTCATCTGAATAATCACGCTTATATTTGTCCCATATCGCCATAGCTTTACGGAGCTTGGTATATTCCGCAATGCTTTGTGCTGTGAAGCCTGTACGCATAGAGCGCACATAGTCCAGTATCTCCCGTTCTACATACCGTTCCTTGAATGAGGTAAACGGTGCGCCTTGCTCAATATCATAATTCGTTAATGCTTTGAGCAAGCCGGCGATATACGCCTGTTTCATATCCGCAAAATGCTCCGGCATAAAAAGCTTTCGCATATATTCCTGCACATTGTTGTTAAGCGTTTTTTCATAATAATGCAGAAACCAAGCAAAATAGCAGTTATCTTTCTCTTTTAGATAGGTCACAATATATTCCTGCAAATCCCACTTAGGTGGTGCCGGCTTCAACTGGTACATATTTAAATCTGCTTTATCTATATAAATCTCTGTCACGGCACTCACCTCCGTTCTGCGATACTTACCGTAATTTTAACTGTTTATCGACTTCGGCGTAGAGCTTTTCACGGCTCATATCCGACTCATACCGACTGTTGGCGTATTCGGCATCCTCTTTTGCACGCTGCATACGCTCTTTGGCAAGATCAAGCGCTGCGGCGGCAAATTCTTCTGTGACAGTCCCTCGTTTTCTTTCCATACGGAGCACAGAGCAGCGGTTTTTATAGATGCGGATAACAGGATTTCCGGCCGCTAATTCTTTTCGGTTGATCCTTGCCGCATATTTCCGGCAGGTAATGGCTTTGCCCTTGAGCTTAAACGGCGCATAGCCTGTACAATACTTTTGCCTTGCCGCAGAGGTCATAAGAAAATACTTTTTGCAGATGCCGCACCTCCTTGGATAATGACCGTAATGTAAACCTTCAAAGAAGTCGGTCATCACAAAGCTGTAATAGCTGTCAAAATAAAGCCTGCGTGCAAGAGTAGCCGTTTTACTGCGGCTGGCTTTCTTGATCGGTACATATTCCGTTGTCACGGGAAACGGCACAGAGCCGAATACTTCCAATGCAATGGGAAGCAGATGTTCCTCATCAAACCGCTCCGCTTCATCTACACGGCTTGAAAATTCCGTCAGCCCTTTATGCGCCAATTGCATATCATCAGAGATTGCATTATAGAAATTTAGGGTGTTTGTTATATCGGAAATCAATGTATTGCAAGCCTTGAAAAGAGCCTCGTCGTATTCCGAAGGCAGCAAATCCAAATCAAGCTCGGCTTGTTCTTTGTTTTCAACTGCGGCTCTGCGGTTAAAGAAATCAATAATCTGTTTTTCGTTTTCCTTGGAGAAAAGCTCAGATATCCTGTTGCGTTCGCCCGGTATGTCAAGTGCATGAAACGGCTTGAGGTCAGGCAAAGTATCGAGAATGTATCCGATTTCCGTTCCTGCGGCAAGAAAATCCGCTTCTTTAAGATACCCGACAGACAACTGCTCCGCCACATTCCAGCCGTGCAGTTTATATACGCTTATTCTTGCGGCGGTATCGTTCGTATAATATTGATTCAACAGATGTGTTGCAAAAGTTCCCGCAGGATAGCTTTTACCGCCTAAATGCACTCTGCCGTCACGGTAATCGGCGCTGAAAAAACTGATTTTATCCATAATGCGCTTTACCTCCATACTGATTCTATCAAAAGAAGTGTCCCATAAAACTCCCTTTTGTCTGACGGGATAAAAAATATTTTTTCAAATTTATTTGCAAAGATTTGTGTTAGCAAAGTATATCTTTTTTATCATTATATCATAAAAACGCAGTATTTACAAGGGCTTGTGATTGTTACGCTTTTTATTTTATATCTGTTATCTCATTCTTTCATCAACCGAAATTTTAATGTATTAATATAAGTGAGGGAGCGAAAACCTCACAAATACAAGGGCACAGCCGTCGGGAAACCGGCGGCTTTTTTGTTGCCCGGAAACGGAAAGGAGGAAAAGTCTATGATGAAGATTACACCGAAGCAAGTAGAGAGAGTTCACCGCCTTGTCAGAGAACTTTGTGCCAATTGTGACGAGGACGGCAACTGCATCCTGCTTGACGATGGCGAAGCACACCGCTGTGTGCAGCTTATCTCTATTTACGGAATTTACTGCAACTATTTCAAAAAAGCAGTATTACCCGCCGATAAGGAGCTGTACGAACAAATCAAGAAACACAACAAACTGAATTAAGAAAAGGAGAAATGTAAAATGAAGAAATTTAATGAAATGGTTGTTATCGGTATCGACCACGGCTACGGGAATATGAAAACGGCAAACTGCTGCTTCAAGACAGGATTGCTCGCCTACGATGCCGAGCCGCTGTTTACGGGAGATATGCTCGTTTATGACGGTAAGTATTATCTAATCGGAGAAGGACACAAGGAGTTCCTTCCCGATAAAATCCGTGATGAGGATTATTATATCCTTACCCTCGTTGCTATCGCAAAGGAGCTTCATCGTGAAAAACTGACCGAAGCAAGGGTTATTATCGCCGCAGGCTTACCCCTGACTTGGACAAGCGGGCAGAAAAAGGACTTTGCCGCTTATCTCGGCAAAAACAAAGAGGTCTGCTTCACCTATCAGAAGGTGGATTATCATATCATAGTTGAAGGTGTCCGTATATATCCGCAGGGATACGCCGCCATTGCCGACTTCGCTACCACAATGAACGGTGTCAATATGATTGCGGATATTGGTAACGGTACGATGAACGTTCTGTATATGATAAACGGCAGACCGCAGGCGGGAAAGATGTATACCGAAAAGTTCGGCACTTATCAGTGTACCCTTGCGGTGCGGGAAATGTTTATGCAGAAAACCCAGCGTGAGATCAACGATGCCATTATTGAGGAAGTGCTTATTACGGGTGCGGCGAATATCGCTCCCGCCGATCAGAAAATCATCCGAGCCATTGCAACGGAATATGTAAAAGATATTTTCCGCAGACTCCGTGAACACGGTTATGACGAGGGTACGATGATGCTGTATATCACCGGTGGCGGCGGTTGCCTTGTAAAGAACTTCTATAAGTTCAATGCTGACCGTGTAAAGTTCGTGGACGATATTTCCGCCGCCGCAAAGGGTTATGAGTATATGGCGGAGATTCAGCTTAAATCGGGTACGGCGGTATGAGTGATTACCGTATCAACGTAAGATTTCACACTGATGTACCCGCCGAAAAGAATGCCGCCGAATATTTGCAAACCCTAAACAAATCCCGTAATAAGTTTATCGTGGATGCCGTCATTGCCTATATGAACAAGGAAAGCGCCGATAACGAAACTCTGCTCGAAAGCATACGGCAGATATTTCGGGAAGAAGTGCAAACGGTGGCGGTGGTGTCAGCACCACCTTCCGCAGTAGCGGTTACGGCAGAACTGACCGAAGAACAGAAAGCGGAAAACGCTAAAAATGTCCTTGCGGATTTAGAAATGTTCGGCTGAGCCAAGATAGCCGTTTTTGGCTCAAAAGAGCATTTTTACCGCATCTGCTGTGTCAAAGTGGCTCAATGCACCAAATCAAGAGAACGGTATAACTGTGAGCTTCGCTCCCTCACGGTGCAAGTCACGGAGAACGGAAGGCATACGCCCATAGGCGTGTGTCTTACACCGTAACAAGCAGGGACTTTGTGTGCCAAAGTCCGAATCAAAATCCGCCCCAAGAGGCGGATTTACTCTTTGAGGGACTCCGTCCCCCAAGCCCCTTGGAAAAAGAATGAAAGAAGGAATAATGTATATGAAAGATATACGAATCGCTGTGCGTGTCACGGCAAAGGAAAAAGACAAAATACAGTCAAAAGCCCAAAAGTGTGGGCTTTCCACAACAGAATATGTAAAGCAAAGAGCGTTAGGGTACGAGCCGAGAGGTATTCCACCTGACGCTCTTTTTCTTTGCCTTGAAAAGCTCGGTGAGCTTGCAGATAAAGCGAGTTCACCGGAGCTTGACAAGGAAATCGGTGATGTGCTGAAAGGAATTACAGCAGCTTTTCTATTGCCGGGAAAGGGGTGATGTCTTTTGGCTGTTACTGGGTTCTGGCCTATATACAAAAACCTAAAAGCAACGCTTGACTATGCCGACAATCCCGACAAAACCACAGACCGAAGATATTTGGACGATGATTTGTATGCGGCACTTTCTTACGCCGAAAACGATAATAAGACCGACCGCAAAATGTATGTGGGCGGTATCAACTGCTCCAAGCAAAATGCCTATGCCGAAATGATTGCCGTACAGCGACGGTTCGGGCTTCGTGGCAAGGTGGTCGGGTACCACGGAATACAAAGCTTCCGTGAAGGCGAGGTCACGCCGGAGCAGGCATTTGAAATCGGAAAAGCAACCGCCCAAAAGATGTGGGGCGATAGGTATCAGGTACTTGTAACTGTTCACCTGAATACAGACAATGTTCATTGCCATTTTGTTGTGAATCCCGTGTCATTTAAGGACGGTACAAAGTTTCAAAACAAAATCGGTGACCACAAGGAGCTTCGCCGTGTGTCGGATGAGATATGCCGGGAACACGGTTTGTCCGTTCTTGAAAACAGCAATTTTTACGGTGTTAATAAAAAAGACTATTGGCGGCACAAGTCTGGCAATAAAACACATCGGGACTATCTTCGTGAGGATGTGGAATACTGCTTGACTTTTGCAACCTCTCCGAGAGAATTTGAGAGCCAGTTATATGCGCTGGGATATACGCTTGATCCTGCGCGGTTTTCCGTGAAAGCGAAACACTGGGAGCGTTCTGTTCGCCTTGCGAATATCGGCTTTACGAAAGAAATCGTACAAGCACAGTTGGATAAAAACGCCGAGAGCAGATATCACCTATTCACTTTGGAGTATAAACCGCCTTACAGGCCTAAAAAGTTTCCGTTGGAGGATGAGATGCGAAAACTTGAATTTGCAATTGACCACAGCTATGATGCGGCAACCGTGTTGATAGATACGATTTTCTATCTCGTTATAACAGTAATCCAAATTGTAGCCGAACTTGCTGATGTAATGCTGTTGTCCCCAGATCTTCGGGCGGCGGAAAAGGATTTGAAAGAGTTAATTTCCGATTACCGATTTATGAAGGAACAGAATATTCACACCGCGGCCGATTTGCAAGCAAATATTGACGATAGCAAAGCACAGCTATCCGATTTGGAGCATGAACGCAAAAAGTTAAGCAATCGTATCCGCCGCCCGAAATCGCCGGAGGATGAGAATCAAAACAAAGAGAGCCGAAAGGCGATCAGCAAACAAATGAAGCCTGTTCGTGAAAGGCTTCACCGTGCGGAGAAAATTCTCAAGAAGTCTCCGCATTTGTATGAGTTATTAAAACAAGAGCACGAGTTTGAGAGAAAAGCTCGTGCAAGATATTTAGATAGGAGTAGATGAAAATGAAAAATACCAAAAAGAATATTTGTATCCCGAAATTACACCCTTTTAAGAACCACCCCTACAAGGTGCAGGACAACGAAGAAATGGAGACTCTTGCCGAAAGCATTAAGATGCACGGCATTGTATCTCCCATTATAGTCCGACCACTTGAAAACACCACAGATGAATATGAGATCATATCCGGTCACAGACGGGTTATGGCATGCAGAAAGGCAGGGATTACAGAAGTCCCTGCCTTAGTTGTTTCCCTTGACCGTGATGCGGCGGCAATCGTGCTTGTGGATAGCAACCTACACCGAGAGCACATCCTGCCCTCTGAAAAAGCCTTTGCTTACAAGATGAAATCGGAAGCTTTAGCTCATCAGGGCTTTCGTGCAGACTTAACTTCGGACCAACTTGGACCGAAGTTGACGGTTGAAATGATTTCCGAAAGCGACAGTGCCTCTCAGGTGAAACGCTATATCCGTCTTACCAATCTTATCCCCGAAATTATGCAATATGTGGATGACGGGCGTATCGCCTTTACTCCGGCTGTTGAACTTTCCTATCTTAACGAGCAGGAACAGTACGACTTATTGGAGCAGATGGAGCTGAACGATTGCACTCCATCGCTTTCTCAAGCTTGCCGTTTTAAGAAAATGAGTGGGGAGCAAGGCTTGACACCCGAAGTTATTGCCGCCGTTATGAGCGAGGAAAAAGCAAATCAGCGAGAGATGTTCAAAGTGCCGATGGAGCGTATTCGCAAATATGTCCCTAACGCCAACGCAAAACAGGCTGAGGATTTTGTTTTGAAGGCTTGCGAACATTACCGCAAATTTTTAATCCGTCAGCGCAATCGTGATGAAAAGTAAGGTGAGAATATGATACAAAAAATCAATTTTAACGACTGTGTGGCTATTCGTGGTATGGGGCGGGTTGATGAAACTCGCCCTATTGATTTGCAGGAATATGTAATTCCGAAAAGCAAAACGCTTCGAGCCACACCGTTGCCGATTATGCCGATTCCACAAAAGATTTGCGTATCGAATAAAATCGGCAAGACCGTTTATGATGTTACCGCCAATTTTAGCCTTGAGGGCAAAGAGACAATATTACAACAATTCAAGACTTTGATTTTATCCGCAAAATTGAAATAAGTGTACTGGGCATTGTATAATGGCTTCGCCTAATATGCAATGCTCGGCTAACACAGAAAGGAGTTTATTATGGCAAAGAAACAAGCCGAGAACAAAGTAAAAATTACAGCACTTTACTGCCGACTTTCCCAAGATGACGGGCGTGACGGCGAAAGCAACAGTATATCCAATCAGAAAGCAATCCTCACTCAATATGCCAAGGAGAACGGATACCTTCATCCTGAATTTTTTGTAGACGATGGAATTTCAGGAACAACCTTTGACCGCCCTGGATTTAAGCGTATGCAGCAGATGGCAGAAAACGGCGAAATCGGTGCAATTATTGTGAAAGACTTATCCCGTTTCGGCAGAGAAACGATTGAGATGGGCAGACTGACGCAAGTTGTTTACCCGTCTCTTGGAATAACCTTTATCGCCATTCAGGAAAATGTAAACACTCTTACGGGAACGGGACTTGAGATGATGCCATTCTATAATATTTTTAACGAGTGGTACGCAGAGCAAACAAGCAAAAAGATAAAGGCTGTTTGGAAGTCAAAAGCGGAAAACGGTGAACGAGTATCCTCAGCAGTTCCTTTTGGGTATATGAAATCTCCCGACAATCCAAAACAATGGATTATCGATGAGCCTGCCGCAAAGGTTGTTCGGTATATCTTTGAATTGTGTCTTACAGGACTCGGACCTATGAAGATTGCAAGGCGGTTAGAAGATGAACAAATCATATGCCCTACGGAGCATTATTACAGGAAAGGCATAAAAGCCTCCAACCCAAGACCGCAAAATCCGTATAGGTGGGATCAGGTAACGGTAAGGCATATTCTTGAAAACCGTCAGTACACCGGATGTACCGTTAATTTCAAAAGCACATTTGTCAGCTTCAAGGTTAAGAAAACTGTTCATCTCCCCGAAGAAGAATGGCAAATTATTCCGAACACACAAGAAGCGATTATTGATGAAGATACTTTTGAGAGAGTGCAGGAACTCAGAAAGCACCGCCGCAGAAATACGGCGACGGGAAAAACGAGTATGTTTTCGGGGCTTCTTTACTGTGCCGACTGTGGCTCTAAGCTGTATTACTGCGCTTCCAAAAGCATTAAAGACGGACAAGAGTTTTACCGTTGTTCACAGTACAAAGAAAATCGAGGCTCCTGCACCATTCATTTTATCCGTGACTCCGTGCTGAAAGAATTGGTGCTTGATACGATACGGAAGGTCGCCAAGTATGTTCAGGAATTTGAGCCGGTGTTCCTTTATCTCTTTGCAAAGCAAAATACACTCGGCAGAGAGATAAATATTCGTAATATGAAGCAGAATATTGAGAAATCCAAACGGCGTATTAAAGAGCTCGATATGCTGATAGAGCGTATTTATGAGGATAATGTGCTTGGCAAGATTTCCGATGAACGATTCTGCCGTATGTCTGCAAACTATGAAAAGGAACAAAAAGAACTGCTCGCCGCAGTTGAACACGACGAGCAGGCAGTCAGGAAATCCGAACAGGAAAAGATTGATTTGAAGGTTTTTCTTGAGGCGATTCGTGAGTGTACTGACTTAAAAGAATTAACACCCACCATTGTAAATACTTTGATCAAGCGAATTGAAGTCCATAACAGCGAAAAGGGTGAAGACGGCTTGAAACATGTTCCCGTTGATATTTCTTTTACTGCTGTGGGGATTATCAATATTCCGACCGAAAAGGAACTGATTGCGGCAATGGAAGAAATGAGAGAAAACCCGCTGAAATCCGCTTGAAACAAAGGAAAACGGTGCAGCCCTCACGGGCTACACCGCATCCTACATAGCGACTGTCCTTTAGAGTACGACTCTAACGGTTGTACCTTTTTATTTTAATCTACTATCTGTTTGCCTATGGCCTTTAAACTGTCCTCGCGCACTTTTTTTGTGTATTTGGGCTCTTGTAATACCCAATCCCATTCAAGCTTGAACCAGTCAATGGGGGCGGGCTTACCGCCGTCCATTTCCGCCCTGACCTTTTCGAGAAATTTCTCCCATCTCATTTTATAAAATGAGTTAATAAGGTCGCCAAACTGCCTGTTGGAATAATCGTGGAGCTGACCGTCATCGGCGGCCTTTCGTGAATACCAATCGGTAATCAGCGCTTTGGCGTTGATTATATAAAGCTCTTTTGTGAAGTCGTCAAGCTTTTCCGTGTATTCGCAAACGGGATCTAAATATGATGAAAGGGAAAAATCCTTGCAGTTAAGAAGCACACGGTCGAGAGTATCCGCAAGGCTTAAAAGCTTTTCACCGTATTCCGTACAGGCGAAATAATCCTTTGATTTATATGCAGAGTCTAATTTCTTGACAGTATCGGTGATGCGGTTTGAAAGCGCTTGACGCAGTAAATCCACCGCATCGTATATATAACATTCGTTGTCCTTGAATTTATCAAAATCGGCAAGGAAAAGCCTTACTGCATTATCAAAATCCTCTTTGGAATACGCAATTTTTGTCCCACCCCAAGCGCATGCCGCTTTAACGCCGCTTTCGGGACGGCAGCAAATTCCGCATTCGGGAGCACCTTCGCCCTTGCCGTAATACTTGTCGCTGTAAACGGTTTTAAGCAGTATATCCATACATTGGGCAATGCTTTCGCTTTCTTTTCCGTAACGCCTTACTGCATACTTTTTCAGCCAGTCGCTCACATCTGTAATGTCCTCCCATATGCAGGAGAAAAATAACTCCGTAACAGCAGGGTTTACGCTGTTGCTTTCGGCTGTCAAAGCAATACCCTTGAAATTCTCCTTTGATGACGCTTTGCGAAGCTTTTCGGGGAGAGTGTCAATATTACCGTATAATCCGAGCCTGCCGCCGAAATTATTGAGCATACCGAAAAGACAGTTGTACTTTGCAAGCTGAGCAAATCTGCCCTCGTTGCGGTTTTCATTTTCCGCGTATAAATCAAGCATAAGAATATGGTCGTCACGGTAAGGCTTCATGGTTTTAGTAAATTGCTTTGAGGGGTTGTTGCCCCAGCTTTGCAGAACCCAGACTGCCTCTTTATCAAAAGAGAGCATACTCTGCATAATATTTGTATATATTTCCTTGACGTTTGCGTTGCCGAGAGTGCCGCCCTCATGAGCAATATCACCTGCATAATAGTGGGTTATGTCGCCGAAAACCTCTTTTTGGCACTCATAAAACAGTGAGGCATATTTAATATAAGAAACGCTGTCGGGGCTTATGAGCAGGGGGCGCTCCAAGTTGTTCCATTTGCCCTGAGGGATAACGGGCACATCACGGTCCTTTTTCTGAATATCGGCGGGCACCATTCCCGTGTATGCCTGCAAAACTATATCCATACCGAGAGCTTTCATTCTGCGGTGGTTTTTCCGCGCAAGCTCACATTTTTCAAAGAAAAAGTCATCGTGCAAAGGTCCGCCGATGCCGTAAATGTTCCCCATATAGAACCACGCAAAATAATAGGGGCCCGTTAAGAAATTCTTGATTTCCCTGTGGCGGTAGCCAAGCTTTGTAAGAAAACGTCGGTAAACCTCTTCCATACCTGTAATGTCAAGAATAAGGTTTACTCCGTTCATTGCAAGAAAATCAATTTCTTTCTGCCATTTCTCCTCGCCCCACAGCGCCATGGAGTAGGAGTGAGCACAGTAATTGTAGGCATATCTGTATTTATATTCGGTTTTGCGGTGAATTTTGCCGTTTACCTGCGGCAAATTCTGGGGCAGTTTTACCTGCTTTCCGAATCTTGAAACATGACAGCCGCAAACCTCTTTAAGATAGCAGTTGAAAGCAGATGCCAACCCAACTCCGCTGTTTGAGATAAGGCGGATTTGCCCGCGGAGTGACTCAACGGTAAAATAGTCCTCTTTCAGTCTGTAATCGAGACGCAAATCAAACTGTGAAAGGTATTTTTCGCCTATTGTTCTGCCTATTATGCCCAAAACCTCATTTTTTATATCGTCATCGGTAATCTCTTTTGCGTATTCGGTATTTTGGAAGTTTTCAGGCTCTTTAAAGGCAACTTTTTTTTGCGGAAATGTGCAGTCCTCACCGATAATCTCAATGTTGTTTACCGTGGGACGGGCGCCGCTGTAATACTTTATGAAAAGACGGATATACCGGGCAATTCTCGGGCTTTTGCCGTACTTATAAAAATTTACCCCGTCAAGACTTGAAAAAATTTCGTATTTCACCTCTGCTTCATCGGGGAAAACCGCAGAAACACCGTGCACACTCATATTTTTGGGAAATGCAAGGTCTATAAAGCAGGGGTACGTATCACATGAAAACATAGGTATTGCATTTTTGTCAGCTTCGCCGCTGGCGTTAAGTATTTCGTAATTTAAAAGTTCCAAAATGTATCACCGTATAAAATATACCACAAAGAACAGCAAAAGTCCATTGCGGTAATAAATAATTTAGAAAAAAAGAGAATATTTCACACTGCAATCGTTGGATATAAAAAACTCCTCCTATGGCAACTCTTTCATTCTGCCATAGGAGGTTAATTTTCATATTGCCCGCTGTTAACGGGCTTTTCAAAACAGGGGAGGGTGCATCAATTATTCACCGATGCGCCCCATTCGCCGCTTTGACTATCCGCTTTCGGAGGTAATGAGGGCTTAGCTTCTTCGCTTTCTTCTTCGCTTATGCTTGAAGCTTCGGGAACGGATGAGTTTGACTCATTTTTTGATGTTGTTGATACGGCAACATCATCATTATTGTTTCCCTGCGTTTCAGCCTCGTCCTCTTCAAAACCGTATGCGGAAGTATCGGTATCCGATGTGCCGCTTGAATTTACTGTTGCGTATTCGGAAGTACTTTGGGTATTGTCAGCGTTAGTATTCCCGCCGTTGCTTTTATTTTTGCAAGCTGTAAAAGCAACGGAAATTACAACAGCCGTCAACAAAAGCACAGGGAGTATCTTATTCATAGAAAGCTTTGGTTGCTGCAAATTCGTCTTCCTCCCAACCTACTTCGCTGACAGTTATAATGGATTGAATATCAAAAAACACAATATCAAAATCAGGAGTTATATATTCTTTATTCATATCAAGTCTCTGTCCTTTTTGCAAATGTTATTGTCCGTTGACAAAATCAGTATAATTCTTTAAAGCAACTGAATAGTCAATTATAGATTGGCTGATTGCCGCATTTTCGGACTCATCTGCAGATGCAATGGAATTGTAACTGTTACATACAATATCCGAATAATAAATATTACCCTCATTATCCTTTACGAAGAATACGGCGTAGGTATTCTTGTCAAAGTCAACTGCGTAAATATTGTTTACATAATAAACATCGACTGCGTCGTTTGTTTCATTCATATAGATGTTGTTGTTTGATTTTGAGAACAACAGAGCATTTTCATTACCCAGCAAATCGTTAACGGTTACGGAATTATTATCTATTGCCGAATCTTTATCGGTAAGGACAATCGCACCGTAATCGGCAAAATCAGTAATGCTTTGGTCATCTACGGAGAATGTATATCTGAATCCCCAGGGCTCAATGTTTCTTATTGCGGTTGAGGAGGAGAAGGTATATACATTATCGTTTGCACTGTCGTATGTCATCTCCGTAACATTAACTCCGTATCTGTATGCTGTTGCTTCGGTAATGTTAAGAGCGGAAACGGCATCGTACATACCTTTGATATTGTTGAGAAGGGCAGTCTGCAAATTGCGGTGCTGTTCCTGATCAGCCGGAGGATAGGTTGTATAGATTTTTTCGTTACCGTCCAGATAAACCGTTATATCATTGTATAAGCATCTGTCTTTTACGGTGCTTGTGTATGTAATACCGTTATATGTGTAATCAAATACAACCCAGACAGGCGCTTTCATATTGAATATACCGAAATCGTTATACGCTATTCCTATTCTGTTGAAGGTCTGACCGCTGCCTGTAACAGAGTTCGTCCGAAGAAGGTTGCTGTTTACGCTCTTGCCCGCTCTGATGGTGTTGGAATTGCTTTTAATCTCGGTTGCTGTGGGCGCAGTATCGCCCACCTTGCCCTTGAGAATATAAACATTATAGTCCGTAACAGCATCATTGTTCAGCAAATCAATATACTGGCCGTTGTATTTCAGCGTGCCGCAAAGAGTAATTGACCAAGGTTCTACGAAACGGAAAGAGTTATAGTAGTTGAAAGCAAATGACGGACCTGCATACAATACGGTAACATCATAAATTCTGTCTTCATCGAAATTGAAAATGAAATCTGCGCCTCTCTCGGTGGGAGAAGTGTACCATGTTGTTACGGATTTTGAATCGCCTGTGGGCTTAACGGCTTTTTTGCCCACCGTAACATTCTGGAAAAATTTACCGTATGTATTGGTTTCGTCTGTATCATAAAAGGCATAATCGGAAGTAAGCCCTGTGGGACTGTAATAGAAAACAACGGGTGCCGTAATTTTCTGGAAACGGGCGTAATATGTGTTGAGCTTGCCCTCTTCAACGGTAACCGCTATGGAAGTTGATGTACTTCTGAGTACTTCCTCGTATGAACCGTCCGCTTGTTTTTCTCTGTAATACCAGCCGAGGAACATATACTGATTATCGTAGTCGGGCTTCGCCTTGAACATAATTTTGTCGCCCACATTACCTGCCGCGTCAATACATTCAACTCTGTCAACACCGTCAACATTTTCATAATATTCCTTAATATCGGAGGCTCTTAAATCATCGGGAATTAAGGTTTCTTCGATTGTACCGCCCACAGCGGAGTTTTCAAAAACGCCTGTGTCCTCGTTGTATGTCTGCGTCTGCGCTCTGTGAACAAATTTCCAAAGGGCGGTAAGTGTAACACCGTGAGAAGCGTCGAGTTGAATATCGTCAATCGTATTCGTTGAATCGGCAAAGGAAATCATACCGCCGTTACCGTCGTTGGGGTTATATGTGATGGTGTGCACACCGTCAAGGATAATCTGCTTACCGTCATCGCCGATAACGCTCCAACCGCAGAATTTATGAGGGCTTGTGCCGTCATCGTTGGTTTCCCAATTTGCATTGGGCAGTGCGGCATGGGAAATATATTTACCGGGAACTACGCTGTCAAAAACAATATTATCGTCTTCATCGTAATCACAAGTATAGTTGTAATAGTAAGCCGATGTGTCAATATATGTGGGAACACCGTCCACTTCCTTGTCAAAAACTTTCTGGAAATGGTCACCGAAGCCTACAAGGTTACCGCCGTCCACATTATCAGGAGAGAAATAATATTCACTTCCGCCGTTTGTATCATACAGAACAAACGGCGCCTTAGTGTAAATCAGGCTGATGGAAATGGGTGAATTAACTTGGAATCTGTAATAGTATTGCCATTCTTTGCCGGATTCCGAATCGGTAATATCTTTTCTTATAAAATATTCTTTGGCGAGTTCATCAATTTCTTCATCTGTCAAAGAACTTATATCTCCGTCATAGGGCTTAACAAACTTTGTAACAGATGTTCCGTCGTCATTGTTGATTGTAATATAAGCGCCTGCGAATACGCAGTCTTTAAGTTTATCATCGTTGTAAACGGAAGTATAAAGGTTACAGTACTGACCGTCAAGAACAACGGAATTAAGAGCGTCACCGCTTATGATGTCACTTTTGATTGTAACCTGCGATAAGTCCGGATTTTCCGCATTGACGCCGCCGATACCGCCTGCGGTACTTGAAGTGGACATGGGCTGATAAAGGTCGAAATTGATACCGTCAAGCAGGTTGCCGTATGTAGGGTCGTCCATTGTTTCACGGCCCGATGAATAGGAACAGAAAGCGAAAAGGGTGTTGGTCTGTCCTTTGGGCACGGTGTATGTGCAGTCGTAACCGAGAGATGAGTTTGCACCTTTCATAATATCGTCAAAATCATCGGTTGCATTTGTACCGTACTGTGACCAACCGTTTTTGGTGCCTTCCGCGGCGGTGTTGCAGTAGGGGGAGGAAATAACCCAAAGGCTCCATTCCTGATTGATTTCGCCTGTTTCAACAAGGGAAATATTAAGGTCTTCATCGGAGGACTCATTCAAAAACTTGCCGTTTTCCGCAAAAGGCTTTGAATAAACAGTATATTTCTTGGAGCATCCGATTTCGGGATAATCTGCCGCATACTGCGTTTTGAGCCATTTGGTAATTCTTATAAACTGATCCTGACCTGCTTTCGCGTTCTTTGAGGGGTCAACGGGCTGTTCGGGACCTATGATAAGCACCATACGGTCTGTTCTGTCTCTGCCTCTGTGGTCAAGCCCCCATGTATAAGTTGAACCGGAAACGGTGTTAATTCTCTGATAAATTGAGCTTTCTTCATCTGCGTTAAGCTCGGCGGCAATTGTACCGTCGGAAACCTGAGCATACTCGGGATTTGAGGGATATTTTTTCTTAGTAACATTAAAATGGTACTTACCGTCAGTCTCGAAGAACTCGAATTTTCCGCCGTATGCGGTTGTATCCCAATAAGGCACCTTCGATTTATCGGGCTGTGTATAAGTGTTGCTGAATGTATAATTCCCAATGTTTTCCTCAAAACTGCCGTTTTGCAGGTGCTTTACGGAATATCTTGTTTCGGTAGTGGAAGCTCTGACTGTTCCCATCGGGAATGTGGATACAAACAATACGAAACAGAGCAATAATGCGATAAATCCGTGCTTTCTTTTCATATCAATCTTCACCTCTAAGCAAAAAATTAAAACAAATACGGTTATTCAGACTTTTCTACAACTAAAAGTATATACCTATAATTATATGAAATCAACAAATTTTTCTTCCTTTGACGATTAAAACAAGAAATTTGTAGATTTGACTGTTTTTGCACTTTTTGAAAAAAATATTTTGTTAATTTTTTCACATATTTTTTCTGTGATAACTTCTTATTGAAAAAAATATACAAATAATTGGTAAAGTGATTAAAAAAGTGACACAAAACTATTGAAATCAATGGCAAATTCTGTTATAATCCAAAAGGTTAGGTATCTCTTGCGGTACCTTGCACAATGTTGTTAATAATTTTTTTGGAGGTATAAAAATGAGTAAGAAGTTTGTTTACCTTTTTAAAGAAGGTAACGCAGGCATGCGTGAGCTTCTCGGCGGTAAGGGCGCAAACCTTGCAGAGATGACAAGTCTCGGTCTTCCCGTTCCCCAGGGCTTCACAATTTCAACCGAGGCCTGCACACAGTATTACGAAGACGGCAGAAAGATTAACGATGAAATCCAGGCACAGATCATGGAGTACATCGACAAGATGGAAGAAATCACCGGCAAAAAGTTCGGCGATAAGGAAAATCCCCTTCTTGTTTCAGTTCGTTCAGGTGCCCGTGCATCAATGCCCGGTATGATGGATACAATCCTTAACCTCGGTCTTAACGAAGACGTTGTTGAGGTTATGTCTGCAAAGTCAGGCAATCCCCGTTGGGCTTGGGACTGCTACAGAAGATTCATTCAGATGTATTCCG
>JBJEPW010000005.1:0-16749 GCA_051881435.1 Candidatus Fimenecus sp. | reverse complement strand
CGTGAATCCCGGCTTTTAATTCCGCTGTTTTTTTACAGCTCCTTTTTTTATTATATCCTTAACAACCTCGCCTGCAATAATCAGCCCTGCCGCCGAGGGAACAAATGCAATGCTCGCAGGGGTTCGTTCACCGTCTGTTTTAGGCTCCTCCTCCGAATAGAGCACCTTTAAGCCTTTCACACCACGCTTTTTCAATTCTCTGCGCATAACTCTGCACAGGGGACAAACACTTGTCTTGTAAATATCGCTTATTTTAAATGCGGTGGGGTCAAGCTTGTTCCCCGTGCCCATGGAAGCGATTATGGGAATGTTTAGCTGTTCCGCTTTTATTGCAAGGTCGATTTTTGCCGTCACATTATCAATAGCGTCAATAATGTAATCGTATTGGGAGAGCATAAACTCGTCGGAGTTTTCAGGCATATACATTTTTACCACGGGAGTAACTTCGCATTTAGGGTTGATGTCACGGATACGCTCTGATGCTATCTCCGCCTTGTTTTTCCCAACGGTAGAGTGTAGGGCGTAAAGCTGACGGTTTATATTTGTAATATCCACCGTGTCCTTATCTACTACCGTCATTTTCCCCACTCCGCATCGGGCGAGAGCTTCGGCAGCATAAGAGCCCACGCCGCCCAAGCCGAATATTATTATATTTGCGTTATGAAGTTTTGAAAGCGCATCTTTACCGATAAGTCTTTCTGTTCTTGAAAATTCAAGCATAAATTATCACCTGAGTTTTATTTTAACATATTGAAATCCTTTCGGCAATAGTGTATAATGTTCTGTTAGAAATTGCTTTTAAGGATGATATTGATGAAGTTAGGAATAGTAGGACTTCCCAATGTGGGTAAGAGTACGCTTTTTAACGCAATTACAAATGCAGGCGCACAGTCCGCAAACTATGCTTTTTGTACCATTGAGCCCAATGTGGGCGTTGTAGCCGTGCCCGATTACAGGCTTGATAAACTGACAGAAATGTATAATCCCGTTAAAACAACTCCTGCAACAATCGAATTTGTAGATATTGCAGGTCTTGTAAAGGGCGCCTCAAAGGGTGAGGGCTTGGGCAATAAATTCTTGTCCCATATCCGTGAGGTGGACGCCATTATACATGTTGTCCGTTGTTTTGATAATGACGATATTATTCATGTGGAGGGTAGCGTTGACCCACAGCGTGATATTGAAACCATAAATCTCGAGCTGATTTTGTCCGATATTGAGCTTCTTGACAGAAGAATCGATCGTAGTGCAAAGGCAATGAAAGGGGATAAATCCCTTGCAAAAGAGGTGGATTTCCTCAAAAGACTCCGCGGTGAACTTGAAAACGGCATAAACGCAAGAGCCGTTGAAATGGACGATGAAGAAAGAGAGATTATGAATACGGTTGCTCTCCTCTCCTCAAAGCCTGTGATTTATGCCTGCAATATGAGCGAGGAGGATTTTGCAAACGATATCCGTGAAAACGCAAGATACAATGCGGTTTGCGAAATCGCAAAGGCGGAAAATGCCGAGGTTCTTCCTATCTGTGCCGAGCTTGAAGCACAAATTGCAGAACTCGATAAGGACGAAAAAGAAATGTTCTTAAACGATTTGGGCATTGAAAAGGGCGGGCTTGACCTGCTCATTCAGCGCTCCTATAATCTCCTCGGTCTTATATCCTACCTTACCGCAGGTCAGCCCGAGGTAAGAGCGTGGACAATCAAAAAAGGTACAAAAGCACCTCAGGCGGCAGGAAAAATCCATTCCGACTTTGAGCGGGGCTTTATCCGTGCCGAGGTTATAGCGTATGACGATTTAATGGCTTGCGGCTCTATGCAGGCGGCAAAGGAAAAAGGACTTGTCCGCAGTGAGGGCAAGGAATATGTTATGAACGACGGCGATATTGTGTTGTTTCGTTTCAATGTATAATTTAATAATAAACTGTTTAATAACATATTAAACAGTTTCATATGCGCTTGTAGCTCAGTTGGATAGAGCGTCAGACTCCGACTCTGAAGGCCGCTGGTTCGACTCCAGTCAGGCGCGCCAGAAAAAAGCACGCTTCGGCGTGCTTTTTTCAATGAAATAAATCCCTTGCGGAACGAGTGAAATATTACTTCGTAATGTGAAATACGCTTCGCGTATGCAATATGCCTGCGGTGTATGAGGGAACGAATTTTATTTCACATTTTGTCGTATGACAAAATGTTTCATACCTCGTCAGCGATATTTCATTAGCTATATGCACTTGTCGGTTGCAAGGGCTTTGTCAAGATTTTGCATAAAGTTAAATTCCCGTTTTCAAAAGAAAGCGGGAATTTTTTTGCAAAAAATAAAACTTTTCTGCATTTTCAATTGTCTAATAGGTGAAAGGGGAACAGATTACAAGGCTTACTTCTGATTGGAGTCGGGAATATAGCTTGCAATATCCGATAATTCACATTCAAGTATTCTACACAGTGTATTGAGCGTAAATGTGCTGACATTTCCGTTTTTTCGCAGTCTGTCAAGCTGGCCTGTGCTGATACCGTATTTTTTGATTAGCTGATATTGCGTAATTTGTTTCTCTTTCAGCGTAGTCCAAAGGTTATCAAATACTATCATAAAACCACCTTATTTAGTTTTGTCAAATAAATTGTATAAATGTGTCCGTATATTGACAATTGCCCATATTCGGGCTACAATGAATTTATGGATAAAATGAAAAATGCGGTGAAACTTTTGGACTAAAAAAACAGGCAATATAAAATATGCCTGCAGTTTTATCGGGGAGTGATGCGGTGAATGATAATGAATTAAAAGAAATACTTATTCAAATCACCATGGATATCGCCCGTGAATACGGAAATTCAGAGGAGCTTTTAAAGAAGCTTAAAACTGTTATGGACGGTATCGGCAAATAATTTGTGAACCCTGCCGTGAAAACGGCTCGGCTCGATAATTCTCCCCAAAGTGCTCTCATGATTGAGGGCACGGCGGGAGAAACATTAACGGAGGAAAAATATGAAAACAAAAATTACAGCATTACTTGCGGGTGCTATGTGTCTTGCAATGGCAACAACATCTTTTGCCGCAGGAACAACAGAAAGAAAAAAAGCAACTTTACCAACAGCCGACTATACCTATGAATATGTGGAGAATTGCACAATTCATCTTCCCGGCAGGGAGGAAACATATACGCTTGAAAATGCAACTGCACAAGTCGGTTTTTCAATGGTAAAGAGGAATATTCCCTTCACAGATGAATACAAGGAAGTTCCTACATACTATGTTTCGTTTATTGCAGAAACGGGAAGAATCACCTTTAATCAGCACACAGAAACGCTTAAAATTTATTACGATGAAATTGAAGGCGGCGGCGGAGACGAGATTTATGAAGATACCGGATATATGCAAATGACGGAAAATGACGGAAGCACCAAGGAAACTTTGGAATATGTCATAGAATACTATGATAACGGCAGACAAACCGTAGAACAGGAAAGTGACCCGGACGATGGCTGGGACGGTGCGACAGTTGAAGAGTTACCGCCTGATGCAGTGCTTGTTTTCGTAATGGGCAATCATCTTTCATCATATTCAAGCTACTGCGAAAATTATGATGAATACGGTGCCGTTGATTACGACCTTATTCCCAAATCCTTTGAGAGAATTGATATTGAAACTCTCTTTGTGAATGAGGAAGAGAAGACTCCCGAATATTCAATTGTAAGCGGTGCAAACGCAGAGTGGAAATCAAATTCCGACAAGGGACTTGAAATTAAGTGCGACGGAGATTTCAATAACTTTGCAGGCATTAAGGTTGACGGAACAATAGTTGATGCCAAGAATTATACCGTAAAAGAAGGCAGTACAATCGTGGAGCTAAAAGCGGATTATCTGAAAACGCTTTCTGCCGGCAGTCACGAAATTACCTTCGTTTATACCGACGGTGAGGTAAGCACTCAATTTGAGGTGGCAGCCGCAAACACAAACAACAATGTATCAATCCCCAATACTTCATCTGGCGCGCAGGCAATAGGGGGAATGGCGGCACTTTCCATAGTTTCCCTGTTTACAATCGCATTTATTGCAAAGAAGAAGAAATAGTTGACATTTTATGCGAATTTCAATATGATTGAATTAGCATATTTCTTTTCCTATATTTTCCCGAACGCTCCTTTTAAAGGGGCGCTTCGGGATTATGGCGGTTAATAATTAAAAGTTTGAGGTGCGAAAAATGAGAATTACGGCCGAATTGGTTCAAAAAGCAAAAAGCGGCGACTCGGGTGCCTGGACAGAGTTGTATAATGCAACTTATCCCATAGCTTTCGGAGTTGCAATGCAGTTGGTTAAAAACAAAGATATTGTGGACGATATGCTGCAGGATTCCTATGTGAGTGCGTTCACAAAGCTGGATACCTTGGAGGATGAGGAAAAATTTCAGCATTGGTTTAACAGAATAGTAGCAAACAACTGTAAAAACTATCTTGTAAAGAAAAATCCCGATTTGTTTTCACAAAAAGCAAAGGTGGACGATGAGGGGAATATTGAAGAATTTGATGTTGTTGACGAGCGTGAGGAATATCAGCCCGACAACGCCGTTATGACAAACGAAGTTAAAGCGCTGTTTTATGAAATGGTGGACAAGCTTCCCGAAGAACAGAAAACATGTGTACTTATGTGCTGGGTTCAAGGCTTATCAATTGCCGAAGCGGCAGAAATTCTCGGCGTTTCGGAAAATACCGTAAAGAGCCGCCTTCACTATGCTAAAAAGAAGCTTACAGGTGAGGCGGAGGAAATCAAGAAAAAAGGCATTTCTGTATTCAGCATCACAGGCTTTGCGCTTATACCCTTTATTCGTTGGCTGTTTGCAGAGGGGACGGGCGTTAAGGCCAATCCTGCGGTCGCACAAAAGGTCGTTACTGCGGCAAAATCGGCGTCCCCTGCATTTTCAAATATTGCACAGACGGCAGGTGATGCCGCAAGCGGTGCGGCAGGCGCAGTAAAAACGGCAACGGCAACAGCAGCCGCAGAGACTGCAAAAAGCGCCGCAAAGGCTTCGGGCAAAAAAGGTCTGTTGAAATCAGGAAAACGTTTGGGATTAAAAATCGGCGCGGGAGTGGCGGCCGCCGCCTTGGCTATTACGGGCGCTGTTACAGGTACAGTTGCGGCAATAAATGCTCAAAAAACCGTAAAAGCAGAAGATTATCTCCCCAAA
Source organism: Candidatus Fimenecus sp. (assembly GCA_051881435.1). Classification (GTDB taxonomy): domain Bacteria; phylum Bacillota; class Clostridia; order Oscillospirales; family Acutalibacteraceae; genus Fimenecus. Next base: position 11,570 of record JBJEPW010000005.1, on the reverse strand, counting down.
ACAGTTTATTGTGAGGGATACGACGGATACGGTAAATTGAATACAGAAAAAGATTTAATAAATGTTGAAGAACTTGAAAAAGCCCTTTGCGGTAAAACAATAGACGAATATAAAAGGTACTGCAAACGCAAAGATAAGAGCATAGCGGATTATATTGAAATAAAGCCCGATATGAAAAACGACGGTAATCTTTCAAACGGCGACCAAATTGAGCTTGAAATTACAATAGACTATGACAGAATTAACGGCATGGAGGGCGTCAGCAAAGAATTAAAAGGTGAGGAAAGCTATAACGTAACCTGCACCGTTGAGGGACTTAAAGCGGTTGAAAAAATAGACCTTTTCTCAACAATATCGTCAGTCGGAATCAAAGCGTACAGCACTTTGTTTATTTCGAATGAGTATCCGTTGATGATTGAATTTAATGACAATAACGGTGTTTTGGATTTCAATTCCTGCAAAATAACACGCAATGGTGATATTGAATATAATTATGTAAAATACACAATTGAATTCACAAATGAAAACGTAGAAAAAGAAGAAAGAAGTTTTTCCATACTCTTTGATTCTCCCAGTGGCGGAAACTACATTCCCGGCGACCCTGTAAGTGTCAGATTAGGCATAGAAACTGATGAATTTATTGAATACGGTATAGTTTTTGCAGAAAAAGAAAAAGAACTGAATGTTGATACAATCTATTCATTTATGAAAGATACAAACATTTCCGATGAAAGCTTTAATATCTTAAAGGATAAAGCAGACAGAAAAGCACAGGCGGATTTTCCGGGTGCTCTTGAATACTGCAAAGCTGTTCTGACTTATGATGAAGGCGGTTCAAGTTATCTTGCGTTTATTTACAAGAGCAAGGAAACCAATGCGTATTACAGTTATGAGTATTACAATCTTGTCATGGATCAAAACGGAAATGTGTTGGATGTTAACAATGCTACGCCCGATCTTTATGAAGAATTCATGTACGGTACAGCATTTGATTCAGAGGAAGATTGGATGAGATCTAAAAGGACATATTCATGGGTTGATGTTTTTAAGGACATTGAAAAATAATCCTAAAAGCAGTATTTTCTTAATGTTACGCTGATATGAGAAACAAACCGCTTTATTCACGAAGCGGTTTGTTTCCTGCATTGACTTCTTTCCGTAAAAGGTAGCAAAAATAAAGATACTTTTGCAGTCGAAGATTTCATGTTTGTAAAAACTTCCCAAGGCTGTCAGATAACATTTCATACAATGGAATACTTTTTGATTTCATTAGATTATTCACCAAAATGTATAATGTTTCATTTTATATCGTCTGAATAGGCGGAATAATGAGGAGAGTAGTTATGAAAAACATTGTAAAAAAAACAATAGCACTTCTATTATCGGTAGCATCATTGATTTCTCTTTGCGCCTGCAACTCAAACAAGGATAAAAATATCTGTGATGATGCAGCAAACACCGATGCCGGTTTAAATACAGATATTATTTTAGTTGAAACGGTAGAGGAATTGGGTATAGACAGTGATATGTTGCGTGCTGTTACAGCGGTGCTAAATTCTGATGTGATTGGATACGGTGCTGGAAATTCTATTTCGATTGCTTATTATGGTATAAAAGGATTACCGGATAATAGCTGGTTTTATGTTTATTGGGTATATAGTTATCTTAATAATTTCGGTATATATAAAGGCGAAGAGTTTCATGAAAACGAACAAATCCCACCTGAAAAAGTGAAGATGTTATTTTGGGATGATAATAACAACGAAATAGATTCTTATGTGCCGGATTTTGATACTTTTAAAAAAATTTATTCTTGTTTGTTCGGCGTGAATAAGGATTCGGCTTACGATGTACCGGCTTCCGAAAGCTATGACTTGCTTTTAGAGTATCTTCAAGAACAGCCTATGATAAGGTCAAATGACTATGGTATGAAACCCACCGAGTCGGATCTTCAATTTCAGACGATAGCTTTGACAGATGATAACGAGAATTATATCGTTGAATATCATGTTGATAGATGTGTAGGAATTGCAGACGATATGGGGAATTGGAAATATGAAGAATACAAGCAAACAATAACATTCAAGCTGAATGAGAATAGCATATTTGGATTTGATGTTATTGATTTCAGCGTGGAAAAGATAGGTTCATATATAAAAAGCGATATGCTATGATTAGAATATTTAGAAACATTTTATTTTAAGTAAAAGATTATGTTCAGTTAGTTTTACAAACCGCTTTATTCACGAAGCGGTTTGTTTTTTTTGCATTGACAATTGCCCGTATTCGGGCTATAACTCAATTAAAATATAATAATTTACAAATTTTCCTAAAAAAATAAAAAAATTTCCCAAAAATTAAAACCTTTTGTCTTTTTAACTTGTCTTTTAAGTAAAGGGCAACCTTTAAAATAAAAAAGTCAAAAAGACAAAAGGAGAATTATCATGAAAAAAAGAAAAGACGAAGGATTTATCAATGTTCAGCAGGCTGAGGATTACAAAGCCAAAATGGAAAAAATCAAGCGCGTATTAAAAATACCGTTTATTGTATCCGCGGTATCATCAGCAATCGTATGCGGCAATTTGGCATTTCCTGACTTTGTTCACAAAATGCCGGAATTCCTTGGGAATATTGTTACATTTATTTTCCTTGTAGCATTTGCGGCAATCCTGTTGTGTTGGGTGTTCTCAATTATCGCAGGCGGGAAAATGGTGCTTTCCCTTTTAGGTAAAATTTTATTCTTGGGATTTGTAGCTGTACCATTTCCCATGAGCATTTTCATTGGACCGTTATTTGCAGTTTTCGCCTTGCTTTTCAGCGTTTTCGTACCGTGGGTAATAATCGGTATCGTGTGGAACAGGGCAAGAAAAGAAGCGGCAATAGCAGATGAGTATATACGCTATGCTTCGCAGTCGGAACAAGCTGATTGTTAATCAGTGAAAATAAAAAGGAGAATTATCATGAAAAACACAGTAAAAAAAGTCGTGGCACTTGCAATGGTAGTCATATCGCTGCTTACTCTTTGCTCCTGTTCTCTGGGCAAAGGGAAAGACGGTGAGGGAGCAAAAGATTTTAAATCAAATATAAAAGTATCATTTGCGAAAGTTAATGGTTACGGCGAAGCCACAATCGAAAACGCAGATACTTTTCTTGATGATGTTGTCTCAAATGATAAGGTTGCAGATTTCAAGAAAAAGCAAATTGAAAAAAACGGTGTAAATGCCGGATACGCTTTGGATGGCGTTGAAACTGCAAGTGACTGTTTTGAACTGTTTTTGAAAGAAGAAAACAGATATCTTTCAAACGGGGATAGTGTAGTAGTAATGGTTAAAGCTAGTGAGCCTTTGAGAGTACTTGGATTTAGCTCTACGGAAGCAGCAAAAGAACTTGGATTAAAACTCGACAGTGAAGAACTCACATACACAGTTGAGGGATTGCAAGAACCCCGGGAAATTGATATATTTGAGAATATTGAGAAGTATATTCAATATGGTTATGGTAATAAAGTAATAATAAATTTACCGTATCCGATAAATTTCAGCGGAGCGTCGGATGTATTTGGTTACGCGGAATACGATCGTTGGTCAGGAAACTGCGACATAATAGTTTTTAAAGACAGCAATAAAACGGATTCAAATGGTAATAATATTGATATTGGTTGCAGAGTTTATTTTTCGGAAGATGAATATGTCGACGGTGAATCTTATAAAATTACTGCTAATGTATATGATGATGACGAAACCCTTTTAAGAGCCGGATATAAAATAGCTCGTACAGAAATAGAATTAATTGCTCCGACGCAAATCGAGGCGAACAGTTTGAGCAAAGAGGAAAAGATACAACTTATTGATGAAACTTTGCAAATAATGGAATCAAAAGGAGTATTAAATAATTCCGAATATGAAATAACAGAAAAAGGTGTATATGACAATAGCCAATTATATTGCATTACCAAAAATATTGGTAAGGATAAATATCAAAAATTCGAAATAACTGTGGGCAGAGACAATAACGGAAAAGCTGTTGTGATGCGTATAATAGGCGATAATAGTTATTGGGAGGAATATCCTATCACTGAAGGTTCTCTTTATTATGATGATTATGTTAAACTCTAATCCGGTTATTATTCAATATTAAATCAACGGTCAATTCTCCCCTGATTGCCGCGCCGTTAGGACGGCACAGGGGAATTATTAAAACCACAAATATTCAGAATAACCCGGTAAAAAGGGGACTGTCCCTTTTTTACCGGGTTTTACTTTTGTACCGTACATCTTATAATTTCTGATGACTTATATTTGTTTTATTGTAACAATTTCGTTATAAAATGCGCCGCGAACCTCTAAATCAATTCCCACATACATAAGATATGCGCCGCTTTTTTCATATGTTTTGCCGTTGACTGACAGGGTATAGCGTTTTTGCTCGTCCAGCCCGTTAAAGCGCATAGGTACACTTTTCTTGTAAAATCTTGTGCCGTTTGCCGCAATAAAGGCAACGCTTTCGGTTTTTTCCTCGTTCACATACTGGTTAAAAAGGATTTCGTCCTTATCAATATCCATATTTCTGTAAAGCTTGCCGAACTGCACAAGCGGTCGGATTTGCTTATATAGGGCAATGTTCTTTTTACAGATTTCCAAATCCTTTTCGGAATATTTTGTCAAATTGCCGCCGATGCCCAAAGCGCCCTGCATAGCAATGTTAAACCTAAAATCAAGGGCGCAAGGCTTGTTGTACCAATTTATGTCCGTAACCCAAGCGCGCATTGTTTTGATAGGCTTTAAAAGGGAATAGCCCTTTTGGATAACCATTCTGTCAATGGCATCCGTATTGTCGCTGGTCCATACCTGGTCAAAATGCATCAGCGCACCGTAATCCGTTCTGCCGCCGCCCGAAGCACAGCTCTCAATAGCAACATCGGGGTGTAATGCTTTTAACTTATCCACTATATCATAAACGGCTTTCGTGTGCAGATACCAAAGCATTCGGGGACATTCCAGATTTTCTGCGCCCGTTTCGGAAAAAGGTCTGTTCATATCCCACTTTATATATTTGATGTTGTGCTCGGATAAAAGCTTATGCAGGCAGTTAAATACATACTCCTGCACATCGTCTCTTGTCATATTCAGTACCCGCTGATTGCGAAGCTCACAGGCCTCTCTTGTATCATAGTGATATGTCCAATCGGGATGAGCACGGAACAAATCGCTGTCCGCATTTACCATTTCGGGTTCCACCCATATACCGAAATCCATGCCCAACGCGTTTACCTGGTTTATTAACTCATCAAGACCGTTGGGAAATTTTTCACGGTTTACAAACCAATCGCCCAGCCCCGCCCTGTCATTATTCCGCTTGCCGAACCAACCGTCGTCCATCACAAACAGTTCCACGCCGATTTCGGCGGCAATTTTTGCAAGAGCGGTTTGATTTTCACAGTTCACATCAAACTCTGTTGCCTCCCATGAATTGTAAAGTACGGGCAGTAGCTTATGGTTATGGCTTTTGGGCAAGATGTTTTCCACGGCAAATTTGTGCATTTGCCGAGACATTTCACCGAAGCCTTGTGTGTATCCGCAGAAAACCTTCGGCGTGTCAAAGGTTTCTCCCGCGTTCAGTTGAAAACGGAAATCAAAATCATTCATACCGAGAATTATCCGTGTTTTACCGAACAAATCCCGTTCCGCTTTCACCTTAAAATTCCCGCTGTATGCAAGTGCGGCAAAGTAAACATCGCCGCTTTTTTCATCGGCGTTCTGATATGCGATAAAATAGGGGGACTGATTGTGTCCCGAAATGCCGCGGCGGCTTTCATTTACCCAAGCACCGCCCTCTAAAAGGGTATTTGTCTCAATGTTTTCGCCGCCCCATGCACCGTTTGTGTTTTTAAAGGCATATGGGTTTGGGGAGGGCATATTAAATTCCGCACTGAACAGTTTTTCAAAATATATGGGCGTATCGCCGTTGTTTTTCACGGTTACCCATCTGGAAATAATGTCACAGCCAGCATAAGTCTGATAATGTAAGGTTATTGCAAGGGGATAGACCGTGTCCGAGAATTGTAGTTCCAGACAGTCGTCCTTTTGTGAATAGCCGTCATATTTCAGGTTAATTTCACGGCAACCGTCAAAAAATTCCGCCTTTACCGCACAGCCGCGATACATGGTTTTACCGAAGGGCGTGTATTCCTGCCTGAAAGCGTCAAGCATAGAATGGTTTGAATTCTGGTTGCCGATTTGAGGCGTACAGAAATCATTTATATCGCACTTTTTCCCCCAGTGCAAATGATGATTATAGCCGTATTTATCCACACCCAAAACATATTGGGTGTTTAGCGTTTCCAAAACAAAAATGTTATTTTCACACCGAATCATAAATTATCCTCCTGTCGGTTGACTTTATATTGATTTTGAATTATCATAAAAATATCACAATAAACAGCTTTGATAAATGGGAAATATTGAGTAAAATGTGAGGATTGTTACGATGATTGAAGAATTTAAAAACTTTGTGCCGCTGATTAACGAAAACGATCCGTTAAAAATAGAACTTGTGGGCGAAACCTATTGTGATAAGCATTTTCATATCGTACGGCCGAATTCGGATTTGAATGCATTGGAATTTATATTGGACGGTTGCGGCACTTTGGATATTGACGGACAGCATCTTGAACCCGAAAAGGGCGATATATTCTTTTTAAAGGTCGGCAGTAATCATAAATACAAATCCGACGCACAAAATCCGTGGCATAAATTATGGGTTGTGTTTGTGGGCGATTTTGCCGACAGCTTGATTGACTGCTATTTACCGAAAGATGTATTTTTATTTAAAAATTGTCATCCCGTGAAGAAATACTTTGAAGAGATTGTGCAGATTTCCCGCGAGGATATTCCGTACGAGGTTATGGTGAGCAGAATAACCGTAAATTTGGTTTCAATCTTTATGTATATACGAAACCGCGTCTTGGCAGACAATGCGGATTTGCCGGAGCGTATTCGGAAACAGTTGGATTCATGTGTAGAAAGCTATTACAATCTAGATAAGCTCTGCGCAACGATGAACTATTCCAAAAATTATATCATCAATGTTTTTAAAAGCAAATATAATGTGACGCCTTATCAGTATTTTTTAGATAAAAAAATTGATGCGGCAAAGTCCTATTTAACGCACACCGATTTAAGCATCGGCAGTATTGCCGTCAAATTGCATTACGCCGACCAACAATATTTTTCCTCCTGTTTTAAAAGAGCAGTGGGGTGTTCACCGCTGGAATACCGCAGAAGAACAAGACAGGAATAAAAATAGGAAAATCGTTATAATCCTCACATTATAGGTGATATTACCTATTTAATACGAAGGCAAAAAGTGGTAATTTACAAATATACAGCAATAACATTATAATAGACGGGAGTGAAAACCGTATGCCTGTACCGCTGACTTTCTATCTTGTCACCGACACGCATTATTATGACACATCCTTTAAGGCGAGCGGACCTGCCTATGAGGAAAGAAGCCGAACCGACCAAAAATGCGTTGTCGAAACAGGCGCTATTATTGATGCCGGCTTTAAAAAACTTGCGGCGGACAAAGAAACCGATATAATTCTTATCCCCGGTGATTTGGTTTATCGCGGCGAGTACCAAAGCCATGTGGGCTTTCGGGAAAGGTTATATAAACTGAAAGAACAGGGAAAAAAATCTATCTTATTACTGCCCGCCACGATTATTGTGAAGACGACCAACCCGTTGAATTTGATGGTGACAAGTTAATTCCCGTAAAGGGTATGCCGCGGGAAGAACTGCGGGATTTTTATAAGGATTTCGGTTTTGAAGAAGCAATTTCACAGCACAGGGAGTCTATGTCATATGTTGTTAAGCTGCAGGAAGGCTACCGTCTTTTGGCGCTGAACTGTGACGGCGACTGCAAGGGCTTTAAAGGCCTTTGGGACGATCAAATGGCGTGGGCGCTTTCCGAAATCAAAAAAGCCCACGAGGCAGGCGACTGCATATTTGCCATGACGCACTATCCGTTGTTACCATTTTCTCCCGTCATGAATTTAATCGGTGACGCAAAGCTGACAGATTGGGAAAAGCGTGCAAATGAATTTGCGGACAGCGGTCTTTCCCTTATTTTTACGGGGCATATGCACGCACAGGCGCTGACGCAATACACAACCGAAAAAGGCAACACCATAACGGATATTCAAACAGGCTGTTTTGTAGGGTGCCCCTGCGCATACCGCAAAGTGGTTATTGATGACGAAAAAATCGCTGTTCAGTCCTATACAATCGAAGATTTTGACTACGATAAGGGCGGCAAAACGGCGCAGGAATATTTCCAATGGCGGTTTGACCGTATGATAACTGATATTATTGATGCTATGGCATATGATTTTGCGTTCTTTACAAGGCTGTTCGGCGGTCCCGAAAAGAATAAAAAACTGAAAATCCCCATCACCGCTGTGGGGAAAATCCTGCAAAAATTGACGCTGAAGAAACTTGGCAGATTGCTTTTCTTCAAGGTGGATAAAAGCATAGGTGACAGGCTGGTAAAGGATGTGGGCGTTGAGCTTGTGCGAAATGTTTTCGTAGGCGATGAGCCTTACACCAAAGGGACGCCTATGTATGATGCAGTGGCAAAGCTTTTAAAAAGACTGCACCCAATAACGCATATTATTGAGAAAAAAGCAGGCGGAAAAACGCCGATGCTCGCCGATATAGATACATTTGTCCTTTCCATGATAGGTGATGAAAAGCAAATGGACTACACGGCTGTGATAGAAAGATAAAAGAAAAGGGGATTTTTTATGGAGACAATGACTGCCGCAACGGCGGCACCGGAGAAAAAACATGTAAAAACAGGTGAGTTTATCGCCTACTTGGTCGCGGTGTTTTTCTACACCAATATGACGGGTATGGTAGGGGCATATCGTAATTCTTATCTGGTGGATGTGCTGAAAATCACAGAAAATCAAGCTTCGCTTTTTAATGTTCTGGTAAGCGTTATTCCATTTATACTGAACATTTTTATTGTTATGTATATTGACGGACGCCGTGTGGGCAAAAACGGAAAATTCCGACCGCTTGTATTGCTTGCCGCCATTCCTACGGGCGTTTTCCTTGTTCTCAGTTTCTGGACGCCGAAAGAACTTACAGGCACACTTTTGATGATTTATATTGTCACTGTTGCCGTTGCATGGGCGGTTTCTACGAATTTCGGCAATCAAATTAACAGTATGGCTGTTGTTTTAACACCCAACCTGAAAGAGCGCGACACCGTTATGTCCTTCAGGGGAATTGTTTCGGCTGTCGGTAATTCCGCATCCCTCGTTATTGTTCTTGTAATTGCAATTTTCATAAAAGATACAGGTATGCAGTATATTTTATCCGCGGCACTTTGCGGCGTTGTGGGTATTTTCTCAATGCTGCTCGGCGTAAAAATGACAAGAGAACGTATAGTATATGATAATGAAAAGAAAAACCCCGTTGAAGGCTTCTTTGATGTTATCAAAAACAAATATGCCTGGACAATTATTGTGTCGGAGTTTTTAAAGAGTTTCCGAAATATTGCCAACTTTATGGGCGTATTCCTTGCGGCGGCGTTGCTTGGAAGCTCAAGCAAGTTCCTGCTGTTCGGCTTGCCTACGGGTATCGGCACGGCGGTAGGTATGCTTGTTATCAATTTCCTGCTGAAAAAGTTTAACTCCAAGGTGCTCTATATCGCCAGCGGTATTTACTCGGTGATTATCAATGTCGCCGCATTTGCGACAGGGTATATGTATTTTAAAAACGGCGGTACATCATTGCAGATTTTGTTTATCGTATTTCTGTTTCTTATCGGTTTGCAGTTCGGTGCTTCCAATCTGCTACCAAGTATGTTCCAGGCAGATGTTTTGGAGGACCTGGAACTTAAAACGGGTAAACGCCTTGACGCATCGCTGCCCTTTGTTATCGGTATCGGCACTATGATAAGCGGAACCATCGCAAGCGCATTGGCACCGAAAATTCTGTACGGTTCAAATTCAATCTGCGGTTATGTTCAAGGGTTGGAGGACGGAACCGCACAGAGCTTTGAAACAAAGGTTTGGATGCTGTTCTTCTACACAATCTTCCATGGACTGATGATGTTCCTCGCAGGCGTTCCGTTCTTCTTCTATAAGCTTACAGGCAAAACGAAAGAGGACATTCATAACGCCGTTCTCGAAAACCGCAGACAGTATAACACATCGGACGAAAATCGGTAATATTTTCTTAGAATTATCATAGATTGGTTCTTAAAAGTGAGATTGGCTTCAAAAACAGTCTCACTTTTTCGTTTTGTACGCCGCCGCTTCACATTTTGAAAAGCCTTTAATATTTTAGAATTTATTTAATGAAACCTTGGAGTTTATATTTCTGCTTGATTGAATATTATCAAAAAACTCATTGACAAATCAGATTTACGGTGCTATAATACCAATCGCACACTTTAATACATAAAAGCTTTAAAGTTTTTATGTATTAAAGCGACTTGAAAGCGAAAGGTCGATATGTATGGCACCGAGAAAAGGTAACTTAATGAGCGTCAGGCGTGATGTAAAGGTGCTTGACGCAACAATCCGTGACGGCGGACTGTGCAATAACTTTGATTTTACTGATGAATTTGTAACAGAGCTTTATAAAGCTAATATTAAATGCGGCGTTGACTATATGGAATTCGGATACAAGGCAAGCAAAAACCTGTTCGATGTAAATGAATTCGGCAAGTGGAAATTCTGCGATGAGCAGGATATTCGAGCAATCGTGGGCGAAAATGTTTCCGATATGAAAATTGCCGTTATGGCAGATGTGGGCAGATGTGATTACAAAACCGACTTTCTGCCGAAAAAGGACAGCGTTATTGATATGGTGCGCGTCGCTTGTTATATTCATCAGATTCCCGCCGCAGTTGAAATGATAAATTATTTTCATGAGTTAGGTTACGAGACTACCTGCAATATCATGGCAATTTCACAGGCAAACTTAAATCAGGTGGATGAGGCGCTCACAATGCTTTGTGAGTCCGATGTTGATGTAATCTATCTTGTGGACAGTTACGGCTCGCTGTATCCCGAAAATGCGGCTGTGCTTGCAAAAGAGTATCTTGAATATGCCGAAAAGGCAGGCAAGCAAATAGGCTTTCACGGTCATAACAATCAAAACCTTGCCTTCGCAAATACCATTGAAACCCTTTCCTACGGTGTGTCGTATCTTGATGCAACGGCGCTTGGTATGGGCAGGGGAGCAGGAAACTGCGCCATGGAACTCCTATTGGGCTTTTTGAAAAATCCTAAATACAGTATTTACAGCCTTTTAACCTTTATCGAAAAATATATGATACCGTTAAAGGAAAGCGGAGTAGTCTGGGGCTTTGACCTGCAATATATGTTTACGGGGCAGTTAAACCGCCACCCACGGGAGGCAATGGATTTTACCGCCAAAAAGCGAAGCGATTACTGCGAATTTTACAAAGACTTACTTGATAACTTTTAACAAAGAAGGAGCTGTAAAAAAACAGCGGAATTAAAAGCCGGGATTCACGAAAAAGTGAGT
>JBJEPW010000004.1:0-65265 GCA_051881435.1 Candidatus Fimenecus sp. | reverse complement strand
GTAGGCGGCCCTTATAGGGCCTGTGCAAACCACTAGTTTACTAGTGGTTATGATTGGAAAAACCGCCCAAAATAAGGGGAAACAGCTATATGTTATATGGGAAAGAAATATATTTTTTAAAAATTTCTTTATTACAGTTGAAAAAAGCTGTATTTTAGTGTAAAATAAACAAACAGACTTTAATTTTTAATGCTTTTTATAAATTTTTTTGGAGGATTTGTATGAATTATTCGCTTACAAAGAAGCAAGCAAAGGAGCTTGTAGAGTCAAAGCTTTCCCACTTTATAGGCGTAAGCCCCAAAGAGGCTACCAATGAGCAGTTCTATAAGGCTATTTCCCTTATCGTAAGAGATATGATGAGCCAGGGCAGAGCTGAATTTTCAAAAAAAGGCTCTCAAAAAGGCACAAAGAGAGTTTATTATCTCTGCATGGAGTTCCTTATGGGACGCTCCCTTAAAAATAACCTTTATAATCTTAATCTCACAAGTGTTTTCGAGAGCGTTTTAAAGGATTACGGCGTAAAGATGGAAAGTATTTATGACTGTGAGCCCGACGCAGGCTTAGGTAACGGCGGTCTGGGCCGTCTTGCCGCCTGCTATCTTGACGGTCTTGCAACACAGGGCTATGTGGCAAAGGGCTATTCCATTCTTTATGAATACGGTATTTTCAAGCAGAAAATTGTTGACGGCTGGCAGACAGAGCTTCCCGATTTCTGGCTCCCCGGCGGCGAGGTATGGTTAGTTCCTCATGAAGAAAGCGCTTTCGAGGTAAAATTTGAAGGTAATGTAAAAGATACATGGGAAGGACCTTATCATCATGTTGAGCTTGAAAATGCAAGCACAATTCAGGCTATCCCCTATGATATGCATGTTGCGGGTAAGGACGGCAAGGGCGTTTCCGTACTCCGTCTGTGGTCTGCAAAGGCTCCCGGGCTTGATATGACTCTATTTAATCAGGGCGACTATATGCGCGCTATGGAGCGTAACGCCATGGCGGAGGTTATAAGCAAGGTGCTTTATCCCGCCGATAATCACCCCGAGGGAAAATCACTTCGTCTCCGTCAGCAGTATTTCCTTGTTTCCGCCTCAATTCAGGATATTGTTCAGCACCATCTCCGTGAATTCGGCACCATGGATAACTTTGCACAAAAGGTTGCAATCCATGTTAACGATACTCACCCCACAATGGCAATCCCCGAGCTTATGCGTATTCTTCTTGACGAGTGCGGCTACGGCTGGGACGACGCCTGGAACATTGTTACAAATACTGTGGCATATACAAACCATACGGTTATGAAAGAGGCTCTTGAATGTTGGCCTGAGGACCTTTACAAGAGACTTATGCCCAGAATCTGGCAAATCACAAAGGAAATCGACAACCGTTTCCGTTCCTTTGTATGGCAGGGAACAGGCAATGCCGATACAGTTGAGAGAATGGCCATTATTTCCAACGGCGTTGTGAGAATGGCAAACCTTTGCGTTGCAGGCTCTCATTGCGTAAACGGTGTTTCCGCTCTTCACAGCGATATTTTAAAGGATACGGTATTCTCCGATTTCTATGCTCTTACACCCAACAAGTTTACAAATGTTACAAACGGTATTGCACACCGCCGTTGGCTTTGTCAGTCAAACCCCAAGCTTTCTGCACTTCTTACAGACCTTATCGGTGACGGTTATGTTAAAAATGCCGATACGCTCCTTGATTTGAGAAAGTATAAGGACGACAAGGCTGTTCTTGAAGAATTAGGCAAGATTAAGCGCGCAAACAAAGAAGAATTTGCAAAATATGTGTTGAAGCACAACGGCGTAGAGCTCGACCCCGACTCAATTTTTGATGTTCAGGTAAAAAGACTTCACGAGTATAAGCGTCAGCATCTTAACGCACTCAATATTCTTTCCGAATACCTTGCAATTAAAGAAAATCCCAACGGCGAGTTTATTCCCCACACATATATTTTCGGCGCAAAGGCGGCTTCGGGCTACTTTGTGGCTAAAAAGATTATCTCCTTTATCTGCGCACTTGCCGATGTAATCAATAATGACCCCGATGTTAATGGCAGACTTAAAGTTGTCTATGTTGAGGATTACAATGTAACACTTGCCGAAAAGCTTATGCCCTCAGCGGATATTTCCGAGCAGATTTCTCTTGCAGGAACAGAGGCAAGCGGTACGGGTAATATGAAGCTTATGCTTAACGGCGCAATTACCCTGGGCACAATGGACGGCGCTAATGTTGAGATTTTTGACGCTGTCGGCAAGGATAACATTTATATTTTCGGTATGAGCACCCCCGAGGTTGAACAGCTCAAAAAGAGAGGCTATGACCCTCAGAGCTTCTATAACAACAACGCCGAAATTCATAAGATACTTGACTTTGCAAATCAGAAGGGCATCGGCGGAAAGTTCTTCCACGAGGTTACATCTTCAATTATTCACCACGACCCCTATATGGTTCTTGCTGATTTTGAGGATTACAGAAATACTCAGCAGAGAATCGCAAAGGATTATCTTGACAGAGATAATTGGAACAGAATGTCCCTTATGAACATTTCAGGTGCAGGCCGCTTTGCCGCCGACCGCGCAATAAATGAGTATGCAGAGAACATCTGGAATACAAAATCCGTGTTTGAAAAGTAATATAAATTCAGAAAAGCCGCCCCAAGGGGAAAATCCCTCGGAGCGGCTTAAATTTATGCTGTCATTCACCGCAGCCGCAGGTGTTGTTAGTGGGGAAGCAGTCTTTAAGACAGCCCTCCTTGGGTGGGAAAAATTCATCCACCGGGAACTGTATCTTGCGGAAAGCGTCGCAGGGATTGTCTGTTTCGCACTTGCACTCCTTGCTGGGTATGCAGAAATCGTATGCGGGAATGAGCATTTGAACATCGCGCTCTAACTGTACTATTGTGAAAATTCCCAAAGTGACTGTAACAGCTTTTTCGGGCTCGTGGTCACAGCAGTCAAAATCTCCGTCAAAGCAGCGGCATACACAGCGGGGGATTCGTGAAGGCTTGCAGCAGGGGTCGCACATATTGCAGCAGTCCTGTGGGCGGCAAAGCTTCGCTTCAAGGCAAATGGGGTCAACTGTTTGCACCTTTGCCTTGGGATTGGTGCTGACCATATCAAGCTGACGGTCTATTTCATCGCATGAAAATTCCGATGAAAATACCTTAACATTGCCCTCCGAACCGTAGAGGATACATTTCTTTGAGAATGTTGCAAGTCCCTCTACCGTTGTGGGGGGATTTGCAGGACCGCAGAATACATCAAGGCAAACCTTGAAAAAGTAGGTAATATCCACGGAATAAAAGCCTCTGTTAAAGGGGACTCTTTCAACCTCGATAAATGCGTTAAGTACTTCGCTTCCTCTGCACCGAATATTTGTTGCTCTGTCAATGATACACTGTGCCGAATCCGTAAAATACACGCGCAGGTCTTCAAGGCAGTCCTTGTCGGCGCAGGAATCGTAAACACGGTTTGTATCAATGCAAACAGCTTCTTTTATTTTTGACGGCATTTTTTCATGGGTAATGCAGTTTCTTGTTTCTGACATTGTTATTCCTCCCGTAAAAATTTATCAACTGACAGTACCATTGTATGAATATAGACGGTGTTTGTTACAAAAAGGGAAAAAGATATTTTGTGCGGTTGCGAAAAAAGCCGTACCGTGGTAAAATAAAGGTAAACATAAGGGGGAGTTGAACCCGTGCTTAATAATATTTCAAAAGAAATAAATGAAACTCGCATTAAATATTTAAGAAAGAGCAGGGATTTTATCGCCGCAAGAAAAGGCAGAAACGGCGACGATATTATTTTCCGCGAAATTGAAGCCGGCAGAGTGCATACTAATTTTATCAGAATTATACCCGCGTCCCTGCTGTTACTTTTGGTTGAAGCCTGCGGTATGCTTTGGGCGCTTTGGGCAAAGATAAAGTTTGATTACGGCGTTAAATTCCTGATTTCCTGTATGGTTTTCTGCGTTATTTCGATTTTCTTTATATTCTATATAAACGCGGGGCTGAAAAAAAGCACTTCCGCAAAGGAACAGCGTTTTATATACACCTTGTATTGGCTTTTTTATACAGCCGAGGCAATGTCCTTCTCCTTAATGGAACTTTTTGACAGAGGCACGGTTAATAACTATATTACCTTTATAATTGTGTTCACCGTTTTGCCCATATTAGAGCCGTTGCCGAAAACACTTGTCTTTGTTGCGGCTATGGCGGCTCAACTTTGGACAATGATATATATCGGCTCTCCTATTGGCAGTATTGCCGTGTGTGCGGCGGTTACGGCGGCGGGAATATTCTTTTCTTTTGTAAGGTTTTTCTTTTATATTTCCGATAAGCTCACCACGAAAAAGCTTGAATTTTCAGCCAACGGTGATATGCTTACGGGCTTTATGAACAGACGGGGCTTTTTGAGCCGTTTTTTGCCCCTCACGGAGTTCTGTAACAATAACGGCTATGATTTGTGCGTTATCATGATAGATATTGATAATTTCAAAAGGTTTAACGATACTTACGGTCATTTAAAGGGCGATTCGTGCCTGAGAGATGTGGCGGCGTGCTTAAAAAAGGATTTTTCACGCCCTACGGATTTGTGCGTGCGCTACGGCGGCGAGGAATTTTTGATTGTAACGGCGCAAAGAGATATGGGAAGGCTGATAGAGCATTTGCAAAATGTCTTATTCAAGATAAGCAAGCTGAAAATTGAAGATATTGATGAAAGCGTAACGGTCAGTATGGGCGTTTTTTCGTCAAAATACGATAACAGCGATATAAAAGAGCGCATTGCAAAGGCCGACAGCCAGCTTTACAATGCTAAAAACAGCGGGAAGAACTGCGTTTCTTACCGCGATATGATTTTTTCACCGCAGGAAAAATAACAGTTATTTAAGTCCCCTTTGGGGACTTTTTTACTATTAAAAACATATAAAAATAAGCGAAAAATTATGAAAAAATGAGAAAAACATATATTCTGTTAAAAAATCGGCTGGAATTGGCTTTAAAAGTCATAAAATCATATTTGAGGTTCATATGAACCTGTGATATAATCACAGTACAGTCAAGAGAGGAGGGGTGTTGATGCCGGAATATATACCCGGAACAGTATTGAAATTTAACAGCGCGGCGGCAGAGGATTGCTACTCCGTTATTGCGCCGTTGCTGACTGTGACAAAAGGGCTTACCTTGGCGCAGGTAAGGTCGCTGACAGGCCTTGAATCATCAACAATTCAGAATTGGGTAAAGCGGGGCTGGGTGAAAAATCCCGAAGGAAAACGCTACGGCGAAGAACAGTTGATACGTATTGTACTTATAAATATGATGCGCGGTTCAATGCAAATGGAACAAATAGCGTTTCTGATGAGCTATATCAACGGCTCGGTGGAGGACCGCTCCGACGATATTTTACCCGACAGAGAGCTTTTCAATATGTTGTGCAGCATAATATATATATGCGAGCAAAATTCGGTTTCCGATGAGAAGTATCTTGACAAGGTGATTGACGCACAGCTTGAAAAAGCGAAAATAAGCGACGCAATATCCCAAAAGAAATTGCGTACAGCCCTGCGGGCAATGGTGCTTGCCATACTTTCAACACAAATGAGGGAGTTGGCGCAAAAAGCCTTTGCACAGTTAGTTTAGGAGGGGATTTTATTGATTGATTTTTGCGTAACGATTGATGCCGATGAAGCGGTGAAGCTCATTAAGCACCATGTGATAAACGGCTCAATTACGGGTGTGCTTAACGATGAATACAACAATAACGGAGTAACGGTGCTTGTTTTTGATAAGCATTATTACAGAGCAGGCAACCGTTTAACTCTTACGGTTGTAATTGACAGCTTTTACGGCAGAACACATATTCACGCCGTCGGCGGAGGCGGCGGACAGGGCTTGCTCCGTTTTGACTGGGGAGCCTCGGGCAGCTTTGAAAACTGCATAAGAGATGCCCTGTATCAGTATATAATACAGTAAAGGAGGAAAGGATTATGGAATATATAATGGAAAACTTATGGATTGCGTGGGTAGCAGTGGGAGTTTTCTTCCTCATAGTTGAACTGCTCACAACGGCGCTGGTATCAATCTGGTTTGTACCTGCGGCAATCATAACCTGCCTGTTTTCACTTGCCGTTCACAGCCTTGTGTGGCAAATCGCCGTATTTGTTGTATTAAGCGCCGTGTTTATGGCGGTATTCCGTACAATTTACAACAAGTATATCAAAAAAGATAAGGACGAAGTAAAACAGGAGGAACACCTTATAGGTAAAAGCGCAGTTACAGCCGATTTTACCGATTCCCACGGCGGCAGAGTTTTGGCAGGCGATGTCTATTGGCGCGCCGTTACTGAAAACGGTGAAAAAATCGAAAAAGACGAAACAGTAATAATAACGGGAGTGCAGGGCACAACCCTTATTATAAAAAGAGAAAACTAATTTAAAAAAGGAGAAAGATTTATGGAATTCTTAATTATCCCAATCATCATCGCAGTAATACTTATTGCAATTATCGTAGCAAACGTACGCATTGTACCTCAGGCAAACGCCTTTGTTATTGAGCGTCTCGGCTCATACCACACCACATGGGAAACAGGTTTGCATGTAAAAATCCCGATTATCGACAGAGTGGCAAAAAAGGTAAGCCTGAAAGAGGCTGTTGTGGATTTCCCGCCCCAGCCCGTTATCACAAAGGATAATGTTACCATGCAGATTGATACGGTTGTATTCTATCGCATTGTTGACCCCAAGCTTTATACCTACGGCGTTGAGCGCCCCATGATGGCTATTGAAAACCTCACCGCTACAACACTCCGTAATATTATCGGCGATATGGAGCTTGACTCAACTCTTACTTCAAGAGATACAATCAACTCACAGATTACCAATGTTCTTGATGTGGCAACAGACGCATGGGGAATTAAAATCAACCGTGTTGAACTTAAAAACATTATGCCTCCGAAAGAGATTCAGGACTCCATGGAGAAGCAGATGAAAGCGGAGCGTGAGCGCCGTGAAAAGATTTTGCAGGCAGAGGGCGAAAAGAAGTCCGCAATCCTTGTTGCCGAGGGTGAAAAGGAGTCTGCAATTCTCCGTGCCGAGGCTGTAAGAGAGTCAAAAATCCGTGAGGCAGAGGGTGAGGCTGAGGCAATCCTCAAAATTCAGCAGGCTACTGCCGCAGGTATTGAGATGATTAACAAGGTTAACCCCAGCAAAGAGGTTATCAGCATAAAGGCTCTCGAAGCCTTTGAGAAAGCCGCCGACGGCAAGGCAACAAAGATAATCATTCCCTCGGAAATTCAGGGACTTGCAGGCCTTGCAACCTCAATAACCGAATTGGCGAAGAAAGATTGATTGCCGTAAAATAACCCCTCTGTCAACTTTGTTGACCTCTCCCCTTTCAGGGGAGACAAGGGGTGCGGTGGCTTGTAGGGGTGGGTCTCCGTACCCACCCTGTGAAATCTCATATACACCAATGGGATGGTAAACCATTCCGCTCCCTACCGGAGGGAGTTGTAAGTTGACAGTAAAATCAACGGGCGGGCATGGAAACCCGCCCCTACAACTGATTATCGTGTATATCAAATTTTCATTATTCATTTCTTTTCGGTGCGCCGAGGTCGTCGCACCCTACAAAGACGGCATTGGTTTTGATATGATTTTTTTGGCGGCAGTCCCCTTTGACACCTGCGAATTTAATATAAAGGATGGGTGAAAAATGAAACCGTTTATTGGTATTGATATTACTGAAAACAAGAAAAATGAAAAATACAACGGCGAAGAATTTATAGTAAAAACTGTGTCGCCATTGCAAAAGCAAACCCTTGAAAACGCACAGGAAGATGCATTTGGTTTGGTTGAAGAATCAAAAATACCGTTACCCTTGCGCATAATAAAAGGTGTGTGCGGATTAGCAGTTTTGTTTGGCATAGCAGGAATTGTCGGAGCGATGGAGGATATTTCTTTCTCACAATGCTATCATAACGCACCTTGGTTATTCTGGATTACCGCCGTTTGCCTTGTCGCCTGGGTAATTCTTAAAGTTATAAGCGTTAAGAAGGAAAAAGAAACCCTTAATACAGATGCGGGAGAAAATGTTGTAAGAAAACTTGAATCGGTCAGTAAAAGTATTTATTCTGATTTGGATGTGCCCGAAACAGCTGAAACTGTTGATATATTAGCTTTTACATATAAAATGAAAGACGGCGAGCCAAAAGCGAAAGAAGCGGGGTTTAATCCGACGCCGTATCTTAACATTGAAGTTAAAGCATTTATTGAAAATGATAATTTGATACTTGCAGATTTGGAAAATAAATATGCATTCCCGCTGTCATCATTAAAGGCTATTCATAAGGTTAATAAGAATATAAGCGTTCCGGGTTGGAATAAAGATGAAAACCCCAAAAAAGGAAAATATAAAGAGTATAAGTTAGGGGTTGACGACTATGGTTGTGTGCACTTTAAACCCTATTACATACTCGAAGTTTTGCACAACGGTGAGTCGTGGGGAATTTATTTTCCAAGTTATGAGCTGCCCGCCTTTACGAAATTAACCGGCCTCACCCCACAGGAATAACCCCTCTGTCACTTCGTGACATCCGCTGACGGCGGCCGTCCCCTTTGTCTGCTTCACAGACATTTCCCCACACTGTGGGGAATCACCCCTTTCAAGGGAGACAAGGTGTAAAAAATTCATCAACACAAAACAAAACGCGGAACAGCTTTTGCTGCTCCGCGTTTAAAATTATTCTGACTTATAATGTCTTTGCGAGTTCTTTAATATATGCTTTGAAATCTTCGCCGATTTCGGGGTGATTGATAGCCACCTCGCAGTTTGCTTTCATAATACCCATTTTATTGCCCATATCGTAACGGGTACCGTAATAATCAAGGGCTATAACGCCGTCGGTCTGTGCAAGAGTTTTCATAGCGTCGGTAAGCTGAATCTCATTGCCTGCGCCTTTCGGCGTGTTTTCAAGAATCTCGAAAATTTTAGGCGGCATTACAACGCGGCCGAGAATGGAATAGTTTGAGAGAATTTCTTCCGGCTTCGGCTTTTCAATCATATCCGTGCAGTTAAAGACTTTGTCCTCAATAGGTTCAACCGCAAGGGAGCAGTATTTTGTAACATCCTTTGCGGGAACTTCTTTAACACCAACAACGCCCTTTCCGTATTTTTCGTAAGCGTCAATAAGCTGTTTTGTAACAGGCTCACCGTCGGAAATAAACACATCGTCGCCGTAAAGAATGGCAAAAGGCTCATTGCCCACAAAATTCTTTGCACAAAGAACAGCGTGACCTAAGCCCCCCGTTTCTTTTTGACGGAGGAAATAAGTGTTGCAAAGGCGTGAACACTCAACAACGGAATCGTAAAGGTCCTTTTTATCGGGATTTTTACTTAACTTGTCCTCAAGCTCATAAGCGTGGTCAAAGTGGTCCTCAATAATTCCTTTGCCCCGATTTGTAATAATAAGCACATCGGTAATGCCTGATTTTGCGGCTTCTTCAACAAGATATTGAATTGCGGGCTTATCAACAATATTGAGCATTTCCTTGGGCACAGCCTTGGAAGCCGGCAAAACTCTTGTGCCGAGACCTGCGGCGGGGATAATTGCTTTTGTAATTTTCATAGTAAGCTCTCCGTACTGAATTTTTTATCAAAGCAGCAAGCTGAGGGCGGTTGTGAATAGCTCCACTCCCAGCAAAACTGCAATTGTTATTGCAACAGCAAGCCCTCCGCTCCTGAAATACAAGAGCTTGCGCTGATTTTCGTCTGCCGTTTCCTCTTTGATTTTGCGGATTTTCTTAACGGTAAACTTGTAATACTGCTTGTCTGCAACCAAGGCGGCGGCAACATGAACGCCGATTACCATAAGCCCCTGAACCGCATATATTACAGAGCCTGCGCGGTTGCTTTTAATAATCTTTGCGGCGTCTGCTCTCATGCTGTCAAGATACGCATCGGCATCTTCATAGTTTGCCGTGTTCTGGCGGCTGTATTTATTCAAAAAGTCGCCCCAGTCCTTTGTGAAGCTGACAGCCGACGGCGGCAGTGAAAGACCTATGGAAATTAAAAGCAGAACTGCCGTAAAAATTGCGCCCAGCTTATGAAGCTTGCGGTAGAAGAACCAATAAGGCGCAAAGAAAAACGCCGCCCAGTTCCATGTTTTCTTTCCCGATTTATTATAAAAGAATTTCTGAACATATTTATAACTGCTGACCTGCACGAATTCAGCGGCTTCCTCTGTTGAAACACCGTCGGCAATCTCTTTGGGGAAAAGTGCAAATGGGTTGGGCTGATTGCCGAAAAATACGGTAGATGATGCTTGCTGTGAATTGTAAGGTGCACCGTCTGAAAATGGCGGGGGAGCCTGACGCCCCTCTGCTCCGTTTGCAAAGGGCGGAACAGTATTGCCGCTTTCCCCTGCGGCGCTGTTCACGGTCTCGGGTGCCCAACGGTAACCGTCACGGTGACGGTCGCTGTTTGCACATTCGCCGTTTTTCTTGTAGCATTCACGGTGATGAGGCGTTCCGCATACGGGACACACCACAATATCGTCGTCTCCCGTAAAAGGCTTGTCGCAAACGGGACATTTTTGATTTACATAGCGAAAATAATTGTTTTCCATACTACACATTCCAACTGTTGATGTACTTTTCCTGCTCCGGAGTAAGAGTGTCAATCTGCGTTCCCCAGCTCTGAAGCTTTCTCAACGCTACCTTTCTGTCAATTTCCTCGGGAACATCGTTCACCGAAATTTTGAGAGAACTGCGGTTTTTGACAATATATTCCGCACAGAGAGCCTGAATAGAAAAGCTCATATCCATAATCTCTGCGGGATGACCGTCGCCCGCCGCAAGATTCACAAGTCTGCCCTCGGCAATAACGCTTATTGTTCTGCCGTCGGGAAGCACATACCCCGTTATATTTTTCCTCTGCGGTATTGTTTTAACCGCCAACTTTTCAAGCTCTTTAAGGTTAATCTCCACATTAAAGTGACCTGCGTTGCAAAGAATTGCACCGTCCTTCATATTGTTGAAGGCTTTTTCGGTAATAACATCTTTACAACCCGTAACGGTAACGAAGAAATCACCTGTTTTTGCCGCCTCCTCCATTTTTGCAACAGAGAAGCCGTCCATTCTCGCCTCCATCGCCTTTATGGGGTCGATTTCGGTAATAACAACCTGTGCGCCCAAAGCCTTTGCCCGCATTGCAACGCCCTTGCCGCACCAGCCGTAGCCTGCAACTACAACCGTTTTGCCCGCGACTATAAGATTGGTTGTTCTGTTGATACCGTCCCACACAGATTGCCCCGTGCCGTATCTGTTATCAAAAAGATACTTGCATTTTGCATTGTTAACGGCAATCATGGGAAATTTAAGCTCTCCGTCCTTTGCCATGGACATAAGGCGGATAATTCCCGTTGTGGTTTCTTCACAGCCGCCCAAAACATTGGGCAAAAACTGCGGGTATTCGTTGTGTATAAGGTTAACAAGGTCGCCGCCGTCATCAATAATGATGTGTGGCTCCGCCTCAATAACGCATTTTAAATGGTCTTTGTATTCCTCTGCCGTTGCGTTATACCAGGCAAAAACATTAAGCCCGTTGTGAGAAAGTGCCGCGGCAACATCGTCCTGAGTTGAAAGGGGATTTGAGCCTGTAACATACATTTCCGCTCCCCCTGCGGCAAGCACCGTGCAAAGATATGCGGTTTTTGCTTCAAGGTGGATAGACAGCGCAACACGAAGCCCCGTAAAGGGCTTTGAAAGGCTGAAATCCTTTTCAATGCTTGAAAGAACAGGCATATGCGCCTTTACCCAGTCAATTTTTTGCTGACCCGAGGGGAAAAGTGAAATATCACGAACAAGACTCATTTTATCGCTCCGTACATTTTATATTAACCTATATGTTACCACAAACAGTCACAAAAATCAACAATAACAGTCAATTTGGCGTCTGCGGCGATTTGCAAAGTTTTTCATATTGCAATATGGGGTCAAAAAATGTATAATATACTAAATGCGGAAAATTCGTTCAGTGAAACTCGGGAGGTATAGTTTTGGATAAGGAAAAATCTCTCAATAGCAAATATCAGAAAATTGAGGCGGAAACATTTGAAGCTCCCCTTGAAGAAACAAAGCAAAAAAAGGTGAAAGAGCCCAAGCCTCCGAAGGAGAAAAAGGTTAAAGAATCCAAACCTCCGAAAGAGAAAAAGGTTAAGGAGCCCAAACCTCCCAAAGAGAAAAAGGTTAAGGAGCCGAAACCTCCCAAGGAGAAGAAAGTTAAAGAACCCAAACCCCCGAAAGAGAAAAAAGTAAAAGAGTCCAAGCCTCCCAAGGAGAAAAAGGTTAAGAAACCTAAAAAGTCTGAAAAAAGCGAGGAGCTTTTGCAGGAGAATTTTGTACCTGCGGTTAAAGATTTTCCTGACGCCGCGGCAGAAACGCCTGCCGAAAAAAGGCGCGTAACCGAGGAAATAGTGTTCACCTCTGAAAAAGATACAAAAAAGAGCAAAAAATCAGCGGCAAAAAAAGAAAAACAGCAAAAGCCGCCCAAAGAAAAGAAAGTCAAAGAGCCGAAACAGCCCAAAGAAAAAAAGGAAAAGCCTGTCAAAGAGAAAAAGCCCCGCGAGCCGCTGACCAAAAAGGATTTTGCAACAATCGGTATTGCTCTGCTTGCCGTGCTTCTTATTGCAGAATATTTCGGCTATAAATATTACATTTCAAGAGAACCCCAGGTATCACCTCCCAATCAAAATACCGCCGAATCGAAAATAGCCGATATACAGGTAGCCCGTGACAGCGTGGGAGTTGTAAACCTTATTCAGTCGGATATTCCCGATGTATTTTACGGCTTTACGGCAGATATGAAGCTTTGCTATTATCAGTACCGTGACAACAAAATGGTGCAGGTGTCGCACACGGGTACAATTACAACCGAGATTGACTTCGGCAATGAGGTTTTGCCTGTAACAATCAATTATGTTGAACTGGGCAACAGCATTTTCGGAATAGGTCTTTTCCGTGCTGATGAGCACGAGGGCGTTTATTTCTATGACAAAATGATATTTAAGCTTACGAATCTTCCCGAGGCATACAGTCAGAACGGGAAAGCGTTGTTGCTTGCAACTACAAGCGAAAACGCCCTATCTCAAAAGGAAATTCTTTGGTCGGAAAGCTTTACAGTTGATATTCAAAGCGGCAAAACAGAGCGATTTTTAAGCATAGTAAACCGCACAATGGATATGAGCGGCGCCGGTGTTGCCGATTTCTGTATGCTTCCCACACAAGGGTATGTTTCAAAAACCGGGCAGATTCCGTTCTTGTCATCAAGGGAATACGGACCCGAAAGCAGCAAGCAGGATATTTTCGTTAAAAACGGAAATAAGGAAGAGCTTTTTGCAAGCGATATTTACGGAAAATTCTTTTTGACCGACGGCGACTCCGTAATATTTATGAAAAAGACAAATACCGGCTTTGATTTGATTCGCAAAACGGGCGAGACGGAAGAAATACAAAAGTCTTTCTACGGCACAATGTCAGAGTATCTTCACTCCGACGATTATATTCTCAATAAGGATAACGGAAAGCTTTACAATATGCGTACCGGCGAGGAAAAAACGCTGGTGGGATACAGAATGAGCGCCGAAATGATGGAGATAAGCCCTGACGGAAAGTATCTTGTAATGCTGGGTACGGTTAAGAGCCTGCTGGACTATCAGGTGCATATATTCAACCTTGAAACGGGGGATTATGCGAAATATGTTGATAAAAACCCCTCTGTACACGCGGACCTTACATTTATCAACAATACAACCGTAGTTTATACCGTTGTTGACCCCAATCAGGGCAAGGAATATGTTGTGATGGATGTGTCAAAAGCGAAATAAACGGCGTCCTGCAAGGTGAATACTTGCATCTTGCAGGACGATTTTGTATATTTTCCACGGTTTAGCGGGGAAATGCGACAATCAAACTGGTGAAAATGCAAGAAGTTGGATTTTTATTAAAAAAAATGAAAAAAACTCTTGCATTTTTAAACAATTGGTGATAAAATACCTCTTGCACTCACGGAAACGGTATTTCGTGAAGTCGGTGTTGATTACGGTGAGGGTCCACCCGTTCCCATCCCGAACACGGTAGTTAAGCTCATTCGTGCCGAAGATACTTGGCTGGAAGCGGCCCGGGAAAATAGGTAATGCCGACACAAGCCAAAAGCGTCTGCCCAATAGGGCGGGCGTTTTTATTTTTGAATATGCGGGTGTTTTTTCAAAGGATATTAAAAATCTTTAATAATAAGGTTAATTTTTTGTTGCGGGTATTGTATAATATCCGCATTTTTGTTATAATAAAATAGATTATTTGTGTGATTTTTTGCCGTATAAATTGTGACAGGAGATGTTAAAATGCTTTTTTCGCAGGATATAGGAATAGATTTGGGAACTGCCAATACGGTGGTTTATCTTAAAGGTAAGGGGATTGTACTGCGCGAACCCTCTGTTGTGGCGGTAAATGAAAAAACAGGAACGCCCGAGGTTGTTGCCGTCGGTAACGAGGCAAAGGAAATGATCGGCAGAACACCCGGTTCAATAACTGCGGTGAGACCGCTTAAAGACGGCGTTATCGCCGACTTTGAAATCACCTCCGAAATGTTAAAGGAGTTTATTAAAAAAGCAATAAAGCGTTCGCCTTTCAGCCGCGCCAGGGTGCTTATATGCGTGCCGTCGGGTATAACCGAGGTTGAAAGAAAAGCCGTTCATGACGCGGCGAGAAACGCAGGTGCGAAATACGCTTCCCTTATTCAGGAGCCTTTGGCGGCGGCAATGGGCGCAGGACTTCCCATAACCGAGGCTGTGGGCAGTATGATAATAAATATCGGCGGCGGTACTACCGAGGTTGCCGTTATTTCATACCGTGACATTGTAACATCAAAATCCGTGCGTGTTGCAGGGGATAATTTTGACGAAGCAATCATCGAGTACATACGCAAAAAGCACAATATGCTTATAGGTGAAAGAACAGCGGAGGATGTAAAAATCAAAATCGGCTCCGCAATGGAATATGACGGCGAGGGCGCTATGGATATAAGAGGGCGCAACCTTGTTGACGGTCTTCCCAAAAACATAGAAATTTCATCGGAGGATGTGCGGGAGGCTCTTTCGGAGCCTTTGGCGCAAATTCTCGAAACAATACGCTCAACCCTTGAAAAAACTCCCCCGGAGCTTCTGGCGGATATTGTGGATAACGGAATAATGCTTACAGGCGGCGGGGCATTGCTTCGGGAGCTGGACAAGCTTATTTCAAAAGAGATGAAAATTCCCGTTCATGTTGCGGCGGAGCCTATGGACTGCGTTGCAAACGGAATGGGCTATTGCCTTGAAAAAGGAAATATGTAAAGGGCGGTATAATGAACAGATTTTTTAAAAGTACAACCTTCAGGGTGCTTCTGGCAGTTGCCGTTTTGCTGTTGTGTGCAACGGTGTTGGCAACCGTTACAAATAAAGCCACTTCTCCCCTGACAAATGCTTTAAGCTTTTTAACCTCGCCCCTGCAAGAGGCAACATCGTTTATTGCTTCCAAATTTGACGGCGTAACAGGCGGATTTATCTCGTCAAAATCATATCAGGAAAGAATATCCGAGCTTGAACAGCAGGTAGCGGATTATCAGAAACAGCTCGTCGATTACGAAAAAACAAAGAAACAGTTGAGTTCATATAAGGAGTTCCTCGATGTGCGTGAAAAAAATCCCGATTTCACATGGGTTTATTCCACCGTTATCGGCAGAGATTCGGCGGATATGTTCGGTTCGTTCACAATAAATAAGGGCTCACTTGACGGTATAAAGGTAAACGATGCCGTAATTTACAGCGAGTATCTTGTGGGTGTTGTCACAGAGGTCAATCCCACTTCCTCCGTTGTGCGCTCAATTTCGGACCCCTCGGTTAATGTGGCGGCTTACGAAATAAGAACAGGGGAGTTGGGTTATGTTTCCTCGTCTTACGATACTGCCGTAAACGGCGGCTGCCGCCTTTCGGGGCTTGATAAAGCCACGGGCGTATCAAAGGGCGGAATTGTATGCACCTCGGGTACAGGCGGAATTTTCCCAAAGGATTTGATTATAGGCACGGTTTCAGCCGTTGAGCAGAGCAGTACGGATTTAACCTCCTATGCAACGCTCAATCTTGCGGTGGATTCAAAGGATATTCACGATTGCTTTGTTATTACTGCTTTTGAGGAATAATATTTTCTATGACCGTTCAAACAAAAACAAAAGCCAAGCGGTATCTTGTATATGCTTTAATACTTTTTGCCGCACATATTTTTCAAAACACACTGCAGATTTTTCCTGAAATTGCGTCAGTTCGTCCGGAGCTGCTCATTTCTGCCGCGGTGTGCATTGCTGTGTTTGAGGGCGAGCTTATAGGCGCGGCGGCAGGGCTCGCAGCGGGCGCTTTATGGGATACGGTTACGGTAACCGCCGATGGCTACAACGCTCTTTTCCTTATGATTATGTGCGCTGTATGCGGCGTGCTTATGCGCGTTTTTTTGCGAAACAACATAATAACATATATTATTATGAATGTGGGCATAACACTTTTTTATTTCACTACCTACGCGCTGTTTTTTGTTACGGCAAGAGGTATTCACGGCGCTTCTGCAATGCTCTTGCGCTATTATCTGCCCATGGCGGCATATTCTCTTGTACTCACGCCCCTGTGGTATGTTCTTATAAGGGCGGTAAACAGGAGATTTTCGGATAAATATTGATTTATGGCAACGGCGATAATTACCGTTACCCTTAAAAGGAGAAACAGAGATGAAAAGCAATTACAGCTTTAAAATCAGAACTGCCGCATTTATTGCGGCGGTGGTTTTTGTCATTTCTGTTTTTATCGGTGACCTTTTCCGTATTCAAGTAGTGCTGCGTGACGAATACGCCTCAAAAAAGCTCTCTCTTTCGTCTGTTTCAAACACGGTTAATGCCGTAAGAGGCGAAATTCTGGACAGTAACGGAATGCCACTTGTATATAATGTGCAGTCCAATACCGTTTATATTGACGCTTCGTACTTTCCCCGTTCCGCACAGCAGGAAAAGAGAAACGAAATACTCCTTTCTCTTATAAAACTGTTTGACGAAAATCAGGTGGAGTATTCACACGCTCTGCCCATTGAGCTTTCGGGCGGAGAATTGGTGTTTGCCGAAAAAAGTGAAAGCGATAAGGCTTATCTTTTCAAGGCGGATTATCTTAATCTTAATTCATATGCAACGGCGCAAAACTGTTTTGACGCTCTTTGCGAATATTATTCACTGGGGGATATGACCGCGGATGAGGCGCTGAAAGTGGGCGGAATACTTTTCAGAATGAGAAGAGCCGATTTTTCAACGGCAAACCCCTTTACATTAGCGGAAAATGTGCCTGACAATGTGGTGCTCATTTTAAAGGAGCAAAGCCGTTTTTATGAGGGTATCGAAATCCGCTCTGATGTCCGCCGTGAATATTATGACGGAACAATAGCCCCTCATATAATAGGTTATTATGACTATATCGACGCCGATGAATACAAGGCGGTAACAGAGCAGTATAAAGAACAGATTAACGATGCATCTCTTACCGATGAACAGAAAGAAGAGCTTCGTCTGCGTGCATACGGAATGACCGATAAAATAGGTAAATTCGGCATTGAAAGCGCAATGGAAGAAGAATTAAGAGGCACAAAGGGTAAACAGACCACCGTTACAAACAGCGACGGCACAAAAACCACCTCAATAACGAAAGAGCCCGTCAACGGCAATAATGTTATTCTTACAATCGAGGCGGATTTTCAGAAAAAGGTGCAGGATATTCTTGCCGCACGAATTAACGATACCCGTGACCTTAGTAATATTGCGGCGGCAGGCAGTATAGTTGTTATGGATGTAAACACAGGCGCCGTGCTGGCCTGCGCCACATACCCTACCTTTGACTTGTCCTATTATAAGGAAAATCAGGCGGCGCTTAATACCGACCCCTCCGCGCCCCTTTGGAACAGAGCTCTGCGAAGCACTTATGCTCCCGGTTCAACAGTGAAGCCTGCAATGAGCATTGCGGCGCTGAATGAGGGTATAATCACTCCCCAGACAAGAATTAAATGCACAATCAACTATACTCCCTTTCCTCAGTGGAAATGCGTAGGTCTCGGCGGCCACGGCGGCAAGGAGATAACCGTTGAGGAAGCAATAAAGCACTCCTGCAATATATTCTATTATACTGTGGGCAGTCAGTTGGGCATTAACAGAATAAGCAGTTATCTTTCGGCTTTCGGTCTGGGACAGAAAACAGGCGTAGAGCTTACAGAGGCAACAGGCGTTGTGGCAAGTGCGGAAAACCGTATCAACGCAGGGGGAACCTGGTATCCCGGCGATACTATTCAGGCGGCTATCGGTCAGTCCGATAACCTGTTCACGCCCATTCAGCTTGCGTCCTATGTTTCAGCCCTTGCAAACAACGGCAAGAGATATAAGGCTCATTTTGTAAAAAGCATAAAATCAGCGGATTATTCCCAAACAATTTATGAGGCAGAGCCTGTTTTGTTAGGCGAGGTCGAGGCGTCCGACGAAGCATATGCGGCGGTAAGACGCGGTATGGTGGCTATGGCAAACACATACGCTTCAATTCGCGGGCTTGATTATTCCGTAGCCGCAAAAACAGGTACAGCGCAGGCGACAAAGCGTGTTAACGGTCAGCTTGTAAGCTACACAAACGGTTTTGTTATTTCATATGCTCCTGCCGATAATCCTCAGATTGCCGTTGTTGCGGCAATCGAAAACGTATCCAGCGCAGGACTTCCCACATATGTCCGTGATGTTTACGAGGCGTATTTCAATCGCAATTCTGTTGTAACAGGCTCCCAGCAGAGCAATACGGTGCTGAGATAAAATAAATAAAAAAAATCACCCTTCGGGGTGATTTTTTTTAATCTCTATCTTTCCGTTGTCAAGATTTTCAAGTGCACAGCATAAAAGTCTGTAAGCATATTCCAATTCTTGCGGACTGCGTTCACTTAAAAGAGAAATAAATCTGTCCACCTGTATTTCAGGAGCCGGATATTGCCGTAAAAGGTCATCAACAGAAACACCCAAAGACTTTGAAATACTATACATTGTTTCAAGGCTTGGTTTTCTCATGCCGTTTTCTATCTGACTTACAAACACAGGTGTAATATTGCACAGTTCTGCAAGATATTCCTGTGTAATGCCGCACTTTTTGCGCTCCGTTCTTATATTTTGCCCAATGCAAATGTAATCCATTTTATCAGCCCCAGTAAAGGTTATATATATAGTTTATAACTAAAAGCAAATATTTTAATAAACTATTAGCTAATTTAATATTGCTTTTGGTTTAAGTTGATGCTATAATACACACGAGGATAGCGTCGATTATTACATATATTTGTCAAAAGGAGGTGAAAACATGGACGATTTTGGTACAATTCTATTATTTTTGTTTATTGGGATTATTGGATTTTTATTTTATTTTTTACCCTCTATTTTAGGATTTGTAAGACATCAGCCTAATAAAACCGCCATTCTTATACTTAACATATTCCTGGGTTGGTCGTTTATCGGCTGGATTGTTGCGCTTGTATGGGCGTTTAAAAAGGAAGCACAACCGGTTCAGGTTGTCAACAATTACAATCCGCCGACTCAACCGCCTATGCAATAAATTTTGCGGCGCTATCCTCTTCATTTTTGCTTCGGTTGAGGTGGATTATGCAGAGAATAGGATTGGTTGTATCCGGCGGATTGGCAAAAGGCGCATATCAATTAGGTGTTTTAAAAGCTATGGAGGAGTTGGTTGACCGCGGAAATATAGCGGCAGTCAGCGCTTCCTCCATTGGAGTTTTAAATTCATATGCTTATATAAACGGAAAGCTTGATGAAGCGGAGGATATGTGGAGAAGAGTTGATTATAAAAGCACAACATCTTTTATAAGAGATTTTATAAAGAGTCCGTATCTTGATAATTGTATAAAAAAAATCTCTGAAAAAAGCCGTGAGATTACTGCGGACTTTTATGTTACTTTACTAAATACAACTTTGATGGAAATTAAGCATATAAATATAGCTGAATTATTCAGCGATATTCAGAAAAAATATATGAGAGCAAGCGTTGCACTTCCGCCGTTTAATAAGCCGGTTCAAATTATGAATCAGGGCTATGTTGACGGTGCGCTTGTGGATAATATTCCAATATCCCCGTTTGTGGATAAGGAATTTGACTGTATTATATGTATATATTTTGATGATTATAATTACAGTTTTGAAAATGACGAGATTGACAACAAAACAATAAAGATAAATCAGCAAAGCGATATGTTTATGAAAAACGTATTTATATTTAAACATGAATATATCGAAAAAATGATAGAAGACGGATATTCATACGGCAGACAGGTGCTCACAAAGTTTTTTGAACAGGGCAATTTAAAACCGTCTTTTAGAAATGAGATTCAAATTTTTAACGAGGAAAACAGAAACGCTCATTGGTATGTTACATGTGAGGTGGTTACAAAAAAGCTGAATAAAGCCGCCGATAAAGTTTTAAGAGAAAAGAGACGGCATGAGCGCCGCCGTTTCTGAAATAAAAAAGCCTGCTTTTTGCGGCTCAAAAAAATGAAATGCATAATTATAAAAAATACTTGCAAAATAAAACAACTTGTGTTACAATATCAAGGCTATCTCTGTGCGCTCGGGTGATTGAGAAAACCCAAAGGGTGTTCACCTGTCTTTCATCTGGGGCATTTGAGAAATAATTTTAATGAGGTGAAAAACAATGACAAAAGAAGAAAAGCAGGCCATAATGGCTGAGTATGCTACTCACGAGGGCGACACAGGCTCACCTGAGGTTCAGATTGCAGTTCTCACAAAGAGAATTAACGATTTGACTGAGCATCTCAAAACAAACAAGAAAGACCATCATTCAAGAAGAGGACTTCTTAAAATGGTAGGTCACAGAAGAAACCTTCTTGCATACCTTGCTGATAAGGATATCGAAAGATACCGTTCAATCGTTGCAAGACTCGGACTTCGTAAGTAATTCTACAATTAAGGCAGACAGAGTTTTTTACTCCGTCTGCCTTGAATTGCTTTTAAAGCACGGTAAAACGGGGCAAAAATCTTTGATTTTAGCGGTAAACAGAGCGTTTAAGCAGTGGCGGCTTGAATGTTGCGTTTATTGCTAAAAAACGGTTTTTGCCTTGTAAAATAAAGAAAAAGAAAAGAGGTAAAAACTATGTTTTTCAAGAATTTCAAAGTTTGGGAAACCGAACTTGCCGGCAGAAAGCTGACACTTGAAACAGGCAAAATGGCAGGCCTTGCAAACGCCGCCGTTATGGCACGCTACGGTGAAACAGAGGTTCTCTGCACCGTAACTGCTTCCGCAAAACCGAGAGAGGGCGTTGATTTCTTCCCCCTTTCAGTTGATTATGAAGAAAAGATGTATTCAGTAGGCCGTATCCCCGGCTCATTCCAGCGCCGTGAGGGCAGAGCAAGCGAAAAGGCAATTCTCACCTCCCGCTGCATCGACCGCCCCATTCGTCCCCTTTTCCCCAAGGATTTGAGAAACGACTGCTCCGTTGTTGCAACGGTAATGTCAGTTGACCCCGATTGCTCACCCGAAATCACCGCTATGATTGGTGTTTCAACAGCAATCGCAATTTCCGATATTCCGTGGGACGGCCCTATTTCAGGCGTAAATGTAGGACTTGTTGACGGTCAGATTGTTATTAACCCCAATTTGGAACAGCGTGGAAAATCAGACCTTGTTTTGACGGTTGCATCAACTGCCGACCTTGTTGCCATGATTGAGGCAGGCGGTAACGAGATTGACGATGACACAATGTTTGACGCCATTATGGCAGGTCATGAGGAAAACAAGAAGATTGTTAAGTTTATTCAAGGCATCGTTGACGAGGTAGGCAAACCAAAGTTCTCTTATGAGTCATCAGACCCCGATCCCGAAATTATGGCAGAGATTGAGGCCTTCTGCATTGAAGATGTTAAAAAGGCTCTTGATACAGACGATAAGCTTGTCCGTGACGAGGCTCTTCTTCCAATTTATGAGGCAGTTCACGAGAAGTTTGACGAGCGTTTTGAGGGTTGCGAAGCAAAGCTTGACGAGATTATGTATCTTGTTCAGAAGCATGTTGTCCGTGCATGGCTCAAAGATGAGCATAAGCGTGTTGACGGCAGAGGAATTGATGAAATCCGTCCTCTTAATGCCGAGATTGACTTGCTTTCCCGTGCTCACGGTTCAGGTATGTTTACAAGAGGTCAGACACAGGTTCTCTCCGTTGCAACACTCGGTCCCGTAAGCGACGCACAGCAGCTTGACGGTCTTGATGAGCAGACCGAAAAGAGATATATCCACCATTACAATTTCCCCTCATATTCAGTAGGTGAAACAAAGCCTTCAAGAGGACCGGGACGCCGTGAAATCGGTCACGGTGCATTGGCTGAAAAGGCTCTTATCCCCGTTCTTCCCTCAGTTGAGGAGTTCCCCTATGCTATCCGTGTAGTATCCGAGGTTCTCTCCTCAAACGGCTCAACCTCACAGGGCTCCGTTTGCGGCTCAACACTTGCTCTTATGGCGGCAGGCGTTCCCATTAAAGCTCCCGTTGCAGGTATCTCCTGCGGTCTTATCACAGGCGATGAGGGCGTTTACGGCGACTTTATGACAATGGTTGATATTCAGGGACTTGAAGATTTCTACGGCGATATGGACTTTAAGGTAGCAGGTACAAAGAACGGTATCACAGCTATTCAGATGGACTTAAAGGTTCACGGTCTTACTCCCGAAATCATTAAAGAGGCTTTCGCAAAAACTCACAAGGCAAGAAATTATATTCTTGATGAGATTATGCTGCCCGTTATTTCCGAGCCCAGAGCAGAACTTTCAAAATATGCTCCCAAAATGCTCACAACAAAGATTGACCCCGAAAAAATCGGTGATGTTATCGGTAAACAGGGCAAGGTTATTCAGAAAATTCAGGCAGAGTGCGAGTGCAAGATTGATATTGAAGAGGACGGAAATGTATTTATCTCCGCTATTGATATTGATAATGCAAAGAGAGCTTTGCTTATTGTTGAAACAATCGCAAAGGACCCCGAAATCGGCGCTGTTTATAACGGTGTTGTAACAAGACTTATGAGCTTCGGCGCATTTGTTGAGATTGCCCCCGGTAAAGAGGGACTTGTTCACATCAGCCGCCTCGATGTTAAGCGTGTTGATAAGGTCGAGGATGTTGTCAATGTTGGCGACAGCGTGCTTGTAAAGGTTCTTGAAATCGACGATCAGGGCAGACTTAACCTTTCACGCCGTGATGCGCTTATCGAGGTTAAAGGTCTTGTTCCCGAAAATGATGTTGAGGAAGCTCCCAAAAGAGATAACAAAAAGCGTCATTTTAACAACCGCCGCCGTGACCACGAATAATTAAGGGCAGTATTTAAAAACAGAGGTATCTAAAAAATTAACCGTCCACCGAATAGTGGACGGTTTTTTGTATATCTTGCTATTTGTAGGGGACGATGCCTTTCATCGTCCCGTAAAATAACCCCAAAACCCACGGTGTATCACTGACTGTTCCGCTCCCTCTTAGAGGGAGCTGTCATTTTGGAAAAATGACTGAGGGAGTTTTGTAGGGTGCGACGACCCCGGCGCAGTCGGTTTACGGTAAAACCAACGATGTGCTTGTAGGGGCGGGGCCTCTGTGCCCGCCCGCAAAACCTCGAAAAATCCTATGTAATTTTAATACAATACCTTAGACAATATGTAGCAAATCCAAAGCGCTACAACGAAAAAGCCCTCAGCGGGAATGGCAAGCTTTGTGTACGGACATTTCCAACCTTTATCCACACACAAAAAGATGGTTCTTGTAACGAAAACCGTGGTGGAAAAGTACAGCCCGCCCACCAATGAATACACAGGGGTGCCCAGCTTAATTGTCAAATAGAGCAAAAATGCACCCAGCGCAAAGGAAATACCGCCGTAATACACACGGATTTCCGTTTTGCCTGCGTTGTCCACGGGCTTTACTGAAAAGCTTTCGGCATTTTTAATGGGGCTTGTGATAAACACAATCGCCATACCGAAGAAATAGCCCACCAATCCCAAAACAGCGATGCTTGCAGGAATATTTTGCATAAATAATTCTTTCATTTTGTTCCCCTCATTTTTTGTTAGATTTTTTGTATATGAAATCAATGGTGGTATCGTAGGGGCGATTCACGAATCGACCGTAAAATTACACCAAAACCCACGGCATGGTTGTAGGGTGCGACGACCCCGGCGCACCGAAAATAAATGAATATTGAATGATATATAATGAAAAATTGATATACACGATAATCGGTTGTAGGGGCGGTGCCTCTGTGCCCGCCCGCGAAATCAATGTAACCCAACGGCGGAAATTAACGGGCGATTCGTGAATCTCCACTACCACATTAAATTGCTGAATTTTCGTTAATTAAGTGACTGTCATCTGTGTATGGCTGCTTTTTTATACTCAAAATCACTCGTGAGTATTTATAATATTTAACCTCTACTTTATCCCCTTGTCTTATGGTTTCTTCAATCGCATTTGCAAAAGCGATATAGTTTTTTTCATTTCATCATCATCAAAATATACATTTGTGTATTCTACTCTAAAAAAATCCAATGTGTCTGTACTTAAAACACCTAAAAATGTGGTGCACTTTTTTTGTAAGCCAATTATAATATCTATAATTAAGCAAATACCCTTCCAAATATTTTGAATAAAATATGCTTCTGCCACGATAAAAAATATAACTATCAACAAATTATCGCGATGATATAATGTGAAACCAAGGAATGCTCCTGACGCACAAATAAGGAGTAACGCATCATATATGATGTATAAATGTTTTTTCATTTATGAAACCACCTTGCATGAAAATCAAGGAACGGCTCTATAATTTCTCATGATTTCCCTGTGCTTATTTGTAGATTTTACAAAATTTTTGCGGATTGTCGAGGTCGCCAGCCCCTACAATACCGCCATTGGGTTTGGTGCAAAATTACGGGACGATGAAGGCATCGTCCCCTACAATGTGGACATATCCCGAAATCAACCATTCTCCAACTGCTTTTGTGACTGCATTTTAAGGTAGGCGTTTATAAAGCCGTCAATATCGCCGTCCATAACTGCGTTGATATTACCGTTTTCAAAGGAGGTTCTGTGGTCCTTGGCAAGGGTATAGGGCATAAAAACATATGAGCGTATCTGACTGCCCCATGCAATTTCTTTGTGGTCACCTTTAATATCTTCAATCTTTGCAAGGTGCTCACGCTCTTTAATCTCAATAAGCTTTGATTTGAGCATTGTCATGGCAACCTCACGGTTTTGGTGCTGACTGCGCTCCACCTGACAGGAAACTACAATACCCGTTGGCTTATGGGTAAGACGGACTGCTGAGGAGGTTTTGTTAACCTTTTGTCCGCCTGCGCCGCTGGCACGGTAAACCGCCATTTCAATATCGTCGGGATTTATCTCAACATTTGTGTCCTCGTCAATTTCGGGCATAACCTCCAAGGAAGCAAAGGAGGTGTGGCGTCTGCCCGATGCGTCAAAGGGGGAAATTCGCACAAGGCGGTGTATTCCCGCCTCACTTTTCATAAAGCCGTAGGCGTTTTCGCCCTCTATGAGAATACTTGCGGATTTAAGTCCTGCCTCGTCGCCGTCAAGATAGTCAAGGGTTGAAACCTTGTAGCCGTGGCGTTCACCCCAGCGGTTATACATTCTGAAAAGCATCTGTGCCCAATCCTGCGCCTCTGTTCCGCCTGCACCTGCATGGAATGTAAGAATAGCATTTTTAGAGTCGTATTCACCTGTTAAAAGCGTTGCAAGAGTTTGGCTGTCAAGTGTCTTTTCAAAGGCTTCAACGCTTTCGGTGCACTCGTCCAAAAGGCTCTCGTCCTCTTCCTCGTCCGCAAGCTCAATCATAACAAGAGCGTCCTCGTAATCGGATTTCAGCTTTTCATAGCTTGCCACTTTATTCTTCAATGAGCTTGTGCGTTGAAGCACCTTTTGGGAATTCTGAATATCGTCCCAAAAGCCGTCCTCTGCCGCCTGCTGTTCCAAGGACGCAATTTCAGCTTTCATTTTTTCAAGACCAAGGGCCTCCGCCAAGTTTTTCAATTCATCCTCATGGCCTGAAAGTCTTAATTTTAATTCTTCATACTGAAGCATAAATTTACCTCGCTTAATATGTTCTTTGTATTATATGTGTTTTCTGAATTTTTAAACTGTCACTTGTCCGCAAAAAAGCATACTATGTAATAAGATAACTGCAAAGCGGACAACAGGTAAGCCCTGCTTTTTAAAACAGCCTGTCTGACTCCGTGCAGATATGATATAAATTCCGTCGGAGTGTTTCAAAAGAGATGCTCCGATTTTGCTATGCGGCGGAAGAACTTTCCTCAGACGAGCTTTCACCCTCGGTTGCGGCGGTTGTGTCGCTTGCAACCTGTTCTGCCTGAGCCAACAAGTCCTTGTTTTCGGTGGTTGATTCGCTTTGAGATACGGTTGTCGCAATTTCGGGAGTTGTGGTATTCTGAATTGCGGAAATGAACAGACTGCCGTCCTTTTCACGCAGTGTTATTTTAAGATACTTGTCGGGTGACGGCTCAATCATCTCGCCGTTATCGCCCTGCTCCCACGCGTCACCTGCAAGGCACGCAACGGTCAGCACAACGGTGTGATCCGAGGCCTTTTTGTCAACAACCTTGGGTGTGTAAATGGGCACGATTCCCGTAAGAGGAATTGTGTATGTACCTGATGCCTCGTCATATGTAAATTCGTAGCCGTAGCCTTCAACGGTTGCGTGAACGGGGGTGATTTCCGTACCGAAAAGCTTTTTAAACTCCGTTTCAACATCTGCCTTGGGAATAGAAAGTCCGCTGCCCGTGCCTGCATATTTATCGGGGGAAATGTCACTTTTTAAAAGGGACCATACGGAAATTTCAATAAGCTGGTTCATATCCGCCTTTGTAATATCGTCAAAGGTGTCGGGGTCGATGAGAACAACGGGAGTTAAAAGGCGGTTGTATTCATCAAAGTTTTTGCGGTTTTCAACTGCGGTTGATATACCCTTTACCGCTGAAATTACAATCGCAACAACGCCCACGGCGGCAAGAAGAATAATCAGCATTCCCACGGGGAAAGCCGCTTTGTGACTGCCGCTGTGTCTGGCTTTTTTAGTTTCTGACATATTGTAGCACCTACCTTATCTGACCGTTGCCGTATATTTTATATTTAAAAGAGTTAAGTTGAGGAAGTCCCAAGGGACCTCTCGCGTGGAGTTTTTGAGTAGAAATACCGATTTCCGCACCGAAGCCGAATTCTCCGCCGTCGGTAAACCGCGTGCTGGCGTTGTGATAAACAGCCGCCGAGTCAACGCCCGTAAGAAATTTTTCAGCGGCGTTAATGTTTTCCGTAATTATGCTTTCGCTGTGCCCCGAGGAGTATTTTCTGATATGCTCCATTGCCTCGTCAAGAGAAGAAACAATTTTAACCGACATTTTATAGTCAAGATATTCCCTTGCCCAATCATCTTCCGTGGCTTTTTCAATATCAGGGCAGATTTCACGGCATATTTCGTCGCCGTAAAGCGTAACGCCTTTTTCATCAAGACGGGCTTTAATTGCTATCAATGCAAGCTCTGCAATATCCTTGTGAATAAGCAGACTTTCCGCCGCGTTGCAAACGGAAATGCGCTGTGTTTTCGCATTAAATACGATATTCGCAGCCATATCAATATCTGCGTCACGGTCAATATAAATATGGCAGTTCCCCACGCCTGTTTCAATAACAGGTACAGTTGAATTTTCCACAACCGCATTGATAAGTGAAGCACTGCCCCGAGGGATAAGCACATCAATATACTTGTTCAATTTCATCATCGCCGTTGCGCTCTCTCTTGAAGTGTCACGGACAAGCTCAATAATATCGGGGTTAAAGCCCTCTTTCTCGACGGCGCTTCTCATTATATCCATTATGCAGGAGTTGGAGCAAAAAGCCTCTTTACCGCCTCTGAGAATTGCGGCATTGCCTGCTTTTACCGCCAAAGCTGCCGCGTCACTTGTAACATTGGGACGAGCCTCATAAATAATACCGATTACGCCCAAAGGTACGCTGACGCGCTGAATTTTAAGGCCGTTGGGACGTTCTGTCTCCCAAAGAACTCTGCCCACAGGGTCGGGGAGAGAAATAACGCCTTCAATGCCCTGTGCCATACCTTCAATTCTTTCGGGGTTAAGCATCAGGCGGTCTATAAGGGACTCAGCCATACCGTTTTTTCTGCCGTTTTCAATATCTTTACCGTTGGCTTCAAGGATTTTATGGGAATTTGTGCGGAGAGAGTCCGCCATGGCTTTAAGTATTCTGTTTTTATCTTCCGTTGAGGTAACGGCTAATTCCGCCGAGGCGTTTTTAGCTTTTTTACCGATTTCGTTAAGCATATCTAATTCCTGCCCTTAAAAAATGTGCCTATCTGCTTGCCGTCCAGCGCCTTGTAAATCTCCGTGGGGTCCTCGCCGTTCATAACGATAGTATCAATTCCCGCGTCCATGGCAATTTGCGCCGCGTGGAGCTTTGTTACCATTCCGCCTGTGCCGAAGCGCGAGCCGTGACCGCCTGCAATGGCGAAAAGCTCGTCGTTAATTTCAGTTACAAGAGGAATAAGCTTTGCGTCTTCATTTTCGTGGGGATTTTCGTCGTAAAGACCGTCAATATCCGTGAGAATAATAAGTGCGTCGGCTCCGATAAGCTTTGCAACAATAGCCGAAAGGGAATCGTTGTCGCCGTAAACAATTTCTTCAACCGCAACGCTGTCGTTTTCATTTATAACTGGGATTGCCCCAAAATCAAACAGCCTGTTAAAGGTATTTATAAGATTTTGCCGTCTTTCATCATTTTCAACATCACTTTTTGTAATAAGAAGCTGACCTACGGTGTGACCGTATTCGCCGAAAAGCTTGTCATACATAAACATAAGCTCGCATTGACCGATAGTCGCCGCCGCCTGTTTGCCCGCCGTATCGTGAGGCTTTTCGGAAAGTCCCAATTTGCCTGCACCCACGCCGATTGCTCCGCTTGTAACGAGGGCTACCTCAATTCCCGAATTTACAATATCGGAAAGCACGCTCACAAGCTTGTGCATTCTTCTTATATTCGTTTTTCCCGTACTGTATGTAAGAGTTGATGTTCCAACCTTCACAACAATACGCTTAACATCCTTCAAAACAGCCATATTTCTGCTCCTGACATAAAATATCATTTTATTTTATCATACTTTTCACGGTTTAACAACTGTTTTGTTTTTATTTATAAGATATAGATAAATTTGATTAAGGTAAGGTGAGGGGAGTTGAACCCCATATGGTTTAAAACGGCATATTTTCGCCTGAACTGCGTTA
Source organism: Candidatus Fimenecus sp. (assembly GCA_051881435.1). Classification (GTDB taxonomy): domain Bacteria; phylum Bacillota; class Clostridia; order Oscillospirales; family Acutalibacteraceae; genus Fimenecus. The sequence goes on along the minus strand of JBJEPW010000004.1, from coordinate 35,797 downwards.
AAAATCTCGCCATACGGCAGTATGGCGGCGATTTTGTGCCTTGTTCAAACAAAAATCTACTCGTTTTAAACTGCTCTGCACCGAAAATGCAGAGAGTACGGATGGATTTTTGCTTTTGAGACGGCAGTCGGGCTGTCGCCCGACAACGGTGAAAAAGTGAAAATACGCCGTAATATCAAATTTTCGGCATATTGGGTTCGACTTCCCTCACCTTATTTTAAGTATCTTGAAAAAACATAGCGTATGTGGTAAAATATCGGCAGTTACGCGTAATACAACAGATTAGTGCAAATATACTTTATTAAACAGATTTTTTCGGGGTGACCGTAAGTGAAAACGGGAATAGTTGTAGAGGGCGGCGCAATGCGTGCCGTCTATAATGCCGGTGTGCTTGATGTCCTTTTGGAGAACAGCATATTTTTTGATTATCTTATAGGCGTTTCCGCAGGGGCGGGAAATTCCGCTTCATATATTTCAAAGCAGAACGGCAGGGCTTATCGCTGTAATACAGAGTATATCCACGATAAGCGTTTTATGGGTGTTGACCCTCTTTTAAAGCACCACTCATTTTTCGGGCTTGATTTTATTGTGGACAGTATGGCGTATGATTTGGAGCCTTTCGATTTTGATGAGTTTTACCGTGACAATACGGAGCTTGTAATCGGCGTTACAAATGCGCTGACAGGGCAGGACGAATACTTTACAAAGGATTTTGTTGTGGAGCATAAAACCCTTGACCCTTTCAAAGCGAGCTGTGCGGTACCCATATTCTGTCAGCCTGTGGTGATTAACGGCGTACCTTATTTTGACGGCGGCGTTGCCGACTCCATACCGGTTAAAAAGGCGTTGGAGGACGGGTGCGACAGGCTTGTTATAGTACTTACCCGTGAAAAAGGCTTTCAAAAAAGGCCCGAGGCATTGCCTCCCGTCTATAAAAGAATACTGTCCGATTACCCTAAGGTCGCAGAGTCTTTGGAGCAGCGCCATATAAAATACAATGAAACGCTGAAACTCATTGATGAGCTTGAAAACGAGGGCAGGGCAATAGTCGTGCAAAGTGAAAGCCCGCTGGATATATGGGAGGTCGCTCTGTCACGCTCAAAGCTTGACGCCTGCTATGACAGAGGTCGGCTTGACTGCCTGCAAAGATTACAGGATATAAAGGACTTTATCAGAAAACAGGATAATATAAAAGATTAAGGTGATATAAAATGGAGTACAATTTTTCAAAAAGAATTTCGGGGCTTCAGCCCTCTGCAATCCGTGAAATACTTAAAGCCACGCAGGATCCTGCAATAATCCCCTTTGCGGCAGGCAATCCCGACGCGGCGGCTTTCCCCATTGAGGAAGTTAAGAAGATTTCAGCGGAAATATTTGAAAAAGAACCCGTTACCGCTTTGCAGTACGGCGTTACCGAGGGCTACACGCCCTTGCGTAACCGTATGACGGGTTATTTAAAGGAAAAATTCAATATCGGCAGAGAGTTCGACAACCTTATTATAACCTCGGGCGCACAGCAGGTTATGGATTTGGCAACAAAGGCGCTGTGCGATTTCGGCGATACGGTTATTTGCGAGCGCCCCTCCTTTATCGGCTCATTAAACTGCTTCCGTTCTTACGGCTGTAAGCTTGCAGGTGTTGATGTTGAGGCGGACGGAATGAATATTGAACAGCTTGAAAATGCTGTTAGAACCGCTGAAAACCCCCGCTTTATTTATACAATTCCCAATTTTCAGAACCCCTCGGGAGCCACTATGAGCCTTAAAAAGAGAAAGGCTGTTTATGAAATTGCTAAAAAATACGGTCTTCTCATTGTTGAGGATAACCCCTACGGCGATTTGAGAGTTGCAGGTGAAGAGGTTCCCTCAATTAAGAGCTTTGATGAGGAGGGCATTGTTATTTACGCAGGCTCTTTCTCAAAGCTTTTGGCACCGGGTATCCGTGTGGGATATATTTGCGCTCCCGCACCCATTGTTGCAAAAATGACGGTGGGCAAGCAGGCGGCGGATGTTCATACGCCTGTATTTTCACAAATGCTCGTGGATAAATGGATGGCGGAGTACGATATTAACGCTCACATTGAAAAAATCCGCGGAATTTACCGTGAAAAGCTGAACCTTATGTGCGACCTTATTGACTCGGAGTTGGGCGATTTTGTTGAGTACGTCCGTCCCGAGGGCGGCTTGTTCGTATGGTGCAAATTGCCTGAAAATGTTGATATGATTGAATTTGTAAAGGAATGTATCGCAAATAATGTTGCGGTTGTTCCCGGCACGGCGTTTATGATAAACGATGAGGAAACAAACTGTTTCAGAATGAATTTCTCCACGCCTTCCAATGAAAAAATTGTTGAGGGTATGAAAATTTTAGGAAAAGTTAAGGAAAAATATATTGGATAAGAAAAATTACACTCTTACCGACCTTTCGGTTATAAAAAGAGTAATGGGGGAGCACGGCGTCACTTTTTCAAAGGGACTTGGGCAGAATTTCCTTGTAAATCCCACGGTTTGCCCCAAAATGGCGGAGGCTGTAAGGGAGAGCACCGATAATAAAATCGGCGTGCTTGAAATAGGCGCAGGCGTCGGCGTACTCACAAAGGAACTCTTGGAACGGTGCGACAAGGTGGTGTGTGTTGAGCTTGATACCCGCCTTTTCCCCGTGCTTAACGATACTCTTTCGGGTTACGAAAATCTGACGCTTATAAACGGCGATATTTTAAAAATCGACCTCGAAAAGGTAATCGGGGAGCATTTTGACGGTATGGATATGTTTGTCTGCGCAAATCTGCCTTATTACATCACATCTCCCGTAATTATGCGGCTTTTAGAAGAAAAACTACCCTTTAAAAAGATAATCGTAATGGTGCAGAAAGAGGCGGGCGACCGCCTTTGCGCCAAGGTGGGAACAAGAGAAAGCGGAGCCGTTACCGTTGCGGTGAATTATTATGCAAGGGCGAAAAAGCTTTTTGATGTGTCCCGCGGCTCGTTTTTCCCAAGCCCCAAGGTGGATAGCTGTGTTATTGAGCTTGATTTAACGGAAAAGGGAGATTATCCCGTTATCGACGAAAAACTTTTCTTTAAAATGGTTAAAGCCGCTTTTGCACAGAGGAGAAAGACGGTATTAAACGCTCTTTCAAGCGGAATGGGTATTGATAAGCAAAAAGTATCTGATGCCGTTTTAAACGCAGGGCTTCCTCCTGCGGTCAGGGCAGAGGCGCTGACAATGAATGAGCTTGTAACCCTCTCGAACGAAATATATAAAATCAAGGAATGATAAAAATGAAGTATTCATACAGAACAAAAGGCACCTGCTCGGGGCAGATTGATTTTGAACTGGAAAACGGAATTATTAAGGATGTTGTTTTCTACGGCGGCTGTAACGGCAATTTAAAAGGAATTTCCGCAATTGTAAAGGGTAAGCCCGCCACGGAGGTTATCGATACCTTTAAAGGCATCACCTGCGGTTTTAAGAAAACCTCCTGCCCCGACCAGTTGGCGGTGGCACTTCAAGAGGCGTTGGAAAGTGAAAAGGGCGAATGATTTTAAAAACGCCGCAAAAACCGCTCTCGAAATGCTTAACGAGGGCGGCTTTGAGGCTTTTCTCATAGGCGGCAGCGTGCGTGATTACCTTATGGGCTTGCCAATAGGGGATATTGATGTTACCACCAATGCCACGCCCCGTGAGGTTGAAGAAGTTTTTAAAAATTTCAATGTTATCGAAACAGGGATAAAGCACGGCACCGTTACGGTGGTTTTAGAGGGTGAACCTGTTGAGATAACAACATACCGAAGCGAGGGCGAGTATTCCGACAACCGCCACCCTGACAGTGTATCTTTTTCCCGTTCCTTGCGTGACGATGTTATACGCCGTGATTTCACTATGAACGGTGTGGCGTATAGCTTTGAAAGCGGTGTTTGCGACCTTGTTGGCGGGATTGAGGATATAAACAACGGCATTATCCGCTGTATAGGGGACGCCGAAACTCGTTTTCGTGAGGATGCGCTCCGCATAATGCGTGCCTTGCGGTTTTCCTCCGTGCTGGGCTTTGAAATTGAGGAAAGCACGAAAAATGCCATAAGAAAATATAAGGATTTGCTTAAAAATATTTCCGCAGAGCGTATCCGTGAAGAAACAGTCAAGCTTATTTGCGGCAAAAATGCGTATGAGGTTTTAGAGGAGTTTTCCGATGTAATAGGTGTAATTTTACCTGAAATCAAGCCCTTAATCGGATTTGAGCAGATAAACCGTCACCATATTTACGATGTTTATACCCATACCCTTAAAGCGTTGGAGCAAAGCTCACCGAGTAAGACAATCCGTTTGGCTTTGCTTTTCCACGATATAGGCAAGCCTGCCTGCGCCTCTTTTGACGAAAAGGGAGAGATGCATTTCTACTCTCACCCGAAAAAGAGCGCGGAAATAACGGAAAATATTATGACGCGGCTCCGCTTTGATAACGACACAAAAAACAAGGTGGTAACTCTTGTAAAATTCCACGATTCACCCATAATGGTACAGGACGGCATTTCCCCCGACCGCCGCAGAATTAAGAGGATTATGTCGCAAATCGGAGAAGAACTGATTTACGATTTGATTGAGATAAAACGGTGCGATAATTCGGCGCAAAACCCACAGTTTTATAGGGGCGACGGCTTTTATAAAAGCACCTATGAAATGATTGATGAAATAATAGGGGAAAAGGAGTGCTTTTCCTTGAAGGATTTGAAAATCAACGGAAACGATTTGCTCAAAATGGGGTATGAGGGTAAAAAAATCGGCGAAATTCTGCGAAAATGCCTTGACGGTGTAATCGACGGAGAAATAAAAAACGATTACGAAGAAATTATAGAGTTTATAAAAAAGATATAAAAATGGGGTTGTAAAAAAAGTGTAGACCGCATAAAACCCCATATATAAGGGCTTTTTAATATCCCAAATCAACATTTAACCGCAAAAGCAATAAAAGTCTAAAAACAGATAAAAATAATGTTTTATGCTATGAACAAACTTCGCCGCTCGACGTACCTTTGTACGCCTTCGGGTAACCGCCGACAAGGCAAAAGCCTTGTCGGCGCTCAGTTTGTCCATTCTACGCATTTTTTCCTAACCCCACAAAAAGGGGCTGTAAAAACTTTCGTTTTTTACAGCCCCTTTTACCGTTACTTATTTGCTTTTTGCTTTTTTGTTTGAAGTTTTTTTGCTTTTTTCTTCGCTTGCATTTACCACAAGCACTGCCGTTGACCATATAAAAATGGCGAGCATAAGGAAAAGCACAGAGAAGAAAGCACTTTCTAACTTAAATACCTTAACGGTCATGAAGCCGGAGAAAAACAGGTTTACTATTCCGTTTATGCCGAGAATCGAAGCAAGGTCTATGGTTCCGTTGATAAGCGGACGGGCAAAGTAAAAGGTAAAGGTTATATATGACGCAATCAAAAATACCAGGCCTGCCAGCGAAAGCCCTGCAACAACCGACGCTTTGTTGGAAAAAGCCGCAGTAAATATAATCGCAAGCGCGAGAACCAATGCTAAAAGGAACAGCGCAACGGCTATATACAACGGAATCAAATCATGGTTTTTTGCAATTTCACTTGCGTTGTCCAGCTTTCCTAGCATTCCGAAGTAAGTATCATAAGTTGATTTGAACTCGGAAACAGACTTGTTGAAAACCGTACCTCCGAGAGTATCGCCGTGATAAATAATAAGTGTGAACATTTTTTGAAAATATGCAACAGGGAATACGGCAATGCCTAATATAACGGTTATCACCCTGAACAAAATATCAAATTCCGTAGTTTTTTGTTTAATCTTTTTTGTTTTGCTCATTATTGCACCTCGTTATTTTCCCCAGGAGGAATTAAGCTGTACCGTTCTGTTGAACACAACATTATCCTCTGTGGAGGTTATGTCAACGCAGAAGTAACCCTGTCGCATAAACTGGAAGGTATCTCCCGCTTTAAGACCGTTTTTAAGTCCGCCCTCAATAAGGCAGTCCTTTAATACTACAAGAGAATCGGGGTTGAGATTATCCGTAAAACTGCCCGATGTTTCGTCCGAGGGATTTTCAGCATTGAAAAGTCTGTCGTAAAGTCTTACCTCGGCTTTGAAGGAGTCCGCCTCGCTCACCCAATGAAGAGTGCCCTTGACCTTTCTGCCGTCGGGGGAGTTGCCGCCCTTGCTTTCGGGGTCATATGTGCAGTGAACACAGGTAACATTACCGTTTTCATCGGTATCATAGCCTGTGCACTTTACAAAATATGCGCTCTTTAAGCGAACCTCATTGCCGGGGAAAAGGCGGAAGTATTTTTTAACAGGCTCCGCCATAAAGTCCTCCTGCTCAACATAGATAACCTTTGAGAAGGCGACCTTTCTTTTGCCCATTTCGGGATGTTCGGGGTGAATTTCTACCTCCAGCTCCTCTGTTTTATCCTCGGGATAGTTGTCAATAACAACCTTTAAGGGGCGGAGCACCGCCATGGCTCTCGGAGCGTTGGCGTTAAGCTCATCACGGACGCAGGCTTCCAAAAGACCGTAATCAACAACGGAATAAGCCTTTGAAACGCCGATTTTTTCGCAGAAATTGCGGATTGCCGCCGCAGGATAGCCGCGCCGTCTCATACCGCTGAGTGTTGCCATTCTCGGGTCGTTCCAGCCGTCCACTATACCGTCCTTAACAAGGGCTAAGCACTTTCTTTTGCTCGTCAAACAGTAGTTAAGGTTAAGACGTGCAAACTCAATCTGACGGGGAGGCATTTTTATTTCACAAGCCTGTAAGAACCAATCGTAAAGGGGACGGTGATTTTCAAATTCAAGAGAGCAGAGTGAATGTGTAACGCCCTCTTTTGCATCGGACAGGGGATGGGCAAAGTCATACATGGGATAAACGCACCATTTGTCGCCTGTCTGGTGATGTGAAATGTGAGCAATACGGTAAATAACAGGGTCACGCATATTGATGTTGGGTGATGCCATATCAATTTTTGCTCTTAACACTCTTGCGCCGTTCTCGAATTCGCCCTCAGTCATTCTGCGGAACAAATCACGGTTTTCCTCAATACTTCTGTCTCTGTACGGGCTGTTTTTACCGGGCTCTGTAAGAGTACCTCTGTATTTTCTTATCTCGTCGGCAGAAAGGTCATCAACATAGGCAAGACCTTTGTCAATAAGCTTTAATGCACATTCGTATATAAAGTCGAAATAGCTTGAAGCAAAAAGGCACTTGTCCCATTTAAAGCCAAGCCATTCAATATCCTCTTTTATGGCGTCAACATATTCCGTGTCCTCTTTTTGGGGATTGGTGTCGTCAAGGCGGAGATTGCACACGCCGCCGTATTTTTTAGCCGTGGAAAAATTTATGCATATTGCCTTTGCGTGACCGATATGCAAATACCCGTTAGGCTCGGGAGGAAAGCGCGTCTGCACATAGGGGTAAACGCCCTCTTTTAAATCCTCGTCAATAAAATCGTGTATAAAGTTTGAAATGTTTGTTACCTCGTCCATAGTCAACCTCTTTACGCTTTGTATGAATTTATCGCATTGTCAATTCTTGTTAAAACCTCGTCTTTGCCCAAAATCTGCATAATGTAATACAAATCGGGAGTGTTTGTCCGCGAGGTTACGGCTATGCGTATAACCGTTGAAACATCGCCCACATGACCCTTAAAATCATCGGGATTTTGCTTGTATTCCTTAACATTTGGCGTGTAGCCGCATTGTGTGCAAAGCTCCTTGATTTTATTAAACCAATCGTCCTTTGAGTCGCTTTGGGAATAAAGCTCTTTGTATTTTGTGAGTATTTCAACTGCGTCCGCTTTGTTGATATGCTGGGGCAGAGTGTAATCGGGAGTGTAAAGACTGTTGTAGAAGAAAGCCACATACTGCCTTACCTCGTCAAAGCAAGCAATGTCTTTTCTCGGCTTGGGATTTTCACGGTCGATATTAAGTATTGCCTTCGCTTTTTCGGGATTTTCCGAAAAGAGGGCATATATCTCCTTGTCATATTCCTTTGCCCAATCTGTTACAAGACCGTAAACCTTTTCGGCAGTCATAACGGAAATAACATTTTTGGAAACATCGTTTAATTTAACCATATCGAACAGTGCGCCCGATACGCTCATTTTCTTTAAGTTAAAGGGGAATTTGCTTATATCCTCGGTTTTATTCGCTCTGCGCCAATCCTCAAAATTGGAATTGAGAATGGTGAGCATATATTCCTTTACGCTTTCCTCGGGATATCCCTTTTCAATATAGTAAGAAACATTTGCCTCAGGGTCTTTTCTCTTTGAAAGCTTGCGCTTGCCGCCGTTTTCCTCTTTCATAATGGGGGCAATGTGAGCATATTTAACAGGCTTAAAGCCCAACGCACGGAAAAGTTCAAGGTGCAGGGGAACGGAGGCTATCCACTCATCGCCGCGCACAACATGGGTGGTACGCATAAGGTGGTCGTCAACCGCATGGGCAAAATGGTAGGTGGGAATACCGTCCGCCTTTAGAATAACCACATCGTTAACATTTTCGCTCATCTCGATTTTGCCCTTAATCAAATCGTCAAATTTGATTTTTCGCTGAATATCCCCTGTTGAGCGCAGTCTGACGGTAAAGGGAACGCCTTTTTCAATTTTTTCGGCGATTTCCTCGTCAGTCAAATCACGGCATTTTGCATAACTGCCGTAATAGCCCTTGATATCCTCATTTTCCTGTTGCGCACGGATTTCGTCCAAATCCTCGGGAGTGCAGAAGCAGGGGTAAGCCTTGCCCTCCTCCATAAGCTTTTTTGCGAAGGCACGGTATATTCCGCGGCGGTGGCTTTGGGTATAAGGTCCGTATTTACCCTCTTCGCAATCAAAGCCTGTAACGCCCTCGTCTGGAGTAACGCCGAAAGCTTCAAGTCCTTTAACAATACCCGAAACGCCGTCCTCAACCTCTCGTTTTTTATCCGTATCCTCAATGCGGAGCATAAAAATGCCGCCGGTGCTTTCTGCCGTCAGTTTTGATGCAAATGAGGCATAAAGTCCGCCGAAGTGTAGATACCCCGTGGGGCTGGGGGCAAAGCGGGTAACTCTTGCGCCCTCGGGCAAATCTCTTGCAGGATAAAGCTCCTCGTAATATTCGGTTGACTTATCTACATCTTTAAATATAAGGTCCGCAATTTTTTTACAGTCTGTCACTTACAATACCTCACAAAAATTTATTCGGGTAAAATTGTATTGGTCGTTATGTATTTTACCCCGTAACCTATCATTTCATTGAGCAAATCCTTTGTGTCAACCGTCCAGCAGGCGGCAGTAAGGGAGTTGTCGTGAATTTTTCTGATCATTTCGGGATTTTTAACCGCTCGTTTTGCTTCAAATGCAACACCGTTGCCGTTTTCAACACATTCAAGCAGTTTTTCATCCGTAATGGAGTGCATAAGATACCACAGCTCCATATCGGGGGACAACCGCCTGAATTCACGGAGCACGGGAGCGTGGAAAGATATGAGAATAACATCGTTTTCAATGCCGTAATCGCATATGATTTTGTAAAGGTCAGCAACCTTTTCGGTGCGCTTGTCCTTAACCTCAATCATGGGTTTAATATTTGCGTTTTTGCAAATTTCTATAAATTCCTCAACGGTGCAGATGCCGGCGTCGGGATAATTCTCAATATTTGCGCCGTTTGTATATCTGATTTTTGAAAGAGTGTCCGCGTAAGACATCTTTTTAACATCGCCCTTTTCATTTGCCATTGATTGGAGCATATGGTCGTGAATAATCACCCATTTGTTGTCCGTCGTGCAGTGAACATCACATTCAAGTGCGTAGTAAGGGTGCTTTGCCGCTTCCTTAAAGGCGTAAAGCGTGTTTTCGGGCGCAACGGAGGAAAGACCGCGGTGGGCGGTAAGGTGAACGCCCTCTGTGTCTCCCTCGGCAATTTCGGAAAACTTTAAAGTCTCCTTTGCCGGCTTTTCACCGTATCTGAAATTCACATAAGCGCGATTGAGCCCTACCGCAACGGCGGCGGGAACAGCAATGCCCAAAATCCTTTTTGTACTTTTTTTCATAAGGCTCGCCTTCAATCAAATATAAGTAAGGATATTATACAACATAGGCGCCCAAATGTAAACTGAATATTTTACATTTTTTGACTGATAATATAAGTAAAATTAAGGAGTGATAAGAAATGCAGCAGAATATGCAGAACGACAGAAATACGGAGTTTTTAAATAAGCTTTATAAAAACGCGTCGGCAGGCAGTGCGTCCATATCGTATTTAAAGGATAAGATAGAGGACAAAAATCTGCTCGGCGACTTGCAGTATCAGTTTTCCGAGTATCAGGATATACAGAGCCGCGCCTCCGCAGAGCTTTCTAAATTCGGAGCAGTCCCGAAAGAGCAAAGCCCCATGGCGCATATCAGTATGTGGTCGGGCGTTCAGCTTAACACAATGCTGGACAGAAGCCCCGATAAAATTGCAGAAATGATGATGCAGGGTAGTACAATGGGGATTATTGATATGGTGCGAACCTTAAAGGAGTTCCCCGATGTGCCCCCATCGTCACAAAAAATAGGTGAGGACTTAATCAAGCTTGAAGAAAACAGTATGCAGAAAATGAAGCAGTATTTGTGCTGACATCAATATAACAAAAAATCACTTCCCTCGTATGATGTAAGGGGAGTGATTTTTTATGAGAACGGTAACATATAACCGTAACGATACCGTGGATTACGCAAAAAAATGGGCGCTTTCAAGGAATCCGCGGTATTTTGATTTTGACGGTATGGGCGGGGACTGCACAAATTTTGCGTCCCAATGCCTTTTTGCAGGCTGTAAGGTTATGAATTATAAAAAAGATGTGGGCTGGTATTATAATTCCCCCACCGACCGCGCCGCCGCATGGTCGGGAGTGAAATATCTGTATAAATTTCTCACAACCAATAAAGGCGTGGGTCCCGTGGGCGTCAATGCGGATATAAGAGAAATAAAAATAGGGGATTTAATATTTTTAAGCAACGGCGAAAGCCTTTATCATACACTTGTTGTCACGGGATTTTCAAACGGCGAACCCCTTATTTGCTGTCATACGGCGGATTTCCATATGCGCCCTCTGGGAGAGTATTATTACGCCGATTTCAACCCCGTGCATATTAAAACGGTAAGGGCGTGGTGAAAAAATAATTTCATAGGATAGGGCGTTGTCTGCTCTCGTTGTAAAAGTTAAATTAAAACCAATTCAGCTCCCTCACAGAGGGAGCTGTAATTTTGAAAAAATGACTGAGGGAGTTTGCACAAAAATAAATCATATATTATTCATTGTTCATTTTATTTCGGTGCAACCAGGCGTCGCACCCTACAAAACCGCCATCGGCATAATGTAATTCCTCGGGCGGGCATGGAAACCCGCCCCTACAACAAAAACTATAAAATTTTATGTAACCCGTAGGGGCGATTCACGAATCGCCCGCAAAATTTACAACAAACCGATTGCGGCGGGGGCGAGCCCCCGCCCTACCTTGTTGTTTCAAGAAAAAATTCAGAAGATAACTGCAATTGTGTAAACAATCATCCCGAACATTTTGTAAATAATCTGGGCTTGACAGACCTCGACAGCTCGCAAAAAAACTCGCTAAATTTCAACGGTGCAACCAGGCGTCGCACCCTACAAAACCACGGAAAAATCACCTACAACAGCGTAGGGCGCTGTCTCGCTCCCGCCGTCAAAATCTATTCAATTTCCTGTTCAAGATTTTTAAAGGTTTTCGTATCAAAAAACTCTGTAATGGTAATATCCAAGCCGTCGCAGAGCTTCTTAATGGTGGTTATGCCGGGATTTTTGCTTTGATTGTAAATGATAGATTTAACGGTTGTGTACGGCACGCCCGATATAGTCGCCAAGCGGCAGAAGTTCAAACCTCTTTCGTTGCACAATTCTTCTATCCGCTGTTTTGTAGCCTCAGCAACAGTCATAAATATCACTCCTAACAAAATTATGATACCATAATTATGATATATAGTCTATCAAAATTTGTCGAACTGTGTAAAGAAATTTTATGTTTTGTAATTTGTGTCCACTTTTACTATACAACTTTCACTTTTTCACTTTTCACTATTACTTATTACTTCCAAAGCCTCAAAGGCGAATTTAGTGAAGAGTGAATAGTGAAAAAGTAATAAGTAAAGCCCCAAAGACTGATGCCTTTGGGGCTTTGGTGGAGATGGCGGTAATCGAAACCGCGTCCGAAAACACATTCCCGCAACTTTCTACGAGCGTAGCCGTTCTTTTAGAATTCCCTTGTCAAAACGCCGAAAGGCAGGCTCTAAGACACGGTAGCCCTTTGATGTGTGACAGGTTACAGGGCGCTCACCCGTTCACATTTACCGCTGAATGACACGCCGTACCGAGCCGCGGTCCTCTCGGGGGCATGCTCACTGCAAATTAAGCAGCGAGAAGTACTTTTGAATCTTTGTCGTTTATTTTCATAAACTGAGGCTGTTTAAAGCGGTACCCCACCGCTGCTCGCTTATCACGGTTCAATATCCCCGTCGAAATCCTTTCATCCCCATGTGGGAGTATTATTGTATCACATTTTTGCTGTTTTGCAAGAGGAAAAATGTGGAAATTTGCGGCGGGGGCAAGCCACCCGCCCTACCGTGCAGTTAGGTTTACCGTAATTTTGCGGGCGATTCGTGAATCGCCCCTACAACCTTATTGTTATATATTCGTGTATTTTCACAGTGCACCGAGTCGGCGGTCAATCATACTGTTGTTTTTGATTTTTGCGGTTTTCCCCCTATTTTCTCAATGCACTTGCCGATATACGCCTGTACTCGTGTGTCCGCAAAAGTCAAAAGCGCAGAGGACAGTATTAAAAGTCCCCAAAAAGCAACCGTGGCAAGCGCCGTATTCTCGATGCGTCCGAAAATGTCAAATCCGTATTGCAAAAATTGAATATGCAATAAATATACGGAAAAAGCAATACTCTCTGCAAAGCAAAATACTTTGTTCTGCACAATTCTCTGCGTAAGCCGTTGGAATTTTTGTGTGCAAACAGAAACGGCGCAAAACAGGAAAACCGCTAACCCGCACCCTAAATTCGGCCAAGAACTGAATATATAAAAATTACTGCTGTGGAAGTCTTTGTTTGCAACAATAAACAAAGCGGCGGTTCCGGCGAAAAAAGCGGCAGAAACAAGGCACTGTCGGCCGATTTTTCCTGAAAGCAAAGGTTTTTCCGCCTGACGGCATGCGCCGATGGTGTAACCGATAATGAACGCGCAAAAATATGCAAAACGAATTTTTACAAGCCCTGCAAGATAACTTATCGCAACCGAACCGACAAAGAACAGCCACGGATGGGCAACGATTGTTTTGCGGATGCGTTGCAGAATCGGAACCAAGCAATAGCATATAAAAATAACGGTTAAAAACCAATAGGAAGTAACTCCGTGCCATTGCGGCGGCGTTAAGGCTTCATGAATCCACCCGAGCCCCTGGATATTAAACAGATTGCTGACGACATACCATGGATTTGCTTGATATTTACTGATTCCGAAAACAAAAAACCACATGACGGCAACAAAAAACATCGGCAGCCAAATTTTCAGGTAACTGCGCAGAAGCCATTGCTTTGTATTCCGAATATTTTTCATACCGTATAGGTATCCGGAAATCAGTAAAAATACTTCAACACCCAAAGCAAGCAGCGGTCCTAATTCTCGGGCATGTGGGATAGGATACATTTCGATTGTGTGGCAAAGCACAATCATCAGCATAGCGAGCACGCGCAAAATAGACGCCGTTGCGTCTTTCTTTTTGATATTCCCCATATTTTTCTCCTCTTTTTATACGGAACACCGTCCCCCAAAAATGCCTTCGGATTTGTAGGATTTTCCTACCTCATCCGTTCTTTCATTTCGCGCTCGATATTGCGGTTGGCTTCCTTTTGGGCGGCGACATCGCGTTTATCGTAAAGCTTTTTACCTTTACAAAGCCCCACCTGCACCTTTGCCCGTCCTTTTTTGAAATATACAGACAGGGGGATAAGGGTTAAGCCCTGTTGTTTTGTGGTGCCGAGTAAGCGCATAATCTCTTTTTTATGCATCAAGAGTTTACGCACGCGCATGGGGTCACGGTTGAAAATATTGCCGTGGTCATAGGGGCTTATGTGCATACCGTTGACGAAAATTTCGCCGTCCACGATACTGCACCAAGCGTCTTTCAGGTTGCATTTGCCCTGACGAAGGGACTTTACCTCCGTGCCATGGAGCTCAATGCCTGCCTCGAAGCTCTCCAACACGAAATAATCATGGAGAGCCTTTTTGTTTTGTGCAATTGTTGTGTTTTGTGATTTCTCTGCCATGACTTTTTCCTCAAATCGGGACGATGTGGGCATCGTCCCCTACGGGTTACATAAAGTTTTATGGATTTGGTTGTAGGGGCAGATGCCCACATCTGCCCGTTAAATTATGTGAAATTAACGGCGGTTTTGTAGGGCGCGACGCCTGGTTGCACCGTGGATTTTGCTGTAATTTTGCGGAATGCGTCTTCGGTCGTTCCCTACACGGTTGCAAATTGCATCGGTAGGGCGGGGGCTTGCCCCCGCCGTCAATTTACAGGTAGCCCTGCGGCGGGAGCAAGCCCCCGCCCTACCGTATTGTCCCGCATAAGCCCATCGCACTCCTTGTCTCCCCTGAAAGGGGAGATGTCAACGGAGTTGACAGAGGGGTTGCTTTGCGAAGCAAAAGACGGAGGGAGTAAAGAATAAAAAAACTCCCTCAGTCAGCTTCGCTGACAGCGCTGACGGCGCCGTCCCCTTTGTCTGCTTCGCAGACATTTCCCCACACCGTGGGGAATCACCCTCCGTGAGGGAGCGGAATAGGTTAATTTGTTATTTACAACAAGCTTCTTCCTGCAAGGGCACGGGTGAGGGTTACTTCGTCGGCGTACTCTAAATCACTGCCAACGGGGACGCCGTAAGCCAAGCGGGACACCTTAATACCCATTGGCTTTAAAAGACGGGCGATATACATAGCCGTTGCCTCGCCCTCCGCCGTGGGGTTGGTCGCCATTATGACCTCATTGACGGAATCATCCGCCATACGGCTGATAAGCTCCTTAATTCTTATGTTATCGGGGCCTATGCCGTTCATGGGTGAAATTACGCCGTGGAGCACATGATAAACTCCCCTATATTCGTGGGTCCTTTCAAACGCCGCAACATCACGGGGGTCCTCAACAACGCAGATAACCGAGTTGTCACGGTTAGGGTTATTGCAAATTCCGCATTTTTCACCCTCCGTAAGATTACAGCAAACCTTGCAGGTGTGTATGCTTTCATGGGCGTTATTTATGGCGTCAACAAGGCTTTTTGTGCTCTCGTCATCAAGACCGAGAATATAATATGCCATTCTCTCCGCCGATTTTACACCGACAGAGGGCATTTTTCTGAATTCCTCAATCAACTTTTCAAGTGAGACTATCGCCATAACGCCTTATCCTCAAAGCTTATAATCCAAGACCGGGAATGTTCATTTCGCCTGTGATTTTGCCCATTTCTCTCTCCAATGTTTCGTCTGCCTTGCGCATTGCCTCGTTAACGGAAGCAACAAGCAAATCTTCAAGCATCTCAACATCCTCGGGGTCAACTACATCGGGCTGAATTTTAACGGAAACAAGCTGATGTGAGCCGTTAACGGTAACCTCAACAGCTCCGCCGCCTGATGATGCGCTGTATTCTGCCTCTTCACATTCCTTTTGAACACGGGCCATATCGTCCTGCATCTGCTGAAGCTTTTTCATCATATTTGCCTGACCGCCCTGATTGGGTATTCTTGCTTTCATTTTTTATTCCTCCTCAATATTTACACCTAAGCTTTTTGCCCTTGAAATTAAGTCGGACAAGGGGCTTTTCGGTGCGGTTTCCTGCTTGTTGTTATAAACAGCAAGAGTATAGTTTTTGCCTGTCACCGAAGCGACGGCTTCTTTTATGATTTTTGAATAGTCGCCTGTTTTAAGATACATTTCCAACACGGGAGAACCCTTTATAAGCAGATATTTGCCGTTGTGAACAAATGCCGTTGAGCCTGTGAGCATAACGATAAGGCTCTTGTCCTTTGAAAAGATTTTGTCAAGCACCTCGGGCCAACGGTCAAAGGGAACTGTACCCTCAGCCGATTTTTGGGGCTCTTGGGGCTCCTCTGTTTCGGGGGGAGGCTCGGGCAGAGGGATTTCATCGTCTGCAACAGGTGCGGTTACAGTTTTTTCGATAGGATTTTCTTTTATATTCTCATTGCTATCCGTTTCTTGAGCAGGAGAATTTGCCGCTTTTTCCTCAACCTTTGTTTCGCTGACTTTTGCTGTGGCTTTCGGAATATTTCCCGATGACACAAGGCTTTCAAGTTCAGCGAGTCTGCGGAGCACCGAGTTCATATCAGCGTCAAGGGAGGGTGTGCAAAGCCTTATAATGCAAAGCTCTGCGGCGGTGCGCCTGTTTGCGCCCTGCTTCATATCTGCGGCGGCGTCGGTGAGCACATCAATGCAGGACATTATTGTCGCCAGCGTGGTTTTCTCGCTTTGCTCTCTGATTGTTTTAAGCTCGCCCTCGGAGCAGATAATCATATTTTCAATGTTCTTTACTGCCTTTGACACCATAAGATTTCTGAAATGACTCGTCAGTTCAGTTAAAAGTCGCTCCATATCGCAGGAGTCGTTATAAAGTCTGTTTATGATTTCAAGGGCTTTTGCGCTGTCCTTTTGGATTATACAGTCGCACAGCTCAAAAATATATTCTCTGCCTGCAAGACCTGCGCTTTCCGCAACGGCGGCAGAGTCAATAACACCGTCATACGAAGAACAGCGGTCAAGAAGGGAGAGCGCGTCACGCATTGCGCCGTCGGCAATTCGGGCAATAAGCATTGCGCCGTCATCGGCAAGACACAAGCTTTCTTTTTGTGCAACCTCTTTAAGCCTGCCTGCGATTTCCTCGGGTGGAATACGCTTGAAATCAAAACGCTGACAGCGTGAAAGTATGGTTGAGGGGAGTTTATGCACCTCGGTGGTGGCAAGTATAAAAATAACATGGGCGGGGGGCTCTTCAAGAGTTTTCAAAAGCGCATTGAAAGCACCGATTGAGAGCATATGAACCTCGTCAATGATATACACACGGTATTTTGCGCTGGCAGGGGTAAAATTAGCCTCTTCACGCAAATCACGGATATTGTCAACACCGTTGTTCGATGCAGCGTCAATTTCAATAATGTCAAGGATTGAGCCGCTGTCAATTCCGCGGCAGATTTCACATTCGTTGCAGGGGTTTCCGTTTTGGGGATTAAGGCAGTTGACCGCCTTTGCAAGAATTTTCGCGCAGGAGGTTTTTCCCGTACCGCGGGAGCCTGTGAAAAGATATGCGTGGCTCGTTTTGCCCGATTTTACGGCATTTTCAAGAGTTTTTGTAATATGCTCCTGCCCCACAACATCGGTAAAGGTTGACGGGCGGTATTTTCTGTAAAACGCACGGTACAAGGCTTGTCCCTCCTGACAGATTTTTCAAAAAGAGCCTTAACTCAGTCATGTGTCGTGCAGGCAGACTGTGGCGCCCGGCGCATACCGTTTAATGCTGCTCGGTTCCCCGCCTGACATGGTTCACAGCGCACCGCCGCACAGGACCCACACGGCACACGACTGAATTAAGGCGTATTTACACCTTTGTATTATACTATACTCCGAGCATAATTTCAAGAGAAAATATATACTATTTTATACCGTTATATATTGTAGTCCGAGAAATTTTATGATAAAATGTATTTGTGTTATTATACTCCGGAGGATAACGAGGATGTACAATATAATTCCGCAGCCTGTCAGTATTCTGACAAACGGCGAAAGAAAAGGCTTTACACTCCACGCGGGCACAACGGTTACGCCGTGCCCTTTTGCTCATATGTTCATATCCTTTGTACGCAAAACCCTTAATAAAAAGGTGCGTGTCCATGAGGATACAGGCGAAGAAAAAACAATAGTTTTTAAAATTGACAGTACGGTTGAGCATGACGAGGGCTATACCATAAAATGTGAAAACCGCCGAGTTTATGTAAATGCCAAAACCGAAACAGGGCTGTTTTACGGTATGCAGACTCTTTGCCAGATGCTGTTGCAAACCAACGGCAAGCTGCCATATACGGAAATAACGGATTATCCCCGATTTTCTTACCGCGGTTTTATGCTTGATTCGGGCAGATATTTCTATTCTGTCCCCGATGTTAAGAGAATTGTTGACCTTATGGCGCTTCATAAGCTAAATGTTCTTCATTGGCATTTAACCGAAGACCAGGGCTGGCGCATTGAGATAAAAAAATATCCTCTGCTTACGGAAAAAGGCTCAAAGAGAAGCCATACAAATTTTAACCGCACGCCCCATGAGGGATATTATACACAAGAGGACATAAAGGAAATTGTCGCTTACTGTCATGAGCGAAAAATTAAGGTTATCCCCGAATTTGACATTCCGGGGCACTCTGTTGCCGCAATAGCTTGTTATCCCGAGCTTTCCTGCTTTAACAGAGAATTAGATGTAGCAACTCATTGGGGCGTTAAGCACGATATTCTTTGCGCCGGCAAGGAAAGCACATATGAATTTGTTTCCGGCGTGCTTGACGAGCTTATGGAGCTTTTCCCCGATAAGATTATTCATATAGGCGGCGACGAAGCCGTAAAAATGCGCTGGAAGCTTTGCCCCGACTGTCAGCGGGTAATTCGGGAAAAGGGCTTGAAAGACGAAAACGAATTGCAAATGTATTTTATGGCAAAAGTTAATAATTATCTAAAAGAACACGGCTACTCCGCAATTATGTGGAATTACGATTTGTCGGGCAACACAGAAAAGCTTCCCGCCGATATTGCGTGGACGGTGTGCGGCGTTTCAGGCGGGAACGAACAGCTGAAAGGCGAGATGAACCGTGGCAGAAAAATGATAAACACGAATGCTTATCCGTATTACCTTGATTTTCCTTACGGTTGGAACACATTGAAAAAGGTTTGTAATTCTGACGGCGCCCTCACCGATGACGACAGCGAAACATGGGGTGTTGAGGGCTGTATGTGGACGGAATATGTACCTGATATAAAGAAGCTTGAATTTCTTGCGTTCCCCCGCCTTGGCGCGATTGCAGAGGCAGGCTGGGCGGAAAAGGGCTATCCGTCATTTACCACATTCCTGCACAAGTCGGAGGATTATTACAAGCTCCTTGATGTTTACGATGTGAATTATGCAAAGCTGAAAACGGCGTGTCCCTCCTTTGTATACAAGCATATTTCCTCAATTTGGTTTAAAAGAAGGGCGTTGCATTGGCAGGGGATACACAATCTTTTGGACGATGCAAAAGTCCGAAAGTTAAAAAATAACTAAAAAATAGGGAATAGTTAAAAACAATCTATTTAGTACAGAGGTGTTATATTATGAAAAAGTATGTTATGGCTCTCGACCAGGGCACAACCAGCTCCCGCGCAATACTTTTTGACAAAAAGGGAAATATCTGTGCAAAGGCACAGCATGAATTTACGCAGATTTATCCCAAAGCGGGCTGGGTGGAGCACAACCCTATGGAGATACTGTTTTCACAGCTTCAATCCGTAATGGAGGTTGTGGCAAAAAGCGGAGCAACTGCCGAGGAAATAGCCGCAATAGGTATAACAAATCAGCGCGAAACCACAATAATATGGGATAAAGCAACGGGGAAACCCATATATAACGCCATTGTGTGGCAGTGCCGCAGAACGGCGGACACCTGCGAGAAAATCAAGGCGGATAAAGAGCTTACACAGTATATTAAAGACCACACAGGACTTGTGGTGGACGCATATTTTTCCGCAACTAAAATAAAGTGGATACTTGATCGCGTTAAGGGCGCAAGAGAGCTTGCCGAAAAAGGACAGCTTCTTTTCGGTACGGTTGAAACATGGCTTATATGGAATTTAACAGGAGGCAAGGTTCATATTACCGATTATTCCAACGCTTCGAGAACCATGCTTTTCGATGTTGACAAGCTTTGCTGGGACGAATACCTTTGCGAAAAATTGGGCGTACCCATGGCAATGCTTCCAAAGTGCGTACCGTCAAGCGAGATTTACGGTACCGTGGCGGCAGGCGTAATGGGTATTGAGGATTTGGCAGGTGTGCCCATTTCGGGTGCTATCGGCGACCAGCCTGCGGCGCTTTTCGGTCAGGGCTGTTTTGAGAGCGGTCAGGCAAAGAATACATACGGCACAGGCTGTTTCCTGCTTATGAATACAGGCGAAAAGAGAGTACAATCTGAAAATAATCTTGTAACAGGTGTTGCATGGGGGCTTAACGGCAAGGTGACTTATGCCATTGAAGGCTCGGCATTTAACGCAGGCTCCGTTATAAAATGGCTCCGCGACGATTTGCATCTTATCGACTCCGCCCGCCGCTGTGATGAGCTGGCGGAAAGCGTAAACGATGCAAACGGAATATATTTTGTCCCCGCCTTTACAGGTCTTGGCGCTCCCTATTGGGATATGTATGCGCGCGGTACCATTGTTGGGCTTACACGGGGCGTAAAGAGCGAGCATATTGCAAGAAGTGTGCTTGAAGCCATCGCGTATCAGATGACGGATTTGCTCGAAGCCATGATGCAGGATTCCCATATTGAGCTTTCGGAGCTTCGTGTTGACGGCGGCGCGTCCGTGAGCAATATTATGATGCAAATTCAGGCGGATTTAATAAGAACAAGCGTTAACCGTCCTCAGATGGTTGAAACAACGGCAATCGGCGCGGCATATCTTGCGGGACTTGCCGTGGGATTTTGGAAAAGCACCGATGAAATAAGCAAAATCCGCAAGGTGGATAAGGTCTTTGAGCCGAAAATGATTATAGACGAGCGTGACAGACTGTATAAGGGCTGGCTTCGCGCCGTTGAGCGCTCCCGCGATTGGATTGAGCATTAACTAAGTGCGATTCACGAATCGCCCGCAAAATTACACAAAAAACAATAGGGCGGCGACTTGCTTCCGCCGAAATAAAAAGAATTAAGGAGTTTATCAATGGACTACGCAAAGGAAAGCTTAAAACTGCACTATGAGTGGCAGGGTAAA
This sequence comes from Candidatus Fimenecus sp., assembly GCA_051881435.1. Taxonomy (GTDB): domain Bacteria; phylum Bacillota; class Clostridia; order Oscillospirales; family Acutalibacteraceae; genus Fimenecus. The sequence goes on along the minus strand of JBJEPW010000004.1, from coordinate 14,709 downwards.
ATCGAAATCAAAACACGGGCAAAAGCAGGGGATAAGGAAGCTCTTTCCCTCGCTTATACCCCCGGTGTAGCACAGCCCTGCCTTGAAATTCAAAAGGATATTAACAAATCATATGAGTTAACACGCCGCTGGAACACGGTTGCGGTTGTAACGGACGGTACGGCAGTTTTGGGACTTGGCGATATAGGACCTGAGGCAGGTATGCCCGTAATGGAAGGTAAATGCGTGCTGTTTAAGGAATTCGGCGGAGTTGACGCTATTCCCCTTTGCGTAAGAAGTAAAGATGTTGATGAAATTGTAAATTGCATTGCCCTTTTGGCAGGCTCCTTCGGCGGTGTGAATTTGGAGGACATCGCCGCACCCCGCTGCTTTGAAATTGAACGGAAATTAAAGGAGAAAACCGATATTCCCATATTCCACGACGACCAGCACGGTACAGCCGTTGTCGTTGCGGCGGCGGTTACAAATGCAACAAGAGTAGTAAATAAGAGGTTAGAAGACTGCACGGTTGTTTTCAGCGGTGCAGGCGCGGCAGGAATAGCCATTGCAAAACTCATTCACAAAATGGGCGCAGGGAATATTATTATGTGCGATAAAATGGGCGCACTTTGCACAGGTGAAGAATGGATGAATCCCGCACAGAAAGAAATGGCGGAAATTACAAACAAAAACAAGCTTCGGGGCTCACTTAAAGACGCTGTGAAAGGTGCGGATATTTTCATAGGCGTTTCCGCACCGGGAATTGTAACAGAAGAAATGATAAAATCCATGGCGGAAAAACCCATAGTATTTCCTATGGCAAACCCCGTGCCCGAAATTATGCCCGATTTGGCAATTAAGGCAGGCGCGGCTGTTGTAGGTACAGGCAGAAGCGACTTTCCAAATCAGATTAACAATGTGCTTGCGTTCCCGGGTATTTTCCGCGGTGCGCTTGATTGCAGAGCAAGGGATATTAACGAAGAAATGAAAATAGCGGCGGCAAAGGCAATCGCCTCCCTCGTTTCCGATGAGGAGCTTTCTCCCGAGTATATTTTACCCAAAGCCTTTGACGAAAGAGTGGGTACAACCGTTGCAACAGCCGTTATGGACGCCGCGAGAAAATCAGGCGTAGCGAGAGTGTAAATAAGTGCGGGCGATTCCCGAATCGCCCGCACCTACTAACGCATAAATGAGGTGAGAGTATGAAAAGAATTGACAAAATTGCAATACTGATTGCAGTATCTATTGTTATTTTACTTTCTGTTACTCTTGCATTAGGGCTTATTATCGGTGGCCGATTTGGCTTGATACATTTGATTGTTTCTGTTATCCTTTGTATGGTGTCGGTTTTGTGTATTATGAAAATTCTCAAAAAAGACATTTCCTTTAAGAAGGATAATGTGTTACATTTTCTTGCAATAATCGGTATCTGTGTTGTTGCGGTTTATTTCTCATATTCTGCCTTAAATCGCATGGGTGCAAGTAATGAATACACTGATTTTGATACAGTGATAACAGAACAATACCGTTCTTGTTATAAATTTTATGATGGTGAGCAAGAAATTGAATGTGCAGATCTGAGGATTATTGTAATTGAAGACGAATACACTATGGGTGTTGGCTCAAACATTACAATGCGAAAACGCGAGGGACTTTTTGGATACACGGTTTATTCGTTAGTATCTGTAAACAGTGATGGAACAGAGTATTGAAAAAGATACGGGGCAGACTCCTGCAACCAAATCTATAAAATTCTATGTAACCCGTAGGGGACGATGCCATCATCGTCCCGTAAAATCATATGTAACTTGTTTGTATAATTAGAGGTGACGGTATGAACGAAAACGAGAAAAACAGCATAAATTCCGATGCTCCCGAAAAAAATCTTGCCGAGGAGTACAACTCTGTTTTTGATTACAATACCGAAACCTTTATTGAACACGACCATATGAACCGCGACTATCTCCGCTTGATATATAATGACGATATGGAGTGCCTTAATAAGGAAACACGGTTTACCCGCTCCCAATATCTTAAAAGAATGGCAGACATTGAGGTAACTTTTGATAAAGAGATAAAAGCAAATAAAAAAAGATTTTTGATTTTTACGGCGATTTTGATTGCGGCAATAATAATTTCGGTAGTTTTCTATTTTGTTGCTCAGCCGTACAAAGCGGCATATTTACAGCTTATGCAGCAGCGTGTCCATCCGAAATACAGGATAGCTTATTGGGCGGCGTCAGGCTTTTTCTCTACCGTTTCATGGGCATCTCTTGTTGTGGGCATTCTGCAGTTCTTGTTTTTCGGTTACGGCGTAATAAAAACGAATAAAACATTGAAAAGGAACAGGGCAATGGCGTTGACAAAACTGGAAGAAATCAAAAAAGAAAGTATGTTGTTGGGAGTATATAATCCCGAAAAGTAATTTAATATGTCAAAAATTAAAAATAATAAATATTAAAAAGGGTGTTTAATCATGAAAATTGATGTTGCTGTTGCATCTCTCGTAAACTATGCCGAGAAAGCAGGTCTTATCGAAAAGGAAGATAAGATTTTTTCGGTAAACAGAATACTTGAGGCGTTAAATCTTGACGGAATTGAGGAGTGCGAAGCTTATGAAAACGCAGAGCTTGAGGTTATTTTAAAATCCATACTTGACTATGCCTGCGAAAACGGCCTTTGCGAGGACTCGGTTGTTTACCGTGACCTTTTTGACACAAAAATTATGGGACTTTTAACCCCCAGACCATCAGAGGTTATTACAAAATTCTTCTCAGAATACGAAAAATCCCCCGAAGCGGCAACAAATTTTTATTATAATTTCAGCCGCAAGACTGATTATATCCGTGACTACCGCATTAAAAACGACGTAAAATGGGTAACAAAAACAGAATACGGCGATATTGATATTACAGTCAACCTTTCAAAGCCTGAAAAGGACCCCAAGGCTATTGCGGCGGCGCTTAAAATGAAGCAGGCAAATGTTTATCCCAAATGTGCGCTCTGCATTGAAAACGAGGGATATGCGGGCAGAGTTAACCACCCTGCAAGACAAAATCACCGTATAATTCCCTTAACTCTTGGCGGTAAAAACTGGTATATGCAGTATTCACCCTATGTTTATTATAACGAGCATTGTATTGTTTTTGACGGCGAGCACGAGCCTATGAAAGTCTGCTATGAAAACTTCGTTAAGCTTTTTGACTTTGTAAAGATGTTCCCCCATTATTTCATCGGTTCAAACTCGGATTTGCCCATTTCAGGCGGTTCAATACTCACTCATGAGCATTTCCAGGGCGGCAGATACGAATTTGCAATGGCAAAGGCTCCCATTGAAACAGAGGTTACCTTCAAGGGCTATGAGGATGTTGAGGCAGGTATTGTAAAATGGCCTATGTCGGTTATCAGACTTAGAGGTGACAGTGCCGAAAGACTTTGCGAGTTGGGCGGAAAAATTTTATCAACATGGCGTGGCTATACCGATGAGGACGCATTCATTTTAGCCGAAACCGACGGCGAGATACATAACACCATCACTCCCATTGCCCGATTTGCCAACGGTAAATATGAGTTTGACCTGGTTCTCCGCAACAACATAACAACAGAGGAGTATCCCGACGGATATTATCATCCCCACCCCGAATATCATCATATCAAAAAGGAAAATATCGGTCTTATTGAGGTTATGGGTCTTGCCGTTCTTCCTTCAAGACTTAAAACAGAAATGAGCAAATTGAAAGAGGCTATCCTTAACGGTTTGGATATTTCAGCCGATGAAACAATAGCCAAGCATAAGGATTGGGCTGATATGTTAACCAAGAAATACGATATTACCGCCGAAAACTGCGATGAAATCCTGGAAAAAGAGATAGGCATTGTCTTTACGGCAATTTTAGAGCAATGCGGCGTTTATGAGAGAACCGAAAAGGGCAAGGAGCAGTTCCTCAAATTTATCGCATCTGTTGAATAATTACATATCAATCAATGTTCTTTTTTGCGGCTGAAATTTGAGGTGAGAGTATGAGCGAAAATGAAGTAAAAAGACCCGCGAATACCGAGGACCCGTCGGAGAATATCCCCGAAAGCGGTTCAAAATATGATTACAGCACTGTTTTTGATTGCAACGGAAGCACCGAACAGTCAAAAGAGAGATACGAAAACCGTGAGTATTTAAAGGGCATTTATAAAAACGGCGAGGAACTGGATTCTTCTCTAAATAAGGATATCAGATACACCCGCTCACAGTATTTAAAAGAATACGAAGCGATTGAAAACAATTACGACAGTGATTTAAGTTTGCAAAAGAAATCCATCGCCGTTTCCGTTGCCGTCGGCGTGATTCTTTTGATTTTGGGAATTTTGTTTTTTAAACTTGCAGGGGCAGGCGCAATGTGGGCAACATATTCCTTTTTGTGGCTTGCGGGATATCTCACAATTATTATTGCACTGGCAGTTCCCGTGTTTTTAATTATCGGATTTATTCGCAAAATATCAAAGCTGAAAAAAGCCAAAGAACGCTCCCTCGATATGCTGGAAACAAAGAAAAAAGAGCATATGCTCTCAGGAACATATGATTCGGGGAAATAAACCTGTGCTTGTAGGGGCGATTCACGAATTGCTTGAAAAACCCACGGCGGTATTGTAGGGGCAGGTCTCCGTGCCTGCCCGGAACACAAGTAACACATAAGACCCGTATCCTTGTGTTCTTTGTATTTCGCGGCACCATTTGTAGGGTGCGACGACCTCGGCGCACCGCAAGGATTGTCAAACAACAATGAAACAGGACAGAGAACCGTATCGTGTGTACGGCACTTTTGGATAGTAAGAAACAGTAGGAGTTATTTATGAGTTTTAATGAATCGTATAAAAGATTAGAGAAACTTTGTAATGAGATATATGGCGATAATTACGGTATTTCACGCTACATTGATGAAATGATAAATACACCGAGCGGTTCCCGATATGTAGGTGAATGGGATGAGGATTTGAAACAGCTAAAACATTATCGTTGGGTTAGAAATCAAATTGCTCATGAACCTGATTGCACTGAAGAAAATATGTGCGAATTAAGTGATACACAATGGCTTGATGACTTTCGTGCTCGACTAATGTCATCGAATGATCCACTCACCAAGTATCGCAATGCAAGAAATAATATATATAAAGAACAAAAAGCTGTACCACAGAATTATACACATATACAACAAACACTTGACTTTGAAGAGCCATCACAAAAAGCAGTAGGATTAAGAATTGCTATTGCATGTGTTTTAGTTTTTATTGTTTCAATTGTTGCTGTTACAGCTATGGTTGTTATCGCAGAGGAATTTATATTTATTTAAATTATTAGTCTGGATGTGCATTATGGCATTAAAAAGGGACCATCAGGGATCGGTTCTCTGATTGATGGGTAGGGGACGATGAGTCTCACTGCGGTTCGGTCACGGTTCAGCTCTGACAATCCACCGGATTGTCATTCACTACCTCGCCGCCGCTTCGCTACCTTCATCGTCCCGCAAAATCACACCAAAACCCACGGCGTGACAGTAGTTGCGATTCACGAATCGCCCGCAAAAACCAAAAGAGCACAATAAACCAAACCCCTGCCGAGTAAATCAGCAGGGGTTCCTTTTTCATCCGTTAAGAATTAACGAAATATAACCGAATTTCAGCGGCTTTGCGTGTTACAAAGCAACAAGATAATTATATCACACAATCCCGAATTTTCAATTGTGACTTTTGATATATTATTTCATATATTTTGTGCAGTTTTCATAGGTGCGTTTGTAGGGGTCGGCGTCCTCGACGACACGCAAAATTTCCCGAAAACCCGTAGGGGCGATTCACGAATCGCCCGAAAAAAATCACACAAAACCCTCGGCGTATCGCAACCCGTTCCGCTTCCTCTTAGAGGGTGATTCCCCACAGTGTGCCACATTTCTCCTTTCAGGGGAGACAAGACACAACCAATGGCGCAAACCTGTTATTGCCCCCTCTGACGAGGGGGCTGTCGTGGCGTTGCCACGACTGGGGGAGAGAAAAACAATTTGTTTTCTGTAAATATTATCTCTCCCTCCGTCTTTTGGGGTGTTGCACTTGCTTGACAATCTGCCAGGAGAGTGAGTCCGGCAAAATACAGTAAAAATATCGTGCGGGCATGGAAAACCGCCCCTACAATCGAAAACACATAATTTTGCGTAAATTTCACGGTGCAACCGGGTCGCTGCACCCTACAAAATAACCGTTAAATCATTGAAAATCACATATCATTATTTCACCGCAAAACAAAAAGGCTTGGGAAATTTCCAAGCCTGAGAATGTAGATAAACTGTATTTTTCCTCCCTCTGACGAGGGAGGTGGCACGGCTTTGACGTGACGGAGGGAGAGAAAATGCTTTCACAAGCCTTTTTGACTACCCCTCAGTCTGCTTCGCAGACAGCTCCCCTGACAAGGGGAGCAAAAAACAGACTTTTTTGACAAGTTAAACGCCCGGAAAAATCCGAGCGTTAATTTTTATCATTTTTGGCGACGAAATTGGCGACCAATGACTGACTATACAAAATGTCAGCCTAATTAAATCAAGTCAAATTCCTTGAAACGCCTTATTTCATAGCCTCTTCAACTGCAACTGCACAAGCAACTGTCGCACCGACCATGGGGTTGTTGCCCATGCCGATTAAGCCCATCATTTCAACGCAAATTTTTATAGAGCTTTGTTGATACATTGTTTATTATAGCCCAAAAGCCTTGTGTACCAATAGTTTGTGAAACCTTAACAAATCAAAAATAAACACATCATTTTTGTTTTCCTGATTACATTATAGCGTGTTTCATTTGATTTGTAAGCATATTTTTCTATTCATCTTCTAGCAACTTGTTAATATGAATAGTTTGATATTTATGCCCAATATTCACGAGCATTAGAGTTGCTTCCCAATCGTTCATATTTCCATATGTTTTTGCCTTTGAAACGCCCGTTAAAATTTCTATACAATATCTACTGAAATCTAAAGCAAAATCAATTAAGGTATCAGCCTCATCATTATTTATCGGTTGATTTTGATATATATCATCAAAATTAAAATTTGTATTTCTATCATTGTGGACATATATTTTATTTCGTTGAATAATAAGCTTATTTAGTATTCTGTTAAGGCTGTTAAATCGTTTGACATAAAGGTTATGCATTTGTTTCAAATCTAATTCCACTATAGTATGTATATATTCAATATTAAGTGATTCACAGATTTGCTTTTGTTCAGATACTTTTTCTTTGAAGAAACATTCCTCATTTAAGTCTAATCGATGCTGAAACTTTTGGTTGCATAAGTCATACTTTGCTTTAACATCCTCATCTAAATCGTTGATTGTTATTGTTTCTATGGTCCCTAACAATGTTTTTATTGTTAAAGAGTTTTTGTGTGTATCATATATTTTCGAAAGGTTTAAAAATAAACCTTCCACAAGTGCTGTGTAAATAACATTGTAAAAGGCCGGAGAGTAATTCATCTCATCATTATACTTATCTAAATTTGTATGATATTGTTTTAATAATTCCCAATATGTATTGGCTCTCAACGCTTCTTCATAAATGTTATTAGCCAAGTAAACTATTTCATCCTTAGTCAACCAATACACCTCCTAATTCTTAAATTGTGAACAATTTAATAGTATCATTGTTATAGTTCTACGTCAAGAATCGTTCAATTTGTTTTACATTTGCATTTTTATAAATGTTTTTTAGCTAAATTATTGAATGACAATATTTTGTGCTCTGTTGTTATTTGAAATAATTTAACAAGAAAGAAGTATGTACATATGAAAAAGCCCGAAGGAACCATCGAAATTTTGACAAAAGAAATCGAATCCCGGAACAGTATTGAAGCCCACGACTTAGTGTTATTTTATTATAAAATCAACCATGAACATTTTAATATTACAACATATGATAAGTTTAATGAGTTTTTAGCAACAGAATATAATGAATGGAGATGTTATTATGGGATTCTACGGACCAGAAGAAACTTGGAAAATTGTTTATTATCCGGTAGAACAGAAAGCCGGCATGATGGGTGTAGCCTTTGTAGAAGCAGACTGCAGACAGCAGGCTATGTATAACTTCCAGCAGCAGTATGCAGGACAGTATTTTACTGTTGTTTCTTGCGAGAAACTCATCAAATAAAGCAATTAAGTGCTGCTAAAAATATAGGAGGATTTTATTATGGCATGGTCGGTTAATAAAAATCAAAAATGTTGCGCCACTTGCGCTAATTGGTCTGGCCCTAGAACAGTTAACTCTTTTGGAGACACAGTGACAACCGAAGGAAATGTTAAACCGGATGCAAAATGCTATCTCAATCCACACGTCGGTGGCTTTACTTACGGTCCGAGAGCTGATTGGTGCTGCAGCAATTATTCCAAATGGGGAGCATTAAAATAATTTAATTGTATTACATGCTGATGCATAGATTTGTCTGCTTAAAAAAATTATACATAACAAAGTGAACAGCGGCAATCTCTGCCGCTGTTCGCTTTGTAAAAATATAAAAGCTGAAGGAAGGAAAACAAATGAAGCTTGAGACAATAAACAGTGCAATCAACAAGTGGCAAGACATGACAAATGCAGTTTTGGATTTAAAGATGTTTTCACTTGAAGATATGCAAAGTCTTTTGAAAAAAACCTACTTAGTTTTGACTACATATCATAAAGAATCTCTCGTCCCGAAAGAAATCAGCAAATTACTTTTAGAAATGGACGGACTTCTTTATTTCATAACTATCATGGATAGTGAAGATTTGTGTATTGATTTATATCTTTATCAATATATATCTTATATAATTAATGCATTGAAAAGTGGATTCTTCAAAGGTGAGTATGAATGTCCTTTTCCAAAACTTAGAATTTTCGATGCCAAAAACAACGAACTTATAATCGACTTTGATACAAATATATTTGCTTAAATAAGTTTAATTCTTTAACAACAAAACAGTCTTCCCGCTTATATAGAAGAAAGACTGTTTTTGCTATTTAAAGATTCATTTTGTAATTGCTTTAAATTTTATAATTTTATTTTTTTCGATAGGTTTGGTATTTCGTGGTATGGAGATTCAGGTTCTTTACTCCAAAAAATATCAATATTAAATCCACGTTCCTTTAGTTTTTTATCTGCATTAGTAACCCTTATAAAATCATTTTTGAATTCGGTTTTAGATTTGCTATTCAATAGTTCTGTTATATTTTTTATATTACAACTACGAACTAATTCCTCCTCTAAATTATGAACTTGAGGTATTGTTACAATTTCAGAAACTGAAGAGCATGACTGTAACATTTTTAAATTTTCTTTTAGGATATCCACTCTGTTTGTGTCTGTATCAAACACCATAACAACCATCGTGTTAGGCTTAATAGTCCTAAGGCGTGCATATGTGATTTTTTGTTCAACAACATTAATCTTTTGTACTTTTCCAGGCTTAATAACACCTAACTGACTTTTTAAGACTTCAATAAGTTTACACTCATCTTCACCTTCAACATAATAAAGAATATATTTGTTTCTCATTTCACTGCCCCCAAATTAAAGTTCAGCAATTTCGTAAATAAGATCTACGGAAGGGGCACATGAGAATAGATCATTATCTACCGCATTTTTTAATGAATCCGTACTTCTTTTTAATAGAGACGAAGCTTCAACACATGAAATTATACATTCATCGCCAAGCATTTTTTTGCATAAAAATGTAAATGAGTGCTTTGGTAAATTCATATCTAAAATGTCGGTATTATGTGTTGTAAAAAACAACTGATCATTTGGCTTGATATAGTCGATCATTAATGAAAGAATTGCCTTTTCAACATCGCTATGAATATAAGTGAATTTTTCATCACAATAATAAAAAGTATACTTACCCTGCAAAAGTGAAGAAATAATAGGTGCAACTTCTACACCAGCTTTGGTTCCGCTAGATAACAAATTGGTTTTAAAAAGTTCCCCATCCTGAAGCACAACAGCTTTATCCTTAAAACGAATAACATACGAATTTTTCACATCTCTTGACAACTCAACTGATAAAATTGCTGGATCTAGAGATTTCAAAATGTTTGAAAGTACTGATAAAAACTTTTCATCATTTTTAGGGAAACGTAAAACACGTCCTATATCTCTAGGATATTCAAAAATCCAATCTAGTGGTCCCATCTTTTCTAATTCATCTATATAGTTAACGTCAGGTACATATTTTTTTGATTCAATTTTTTTGACACAAGATTCATAACTATCTTTAGAAAGAATGCTTTCCTGACGAATTTCTACACTTATGTCATCAGGTGTATAATCTTCATCCTTGCAAGAGTTAATTTTACATTTAACTCGATATAATACATTTTCATCAGATGCTAAGTCTATGATAAATGAGGCGTCCTTATTTTTGTCACAAATAGCATCAGTAATTATGCTGTAATCTTTTTTATGAATGAAATTAAAAATATCCATCAATATTTTTCCAAATGAAGTTTTTCCAGATGCATTTGCACCCATAATAATATTCACTTTTTTATAGCGAAAATTAGGACGGTTCTGTAAATGCTCTTCCTTAATACAAGAACCAATAATTTTTTTAGGATAAGTCAGATTCATGTTAAAATTCTTAAAAGCATAGAAATTGTCTAGAGTTACATTTAAAACAACCATTTTAGTCCTCCTAGTGTTTATTTGTTCGTATTTCACGAAGTAATCTCCCCTTATTATTCTAGCATACGAATTTCGAAAAATCAATATTTTTTTAATTAATAAATAAAAATGTATCAAAGAATTTTAGTTTTGACTGTCAAAAAAGACATTTCATATTATATATATTATTTCAAATAATAGTTTATCCGCAAAAAACATTGTTAAACATTATTTTATCTTAATTTGTGCTATACGATAGAACTTGTCCAGAACGTTCGTTTCGTTGACTTCCTTTGCTACATCACTAACTAAAAGATGGATATAATTCTGTGTAATCTCTAAACTTGAATGTCCTAAAAGTTGAGACAAAGAAACAACATTTCCACCACTTAAAATCCAATGTTTCGCAAAGGTGTGTCTATATCTATGAATACCGGTAGTTTCTACACCCCGTCGTTTATTATAATCGTAAAGCATATGATAGCAGGTGCTTTTAACCAACTGCTGTCCAAATACATTGCAGAACAAATAATCTTCCTGACTTTTGTGTTGCCGATATTTCAAATATTCCGCCAGAATGTTTGTCATCGTCTGATTTATAGGGACAATTAGTGGCTTACGGTTTTTTGTAACATTTACATAAACAACTTTATTATCAAAATCTACATCTTTGATTTTAATATTCATTAAACTTCTTTGTCTTACACCTGTACTAAACAGAAAATTAGTCATTACCCAACATTGATATTCCATAAATTTACACTTTTTAATGTTAGGCTTTTTAAGCAGTAATTGAAGTTCGTTTTCAGTATAGGTTTCAATATGGCTTTTATCGACTTTAATTGATTGCATTTTAAAATAGGTATACCCTTCGTTCATTAGAAAATGCATTGTGGTTATAAAATCGCGCAAATATGAATTGATACTGACATCGTTATTAAGGGTTGCTTTCAAATGCAAAACATATCGTTTATATGCTTCTTGGTTGATTTCTTCTATCGGAGTTTCAGAAGCAAAGAATTTATAGAATTGAGTATAACTCTGCCTATAATGATTGATTGTTCCTTGTCTTAAATTCCGTTGCCGACAGTATTCAAGATACTTATTGCAACCTTCTTCAAAAGTCAATGAACTCGTTGTTTTTATCTTCAATTTTTGCATTGTAAATACCTCGCATTTTAATAAAAAATATAGACACATCATCATGGAAAACTCCAAAATGATGTGTCTAACTTTTTTGTTGTTTAATTTTATGCGATTAGATTTTTACAATCGCAAAATGAAGTTCGAAAACTTCAAAATTCCTTATTTATCAAGGATTATTTGCTTGCCTCTTCAACTGCAACTGCGCAGGCAACTGTCGCACCAACCATGGGGTTGTTGCCCATACCGATTAAGCCCATCATCTCAACATGAGCGGGAACGGAAGAAGAACCTGCAAACTGTGCGTCACCGTGCATTCTGCCCATTGAGTCTGTAAGACCGTAAGAAGCAGGACCTGCGGCAACATTGTCGGGGTGGAGCGTACGGCCTGTGCCGCCGCCGGAGGCTACTGAGAAGTAGTCAACGCCGTTTTCCATAGCCCATTTCTTATATGTGCCGGCAACAAGGTGCTGGAAGCGTGTGGGGTTGGTTGAGTTACCTGTGATGGAAACATCAACGCCCTCTTTCTTCATGATTGCAACGCCTTCAAGAACATCGTTAGCGCCGTAGCACTTAACCTTTGCTCTCTCACCGTCGGAATAAGCTGTTTCGTTAACAACTTTGAGCTCGCCTGTGAAGAAATCGTAGTCAGTCTGAACATATGTGAAGCCGTTAATTCTTGAAATAATCATAGCGGCGTCCTTACCGAGACCGTTAAGGATAACGCGAAGGGGTTCTTTACGAACCTTGTTAGCGGTTCTTGCAATACCGATTGCGCCCTCTGCGGCTGCGAAGGACTCGTGACCTGCAAGGAATGCAAAGCACTTTGTTTCTTCTTTAAGAAGCATTGCGCCAAGGTTACCGTGACCGAGGCCAACATTTCTCTGCTCTGCAACGGAACCGGGAATGCAGAATGCCTGAAGTCCCTTACCGATTGTAGCGGCAGCCTCTGAAGCTGTTTTAACGCCTGATTTAAGTGCAAGAGCAACACCGAGAGTATAAGCCCAAACAGCGTTGTCAAATGCGATGGGCTGAACGCCCTTAACGATGCCTTCAACATCAATACCTTTTGATTCGCAAAGAGCCTTTGCGTCTTCAAGAGAAGCAATACCGTACTCAGCAAGACACTTCTCAATTTTGGCCATTCTTCTCTCTTTGCCTTCGAATCTTACATCATTAGCCATTATAAATGCCCTCCCTTTTCTTATTCTTCTCTGGGGTCAATATACTTTGCAGCGTCTGCAAAGCGACCGTATGAGCCTGTGTTGTTTTTAAGAGCAACATCAGCAGGTGTGCCGTGACGGATGTCTTCCATCATCTTGCCGAGTTTTACGAACTCGTAGCCGATAACCTGATCGTCGCTGTCAAGAGCCATTCTTGTAACATAGCCCTCAGCCATTTCCATATAACGAACGCCTTTAACCTTAGTTGAGAACATTGTACCAACCTGTGAACGAAGTCCCTTACCAAGGTCTTCAAGACCTGCGCCTACTGTAAGACCGTCCTCAGAGAAAGCGGACTGAGTTCTGCCGTAAACAAACTGGAGGAAAATCTCACGCATTGCAACGTTGATAGCGTCGCAAACAAGGTCTGTGTTAAGGCATTCAAGAAGAGTTTTGCCGGGGAGAACCTCAGCAGCCATAGCGGCGGAGTGAGTCATACCGGAGCAACCGATAGTCTCAACAAGAGCCTCCTCAACAATACCGTCTTTTACGTTAAGTGAGAGCTTGCAGGTGCCCTGCTGGGGAGCGCACCAGCCGATACCGTGTGAAAAGCCGGAAATATCCTTAATCTCATAAGCCTTTACCCATTTGCCTTCTTCGGGAATGGGAGCGGGACCGTGATGAGGGCCTTTCTTAACACAGCACATTTTTTCAACTTCATGTGAATAGTTAATCATAATAAAATGAAACTCCTTTCTTTTAATCACTCAAGGATTTTTTCCTATCCTTGTAATTATACAATTACTGATAAATTTTTTCAATAGGATTTTTGGCAAAAAATTAACAATTTATGCAAAATTTAATGCGGTTTCAGCGAAAATACACCGCCGAAACCGCATTGTGCCGGTTTATATTATACTTAATTAAGAAATCTCCATTCGCAAAAGCGTTTTGCCATCATTTCGTCATTGTACCTCTCGTCGATGCGTTCGATGATTTTACCCGAAGCGGCGATTCCTCTGTGCCTTTGCGACCACCGTACAATACACACTGCCGTGAACGAAAGATTTACCGCCATGAATACCGAAAGAACAGCGCAGGCAATATCCCACGCCTTGCCCTGCATTTTTTCAAAAAACATATCGAGCTTGGGAACGGACATACCGAAAAGTGTGCCGACAGCACCCCAGACAATTGTCATTTTAAGGCTTATGTAGCCGTTAATATTCAAAAACTGCGCGCGGTAGTTCCAAGCCTCCATATTAAGCCCGCGGTCAAGAATCCAGCCGCAGATGTATTCAACGCCCGAGCCGATAAGGGCGAAAACCAAAAATCGCAGAAAAACGCTTTTTTTCTCCATAAGCACGGCGCCTATATAAAATCCCGCCGCGCCAAAGCCGTAAATTATGCAGAACGGACCCCACATTGATACAACATGAGTTTCCCACTTGCCGTAGCCGATAAGGCACCAAAAGCCTTCCAGCACCACGCCCAAAAGACTGCCCGCCATAAAAAGCCAAAATAGCTTTTGATATGTAATTCTTCCTTTTTTTCTCGTTTCCGTCGTCATAATTATCACTTCCCACAGCCATATAATAAATTGTATTACACCCCGCGTCAATAATAAAAGAGTTTTATTAAATATATGTAAACTAATCTTAATAAAATCTAAAAAAACAGGCAAACCTATGGCGGATTTTTCCTCCCTCTGACGAGGGAGGTGGGCATGTTATCATACGAAGTGCAACAGTAA
>JBJEPW010000003.1:0-4000 GCA_051881435.1 Candidatus Fimenecus sp. | reverse complement strand
TCGTAATCCTTTAATCTTATATTTTTTCTTTTTGGAACTGCTGAATCGTTCATTATTTTTGGAAATAATTTTTTATTCTCTCAACGGCTTTTACGGTGTTTTCCGTTGAGCCGAAAGCGGTCAGACGGAAATATCCCTCGCCGCTGGGGCCGAAGCCCTCGCCGGGAGTGCCCACAACCTGAATATTTTCAAGAAGTGTATCAAAAAACTCCCAGCTTCCCATATTATCGGGAGTTTTAAGCCATACATAGGGTGAATTTACGGCGCCGTAAACGGTAAATCCGCAATCCTTTAAGCCGTTGTAAATAATTTTTGCGTTATTCTGATAATATGCGATAATCTCGCGAATCTGCTTTTTGCCCTCGTCGGTATAGCAAGCGGCGGCGGCTCTTTGAGTAATATATGAAACGCCGTTGAACTTTGTTGCCTGACGGCGTGCCCAAAGGGCGTTGAGCTCAACACCGTCCACCTTTAAATCGTGGGGAACTACGGTGTATCCGCAACGAACACCTGTAAATCCTGCTGTTTTCGAAAAGCTTCTGAACTCAATAGCGCAGGTTTTTGCGCCCTCGATTTCAAAAATGGAGTGGGGAACATTGTCCTCGGTGATAAACGCCTCATAAGCGGAATCGTAAAGAATTACAGCTCCGTTTGCGTTTGCATAATCTACCCATTTTTTAAGCTCATCCTTTGTAATTGCCATACCTGTGGGGTTATTGGGGAAGCAAAGGTAAATTATATCCACCTTTTCGTCGGGGATTTGGGGCAGGAAATTGTTTTCGGCGGTGCAGGGCATATAGTAAATGTTGCTCCAACCGTTTTCGGTTTTATCACCTGAACGGCCTGACATAACATTTGTATCAACATAAACGGGATAAACAGGGTCGCAAACCGCCACTTTATTATCGGTTGAAAAAATATCGCCGATATTGCCGCAGTCGCTTTTTGCGCCGTCGCTTACAAAGATTTCGCTGTTGTCAAGCTCTACGCCTCTCGCCTTGTAATCGTTCTCGTTGATAGCGTCAAGGAGCCATTTGTGGCCGTATTCGGGAGGATAACCCATAAAGGTTTTTTCGTCTGCCATATCGTCAACAGCCTTGTGCATAGCCGTTATACATTCAGCCGCAAGGGGACGGGTAACATCGCCGATACCCAAGCGGATAACAGGCTTGTCCGGATTTGCCGCCGTATAAGCGTTTACCTTTTTAGCAATATTTGAAAAAAGGTAAGAGCTTTGAATTTTCAAAAAGTTTTCATTTATTTTCATTATAAATTCCTCCGTATTTGCTTTTTATATCACAGTTCTGCCCCTGAACACCTCTACGGCGTTGCCCGACAGATAAACGCAGTTGTCCTTTTCACTCCAATTAACGGTAAGTTCACCGCCGGGAACGGTTACGGAAATATCTTCATTTTGGCGGCAAAATCCGTTCATTACCGCCGCCACCGCCGCCGCACAGGCGCCTGTTCCGCAGGCGAGAGTTTCGCCGCTTCCCCGCTCCCACACCCGCATATTCAAACGGTTTTCCCCCGTAATTTCAACAAACTCCGTGTTTATCCTTTCGGGGAACATCTCGTGGTTTTCAAAAAGCGGACCAATATTTGAAAGCGATAGAGCGTATGGATTACCGCAAAAAACAACGCAATGGGGATTGCCCATTGAAAGGCAGGTTATTTCGTAATCACAGCCCGAAACGGTCAGCTTTTCGCCCCTTACAATACTGCTTCCGTACCGTGTGGGAATTTCGTGACCGCCCAGTATTGGCTTACCCATATTAACTCTGCCGCCTGTGGCTTTACCCTTTTCCGTAAAAATTTCAACCGTTTTTACACCGCTTAATGTATCAACCGTTACGGCGGGTTTCCTGCATTTGTAATCATATATGTACTTCGCGGTACACCGCACCGCATTTCCGCACATTTTTGCGCGGGAGCCGTCTGCATTATAAATATCCATAAAGCAATCGGCTCTTTCCGACGGACAAATAAGCACCAGCCCGTCAGCGCCTATACCGAAATGATAACGGCTCAGGATTTTTGCTGTTTTCCCGGGATTTTCCACCTTTTCCTTAAAACAGTCAACATAAATATAGTCATTTCCCGCACCGTGCATTTTGGTAAAATTCATTCATTCTCCCCCATAATCAGCGACGCAACTTCGATAAGGGGAAGCCCCGAATCCATACTGCGCTTTTGTAATATTTTATGCGCCTGTGATTCGGAAATATGATGCCTTGCCATAACAATTTGCTTTGCCTGGGTTATGAGCCGTTCCTCTTCTTCGGGACGGACTTTTTTCCGCTGAAAGCTTTGACTGTCCGTGACGGCAAGAGTTCTCACGGAGCTTAAAAATTCACTTGTGTTTATTGGCATATGAAGAGAGATAAGGTTGCTTCTGAAAACCGTTTGCGCCTGTCCTGACGGCAGTAGACTTATTATATCAAAGCCGCGGGGAATCATATCGGCAAGCATAACGGGCGACATATCGGAGAGTCTTCCGCACACAACCACCGCCTCGGGACGGATGCTGGCGTATGAGAGGACCTCTGCTCCCGAGGAGAAAACGCCCTCAGTCTGAAAACCGCCTGCGGACAGTATTCTTTTTACACGCTGTGCCGCATCTTTGTTGACGCTGGCAACAATTATCTTCTTCATTCAAACCAAACCGTTTCCTTATTCGTATAAGGGGTGCGCCTTGCAGATTGCCTCAACGCCCTGTCTGATATAATCAGCCTTATTTTCAAAATCAGTTGCGGCAAGATAAATAAACTCTGCAATCTTATCCATATCGGCAGTATCAAGACCTCTTGTTGTAACTGCGGGAGTACCAAGTCTTACGCCGCTTGTAACAAAGGGCTTTTCGGGGTCGTTGGGAATAGCGTTCTTGTTGGCTGTAATATAAACCTCGTCAAGACGGTGCTCCAATTCCTTACCTGTAATGCCCACACTGCGAAGGTCAACAAGCATAAGATGATTGTCCGTTCCGCCCGACACAAGGTCAATACCTCTCTGTGTAAGCCCTTTTGCAAGAGCGGCGGCATTTGCCACTACATTTTTCTGATATACTTTAAAGTCATCGCTTAAAGCCTCGCCGAAGCAAACGGCCTTACCTGCGATTATGTGCATAAGGGGACCGCCCTGTGTGCCGGGGAAAATCGCCTTGTTGAATTTCATACCGAACTCCTCGTCCTTGCAGAGAATTATGCCGCCTCTGGGACCGCGGAGAGTCTTGTGAGTTGTAGAAGTTACAACATCCGCATAAGGTACGGGTGAGGGGTGAAGTCCTGCCGCAACAAGACCTGCGATATGCGCCATATCTACCATTAAATATGCCCCTACGCTGTGAGCGATATTTGCCATTCTTTCAAAATCAATAATTCTGGGGTATGCAGACGCACCTGCAACAATAAGCTTGGGCTTGCACTCCTTTGCTTTCTCCTCAAAAGCGTCATAATCAAGGAAGCCGTCGCTGTTAACGCCGTAGGGTACGAAATTATAGTATTTACCCGACATATTAACGGGTGAGCCGTGAGTGAGGTGACCGCCCTCGGCAAGATTCATACCCATAACTGTATCACCCGGCTCGATAAGAGCAAAATATACAGCCATATTTGCCTGAGCGCCCGAATGGGGCTGAACATTGGCATAATTTGCGCCGAATAGCTTTTTAAGACGGTCGCGGGCAATATCCTCAACCACATCAACATATTCACAGCCGCCGTAATATCTCTTTCCGGGATAACCCTCGGCGTATTTATTTGTGAGCACGCTGCCCATTGCCGCCATAACGGCAGGGGAAACGATGTTTTCACTTGCGATAAGCTCAAGATTTCTTTTCTGACGGGCAAGCTCCATGCCCATAGCATCGGCAACCTCTTTATCGGTTTTTGCCACAAAGCCGATTGTATCCATTAAATCTGCGTACATATCTTTTCTCCTTGTTTTAATATTCCTTTAATGCGTTGTATTCGATGTAGTTCCAATGATATTCAAAATCGGA
>JBJEPW010000002.1:0-68917 GCA_051881435.1 Candidatus Fimenecus sp. | reverse complement strand
TGGGACTGTTGTTCAAAAAGGGAGACCAGCTCCGGCTGACGGTGTCCGCCTACAAGACGAAAAAGATGTGGACAGGTCCCTTCAAGCTGAAAATGGCAAAGATCAACCTGCCGAAAGAGGGCTATACCTATCAGCCGGAGGAAACACCAGAAATGGTCACCATCGGTGGAGCGGAGATGTTCGGTGCTTCCGGCGGCGAGGTAGAAACAGCGAATATGCCTCATGATGTAAACAAGGGCAGGCATATCCTCTACACCGGTGGAAATTATGACAGCTACCTGAATATTCCTGTGATCCCAAAGTAATCAGCAGTAAAGAGTAATAATTAAAAGATGCACACCCCTTTGAACCTTTACACGAAAGGTTGGAGGGGTGTGCATTTCGTATCAAAATAGGTCACTACTTTCAAAGAAAAAAGGCAGTCATAAGACTGTCTTTTTTCTTTGGAACGATGTGTTCCCTTTGGGAACGTGATGCTACTTTCGGTAGTGATGTGCACTTTGTGCGTGATGTTTGCCTTCGGCAAGCAGAAAGGAACACATCACATCACTTTGCGGCAAAGCCGCAATACATCACTGTGCGTAAGCACCACATCACTTTTGTAAAGCAAAAACACCACTCACAATGCTTGCCCGTTAACGCAGGCAAAAACGAACTGCCTTTCCTAAAAAAGATGGTTGAATTAAGAATAGAAGAGATTTTAAGCAACGACATCTAATTTGTCAGTACAATACAGAAAGAAACAAGAAACGGCAATCTTCATAAGAAGATGGCCGTTTCTTTGAATTATTTACATTATACCGTATAGTCTTTAACAAACTTTTTGTAAAATGCTACGCAGTTTGCAACGGCGTCCAAATCAATGTTTTCATTTTCCGCATGGACGGACGCCAATTGCTGTGCAGATAGGAGAATGGGTGCAAAGCGCAGAACGCAGTCGCAAACATCGGTAAGTGTCCGTGCGTCAGTACCCGCCGGCAAAATAAAGGGAGATGCAGGGTACTGGGGGAATACCTCGCCGATGCATTTCATTGTGTAGGCAAAGGGCGCTTTCGTCATATCGGCAGGGCCGTGGTATTCGGAGGTTTCGTCCACCTCGACCTCAATTTCATATTTCGCCGCAACTCCTTTGAATGCCTCCAAATCCTTTTGCAGGTCAGCCTCGTCAACGGGACGCAAAAACGCGCGTGCTGTGCAGATTTTGTCTTCGCTGCTGCCCTCGATTTTGTTAAAGGTGCAGGTTGTGCCGATAAGACCGCCTGCCTGGGGGTTGATTTTAGGCATAACTGCTTTCAAAAGCGGCGCAAACAGCCAAAGGTTTGAGAACAACAGCTTCATTGCAAAGCCCGAATAGGGGGCGAGATGCTGAAACATTGCCGTAACCTGAGGATTTAAACGGCGGATAAATATGTTCTTTTCGTCTATTTTCTGCATAAACGCCGCCATACGCTCAACTGGATTTTTAGTTGCGGCGGCAGTAAGACTTGCGTGAGCATTTGCCGCTTTTGCGGTGCAGTTTAAGTAATATCTTCCCTTTTCGTGGACAGCGACCATTGCGCATTTGTCACAGTGCATACCGCCCAAGGGGGGCTCAATTATGGCGCCGCCCTCATCCAAAATCACATCAAAGCGAATGTTGTTTTCTTTAAAATATTGGAGTGCGGTGGGAATACCGTCACCGCCAAGCTCCTCATTGTGGGAAGAACCGATATACACATTGCAGGGCAGTTCAAAACCTTCCTGCAACAACTCTTCAAGTGCAGAAAATTCCGCAAACAGGGGAGTTTTGGTGTCAACCGTGCCTCGTCCCCAAATTTTGCCGTCTGCAAATTCACCTGAAAAGCCGTCATGCTCCCATTCACCGCTGACCGCAACTACATCGTGATGGGACATAAGCATAATGTTGCGGGATTTATCTTTACCCTCAAGCTTATAAATCCAGCAGTCGTCGGAAAAGGTCATTTTTTCAGCTTTTTCGTGGACTAACGGGAATAACTCCTCCATTACATCACGGAGTTTTTTAAATTCTGTATCGTCGTAACTGCCTTTTACCGATACGGTTTTGCATTGTATCATTTTGCGAAGACGAAGGGCATATGCTTCAATCTCGCTTTCGGTATAATCCGATTTCGCCGCAGTCAGTTTGCGTGCTTTACTGCTTTTAATAAAGGTGTTGCCCAAAAGCACCAAAATGAGAACGGCAAACAGCGCAATAACAACATATAACACAATCATTTTGTATTCTCCTTCTTTGCGGCACGAATGACGGTGAGGATTTCTTTTTCATTGTAGAAAAAGTAAATCACAACGGAAACCAGCGTAAACAGCCCGCCGACAATCGCCGTTAACAGCAGACCTTTTTTGCCGACGCTCTCGCCTGTTGCCGCGCCGATTACCACCAAGGACGGCACAATCATAATCGCAATGGATGTACCCATTTTGGTAACAAAGCTTTTTGCCGCCGCAAAGGTGCCCTCTTGGTTGATGCCTGTCTTGACTGTGTCATACTGAATAACATCTGCCATCATTGAGGAGGGAAGAATATTCAGAACCGCAAAGGGGAGCGAAACAAACAGAGCAAACAGAATTGCCGTTGCCAGCTTGTGGTCCTGCGGGAAGAAATCTACAAAGCAAATTAAAAATTCCGCCACGGTAAAGACAATACAGCCCACAATCATCGGCACTTTTTTGCCTTTCGCTTTTGACCACTTGTTGATAACAGGGTACAGAATCAGCGAGCCTACAATCGAGGTAGCCATAATAATGATAGACTGTTCCTCGGGAATGCCCATCAGTTCCGTTATGTAATACATAATGCAGGCCTGGAAAAAGCTCATTCCCGTGCCCTCAAACAACTGCCCCAAGGTGACGAGCACAAAATGTTTGTTGGAAAAGGCGTGCTTTAAGGATTTGCCCAATGATACCGTGGGGCGCACGGAATTAACATAGTCTTTTTCTTTGATGGTCAGCGCAGGAATGAGAAGCAGCACCACTCCGATTACGGTGAATGCCAGGAAAGTCATACGCCACGCCATAATCGGTGTAAAGGAAAATGCCTTTTTCATCACCGCCACCAAAGCGGGAGTCGCATAGCCCAGCATACTGCCGACTACAAAGAAAAGCGAGCTCCAAGTGTAAGCGTCAACAAGCTTGCCCTCGTTGGTAATCATTTCGGGAAGCAGGGCGTTGTGGGGAATCATATAAAGCGTGTAGAAAATGTAATACGCCCAAATGAATACCGCAAGCCAAATGTTGTTGAAAATGGGATTTTGCGACGGTGACCAGAAAATCAACAGTGCGCTTATGGCAAAAGGAACGGCAAACCATTTCATAAACGGAATTCGTCGGCCGTCTTTATGGTTGCATTTGTCGCTGATTCCTGCCACCACAGGGTCCGAAAATGCGTCAATAATGTGTCCTATTGCCTTAATCAGCCCGATAACCGTTAAAATTCCGAGGAACACATAGCCCTGTGTAATTAAAACAGGCAGTCCCGACGCCTCTGTGGGCTGATAAAAATAGATTAAATAGTTATTCAGCATCGTGGTGAATAATCCCACCGCAAACTGCGGCAGACAAAAATTAATAATAGTCTTTCTTTTGACTTCAATCATTTTGATTTTCCTCTCAAAAAATATGTTGACTAACATTATAATCCATAATGAATATTTTTGCAAATATAATTGGTATATTGTATTGAAAACGCTGCGTTTTTCTGTGATTGTAATGTAGGGCTCCGTCTTGCTCTCGCCGAAAAATCACAGTAAAATTATCGGGCAGATGTGGTCATCTGCCCCTACGAGTTTCATAAAATTATTTGGTATCGTTTGTAGGGGCGGGTCTCCGTGCCCGCCCGAGAAATTACATTATACCAATGGTGTTTGTGTAGGGTGCGACGACCTCGGCGCACCATTTTGCTTTGCAAAATCCACCTCCCTCATTGAGGGCGGTGAAGTAGTGTGCCTTGCCCTCGGCACACCGTGAAAAACAATATAAAAAACAGCACCCACTTGCGTGAGTGCTGAAAATTCGATAAAACAACTTTTATCTCTTTGAGAACTGTCGAGGCGTTAATAAAACAGTCCGGTGGACTGTTTTTAGACGAGACCGCAACGGCTACGCCGTGAGGACACCGCAGTTTGCGCAAAAAAACAGCACCCACTTGCGTGAGTGCTGAAAATTCGATAAAACAACTTTTATCTCTTTGAGAACTGCGGTGCACGGCGAGCGCCTTTGAGACCGTATTTCTTTCTTTCCTTCATTCTGGGGTCTCTGGTGAGGAAACCTGCCTTCTTGAGAGCGGGACGAAGATTTTCGTCATACTGAAGAAGAGCACGGGAAAGACCGTGACGGATTGCGCCTGCCTGACCTGTAACTCCGCCGCCGCCAACACGGCAAACGATGTCAAACTTGTCGGCTGTGCCTGTCAGAGCGAGAGGCTGGCGAACAATAAGCTTTAATGTTTCAAGACCGAAATAATCGTCGATATCTCTGTCGTTGATTGTGATTTTACCTGTTCCTGCATAAACGCGAACACGGGCAACAGATTTCTTTCTTCTGCCTGTACCGTAAAAATAAGGATTTGTCTCGTACATTTATATTAGCCTCCCTTTCTTAAAATTCTCTTGCTTCGGGCTTCTGAGCCTCATGCTTGTGCTCTGCACCGGCGTAAACACGAAGTCTTGTGAGAGCCTGACGACCGATTACAGTGTCGGGAATCATACCCTTAACAGCTTTTGTAACGGCAAATTCGGGCTTAGTCTTCATAAGGGTTTTATATTTAACCTCTTTCATGTTTCCGATGTAGCCTGTGTGATGATAATACATTTTCTGCTCGAGCTTGTTACCTGTAAGAACAACTTCGGCGGCGTTGATGATGATAACATGGTCGCCGCAGTCAGCGTTAGGTGTAAAAGTGGGCTTGTGCTTACCTCTGAGAAGAGTAGCAGCCTCGGCAGCAACCTTACCAAGGGGCTTGCCTGCTGCGTCAAGCACATACCAGTTACGGGTAATATCGCCCTTTTTCGGCATATAAGTTGACATTGAACTTACCTCCCATAAATTTATTTTTCATTGCCCGATGATTTTAGCACAAGGATAAATGAATGTCAACACAAATTTTCAAAAAATTAACGCTACAAATTGAAATCTCTGTTTTTCTTGAATTATCTCGTTTTTTTAATATATTTACTCTTTAATAAATTTTCAAAATCTTTGTTTACTTTTCACCTTTTATAATATAAAATATTGGTAATATGGAATAAAAGGAAGATTATCGGTGCAAAAGCTTTTAAGTCTTGTCCGTGCGGCAGTTGATAAATACAATATGATAGACGAGGGCGACCGCATTGCCGTTTGTGTTTCAGGTGGGAAGGACAGCGTGCTGATGCTTCTCTGCCTTATCAATTTGAAGCGGTTTTATCCAAAAAAATTCGAGCTTTGCGCCGTAACTGTTGACCCGCAGTTTTTCGGAGCAAACGGCGATTTTTCAGAAATCGAGAAAATCTGCCGTGAAAACGGCGTTGAATATGTAATAAAGCGCACAGGACTTTACAATGTAATTTTTGAGGAACGCAAGGAGTCAAACCCGTGCAGTCTGTGCGCAAGAATGAGGCGTGGGATTCTTCACGATACGGCAAAGGAGCTGGGTTGCAATAGAATTGCCCTCGGTCATCATCTGGACGACGCCGCCGAAACTTTTATTATGAATTTGTTTTCAGGGGGCAGGGCGGAAAGCTTTTCACCCGTTTCATATCTTTCGCGTAAGGATTTATATATGATAAGACCTATGATTTTTGCATACGAAACGGATATTGAGCGTGTTGTGAGAAAAGAAAATGTGCCCATTGTAAAAAGCCGTTGTCCCGTTGATGAAAAAACGAACCGAGAAGATACAAAAAAACTGCTGGCGGATTTGGAAAAGGAATACCCCGGACTGCGGCAGAAAATTGTGGGCGCAATGGAGCGCGGAAAAATCAGCGGTTGGGGAATTGAGTAAAAATGTTGAAAAAAAGATTATTATGATATATAATAAAAAAACAATATATTACAAGAAACGGAGTAAAAATTATGAGCGATATGAATATTGTATGTCTTGATATGGAAGGCGTATTAGTACCTGAAATCTGGATTGCTTTTGCAGAAGAAAGCGGAATTCCGGAACTGAAAAAAACAACAAGAGATGAGCCGGATTACGACAAACTTATGAAGTACCGTCTTAATATACTTAAAGAGCACGGTTTAGGCCTTAAAGAAGTACAGGCAACTATTGCAAAAATCGACCCGATGCCCGGCGCGAAAGAATTTCTTGACGAATTGAGAAGCATTACTCAGGTTATCATTCTCAGTGATACATTTACACAGTTTGCAGGACCTTTGATGGAAAAGCTCGGTCTCCCGACAATTTTCTGCAATACTCTTGAGGTCGCGGATGACGGTGAGATTACGGGATTCAGAATGAGAGTGGAAAATTCAAAACTCACAACTGTTAAGGCTCTTCAATCAATCGGATTCCAGACTATTGCAAGCGGCGACAGTTTCAATGACCTCGGTATGATTAAAGCAAGTAAAGCGGGCTTCCTTTTCAAGAGCACCGACCAAATCAAAGCAGACAATCCGAATATTCCTGCTTTTGAAGAATATGATGAGCTTTTAGCGGCTATAAAAGCAAGCTTATAATAACTGCGAGGTGTTTAATATGGGATTTGACCCTAATCAGAAAATAGAAACAAAATGTGTGCAGGGCGGTTGGCAGCCAAAGAGCGGCGAACCGCGTGTGTTGCCTATTTACGAAAGCACAACATTTAAGTACGATACATCTGCCGATATGGCAAAGCTTTTTGACCTTGAACCGGGCTATATGTATACCCGCCTTGCTAACCCTACAAGTGACGCAGTTGCTTCAAAAATTGCTGCTCTTGAGGGCGGCGTAGCGGCAGTGCTTACTTCATCGGGACAGGCGGCAAATTTTTTCTCACTTATCAATATTCTCGGCGCAGGTGACCACTTTATCAGCGCCGCGACAATTTACGGCGGTACATTCAATCTTTTCAATGTTACAATGAGAAAAATCGGTATTGATGTAACATTCATTGACCCGAGAGCATCGGAAGAAGAAATTGCAAAGGCATTCAAACCGAATACAAAAGCAGTTTTCGGCGAAACCGTTGCCAATCCGTCGCTGGATGTACTTGATATTGAAAAGTTTGCCCGTGTTGCTCATTCTCACGGCGTTCCGCTTATTATTGATAACACATTCCCCACACCCATTAACTGCCGTCCTTTTGAATGGGGTGCGGATATTGTTACACACTCAACTACGAAATATATGGAGGGTCATGCTTCCACAATAGGCGGCTGTGTTGTTGACAGCGGCAATTTTGATTGGTATCAGAACGATAAATTCCCTTGCATGACAGAGCCCGATGAGAGTTATCACGGTGCAACCTATGCAAAGGATTTCGGCAAAGCGGGATATATCACAAAAATCGTTGCTCAGCTTCTTCGCGACTACGGCTCAACACCTTCTCCGTTTAATGCTTTTCTATTGAATTTAGGACTTGAAAGCTTGGCTGTAAGAGTTGAAAGACATGTTGAAAATGCGCAAAAAGTTGCAGAATATCTTGAACAGAACGATAAAATTACATGGGTAAATTATCCGGGGCTCAAATCGAGCAAGGACTATGAACTTGCAAAGAAATATATGCCCAACGGTACTTGCGGCGTTATTTCCTTCGGCGTTAAGGGCGGAAGAGCGGCAGCGGAAAAGTTTATGAATTCCTTAAAGCTTGCCGCCATCGTAACTCATGTTGCGGACGCCCGTACCTGCGTTCTTCATCCTGCAAGCTCTACACACCGTCAGCTTTCCGATAAAGAACTTGTGGAGTGCGGCGTTACTCCCGATTTAATACGCTTTTCTGTCGGCATTGAGAATGTCAACGACATTATTGCCGATATTGAGCAGGCTTTGGAAAAAATATAATTAAAATGGAAAGGGAATAGGAAATAGGGAAAATGAGTAAGAGAAAAAAGACGGTTGTTATAATACTGTCTGTTGTTTTGGCGATTTTATTAACGGTGGGGATTGTTTTGGGCATTCTTTGGTTTCCCGTAAAGGGAGAGAAAAACAATGAAGTATGGCTGTCGAGCGATACATATAAGCTGGAGAATACCGTTGTGCTTCAAAAAGAACCGGGTAAGGATTTCAAAATTCTGAATTTAACCGATATTCAGTACAACGATGTGCTTGACTTCGCTCAAAGAGGATATACAAGAAAAACTATTACAGCCTTAATCGAGCAGGAAAAGCCGGATTTAATCACTTTGACAGGCGACCAGGTTTGGATGGCGTTCCAAAAGCAGTCGCAAAAGGAATTGGTTAAGTTTATTGATTCTTTCGGTATTCCGTGGGCGCCTGTTTTCGGCAATCACGACGGTGAGGGCAACGCCGATAAGCAGTGGCTTGCCGACCGTTTCTTGGAGGCTGAGCATTGCCTGTTCAAAAAAGGCCCCAATAATATCGGCGGTGTGGGCAATTACATTATTAACATTATGGAGGGCGATAAAATAGTACAGTCCCTTATAATGATGGATTCGGGCGCTTCAAGAGATTACAGCGAAATCACCGAAGAACAGAAAATGTATTCAAAAGCCATCAACCCCGATACACAGGAATATATACTCAATGATGACGGCTCAAATAAAATTGATGTTTTCGGAACAGGCTACGAGTTTATAAGCGAGAGTCAAATTGCGTGGTATAAATGGGCAATCAAAGGCGCGACAGAGGTAAACGGCGGAGAGACTCCCGAATCCATAGCATTTTTCCATATTGCATTGCCTGAATTTCACTTGGCGTATCTTCAATGGAAGGACAGCGGCTACGATAGCACAATGGGCTTCGGCGAAAAGCGTGAGCAGGTCTGCTGTCCCAGCGTTAATTCCGGTATGTTTGCCGCAATAAAAGAGATGGGAAGTACAAAAAATGTGGTAGTAGGTCATGACCATGTAAATAACTACTCTGTTTTGTATGACGGTGTGCGCCTGACATACGCTATGAAAACAGGAAACCGCTGTTATGCAGACGATGATATGAACGGCGGAACGGTGCTGACGGTTACCGACAGCGGCGTAACAACTGAGCATAAATATATTAAGATATGACTTAAAGCGGAGTTCATCTCCGCTTTTTTCTATACATATTATATATAGAAAATTAAGTTTTGTTTTCTTTCTTGCATTTCGCCTTGTGTTGCAGTATAATACGAATTTGCAAGCTGTGATGTAGGTGATTTTTTGAAAAAGCAAAATACATACAGAGCCGCTTTTAAAGCGGCTTTTCCTTATACCTTACCCGTGCTGACGGGCTATCTGTTTATCGGTATTGCCTTCGGCGTAATGTTTGCGGATAAGGGATATAATTTTATTTGGGCAGGAATAATGAGCATATTGGTATATGCCGGATCGGGGCAGTACCTTGCTGTTAATTTTTTTGCGCCCGGAGTGAGCCTCTTTCAGGTGGTGTTTATGACCTTTATGGTGAATATACGCCATATTTTTTACGGTCTTTCTCTCCTTGACCGCTTTAAAACCGCAGGCAAAAAGAAACCGTATTTGATTTTTTCCCTTACCGATGAAACATATTCTTTGTATTTCCTCACAAAAACTCCCGATGGTGTTGATGAGGGAAAATTCTTGTTCTCCATAGCGCTTTTGGACCATTCCTATTGGGTTTTAGGCTCGGTTATCGGCTCTTTGGCAGGCTCTTTAATTCCATTTAACTCAAAGGGTATTGATTTTGCCATGACAGCTTTGTTTATAGTTATATTCGTTGAGCAGTGGCTCGACGGCAAAAACCGTTTTCCCGCTGTCTGCGGCGTTATAATAAGTATAATAGGGATACTCGTCTTCGGCAGAGAAAACTTTATTCTGCCCTCAATGATATTTATATTGCTTGCATTGCTGGCATATAGGAAAATCCCCGAAAAGAAAACAGGAAAGGGGGAGCAGTAATGCCAATAAGCTTTTCACGGTCCGTTATTATAATAGTGTTGGTGGCGATTACCACCTTTTCAACAAGACTGTTTCCCTTTGTGCTTTTCCCAAACGGCAAAAAAATTCCTAAATCCGTTGAATATTTGGGAAAAGTACTTCCGCCCGCCGTAATAGGTATGCTTGTAGTGTATTGCCTGAAAGGGATAACCCCTTTGAGTTTTCCTTTCGGCTTGCCTGAACTGATTGCTTCCGCCGTTGTCGTTGTTTTGCATGTGTGGAAAAGAAATAATTTGTTAAGTATCGGCGTGGGTACAGTGCTTTATATGGTCTTGGTGCAGACAGTCTTTAAATAATAAGTTTAAGCAGAGAGTTTTCTCTGCTTTTCTTTTTGCTATCGAAGGAAAAAACAGGAATATTTTATACATTTTTTCCGTAAAATATATGTAAAAAGGAGGTGGGACATCCTGATATTTTGTAACCGTTTTGTAATAATTTGTTACTTTTTTAATAATCTCACAAAAAAAATTACAAAATAACGCTATTCGACCACAATATATAGTATAAAAAACAAAGCATTTGGGATATTCAGTCAAAAATCGACTTTGTGTTTTATACAATTTACACAAAAAATGTTTTAAAAAAAATTTGACATTTTTATTGTGTGTGAATATAATGGCAAAGTCACAAAGCGAGAATAACGGTTGTGCTTTAAGCGGAGTTCGATTTTGCTCTTCCGGGCAGAAGAAAATGAAAGCACTCTGAACAAACAGTCAGGGTTTGGCACAGCTTATTAAAGGAGCAGAATGATGATAACAAAAATAAAAGGCTGCGTAAAAGCGTCGCACCCCGCATTTATGAGGGCGGTAGCACTGATTTCGGCAATCGCCGTGCTTTGTGCCGTAACTGCTTTTGCAGCAGCAGGTGAGCCTTATACAGTAGATATTTATGACGGCTCACAAATTACAAGAGTAGAGACTAACGAAAAAGAGCCTTATACTGTTGTTAAGAAAGCAAATATCGAATTGTCCGAACAGGATAAGCTTATACTTGATGAATTCAAGGCGGGCACCGACAGTAAAATTATTATATGCCGTGCAAGCAATGTAAGCTTTATTGATGCGGACGGTAATTGCACAAATATTGTCTTTGCCGGAACGGTAAAGGAACTGATTGCTCAGCAGGGAGTAACCCTCGGCGAAAAGCTTGTTTCAAGTGTCAGTGTTGACGCTGTTGTGACTGACAATATGGAGGTAAGGATTCTTAATTCCTATAACCTCACAATCAATGTTGACGGAGAAACAAGAACGGTAGTTTCGGTTGCCGCAAATGTGGGAGAACTGCTTAGCGAACAGGGAATTATACTTGACGGTGACGACGAGGTTTCTCCTTCGGCTGAAACAGCGCTTTCCGACGGCTTAACCGTTAATGTTCTCCGTGTAGAATATGTAACGCGTGAAGCACAGGAAGAAATTCCTTACACCACAAAAACCAACTATACTTCGTCAATGGCTAAGGGTGCTACTAAGGTAACAACCAACGGCATAAACGGTACAAAAACAGTCGTTTATAAGGATAAGGTTGTAAACGGTCAGGTCGAGTCCTCCTCCGTTGAAAGTGAAACGGTTACAAAACAGCCCGTGAATGAGGTCAAAGCGGTGGGAACATATGTAAAACCCACGGTGACAAGTCTCGGTAATAAGATTATTGAGAAGAACGGAAAACCCATTTCGGAAATTGCTTTGCCGTCAAAGTATTCAATCGGAGCAAATAATGTTCCCACAAGCTATAAGTCCACAATTAAGGGCAAAGCCGCCGCTTATTGCGTACCGGGCGGAACAACATCAACAGGTAAGCCCGTAAAACCCGGATATATCGCGGTTAATCCCAAGCAGATTCCCTACGGAACAGAAATGTGGATTGTGTCTGACGACGGCGTGGTTTACGGTTATGCAATCGCGGCCGATACAGGCGGATTTGCAAAGAAAGGAACATTTGTTGTTGACCTTTATATGAGCAGTACAAATCAGTGCTATCAGTGGGGCTCAAGAAATGTAACCATATATATTCTGTAACAAATATTGAATTAAACGAAAAATGCGGTGATTTTGTCACCGCGTTTTTTTGTGTTTGCTCTTTGAGACAAATTGTGATAAAATATCTGCGGAGGGCTGATTTATGAGAATATTAACATCGGAAAACATAAAAGAGGTTGAGTGTCTCGCCCACGACAGCGGCATTTCATATCTGCAAATGATGGAAAATGCAGGCTCTTACTGCGCCAGAATAATAAGGAAGATCTTTGAAAATACTAATATGCGAAAAGCGCTGATTGTTTGCGGTAAGGGTAAAAACGGCGGCGACGGCTTTGTAATCGCAAGGAAGCTTTGCGAGGACGGTTACAATGTTGTTGTAATGATGGCAATGGGGTTGCCGTCGGATGAGGAGTCCTCGGAAATGCTGTCCCGCGTAAGAGCCATGGGTATAAACATTGTGTATTTTGACGAAAACGGCACAACCGATAAGGCGTTCGACTCGGCGCAGATTATAGTGGACTGCGTATTCGGCATTGGATTTAAGGGCGAAATTGATGCTCACAGTGCCGTCCTCTTTAAAAAGATAAATTCCTCCTCTGCAACGGTTATAAGCATTGATATTCCCAGCGGAATGTATGCCGACTGCGGAGTTTGCAATGAGTCGGCGGTTCGTGCGAATATGACGGTGGCAGTTATGGCTTTGAAGCCTGTCCATGTTTTTAAACCGTCAATGGAAAGGTGCGGAAAAACAGTAGTTGCTCCCATAGGTATTCCCGACAGTTGCTTTGAAAGGGTAAATTCCACTCTTTTTACATTGAGCAGTAATGATATTAAAAGCTTCTTTACTCGGAGAAATGCGGAAAGCCATAAAGGTACATACGGAACGGTGCTTGTTATCGGCGGCAGTTATGAAATGCCCAACGCCCCGTATTTTGCCGCACAGGCGGCGGTAAACAGCGGCGCGGGAATTGTCAAAATAGCATTTCCCGATGTTGCGTATAATGCAATCGCACCAAAGACCTACGAACAGCTTTTGGTGCCTTTGAAAAGCAATAATAAGGGCAGAATTTCAATGGATTCGGCAAAAAGACTTGAAGAGGAGATTTCAAAATGCTCCGCCGTGGTTATCGGATGCGGAATGGGCGTTGATGAGGATACAAAGGCTATTGTAAAGCTCACGCTGGAGAAATCAAAAGTTCCCGTAATAATTGATGCCGACGGAATAAATTGCATTGCAGACTGCATAGATATTATTGACGGTGCGCAGGCGCCCGTTATACTCACTCCTCACCCGGGTGAGATGTCAAGAATGTGCGAAAAAACCGTAAATGAAATTCAGGCTGATAGATACGAAGCTTTACGGGACTTCACAAGACGCCATAAAGCTGTGCTTGCGCTTAAAGGCTCCTCAACTCTTGTGGGAAGTAATGAGTATGACGATGTGTATGTAAATTCAACAGGCAATGCAGGAATGGCAACGGGCGGAAGCGGCGATGTTCTGGCAGGAATTGTTGCCTCTTTTGCCGCACAGGGCATAGAACCCTTTAAATGCGCGGTTGCGGCAGTATATATCCACGGTGCCGCGGGGGATAGGGTAACGGGAAAATACTCTATGATGGGAAATACTCCGTCACTCATATTAAAAGAACTTCCCTCTGTTCTTAAATAATACGAATAAAGGTAGATAATATTGAAAAAATTTCTTTGCGCTTTATTTTGCCTTCTGCTTTTGTGCGGATGCGGAATAAATAAGACAAAGGATGTTGAAAAAGAGCCGCTGAATATCAGCGGCTTTAATACTTGTGTTTATACAACCGTTAACGGTATGACGGTAGCGGCAGAGGCGGATTACACGGCGTTTGACAGCCTTGTTTTAACCTTTACCCAGCCTCAAACCGTAAAAGGCGTTCAGGTTTCCTGTGCGGACGGCGAATACACCCTGAAAACGAACAATCTGACATTGAGCATTTCAGAAGGCAAACTGCCGTATAATATGCTTTTTTGTGCGTTGGAAAGCTGTATTAACAATGTGAACGGCATAACTCCCGAAAAAACAGAAAACAGCGAAAGCCTGTCCTGTTCATATGAGGCGCATGGGCATTTTTGCACACTGCTTGTCAATCCCGATACAAAAGAATTTGAAAAACTGATAATTGACGGTGCGGACTCCGCCGTGTTTGAAAACTTTACTTATAAAACGCAATAAAACAGTTTGTTCGGGACATCCTGCCCCGAAACTGAATAAAATGTATTACTCCCCCTATTTTTTTACCTTATGTGTTTAATCACGGGAATAAAAGGTAAAAATAAGTGTGTAAAGAGTTTTAAACGGAGAGTGATACAAACCATGAATGTTAAAAGAGGGGACATATACTACGCAGATTTAAGTCCCGTTGTAGGGAGCGAACAGGGCGGCGTAAGACCGGTACTTATAGTGCAGAATGACATAGGCAATAAGTACAGCCCAACGGTAATAGCCGCCGCTATAACAAGCCAGCAGGATAAATCAAGGCTTCCCACTCATATAAGCGTAAACGGCAAAAACTGCGGGCTCAGCAAAGATTCCGTGGTGCTTTTGGAACAGGTGCGAACTCTCGATAAACAGCGGCTTAAAGAAAGAATGGGCAATTTGTCCGATACGGATATGAATAAAATCAACCAAGCCCTGTTTGTAAGCTTCGGACTTGTGTAATATTTCAGGCGGGGATTTGCCTTACGGGAACTTGGCAAATCTCCGCTGTTTTTTGTGTAATTGTAAAATTTGTTAAAAAACTATTAACTTTAAATAAAGTACTTGATTTTTTGGAAGAAAGTGGCTAAAATATATTTAGCACTCGAAAGGTGAGAGTGCTAAAAACATATTCAATCTTTTAGGAGGTAACATAAAATGACTATTAAACCCCTTGCAGACAGAGTTGTCTTAAAGGCATGCGAAATGGAGGAAACTACAAAGAGCGGTATCGTTCTTGCCGCTTCCTCACAGGAAAAGCCTCAGGTTGCCGAGGTTGTTGCAGTAGGTCCCGGCGGAGTTGTGGACGGCCACGAGGTCACAATGTATGTTAAAGTCGGCGATAAGGTAATCACAGGCAAATATTCAGGTACTGAGGTTAAGGTGGATAAAGAGGAATACACCATCGTCCGTCAGTCAGAGATTTTAGCAGTAGTTGAATAATCGGAGGTAATTTATTATGGCAAAGCAGATTGTTTACGGTGAAGAGGCAAGAAAAGCTCTTCAAAACGGTATTGATAAATTGAGCGATACCGTAAAGATTACATTAGGCCCCAAGGGCAGAAATGTTGTTCTTGACAGAAAATACGGCGCACCCCTTATCACAAACGACGGCGTTACAATCGCAAAAGAGATTGAGCTTGAAGACGCTTTTGAAAATATGGGCGCACAGCTTGTAAAAGAAGTTGCAACAAAAACAAACGATGTTGCAGGTGACGGTACCACAACCGCTACACTTCTTGCTCAGGCACTTGTCCGTGAGGGTATGAAGAATGTTGCCGCAGGCGCTAACCCCATGGTAGTTAAAAAAGGTATGCAGGCAGCTGTTGACGCAGTTGTAGCAGAGGTTCTTAAAAACGCAAAGCCCGTTTCTTCTTCCGATGATATTGCAAGAGTTGCAACCGTTTCCGCCGCCGATGAATATATCGGTAAGCTTATAGCCGAGGCTATGGAAAAGGTTACTGCCGACGGTGTTATCACCATCGAGGAGTCAAAGACCAGCGAAACATATTCAGATGTTGTTGAGGGTATGCAGTTTGACCGCGGCTACATTTCCCCTTATATGGTAACTGATACAGATAAGATGGAGGCAGTTATCGACGACGCTCTTATCCTTATCACCGATAAGAAGATTTCAAACATTCAGGAAATTCTTCCCCTTCTTGAGCAGATTGTTCAGGCGGGTAAAAAGCTTGTTATCATCGCTGAGGATATCGAGGGCGAGGCTCTTTCAACACTTCTTGTCAACAAGCTCCGCGGTACATTTACCTGCGTAGCAGTTAAGGCTCCCGGCTTCGGCGACAGAAGAAAGGAAATGCTTCAGGATATCGCAATCCTTACAGGCGGCGAGGTTATTACCGCTGATTTGGGACTTGAACTTAAAGATACACAGCTTAATCAGCTTGGCCGTGCAAAGCAGGTTAAGGTTTCAAAGGAAAATACAATTATCGTTGACGGCGCAGGCAACAGCGATGCAATCAAGGGCAGAGTTGCTCAAATCCGTTCACAGATTGAGGCAACTACATCTGATTTCGACAGAGAGAAGCTTCAGGAAAGACTTGCAAAGCTTGCAGGCGGTGTTGCAGTTATCCGCGTAGGTGCCGCAACCGAAACTGAAATGAAAGAGAAAAAGCTCCGCATTGAGGACGCTCTCGCGGCTACAAAGGCGGCTGTTGAGGAAGGCTCCGTTGCAGGCGGCGGCGTAGCATTGCTCGGCGCTGTTAAGGCGGCAGAGGCTCTTCTCGATACAGACGATGCAGATTATAAAACAGGTGTTAAGATTGTTCTCAAAGCAATTGAGGAGCCGGTTCGCCAGATTGCAAAGAACGCAGGACTTGAAGGCTCTGTTATCGTAAACAATATTGTTAACGCCAATAAGCCCGGCTATGGCTTTAACTTCGCAACAAGCGAGTATGTTGATATGTTTGAAGCAGGTATTCTCGACCCTGCAAAGGTAACTCGTTCAGCACTCCAGAATGCGGCTTCCGTTGCCGCAATGGTACTCACAACCGAGTCCCTTGTTGCCGATATTCCCGACCCGCAGGCTGACGCCGCAGCGGCTGCTGCAATGGCGCAGGCAGGCGGCGGAATGTATTAATTCATTACCAAACACAATAAAAAATAGGTGGCGAAAGTCACCTATTTTTTTCTTGTTATTTTTCAGCGGTTATGTTACAATTATTTGCAAATAATACATTTATTATGTTTAAAGGAATGATATATATGACCGACCTTGAAAAAGCAAGAGAATTTTTTGCAGGCGACCTTTACGCCACCGAAACCACGGGAATAGTGATTGAAGAGGTGGGGGAGCATTATGCAAAATGCAGTTTAAAGCTTCAAAAAAAGCATCAGAACGCCGTGGGTAATGTTATGGGCGGCGTTATGTTTACTCTCGCGGATTTCGTATTTGCCGTTTCCACAAATTTTA
Source organism: Candidatus Fimenecus sp. (assembly GCA_051881435.1). Taxonomy (GTDB): domain Bacteria; phylum Bacillota; class Clostridia; order Oscillospirales; family Acutalibacteraceae; genus Fimenecus. Next base: position 51,732 of record JBJEPW010000002.1, on the reverse strand, counting down.
ATTGCGAGGATATAACGGTAACAACCGTTAGCCAGATTTGCTATCTGGGCATAGCCAAGGGCGATACGCTCTACGGCGAGAGCCGCCTTATTAAGGACGGCAGAACCACCTGCTTTTATGAAATTACAATCACCGATAATTTGGGCACAAAGGTTGCGGTGATTACCACCACAGGTTCCCATATCAAAAAGAAATAAAAAATATAAACCGCTGACTTATCACCGTTCGATAAGTCAGCGGTTTTTTTCGGTAAGTTCTATTCCGAAAGCAACATTCTGTCATTATCAAGCTCTTTGCCTACGCATTCTTTGAATTTTTGAAGTAGGTCGGAAACATGAAGCTTCTTTCTTTCATCGCCCTCCACATCATAAACAATATTGCCGTTGTTCATCATAAATGTTCTGTTACCTAAATCAAGGGCAGATTGCATATTGTGGGTAATCATAAGGCAGGTGAGATTATTTTCATCAACAATTTTCTTTGTAAGCTCCAATACTTTTTCGGCAGTGCCCGGGTCAAGGGCGGCCGTATGCTCGTCAAGTAAAAGAAGCTTAGGCGGATTAAATGTAGCCATCATAAGTGTAAGCGCTTGTCTTTGGCCGCCGGAAAGAAGTCCTACGGGTTGCTTCATTCTGTCTTCAAGCCCCATTCCGAGAAGTGCAAGACGCTCGCGAAAAAGCGCTTTGTCTTTTCGTGAAATTGAACTGAGCCAACTTCCGTGCCCCGCGGCAAGAGCCATATTTTCTTCAATGCTCATTCCCGGAGCAGAGCCGCGCATAGGGTCCTGAAAAAGTCTGCCTATTGATTTTGCGCGCTTGTGTTCGGGCATAAGCGTAATGTCTTTTCCGTCCAGAATAATATTACCGCTATCGGTCATAAAAGAACCTGCAACAGCATTGAAAAGCGTTGATTTGCCTGCACCGTTAGCACCGATTATTGTAATAAAATCGCCCTTGTTAACATGGAGCGACAAATCGCTGAGGGCGGTTTTTGCATTTACCGTACCGGGATTGAAGGTCTTTGAAACGTGTGATAATGTAAGCATTATTTTGCCTCCTTTCTGCGGGAAAGGAATATGCGCCTTTTAATAACAGGGAACTGTGATTTAAGGTAGGGAGCGGATATTGCAATAATAACAATAACGGAAGAAATAAGTTTAAGCATATATGCGGGCATATCAAATCTGAGGGCGACGGCATATATAACTCTGAAAATAATCGAGCCTAAAACAACGCCTATTGCTCGGAGAGGAATTTTACCTTTTCCGAGGAATACACCGCCTATGAGAAGAGAGGCGAGGGCAACAGTCACCATACCCGTACCGATATCAATATTTACGGATTTCTGTGACTGAGCAAGCAAGCAGCCGGAAAGTGCCGTAAATGAGTTTGCAATACAAAGTCCTACAATAGTTGTAAAAACAGGGTTAATAGAGGAAGACCGAACCATATCGGGGTTGTTTCCTGTTGCACGGATTGCAAGACCGAGCTTTGTTTTAAGGAATACGGAAAGGAAAATAACAACAAGGGCTACTGCAATAAACGCAATAATCAATATGTATTCTTTTTCAAATGCCGTGCCGCGAAGCTTGTCTTTTAAAAGTGTGAAAACAGTTGTTGTTCTGTTCATATTTAAAAGCGACGAATTACCCATAACGGCAATGTTCACGGAGTAAAGCCCCGTGTTGACGATGATGCCCGCAAGAAGACTGTTGATACCCATCTTGGTTTGAAGAAAAGCAACAACAAATCCCGATATTACACCCGCCGCCATAGCCGCAAGAATAGATAAACCGGGATGACCTGCAATCGCCACAACCGCACCTACCGTTGCACCGAGAGTAAAGCATCCGTCAGTAGAAAGGTCACAAACATTCAGCATTGAATAGCTTAAAAACAGCGCTAAAACCGTAAGCGAACTTATAAGTCCCAACTGTAATGCGTTTTCGCCTAAGCTCAGAATAGAGTTAAAATCCATATTGTTCCGTCCTTAATTTTTTACAGCGCAGAACAGATAACCCATTAGCGGATTATCTGTTCTGCCTAATTTATAATAATTGATTATGCGCCGATTGTTGCGATAATAAGATTGAAAATTGCTTTTGTATCGAGGAAATCGGAGGTGCCTGTAATGTTTTTGCCGGGGTTTTCGTTTGAAGCAACTATTTGTGTGCCTACGGGGTCGGAAACTGCCGCGAAAACAACGGGAATCTGATTATCTTCCGTGGCAGACTGCATTGCCATTGCAACGGGAGTGGCAACGCCGATCATAAGGTCAACCTTGTCGGCATTGAATCCGGCAATAATCTGGTTTAATACATTTGAGTCTGCATTGCAGTTATCATATTTAATAATGAAAGCAACATTCTTTTCTTTTCCGATTGTGTCAAGCTGAAGCTTAATGTTGCTTACTATCTGATTAAGTGAAGCGTCATCAACGAAATTACAAATGCCTACGGTAAATGTCTGTGCGGGGTTATCCGAACCGATTGTGCCTGATTTGAGAGCGGCTGCGGGAATGTTTTGTGTACCGTCGTCAAAAGCATTACCTGTGGTAATTTCTTTTATCGCTTGGCAGTTAGGCTCATATTTTGTTTTCATATCTTCAAGATTATAGCCGAGTTTAGTACAGATTTCAGTATTGATTGTTGCAGTACCGTTATCAAATGTTTTAACGGGAAGAGTTGCGGGGGATTTGCCGTCAAGTAAAATTTCTGCAACCATATTCGCAGTTTCTTTACCAAGGTTAGCATAGTCAACACCGTAGCCGAGATACGCACCGTTAAGAGCAAATGAATCCGCGCCTGTGAAGTGGGGGATACCTGCATCGGCAAGCTTTTCGTAAATGGCAAGCTCGGCAGCCATAATTGTGTTATCGGTAGGAGTGAAAATTGCCGCAACCTTATCTGCAATAGCGGCGTCAACAGCAAGACTTACTTCGTCGGCCGTTGTTCCGGTATATTCTTTGTATGCGATTCCTTTTTCATCCAGGTATGCTTTTGCTTCGGCAATAGCGGTTGTTGATGAATCCTGACCTGCATCGTAGAGAAGACCGATGACTTTTTTACCCTCGGTTGCAGGAGCTTTTCCGCAAGCCGAAAAACAGGTTATGGTTAAAACTAAAACGAGTAAAATTGCAATATATTTTTTCATAGTGATTATTCCTTTCAAAATTAAAAATTATTTTACGGTTAAAAATTGTTTAACGCTTATCCTTTGTTAATTTGAAAGTCGCCATCGCTTTGTAAAAAGTGCCATAGTAATATCTCCTTTTGAGAAAAATAAAAAGCCTGCCCCCAAAATATGGGACAGGCTGAAAATCCTGCGGTACCACCCAAATTCGCATATAAAATGCGCTCTCACCGTGTACAATCATACACTCGGCACTTTAACGGTTGCCCTCCGTCGCCCCTAATTCACAACTGTGTTTCGGTTTGCCCTCAAAAGTCCATTCACTGAAATTACCGTTACCGAACTCACACCGCCGCCGGCTCTCTTGAAACGCTTAAATAACAGCTACTACTCTTTATCATAGGTTTGCTTGGCTTGTTTTTTTAAAGTCTATCACTAAAAAAAACAAATGTCAACACTTTTTCAAAAATTATTCTTCAATATACACTTTTTCGATTTCACCAACATATACGCGGTGAAAATCCGCCGCTTTGTAATTGTCCATAATGCTTTCGTCGATAAAGCCCTTGGGGTTTATATCCTGATAAGCAAGCTTTTTCATTGTAACAACTACCTTTGCCTGCCGGAATCCCACCGTTTCGCCGAGAGTTACGGGTGTAAGCCCTGTTGCGGCGATTTTGTCAATATCCCTGCCTGATTTACTGCCGCAAAGCCCCAGCTCTTTTTTGAATTCACCGCCAAAGAACGAAAGAGAAAATCTGTCGTACTTTTCCATAAACTGATATGTGTATCTCTGGGGGCGTACGAATACAAAGCAAACATCTTTTCCCCAAAGCTCGCCTATGCCTCCCCAGCTTACGGTCATTGTATTAAAGCAGTCATTTTCTCCCGCCGTGAGCAGAGCCCAGTCCTCGCTTATCATTTTTACGAAATTACCGGAAAGCTCTTTTATGTTTATTTCTTTTTTCAAAAAAATCATTCCTTTATTAAACTCTTATTTATATTATATATCTGCCGATTGTAAAAAACAACCGGAAAAGCGAAACACAGTGACTTAATTAACATAAATCCGGCGAATAGTTAATATATATCTATGCACAAATTGTTGAAAAGCTTTGTAAAACCTCACAAAAAATCGCGCAAAACTTTGTATAGTTATTTTTATTCTACATCTTTCTAAAATCGTTTTTTTATGATAGAATATCAACACTTGTTTTAAAACGGCTAAAAACCGTCGATTTGAGGGTGTATTATGAATTTCAGTGAGCGGTTAAAATATTTAAGATGTGCAAAGATTCCCACCATAACGCAAAAGGACCTTGCTAACGCCTTGGGCATTACTCAGCGTAAGGTTTCGTTTATGGAAACGGGTACAACAGAGCCGTCGTTAAACGATATTGTTGCGCTTTGCAATTATTTCAATGTTTCGGCGGATTATCTTCTGGGGTTGCCGAAAAATATGAATTATCCGGAGTAAGCTATGACAAAAAAGGAACGGGCGGCTTTGCTCGTCGAAGCTTTAAAAAACGAATATCCCGAGGCTGTTTGCTCACTTGTTGCAAGCAACCCCTTTGAACTGCTTGTGGCGACAAGGCTTTCAGCTCAGTGCACGGACGCGAGAGTTAATCTTGTAACTCCCCGGCTTTTCTCAAAGTATAAAACCCTTGAAGATTATTGCAACGCCGATGTGCTTGATGTGGAAAATATTATTCATTCCTGCGGCTTTTATCACGGTAAGGCGAGAGATATAATCGAAATGGCAAAGGGCGTGCGTGACCGTTTCGGCGGAAAGGTGCCCGATACGGTTGAGGAGCTTATAACCTTGCAGGGCGTAGGCAGGAAAACGGCAAATCTTATTGTGGGCGATGTTTACGGCAAGCCTGCCGTGGTTGCAGATACTCATTTAATCCGCCTTACCAACAGAATGGGGTTTGTAAATACAAAGGACCCTAAAAAGGTAGAGCTGGAGCTTAAAAAAATCCTTCCCCCTGCGGAGAGCAACGATTTCTGTCACCGCTGTGTGCTCCACGGCAGAGCGGTGTGTACCGCACGCAAGGCAAACTGTGAAGAGTGCGGAGCCGCTGAATACTGCAAAAAGATTTTGTAAGACGGTTCAAGGAATTTGCTCCGTCTTGTATTTTACATACGAAATATGATATACTATTTACAATAAATGGAAAGAGGTAATTTTATGGACCCTATCAATGTTGATTTCGGCGGAAAAAAGAAAAGAACGGCGCAGGTGCACCCCGGCGGAAGCACGGTGAAAAAGATTATCGTAAGCCTTGTTATAACGCTTGCGGTTGCCGCAGTTCTTTATTATTTTATGCTTCCTGCTCTTAATTTTAAAGCCATTGAGCTTTATCTCTATCTTGCCGTAGTAATTTTTGTGTTTATTGCGGCCTTCGGCGTTGTGTCAAAAGCATATTTCAGACCTGAATATATGGAATATGCGAAGAATAAAGTGAAAATCCCCGTAATTCTCCTGATTGTATTGGCGGCAGTGGTTTTGGTAGGTTATCTCAGCGGCGCAGTCATTTTCAGAGCAAAATCCTATCATAATATCATTGATGTCAAAGAGGGCGATTTCGCCGCCGATGTTGCCGAGATTGATTTCTCAAGCGTCCCCCGTCTTGATAAGGATTCTTCGACCCAGATTGCAACGAGAGCCTTGGGCGACCTTTCCGACTATGTTTCACAGTTTGTTGTAAACGAGTACTATTCAACTCAAATCAACTATAAAGGAACTCCTGTCCGTGTTCAGTCGCTTGATTACGGCGACATATTCAAGTGGATGAAAAACACTAAAAACGGTATTCCTGCGTATATAATTGTGGATATGACTACTCAAAAGGCGGAGCCCGTTCGCCTTGAAAGCCCCATGAAGTATTCACCGGCAGAGCATTTCAACGAGTATCTCATGCGCCATGTAAGGTTTAAGTATCCAACACTTTTGCTCGATGACCCGTCATTTGAAATTGATGATAACGGTAAGCCTTATTGGATCGTCCCCGTTCTTGATAAAACAATAGGACTTTTCGGCGGAACCGATGTTATAGGAGCTGTACTTGTTGATTCCGTCACAGGTGAAACAACACTTATTTCCACCAGCCTTGACGGTAAGACAAAGCTTAAAACCGATAAGTTCGTAACCGATGAGGAATATCAGTGGATTGACCGCGTGTATTCAGCGGAAATTCTCAATCAGCAGTATAATTTTTACGGAAAATACGGCAATGGATTTATAAACTCGATTATAGGTCAGAGCGATGTTAAAATCACAAGCTCAGGATACAATTATCTTGCTTTGAATGACGATGTTTATATGTATACAGGCGTTACATCCATAACTTCCGACCAGTCAATCATAGGTTTTGTTCTTATAAATCAAAGAACAAAAGAGGCAAAGTATTATCAGGTTTCCGGTGCTTTGGAGGAAACAGCGCGAACCTCTGCACAGGGTAAGGTTCAGCAGTATAACTACACGGCAACCTTCCCGTTGCTTCTCAATGTCAGCGGCGAGCCTACCTATTTTATGGCGCTGAAAGATGCAAGTGAGCTTGTAAAGATGTACGCCATGGTTAATGTTAAGCAGTCAACGGTTGTCGGCGTAGGCTCAAACCTTACTGAGTGTATGAGCAAATATGCAGAAGAACTTGAAAAGAACGGCATAAGTGTGAACATTGATGTTGACTCAATGGGTAATGAGGAAGATAATACCACCGTTCAAAAGGAAACCGTTGATGTCAGCGGAACAGTAGCTGAAATCCGCAGCGTCATAACAGGCGGCGAAACTTATTTCTATATTAAGCTCAACGAAGCGGAGCCGTATTATAAGGTTGCGGTAAGTCAGGCTGAAAAGGTCGTAATTCTTAATGCGGGCGATGCAATTACTTTCACGGTTTTGAAAGACGCTACGGGCAGCATTATTCCCGTTGAAGCGGTTAAATAAATATCAATAATTAAAATAAAACGGCTGAACAGGCAAATTGTCTTGTTTAGCCGTTTTTTTATGCAATGCATATCATTTTGCATAAATTTCGTATAAATATTCATTAAATACGCAAGAAAATGAATAAAAATTCATAAAATTTGAAAAAAATATGCAAAATCCCTTGATTTGTGAAAAAAAGCGTGTATAATATAGCTTGTTAAATTTTTCAGCGGTAAATTCCAAAACCGCTTTTCGGAGGAATACATAATGAATAAGAAAGATATTAAAAAAGTTGTTCTGGCATATTCAGGCGGGCTTGATACGTCCATCATCATCCCGTGGCTGAAAGAGAATTACAACAACTGCGAGGTTATTGCTGTTTCGGGCGATGTGGGGCAGGGCACCGAGCTTGACGGATTGGAAGAAAAGGCAATCAAAACGGGCGCTTCCAAACTCTATGTGCTCGATTTGAAAAAAGAATATGTGGAGGAGTACATTTGGCCGTGCTTGAAAGCGGGCGCAGATTATGAAACATATCTTCTCGGCACTTCTCATGCGCGTCCCTGCATTGCAAAAGGTCTTGCGGAAATCGCCAAAAAAGAGGGCGCAGACGCAATTTGCCACGGTTGCACAGGCAAGGGCAACGACCAGGTGCGTTTTGAACTTACATTAAAAGCATTCGCCCCCGAAATGGAAATTATCGCCCCGTGGCGTGAGTGGGATATCAAATCCCGTGAGGAGGAAATCGAGTACGCCGAGGCGCACAACATTCCGTTGAAAATCAACCGTGAAACCAACTATTCCAAAGATAAAAATGTGTGGCATCTCTCCCACGAGGGCTTGGATTTGGAAGACCCCGCCAACGAGCCGCAGTACCAAAAAGAGGGCTTCCTTGAATTGGGCGTTGCGCCCGAGCAGGCACCCGATAAACCCACCTATGTGACCATTCACTTTGAAAAGGGCGTGCCCACCGCTTTGGACGGCGTTGAAATGGACGGACTTACAATCGTGGAAAAACTCAATGATCTGGGCGGTGCAAACGGCATCGGACTTTTAGACATCGTGGAAAACCGTCTTGTCGGTATGAAATCGAGAGGCGTTTATGAAACACCCGGCGGAACGATCCTTTACAAAGCCCACGAGCTTTTGGAAATGATTACGCTGGACAAAGAAACCCAGCACTACAAAAAATTGGTTTCCCAGAAATTCGGCGAAATTGTATATAACGGGCAGTGGTTTACACCCCTTCGTGAGGCGCTTTCCGCATTTGTTGACAAAACACAGGAAACCGTTACAGGCGATGTAAAGGTAAAACTTTACAAAGGCAATGTCATGAACGCGGGCATCACTTCCCCCTACACGCTGTATGATGAAAATGTGGCGTCTTTCGGCGAGGACGGCGGCGCTTACAATCAGGCAGACTCCGCAGGCTTTATCAATCTCTTCGGTCTGCCCATTAAGGTGAAGGCACTTTTGGACGCACAAAGAAACAACGGATAAAGATTAAACCGTGTAGGGCGGGGCGCGGGTGTCCAGTGGACACCTCTGCGAATGAAATGAGCAGAAGCGCTGTCTGAGCCGGCAGGCGAGTAACGCTTGCTCCCGCCGCAAAAACAATGTAGAACGGCAAAGGGAAATTTTCCCTTTGTCGTATTGTACTACTTACAGGAGAAAAACATATGCAACTTTGGCAGGGCAGATTTCAAAAAGCATTAGACCCCAAAACAAACGATTTTAATTCGTCCATTAAATTCGACAGCCGAATGTTCCGCGAGGATATTGACGGCTCTCTTGCCCATGCGGCGATGCTGGGGGCGCAAGGCATCATTTCCGCCGAGGATTTGGCGGCGATTACCGAGGGCTTGAAAGCCATCAAAGATGAAATCGAAAGCGGCGAATTGGAAATTGACCCCAATGCGGAGGATATTCATACCTTTGTGGAGGGGGAATTGACCAAGCGCATCGGCGCGGCAGGCAAACGCTTACATACAGCCCGCAGTCGAAATGACCAGGTGGCAGTAGATATTCGGTTGTATTTGCGCAAAGAGTGTGACGCACTGTATGCGCAACTGACGGAACTTGTCGCCGTCCTTTGCAAAAAAGCGGAGCAGTATGCAAACGCCGTAGTGCCGGGCTATACCCATTTACAGCGTGCTCAGCCCATCACATTCGGGCATCATCTGCTTGCCTATGCCGAAATGCTCTTGCGCGACAAAGCAAGACTTCATGATGCAAGAGAGAGAATGAATGTTTCGCCTTTGGGCGCTTGCGCATTGGCGGGGACAACCTATCATACCGACCGTGAAATGACGGCAAAGGCATTAGGCTTTACAGGCGCTATGCAAAATTCCCTCGACAGTGTTTCCGACCGTGATTTCTGTATGGAGTTAGCGGCGGCACTCTCCATTTTGATGGTGCACCTTTCCCGTTTCTCCGAAGAAATCGTGCTGTGGTGCTCTTGGGAGTTTAAATTCGTGGAATTGGATGATGCCTTTTCCACAGGTTCGTCAATTATGCCGCAAAAAAAGAACCCCGATATTACGGAGCTTATAAGAGGTAAATCGGGCAGAGTGTTCGGCGATTTGATGACGCTTTTAACCATGATGAAAGGTCTGCCCCTTGCTTACAATAAGGATATGCAGGAGGATAAAGAGGCGATTTTTGACGCCTTTGACACGGTGAAAATGTGCTTAACGGCGTTTATCCCCATGCTTGATACCATGACCGCGCTACCCGAAAATATGCGCAAAGCGGCGGCAGGTGGGTTTATCAACGCCACTGATTGTGCCGATTATCTTGTGTCAAAAGGTCTGCCTTTCCGTGACGCGTACAAGGCGACAGGGGAGTTGGTTGCCCTTTGCATCAAAAAAGGCGTAACACTCGAAATCTTGCCCCTTGCAGAGTATAAAGGCGTTTGCGATTTGTTCGATGACGGCGTGTACGAGGCAATTAACCTCGATAAATGCGTAAACGACCGTACCTCTCTCGGCGGCCCCGCACCGCAAAATGTGCTGGCGCAGGTAGAGAGAGTCAGAAGTTTAAATCAATGAATAGAGTAGGGCGGGGCGCTTCCCCCCCCGTCAGGCAAATATCTATTTATAGGGTAGGGCGGGGGCTTGCTCCCGCCGCGAAAATGAAAGAGAAAAACGCGTAGTGGCGAGTTACCACGCCCGCAAGCATTTCATAACAAGTATTAGGAGAAAGAGGAAAATGGATCTTTTTTTGCGCATGAAATTGCACAAATTGCAAAAATGGGAGAATTATCTTGCCTCGGTAGAAAAAATGGACTGCAACACCTTCGCTCCGCTTGAACAAGGAAGTGATGCGGAATTAACAGAAACAACGGCAGAAAACCTGTTCGTGCAAATTCCGCTGCATACAACGCTTTTGGAAAAGTATGATTTGAAAAAGTACGCGGGTGACGGAACGGATTTTGAAAAGGCTGTGCGCATTATGCAGTGGCTGACGGATAATACCTTTTACAGCGGTGCCGCCTTTAAGTGGAATGCGGATAATCCTTTGGATATTTTGGAATACGCCTACGGGCAGGATTTTTCTCACGCTATCTGTTGCCGTGATAAGTCAGTTGTATTCACAGATTGTTTGATGGCACTGCAAATTTTTGCATATCCGATTTGTCTGTTAAGTACAAACGGCGGTTGCCATTTTGTTACGCATGTTTACTGCCGTGAACTGCAAAAATGGGTACTGTTTGACCCTTCGTTTAACTGTTGGTTTACAAAAGACGACAAACTATTAAGCGTTTGGGAACTGAAAACTTTGTATTTAAACAATGATGAACCTGTTTTGGAAAATTATTCATTTAATAACACGGATAGGTGTAAAGAAATCTATTTAGCAGGTTTCATTAAACAGAATTTAACGAATTTGTCCACTTGGCATGACAATTCCATGGACAGACGAGGCTATAAGAAAAACGATTGGGAAAGCAAAAAGGAATTTAAAACAAAACTACCAGATTTTAAAATGATGTAAAGTGAGATTATTTATGACCAAAGTATTTATTGACGGTTCGCAGGGTACAACAGGGTTAAAAATCTTTGACCGCCTGAAAACCCGCGACGATATTGAACTGATTGCCTTGCCCGAAGAAAAACGCAAGGATTTAAAATCACGCAAAGAAGCGCTCAATTCAGCAGACATCGCATTTTTGTGTTTGCCCGATGCGGCGGCAGTTGAAGCGGTGGGCTTAATTGAAAACGACAACACAATTGTGATTGATACCTCTACCGCACACCGTACAAATGAGAAATTTGCATACGGTTTTCCCGAACTTTCAAAAGACCTTTCGGAAAAACTCAAAAAATCCAACCGTATTGCCGTGCCCGGGTGCTACGCAAGCGGCTTTATCGCTCTTGTAAAACCCTTGGTGGACGCAGGGGTTGTCGCTCCTGACCACGCCTTTTCCTGCCACGCCATGTCGGGGTACAGCGGCGCAGGCAAAAAGGGGATTGCACAGTATGAAGATATGGAGCGTGACCCGCTTCTTGATGCGCCCCGTGCCTATGCCCTCACCCAAGAGCACAAGCATTTAAAGGAAATGCGGATTATTTCGGGACTTTCGGTTACGCCGATTTTCTGCCCATTCATCTGCGATTATTTCAGCGGTATGCTTGTCACCGTGCCGCTTTTCAAAAGTGATTTAAAGAACGGCAAAACGGCACAGGACATCAAAGCCCTTTACAAAGAAAAATACAATACCCCGATTGTGCGTTATAAAGACAGTATAGACGAAGCGGGATTTCTTTCTGCCAACGCCAAATCGGAAACCGACAGTATGGATATAACCGTCTGCGGCAATGACGAGCGGATTTTGCTACTTGCCCGTTACGATAACCTGGGCAAAGGCGCCAGCGGCGCGGCTCTTGAATGTATGAATATCAAAATGGGGCTCTCGGCGGAATACAATTTGAATTTATAATCCAACCTTTGATTGTAGGGAACGGTCTTGACCGTTCCGCGGATAGTATGAACACCTGCGGCGGGGGCAAGCCCCCGCCCTACCGATATTGAAATAAACAGGAGAAACATATGGCATTTTCAATCAAAATCGACACAAACGGCGGGGTGACCTCGCCCAAAGGCTTTAAAGCCAACGGCATACACTGCGGCATTCGCAAAAATAAGGACAAAAAGGACTTAATGCTGATTTTGTCCGAAACCGAATGTGACGCGGCGGCGGTTTACACCAAAAATCTCGTGTACGGCGCGCCGATTACCGTCACCCGCAAAAATCTCGAAAACGGCAAGGCGCAAGCGGTTATCTGCAACAGCGGTATTGCCAATACCTGCAACGCCGACGGCGTGGAAAAAGCGCAGGCAATGTGCGACCTTGCGGCAGAATATACGGGTATTTCTGCCGATGATGTAATTGTCGGCTCCACGGGCGTAATCGGTCAGCCCATTGATTTGGAGCCCATACAAAAGGGTATGCAAGAACTCGCCGACGGACTTTCGACGGACGGCTCGGACGCGGCGGCAGAGGCGATTATGACCACCGATACTATCAAAAAACATATTTCCGTTTCTTTCGATTTGGACGGCAAAACCTGCACCATCGGCGCCATAGCTAAGGGTAGCGGTATGATTCACCCCAATATGGCGACCATGCTTTCCTTTATCACAACGGATGCGAATATTACCGCCGCGTGCTTAAAAAGCGCGCTCCTTTGGTGCGTGGAAAGAACATATAATATGCTTTCGGTAGATGGCGACACTTCCACTAACGATACCGTTGCGATTATGGCAAACGGACTTTGCGAAAACAACCGCATTGATGCAGTGGACAGCGAGAATTATCAGAAATTCTGCCGTGCGCTTTTTAAAATCTGCAATTCTATTGTAAGTATGCTTGCCAAAGACGGTGAGGGCGCTACAAAATTGGTGCTTTGCGAGGTAAATAATGCCAAAACCGAGGAAATCGCCAAAACCTGTGCAAAATCGGTTATCCGTTCTCCCCTTGTGAAAACCGCCATGTTCGGTTCGGACGCCAACTGGGGCAGAGTACTGTGTGCCCTCGGTTATGCGGGCGCGGATATTGATGTTACGAAAATTGATGTGTCTTTCGTCTCCCGAAAGGGCGAGATTTTCGTCTGCCGCAACGGCGCGGGCATAGAATTTTCGGAGGAAAAAGCCAAAGAAATTCTGTTAGAGGACGAAATCACCATTAAGGTAGATTTAAACGACGGCGAATTCTCCGCCACCGCTTACGGGTGCGACCTGACTTATGAATATGTAAAAATAAATGGAGATTACAGAACCTGACCTTATATTCCTCCCTCTGACGAGGGAGGTGGCACGCCGTAAGGCGTGACGGAGGGAGAGATATGCTGAAATACAATAAAGATTTAATCGCATATGCCAAAGAACTCCGAAAAGATATGACACCATGGGAAATGAAACTGTGGAATTGGTTTTTGCGGGATTATCCGATACGCTTTCAACGCCAAAAAGTGATTGATAATTATATTGTGGATTTTTATTGCGCAAAAGCCCGTTTGGTTGTAGAATTAGACGGCGGCGGGCATTATACCGAAGAACAAATGCAGTATGATGCGAACCGAACAGAAATTTTAGAAAAATACGGACTAAAAGTTTTACGCATTTGCAACTTGGAAATTGACAACAATTTTTATAATGTATGCGAGTACATTGACAGAGAGGTAAAACAATCTCTCCCCCAGTCGCCTGACGGCGACAGCCCCCTCGTCAGAGGGGGCAAATAATAAGCTTCAACTTTGTCCTGAGGAGGAAACAATATGGACATTTCCAAACTTTCCCACGCGGACCGCAGTGAGGTGCTGGTGCAGGCGTTGCCCTACATTCAGCGCTACAACGGCAAAACGGTCGTGATAAAATACGGCGGCAACGCCATGATAAACGAAGAATTGCAGGACGCGGTAATGACCGATATTGTGCTGCTGCGCTCGGTGGGCGTCAATGTGGTATTGGTGCACGGCGGCGGTCCCGAAATCAGCGATATGTTAAAGCGCATCGGCAAAGAGAGCCGCTTTGTGGGCGGGCTTCGCTATACGGACGAAGAAACCGTTGAAGTGGTGCAAATGGTGCTTGCAGGCAAGGTCAATAAGCATTTGGTGCAGCTCTTAACCCGTCACGGCGGTCAGGCGGTCGGGCTTTGCGGCTTGGACGGCGATATGATTCAGGCGAAAAAGCACGATGCAGGCGAGGACATCGGCTTTGTGGGCGATATTGTGAAAATCAACACGAAAGTGATTAACGATGCGATTGCCAGCGGCTATATTCCCGTGATTTCCACCGTGGGCGGCGGCGAAAACGGCGAGGTTTACAATATCAATGCGGACACGGCGGCGGCGCAGATTGCCTCTTGCCTGCACGCGGAAAAACTCCTTTTGATGACCGATATCAGCGGTCTTTTGCGGGATAAAGACGACGAAAGCACTTTAATTCAAGAAGTCAAGGTGTCCGAAATTCCGTCTTTAAAAGCGCAGGGGATTATTTCCGGCGGTATGATTCCGAAAATCGACTGCTGTGTGGAGGCGGTGCGCCGCGGCGTGACACGCACCAACATTATCGACGGCAGAATCCCCCATTCCATTTTGATAGAATTATTCACCGATGCCGGTATCGGCACCATGTTCTCAGCATAAAGAAGGACTACATACTATGAATTTTACCGAAATTAAAGAAACCGCAGATAAATATTTAATGCCCACTTACGCCCATTTCCCCGTGGCGCTGGAACACGGCGAAAATGCCACCTATTTTGACAGCGAGGGTAAAGAATATATCGACTTTACCGCGGGTATCGGCGTAAACGCCTTGGGCACCAATGACGAGGCCTGGAAAGCGGCAGTCAAGGCGCAACTGGACAAATTACAGCACACCTCCAACCTCTATTACAACGAAACGGTTGCCAAGGCGGCAAAAATGATTTGCGAAAAATCAGGCTTTCCGAAAGTCCTGTTCTGCAATTCAGGCGCGGAGGCAAACGAGTGCGCCATCAAGCTTGCCCGTAAATACAGTTTCGACAAATACGGCGCGGGGCGGTACAATATCGTCAGCCTGAAAAACTCTTTCCACGGCAGAACCATGGCGACCATCACCGCCACGGGGCAGGACCATTATCACGAATTTTTCAACCCGTTTTTAGAGGGCTTCCGTTACGCCGAAGCGGGCGACTGCAAAGCACTTGAAAATATGCTGGACGGTACGGTTTGCGCCGTGATGATGGAGGTCATTCAGGGTGAGGGCGGCGTTTTGGAAACGCCGAAAGATTTTATCCGGTTTGTCCGCACGGTTTGCGATGAAAACGATGTGCTTTTGATATTTGACGAAGTGCAAACGGGCATTGGCAGAACGGGCAAACTGTTCGCCTATGAAACCGTGGGTGTAAAGCCTGACATCTTGACAACGGCAAAAGGCATCGGCGGGGGATTGCCTATGGGCGCGTGCCTTTGCAGTGCAGAACTTAGCAACACTTTAACGGCGGGCACGCACGGCACAACTTTCGGCGGCAATCCCGTTGCCTGTGCGGGTTCATTGGCGGTTTTGGAACGGCTGGACGATGCGTTTTTAGCAGAAGTTACCGCGAAAGGCGAATATATCCGTGAAAAGGTAAAAACCTTTACAGATGTCGAGAGCGTGCGCGGCCGCGGCTTAATGATAGGCATTGATTTAAAAACGAAAAAGGCGGGCGATATCGCCAAAAAATGCTGTGAAAACGGCTTGCTTATCTTAACGGCAAAATCCGCTTTGAGAATGTTACCGCCTCTTACAATTACCTATGAAGAAATTGATAAAGGTCTTGCAATTTTAGCAAAGATGCTTTCAGAATAAGGAGAAAATTATGAAACATTTATTGAGCTTACTGAATACCACAACGCAGGAGATTGAGGAACTTTTAAATCTTGCGGACCAGTTGAAATACGAAACGAAAAACGGAATACCTCACCATCGCCTTGAAGGACAGACATTGGGTATGATTTTCCAAAAATCCTCCACAAGAACACGCGTATCCTTTGAAACGGGTATGTATCAGTTGGGCGGTCAGGCGCTGTTTTTATCGAACCGCGATTTGCAGATAGGCCGCGGCGAGCCTGTTCAGGATACCGCCCGCGTGCTTTCACGCTATCTTGACGGTATTATGATAAGAACTTTCGAGCAGAGCGAGGTCGAAAACCTTGCAAAATACGGCTCTATCCCGATTATCAACGGCTTAACGGATTTTTGCCACCCATGTCAGGTGCTTGCCGATTTGTTGACAGTCCGTGAGCATAAAGGCCATTTGGACGGCTTAAAAATGTGCTATATAGGCGATGGCAACAATATGGCGAACTCGCTCATCGTGGGCGGCTTGAAAACGGGAATGGCAGTTTCCGTTGCCTGCCCGGAAGGGTATGACCCCGACAGCCGTGTGCTTGATTTTGCAAAGCCGTATCAGAGCTTTACCCTTTGCCGTGACCCGAAAGAAGCGGCGGCAGACGCCGATGTGATTTTCACCGATGTTTGGGCGTCCATGGGGCAGGAGGACGAAGCCGCAGAACGCCGCAAGGTGTTTGAGGGCGTGTATCAGGTCAATAAGCAACTGCTTTCCGTTGCCAACAGCGGCTGTATGGTACAGCATTGTTTGCCTGCGCACCGCGGTGAGGAAATCACCGCCGATGTGTTTGAAGCCCACGCCGACGAAATTTTCGACGAGGCAGAAAACCGTCTCCACGCACAAAAAGCCGTTATGGTCACCTTGATGGAGAAAAAATAATTTTCTCTCAAGTTAATAATCAAACTTGTAGGGGACGATGCCCACATCGTCCCGTGAGTAACCCCTCTGTCACTTCGTGACATCCGCTGACGGCGGCCGTCCCCTTTGTCACTTTGTGACATCTCCCCGCACTGCGGGGAGTGGTGGATTATAATATCAAGTGCAACAGAAAAAAAGAATAGACTTCATAAAAACCGAAGTGTAAAATGTAATCACCACAAAACAAAGAACACGGAGGTTAATATGAAGTCCTACACACATTTTACACTAATGGAAAGAGAATGTCTATCAGAAAAAATAAAAGAGGGAAAAGGCATACGGGAAATTGCCAGAGAGATGGGGCGTTCCCCATCGACAATCAGTCGGGAAATCAAGCGAAATTACAGTAAAAATGCAAAACAATATCATCCGTGGAGAGCAACCGTTCTGTATATAGTGCGGCGGAAACGATGCGTGCGCAAGTATGTTTTATCAGAAAACCCGGAGTTGGAAGCGTTTGTTGTGGAATGTTTGCAGAAATACTGGAGTCCGGAAATCATCGCGGCAAAATGTAAAGAACAGAATATGCAAATTGCCTGTGCAACCATATACAGAGCCATTCGAGAGAAAAGATTGCCGGGCATAACAGAGCAAGAACACCTGAGGCGGCGAGGAAAACTGAAATACAAACACGGTGCTGTTTGCAACACCATTCGTCCGGATAGAACCATCCATGAAAGACCGGCGATTGTAGAAACAAAAGAAAGGTTTGGCGATTGGGAAGGTGATACTGTATGCGGTGGCAAGGGAAAAGGCTGTATCGTTACACTTGTGGAAAGGAAAAGCAAGGCGTTAGCAGCTGCACGCTCTGCCAATCAAGAAGCAGAAAGTGTGCGAAAGGCATTTGTCCGTGCATTTCAGTTGTTAGGGCTCTCCGTGCCGATTGAAACCATTACGCTGGATAACGGTTCGGAATTTGCAAAATTCAGGGACATTGAAACGGATTTAGACACAACAATCTACTTTGCAGACCCACACTCGCCTTGGCAACGCGGATTAAATGAAAACACAAACGATATGATTCGCTTTTTCTTCCCAAAAGGGTGTGATTTTCGCAAAGTGACAGACGAAGAATTACAATCCGTTGTGTCTCTGATTAACAATCGTCCCCGTAAAACACTTGGCTTTTTATCTCCTCTTGAGTTTATTTCTAAAAAGTGTTGCACTTGATTTGACAATTTGCCAGTCACCCCCTTTCAGGGGAGACAAGGAGTGAAGGGTGCTTGTTGGGACGATTCACGAATCGCCCGAAAAATTTTTAAAAACATAATTTCCTTATTATAAAAAATCACCCGTTTTTTATCCGGATTTTCGGTTAAAATAAAACGGGTGATTTTATGTTATCAGTATGGTCAGATAATTCGTCTTTACCGTCATTTCCTACCTTGAACGGCGATAAAAAAGCCGATGTGCTCGTAGTGGGCGGCGGCATTGCGGGACTTCTTTGCGCATATAAGCTTACAAAAAGCGGAGTAAACTGTATTTTGCTTGAAGCGGACAGAATATGCAGGGGAGTAACGCAGAATACCACCGCGAAAATAACCTCACAGCATGGGTTTATTTACGAAAAACTAATCAACAAATTCGGCGTTGAAAAAGCGCAAATGTATTTGCACGCAAACGAAGCGGCTTTGGCGGAATACCGAAAGCTTGCCGACAAAATCCCCTGTGATTTTGAAACCCGTGATAATGTGGTTTATTCGGTACAGAGCCGTGAAAAGGCAGAAAAAGAGATGCGCGCTTTAATAAAGCTGGGCGTTAAGGCGGAATTTGACGATACAATTCCCGTTCCTGTTGAGATTGAGGGGGCTGTCCGATTTAAAAATCAGGCGCAGTTTAATCCTTTGAGGCTTTTGTCTGCACTATCCCAAAACCTCCCGATATACGAGCATACAAAGGTGTTTGAAATACGGGATAATTGCGCTTATACGGCAAGCGGCAAGGTAGAGGCATTAAGATTTATCATTGCAACCCATTTTCCCTTTATGAATAAACACGGCGGGTATTTTTTGAAGCTTTTTCAGGAGCGCTCCTATGTGCTGGCACTCTCAAACGGACCGCAAATTGACGGAATGTATGTTGACGAAGCACCGAAAGGAATGTCATTTCGCAATTACGGTGATTATCTTTTAATCGGCGGCGGCGACCACCGCACAGGCAAGCAGGGGGGAGATTATGGGGTGCTTCGCACTTTTGCAAAAACCCATTATCCCAATTGCCCCGAAAAATACGCCTGGGCAACGCAGGACTGTATGAGCCTTGACGGTGTTCCTTATATCGGCAGATATTCAAAATCCTTGCCTAATATTTATGTGGCAACGGGCTTTAATAAATGGGGAATGACCACATCAATGGCGGCGGCGCAGATTCTTTGCGATATGATAACGGACAAACAAAACGACTGCGCCGAAGTTTTTTCGCCGTCACGGAGCATTTTCACGCCACAGCTTGCAATCAACGGCGCAGAGGCTGTCACAAATTTGCTCACAATATCAAAAAAGCGCTGCCCTCATATGGGCTGCGCTTTAAAATGGAACTCTTCGGAGCATACATGGGATTGTCCCTGCCACGGCTCGCGCTTCACAGAGGAAGGCAAGCTGATAGAAAATCCCGCAACTGATGATTTGAAGCATTAGTGTACGGATTAAGACAGAAAGTCCCTTTTCATTATACATTCCTCAAAGAAAGAACAGGCGGTTTCCATAACCGTTAAATCCTCTTTGGTGATAAGGGAATAATCAATGGACTGATAAACCTCGTATGCTTCACGACTGTCAGCAGGCAGAGAAGCAATTTTCCCGAAAATATCATTGAGATATTGCTCCGCGTCCTTGGCAAGATAAACATTGTGGAATTTGCTCTCGTAAAGAACAGTTCTTGCGTTGGTGTTTGATGCAAGTCTGTTTTTAAGCCCAACAGGACTGTTCTGCACGCTTACCGTCATATCGTTTCCGCCGTGCATAATAAGAGTGGGTATCATATTAGAAGCGATTGTATCGCAGGAGCGCAAAATTCCCGTTTTACCGAATTTAAAAAGATTAACAATATCAAAAAACGGACTTAAAAAACTTATATCAATCTTGATTTTTGCTTTTGCCGAGTCAGCTATAAGCTTGTTAACGGAATTGAAGGGCGAAAAAGCAACAATGCCCTTTATATCCGCATCCTGCGCCAGCGCGGCAACATTGCAAACGCTGTATGCACCCCAGGAATGACCTGCCATCAATAAAGGAAGCTCTTTTAAATCCTCACGGGTGCTTACAAAATCAAGGGCCGCTTTAAGGTCGATTATCCCCTGAGCAAATCCGTAAAGCCTTTTGCCCTCTGAGGTGCAGGTGCCCGTGTTGTCATACGCCAGAACGGTGTATCCCTTTTGAGCAAAGTAGTTAATTTCGGTGGTGTAGCTCAAATGACCTGCTCCCATACCGTGAGAAAAAACAATCAAAGCCTTTGGCTTTTCCGTTTTTGCGCCGCTGTATAAAAAGCCGTTAAGCGTCTGCCCCTTGTTCGATTTAAAGCTTACGGGGCGGGCGTTCAGATTGTCAAAATTCTTGGCTTTAAGATATTTCAGATTTTCGTTCCCCTCACACCTTTTGGAGAAGCCGGGCGCATTGAGGATTACAGCCGAAAATACAATCAACAATATAAATACAAAAATCAATACAATGAGTGCAACAGTCATACAATCAACTCCTCACGTTGTTTCAATTCTATCATATTTTTTGTTTTTTTACAAGAATTTAGTTGAATATACTCAAACGGCGTATTGATTTTGCAACAAATGTATTGTATAATTACCATATATTTTTTGGGGAGTGATTGTATGCGGTTAAGGCAGCTTCGGATTATCAGAAACCAAAACGGGCTTACACAGCAGCAGGTTGCCGACGCTTTGGGAATAAGCCGTTCGGCATATTGCGGATATGAAACCGGCAGGCGCTCGTTGGATATTGATACAATTGCAAAGCTCAGTAAGTTTTACAATCTCTCCATTGAGAAATTTGTGGGCAAGATACTTCCCGATTATGTTTATGACGATATGTATTATGAAGACCAGCCCGATACACGGTATCTTTCTCAGCTTACAAAAGAGGAAAGAGATTTGATTGTAAAATACCGCATCATGAAAGCTGAAGGCAAAACAAATATCACCTTAAAGTCAGAGGATTAAAACAGTTCCCTGTGTTCATTTTGAATACAGGGATTTTTTTATGAAAATATGCATAAACATTTTAAATGACTATTGACTGACACTGATTCACAGTGCTAAAATATAAAATAGTTATCATATGCTAATTTTTAAACTGTAAAGGTTATGATATAATGACAAAAACCGTAGATAAGCTTTCCCCGGGGGAGAAAGGCATTGTAAAATCTCTGGGGAGTTTCGGTGCCGTGCGCCGACATATCATTGATATGGGAATCACCCCCGGTGCGGTGATAATAATGCGTAAAACTGCACCCATGGGCGACCCTATTGAAATCAATGTTCGCGGTTATGAGCTTTCCATAAGAAAAAGTGAAGCGCAGACAATTACCGTGGAGGTGGATGCATGAGCTACCGTTATGCCTTGGCGGGAAATCCCAACTGCGGCAAAACAACTCTTTTTAACGCCGTAACAGGCTCAAATCAGTATGTGGGCAACTGGCCCGGGGTTACCGTTGAGAAAAAAGAGGGAAAAATTACCCACGATAATATGAACGCATATATTGTGGATTTGCCGGGAATATACTCTTTGTCACCATATTCCTCCGAGGAAATCGTCACAAGAAATTACATAATAGACGAAAAGCCCGACCTTATAATAAATATAGTAGACGCCACCAATATTGAGCGTAATCTTTATCTTTCATTACAGCTTGCAGAGCTTGGAATACCTATGGTTATTGCTCTTAATATGATTGATATGATAGAGAAAAACGGCGATTCCATTGACACCGCAAAGCTTTCCTCCTTATTGGGAATAAAGGTTATACCCATTTCGGCAGGCAAAGGAACGGGCATACACAAGCTTTTGCACGCCGCAATGCACGAGGCTGTCCACGGCGACGAAAAAGCCTCCGAAAAGCATATAGATAAGCACCTTAATATGTGTGCTCCTCCCGATATTTATACGGGTAAGGTAAAAGAGGCTGTAAATCGCATTGAAAATATTATCAAGGATAAATGTTCCTCAAAGGATTTGCCGCTCCGCTGGTCAGCGGTTAAGCTTATCGAGGGCGATGAACCTACACTTACATCCCTTGATTTAACCGATACACAGCTTAACTGTATTGAGGCAATAGTCAGCGAGCTTGAAACAGAAAATATCGACCGTGAAATGGTTATAGCGGACCAAAAATATAAGTTTATATGCTCCGTTACACAGCGGACGGTTACCCGCAGTCATGAGGCGGGGCATATGACATTTTCCGATAAAATTGACCGTGTTGTAACACATAAGATTTTCGCAATTCCGTTATTTTTCCTGCTTATGCTGGGAATATTCTATATAACCTTCGGTGCTTTGGGCGCAAACCTGACATCGTTGGTGGACGGACTGATAAATGAGGATTTTGCAGGTCTTGTCCGCAGCTTTATGATAAGCCACAACGCCGCCGATTGGGCAACGGGGCTTGTGTGCGACGGTATTATCGCCGGTGTGGGAACGGTGCTTTCTTTCTTCCCGCAGATACTATTGCTGTTTTTCTTCCTGTCAATACTTGAAGACAGCGGATATATGGCCCGCGCGGCGTTTATAATGGACAGAGCTCTCCATACAATCGGCCTTTCGGGAAAATCCTTTGTTCCTATGCTTATGGGCTTCGGCTGTTCCGTTCCTGCAATTATGGCAACAAGAACGCTGGAAAATGAAAAAGACCGCAGGCTCACAATGATGCTTATTCCCTTTATGTCGTGCAGTGCAAAAATGCCCGTTTATTCAATGTTTATTATGGCGTTTTTCCCCAATGTTCGGGGTGCTGTGGTCATTTCACTTTATGCCCTCGGCTTTATTGTGGCGATTGCTTCTGCATTCATTTTGCAAAAAACCGTATTAAAGGGCGGTCACGCACCCTTTGTTATGGAATTGCCGCCATACAGAATGCCCACAGGCAAAACTCTTTGCCTGCATCTTTACGATAAGATTAAGGACTTTATGACAAAAGCGGGAACAGTGCTTCTCGGCGCAAGTATTATCATATGGTTCTGCCAGTATTTCAATTTCTCACTTCAACATGTTGAAAGCAGTGAGGAGAGCATTTTAGGCGTAATCGGCTCATTTATCGCTCCCGTGTTCGCTCCTTTGGGTTTCGGCGATTGGAAATCCTCCGTGGCAATGCTTACAGGACTTGTCGCCCGTGAGTCCATCGTCACAACAATGGGAATTCTTTACGGTGCAGGTGAGGGCGCATCAATTTCAGCCGCCATAAGCTCTGCCTATACTCCTGCGGCGGCATATTCAATGATGGTGTTTGCATTGCTCTTTATTCCCTGCTTTGCGGCTGTTACCACATTAAGAAAAGAAATGAATTCAAGAAAATGGACATTGTTAGCGCTTGGCTTTCAGGCGTGTACGGCATATGTAATAACATTTGTTATATATAACCTTGCAAGGGTGATATTATGAGTCCCATTGATATTGCGGTGATGATTGTCGCCGTTCTGATTATGGCGGTTTTTATCCGCTCAATGTTTAAAAAGAAAAAAGGAGGCTGTCACGGCTGCGGAGGCTGTGAGGGCTGTCCTTATAATAATTGCAGTAATTGCGAAAAGGAAAAGGAAAATGGAAAAGAAAAATAAAAATATGACCTCATCTCTTGAAGATTATCTTGAAGCTGTGTTTGTACTTTCTCAAAAATCAAGAAGCGTGCGAATGACTGATATCGCGGAGTTTTTGAAGGTGTCAAAGCCCAGCGTAAACCGCGCGGTGAACACCCTCACTCAAAACGGATTTTTGGAGCATATAACCTACGGCGATATTATGCTTACTCCCGATGGCGAAAGCTATGCCGCAAATGTTTTGCACAGGCATAAGCTTATCAAGCGTTTCCTTATGGATACCTTAAAGGTTGATGAGGAAAATGCAGAAAACGATGCCTGCAAAATGGAGCATGTAATGAGCCCCGTTACCATTGAAAAGCTTTACGAATATCTTGAAAGGCAGGGATAAGCGGTGACGAAGATAGCGATTATCGGCGGCGGCGCTTCGGGACTTGCCTGTGCCGTAGAGCTTATGCATACGGTGAAAAATAAAGAAGATGTGAGTGTAACCGTGCTGGAGCGTCTTACCCGTGTGGGCAAAAAAATTCTCGTAACAGGCAACGGCAGATGTAATCTTACAAATATGAATTCGGTCGCATCGGGTTATAGAGGAGATACGGCTTTTTCAAAAGTTGCCTTAAACCGCTTTACCCCCGAAAGCAATATTGAATTTTTCAATTCCATGGGGCTTTACACAAGAACGGAGGAAGAGGGCAGAGTTTATCCTCTTTCAAATCAGGCGTCCTCGGTGCTGGACGCTTTGCGCTTTGAGTGCGGCAGATTGGGCGTGCAGACCGTGTGCGATTACCGTGCCGTACACCTTAAAACCATAAACACCTCATTGGGTGTAAAAATCGTTGTGAATAACCGCGACCGTTTTGATTATGCAGTAATTGCCTCAGGGGGAAAAGCCGCCAAGGTGCACGGAACCGACGGCGATTCCTATGACCTACTTAAAATGTTGGGGCATAATATTATTCCCCCTGTTCCCGCCCTTGTTTCTCTTAACTGCGACGATTTCACAAAGTCGCTTAAAGGTGTTCGTTCAATTTGCAAAATGAACCTTGTAATTGACGGCGAAAAAGCATTCGAAAATTACGGCGAGGTGCAGTTTACCGATTACGGACTTTCGGGAATACCCATAATGCAGATTTCCCGATTTGTGTCCGTTTCACCGTCGGAAAACATATGTATAGACCTTGATGTCACACCCGATTTTGACGAAAAACAGATAATGGAATACTTAATTTCACGCCGCGCGGTGGATACGGGACTTTGTGAAAATATGCTGGGCGGTATAATCAATAAACAGCTCTGTATTGCACTTATGAAGGAGTGCGCAATCGCGGTAAACGGCAGAGTAAATGAGCTTGCCGATAATGAACTCCAAAAGCTGGCAAAAATACTTAAATGCTGGCGCATAAAGGTGAAAAATTCCCGAAGCTTTGATTTTGCACAGGTAACGGCAGGGGGAGCGGATTGTTCACAGTTTGAGCCAGAAACTATGGAATCAAAGCTTGTAAATAACATTTTCTGCTGCGGCGAAGCCTTAAATGTTGACGGCGACTGCGGGGGATATAATCTTCAATGGGCTTGGAGCTCAGGTCGGTCGGCAGGCAGAACAATCGGCGAGAGGATAAACAATGCTGAGAATAAATGAAATAAAACTAAGCCTTGACAGCGACTTTTCGGATATTGAAAACGAAGCGGCAAAGGCGCTGAAAATCAATAAAAACCGAATATTAAAAACGGAAGTTTTCAGACGGAGCGTGGATTGCCGCAAGGGTGAGGTGCACTTTGTCTATACGGCGGATGTAACCGTGGACGGCGATGAGGATAAAATCCTTGCGTCTCTCAATACATCAAGAGTAAGCAAATGCGAAAAGTATTCTTATACCGCGCCCCAATCAAAACGGAAAAGCACCTTGCCGCCTGTTGTGGCAGGCTTCGGCCCTGCGGGAATGTTTGCCTCTCTTATTCTGGCACGGAGCGGACATTGCCCAATAGTTATCGAACGGGGCAGAGATGTTGAAAGCCGTACTGCCGATGTAAACCGTTTTTGGAGCACAAGAGTTCTTGATGAAACCTCGAATATTCAGTACGGCGAGGGCGGAGCAGGAACATTCTCCGACGGTAAGCTGACAACGGGCATAAAAGACAGCCGCTGCCGCTTTGTGTTTGAGGAATTTGTGTCCCACGGCGCTCCCGATGATATTTTGTATAACGCAAAGCCCCATATCGGTACGGATAAGCTGAAAGGCGTTGTAAAAAATATCCGTGAAGAAATAATTTCCTTGGGCGGAACAGTTCTTTTTGAAACACAGCTTGTAAATATAATTGTTGCCAACGGATTTATACACGGCGTTACTGTAAGGGATAAAAACGGCAGAGAAAAAGATATTGAAACAGATTCTCTTATCCTCTCCATCGGCCACTCTGCAAAGGATACAATAGAAATGCTTTACGGTAAGGGCATAAATATGATGCAAAAGCCCTTTTCGGTGGGAGCCAGAATTGAGCACCCGCAGGAAATGATTAACGATTGTCAGTACGGTAAGTATAAAAACCACCCCATGCTTAAAGCGGCGGACTATAAACTCGCCTGCCATCCCCCTCACGGCAGAGGAGCATATACATTTTGTATGTGCCCCGGCGGTACGGTGGTGTGTGCATCTTCCCAAGAGGGCGGCGTTGTCACAAACGGTATGAGCGAGTATGCAAGAAACGGCGAAAATGCCAATTCAGCGGTTTTGGTGGGTGTTGAGCCTGCGGATTTTCCCGATGAGCACCCTCTTTCGGGGTTCCGGCTTCAAAGAGAAATCGAGGAAAAGGCGTTCGCTTTGGGCGGTGGCGATTACACAGCCCCTGCACAGTTAGTAGGCGATTTTCTCGAAAACAGAAAGTCAACCCGTTTGGGTGCTGTAAAACCCACATTCCCAACAGGCGTAACAATGAGCGATATAAGTCTTGTTTTGCCCAAAAAGGTTGTGGATACAATGCGTGACGCCTTGGTGCAGATGGATAAAAAACTCCCCGGCTTTGCCATGGCTGAGGCGGTGCTCACTGCTCCCGAAACGAGAAGCTCATCTCCCGTAAGAATTCTCCGCGACGAGTTTTATCAGACGAATATAAGAGGACTTTATCCCTGCGGCGAGGGTGCAGGCTATGCAGGGGGGATTGTTTCAGCGGCTGTTGACGGCGTAAAGTGCGCCGAGGCAGTACTTTCCGACGAGACATAATGTTAACAAAACTGTAATTTGACAATACAGGGAAGTATTTGATATAGTATTATCGGAAGTATATGAGTTTTGTGAAAGGAGCTATAAAATGAATATAGACAATTTGTGTATGAGCTGTATGCATGAGCTTCACGGCGAAAAACAGTGCCCTAATTGCGGATATTATACCGATTCTCCGCAGATTTCGCCTTATCTTCCTTTAAGAACTCCCGTAGGCGGTAAATATATAATAGGCAAGGTGCTCTCTTCAAACAGCGAGGGCGTAACATATATTGCTTTCGATGTAGAAAGGCGAACACCCGTTGTAATTCGTGAATTTCTGCCCGATAAATTTGCCCAAAGGTCCTTTAAATCGGCGCAGGTAAGCATTAAGGACGAATGGAGGGACTGCTATTACGATTATCTGAAAAAATTTCTTGAACTCTGGCGTAAGCTTGCAAGAGTTCGGGGGCTTTCTGCGCTTATTCCCGTAATTGATATTATTGAGGAGAATAATACGGCATATGCCGTTACCGAATACTTTGAAAGCATATCATTAAGAGAATTTCTTTTAAAAAGCAATACAGGCTATCTTAATTGGGAAAAAGCCAAGGTGCTGTTTATGCCCGTGCTTTCAACTCTTTCAACGCTTCATAATCTAGGCATAGTCCATTACGGCATAAATCCCGATAATCTGCTTATCGGCAGAGACGGAAAGCTGAGAATTTCAGGCTTTTGCATTGCCGAGGCTCGCCTTGAAGGAACGGATATTTCCCCCGAGCTTTTTGAGGGATATACCCCCATCGAGCAGTATTCCTACGGCTATCAGGAGGGCGCATGGTCCGATGTTTATGCATTTTGCGCCGTGCTTTACCGCGCCTTGGTGGGAACTGTCCCGCAGGACGCTGTTTCGCGCTGTGCAAATGACCGCCTTATAATCCCCGCACGCTATGCGGAGATTATTCCTGCCTATGTAATCAACGCTTTAATGAACGGCTTGCAGGTAGAGCCAAATGACCGTACACAGGATGTTGAAGCGCTCCGTGAGGAGCTTTCGGCAACTCCGGGGAATGTTGTTTCGTCGTTTTCAGGCGTGAATGTTCCAACAGGCGGGGAAAGAAAAGAGCCTGCGAAAACCGCGGCTCCCGTGCAGGAGGAAAGCTCAGCAGGCAAAACCGTGCTTATCACTTTCCTTGTTTTCCTCGGAGTTGGGCTTATTCTTTTCGGCGCAGGCTGGCTTGTGTATGAAAAGGTGATCAAAGAGAAAAACACTCCCGTTGAAACTACAACAGAAGCGGCGGCGGAATCCGTGGAGGTTCCGGATTTTGTGTTCAGCACCGTTGAAAACAGTATTACTTACGATAGTATCGCGTCAAATCCCGTACAGAATAAGAGATTTAAAATTCAGGCTCCCGTTTATGAATACAGCTCAACCGTGCCTAAGGATTATATAATCGCACAAAGCGTAAAAGCAGGCAGTACCGTGCCGGCAGGAACGGAAATTACCTTTACAATAAGTAAAGGCCCCGAAATGATAACCGTTCCGCAGGTTGTGGGCGATTTAAAAGATTTGGCTGTTACAAAGCTTGAAGGCGCAGGCTTTAAGGTGGATGTGGTAATAAGAGAAAATACAGGCGAATATGAAGCCGATACCGTGGCAAGCGTAACTCCCGCCGAAGGCGAAACAATTGCCAAAGGCAGTAAAACTGTGATTTTACAGGTGTGGGGCGAACCGCCCACCACCGAAACCACCACAAGAAACCCATTTGACATCAATATTTTCGGGTAAAACATTATCGTAGGGGCGATTCACGAATCGCTCGAAAAATGAAAGACAACTTAATTGGAGAAAATGTCATATGAAAAAGACAGCATATTCTGTGATATTACTTGTTCTTGTATTATTATTTGGTTCGTGTACTAAAACAGTACAAATATCGGACCCTGTGGCTGATATGGATAATAATCTAGCCGATGCTCGTATGGAAGAAATATTTAATGCGATCAAGAAACAAGATACATATGCTATAAAGTCAACTTTTTCAAAAAAAGCTCTTGCGGAGACTGGGAATATTGATGACGATATTGACTGTTTGCTATCCTTTATTCATGGAGAAGTGGTTTCTTGGGAAAGAGAGGAATCACCGATAGTTTTTGATAGTGTTGAAGATGGTGAGAAAACTAAAAAAACAGTAACATGGTACACTATAAAAACTAATGAGCAAAACTATTTGGTCTTTCTTGTAGACTATCTAACGGACACAATGAATCCTGAAAATGCAGGCTTATATTCGTTAATGATTATTAACGAAGAATACGAAGAAAAATTAGTAGGAACAGTTGAAGAGTGGGAGATTCCAGGCATAAGCATCCCCGAGAGTATACAATCAGGAGACAGCTCTATGATCGACGAAAATTGAGCAATTCAATGTTGGACTCCGTCTTGCTCCCGCCGTTGAAATCAATCAAAACCCACGGCGGTATTGTAGGGGGCGACGACTCGGCGCACCGTTGATTTTCCGCAATTTATATATTTGTGCTCGTAGGGGCGGGTTTCCATGCCCGCCCGTGGAAACGAAATGAAAGATAGAAAACAGCCCCTCTGCGTGAGCTTTGTGTTTTGACAGAAAGGTTAACGATATAATATGGGACATTTAAGTGCAAATAAAAATCGGTTGACTATTTATAACCGTACATCTGATGAAATTGAAATTTCATTAGAAGGTAAAGAGGAAATATTTATAATCAAAGCAAACAGTTCGTCGGAAGTGTCGGTATATTCTGACAGCATAAATTTGACTGTAAAGGAATATGACGGTGAAAATTCTGAATCATTAAAGATTTCCGAAACACTTTTAGGCTTTATCGTGTCAATACCTTTATTTCTTATAAATTGCGTTAGCTTGGAAACTGTTGACAAATCAATTGAACTGCCTGCTAAATTCAACCTTCTGTGCTTTAATTCCGAAAATGAAATAGTTATAAGCAGTTCGGAAGAGCCGTTGAAAGGGTATAGTTTATTACTTAATGGAAAATATGTATCAAGCGAAACGGTGTATTCGCCAACTGAAATAGAACATCAAGTAAAAGAATATAACAAATCTTTTGCGGTATCTTTAATATTTCCGATAATCATTTTTATTGCATTGGTCGTTGTTTCGCTATGCCTTAAAAGTATGATTTCTTTACTCATATTTTTGATAGCTTTTGGTTTATTTTCTCTTTGCATATTAAGAATTATTAGCAAGAATAGAAAAATAGTTAAAAGCATCTTTGATAAGATATCGTAAATCACACCAAAACCCACGGCGCATCGTAACCTATTCCGCTCCCTCTTTGAGGGAGCTGTCATTTTGAAAAAATGACTGAGGGAGTTTATATCAATTATTCATTTATTTTACTCCCTCCGTCAAAACCTGCGGTTTTGCCACCTCCCTCGTCAGAGGGAGGGGAAAAGAAATTCGCTGTAATTTTAAGTTCACTTGTAGGGGACGATGCCTCATCGTCCCGCAAAATTACAGAAAAACCAACTCCAACCTCGTAGGGTGGTGCCTTGCCCCCGCCGAATCGGTTTATGGTAAATCCAACGGCGGGGGCAAGCCCCCGCCCTACCTTGTTTATTTTGGTTTTATGCAATTTCACGGTGCAACCAGGTCGTCGCACCCTACAAACATGCCGTAAAATCACATGAAATAATTATATGCCCCCCTCTGACGAGGGGGCTGTCAAATGCGTAGTATTTGACTGGGGGAGAGACTGAATCGCATATAAAGTTTATTCTCTCCCTCCGTCATTTCGTAAGCGAAATGCCACCTCCCTCGTCAGAGGGAGGAAAAGTACTACCCACTCTGTCAACATAGTTGACAGAGGGGTTTATTCACGGGACGATGAGGGCATCGTCCCCTACAACCAGAGTCATACACAATTCCACACATCCGCATAACAAAAAGCCATCGGTCAAATCAACCGATGGCTTTCATATTTGTATTCGCTTACTGAATTTCAACGCAGTCAAGAGCGTTCACGGTAATTCCGTTAAAGGTAACGGGAGTATCGTTATAGTTTACATAAACCCTCGAACTGTTGTTGTATTCCGTGCAGTAAACTCCGTCCTGCACCTTGTAGTGCGCCGTCATTCGAGCGCCCCTTAATGCTGAAAGTGCGCTGTTGGCTTTTGTGTAATACTTAACCATATCGTTTATGTTTTTATCATAATAGTACTTTTCGTCAAGCGTTTCGTCGTAAACGGTGCCGTACCACTCAACACAGGGCAGACAACCGTATTCAACGGATTTAAGAAAAGCGGTCGCCGTGTCGTCATATGTGTTCATACCCGCGGCGCTGTATTCCGTAATTCCGTGAAGAAGCATTTGAATAAAGGGAATTCCCACATATGCATCACTCTCATCAGCGGCATAAGGAGCCATTGGAATACCCGAAACAACATCGGCATTTTTAACGGCGTATATGTTTCCCGTGTCAATCATCAGCTTTTTCGATGAGGCAAGCACAGGCAGAAGTGAAGCAATCTCTTTCTTTGAGGCTTCACGGCTGTAAAAGCTTGAAGAATAATCGGAATACAGATATGTTCCCGCGTCATTCAGCGAGTATCCGTCAAAGCTCTTTTCAGACGATGCAGAGAGAATACTTTCGATTTGCTTTTCAAGGCTTTTCATTTTTAAAAAACTTTGATTTTCGGTGTTGCAGGGAAAATCGGCGTCGGATAACGGTGCGGCTTTAATTTTCGATGAATTTAAAGCCTTTGCGTTGCCCGAACTCTTGTAGCTGTATGTCAGAATATCCGTATCAATAAACAGCGAAATATTCTGACTGCTCAGATAATCATAAAGTGCTTTATAATCCTGCTCCTTTCCGAGAGCTTTTTTAAAGCTGCCGCTTTCAGCCGTACCGTTGTTGGCGTTGTCATACAATCCGTTGTATCTTAAATATGCGTTGTTGACGCCTTTTGCTTTTAAAAGCTTGATTAGAGTGAGAGTCTGTGAATAATCCGTAAGAACACTGTATTGGCCGAGGCTGTTCACATATCCGCCCTGCAAGGCAATTACCAAAGGCAGATTTTTCGATTCGGGCTCAACGGTTTTTGTGGAAAGCATGGAATTTCTGATGTAATTTTCACGGCACGCAGTTGCCATACCCGAATAAGTCGCCGATCTTCCCGAAAGGAAGCGGTAACAAAGGGCTATCTCGTTTTTATATTCATCGCCGTATGTCTTTTTTATCTTTTTTCCGCTGTCGTCAATAAAAATGCCCGTTGTTCTGAACGACGCGCCCACACTGTTGAGTGTTGTGTCCGTATTTCGGCAGGCATTTATCTCGGCGATTGTGTCGCCCTGCTCAATTATACAAACAAAAGCGCTGTTGTCCCGTTTAATTCCGAAAGCGCCGAAAAGACATTGAGAAGCCTTGCGGGAATTACTTTCGGCAAAATCCTCACCGTAAACAGACAATGTAACAGGCTTAAAGTCTGTATCCTCAACACCCGTCATAATCAGCGCTCCGCTTCCGTCAGGCACGAAAATGTAATCCTCTGCACCGCTTTGCTCGTATGCGCCGAAGGTGTTGAGTAAACTGATTTTTTCAATATATACTCCGTCAGGCGCAAAAAGGTCATTCATACTGAGATTTACATAAAATGAACCGTCGCGGAGAGTATAAATCACCGTTAAATCAACTCTTATTTGCTTGTCCGTCAGCGTGGTTATGTCCGCGCCTGCCGTTTGAGCGTCGGGAGCCATTGAATATTTCACCGATACACCGTTTTCGGTAAGGGTGTATGAAGCGCATCCGAAATTTACCGAGTTATCCTGCGAGTTGAGAACATATATACCCTCTCCGCCGTTGGAAAGCGTAACCTCAACAGCCGAGCCGAAAATCTCCTTTGAAACCGAGCTTTGGGGGAGCGACGACCACACAGTGCCGCTGTTTGTGTCGCGAATTGAGGGCGTCATTGTCTTTTCATCAAAAAGAAGCTCGATAAGTCCCGATTTGCAAACGGATTTCATACTTTCGGTATTGGTTTTGTGGTATTCATCTCCCGAATATGACGGATTCACCGTGTTCAGGGCGTCAAGCCGCACTGTTTTTGTGGTTGCTCCTGAAGAGCAAGAGGAAAATAATACCGCAATAATACAGATAACGGAAACTATTTTTATTGAAACGGATAATATACTTTTTTTCATACTATACTCCAAAAATAAATATGGTAGAAATATAACTTATATATTCTACCATATTCTTATGAAAATTTCAAATTTTAATTATCCCGTCAGTTTTTTTCGCATATCTGCAAGAATCGATTTTTCTCTGCGTGAAACCTGAACCTGCGAAACACCGAGTATTTCAGCCGTTTTCGCCTGAGTGAGACCGCTGTAAAACCTAAGCTCAATAAGGCGGCGGTCTTTTTCGGGCAGAGCACACATAATCTGCCTTACGGACAGTTTGTCGTCAATGGGACCGTATTCGTCTTTATCGGGTATGTCAATCTGCTTTTCGCTGTCGTCATCGGCGGTGAGGGAAACAACAGGCTGTGAAACGCAAATAAGCTGTGCCGTTTCCTCAATGCTCATTCCCATTTTCTCCGCCAATTCCGAAATTGTGGGCTCAACCCCGTTTTCCATTTCAAAGCTTTCTTTTTCACGCATAAGCTCCCGTGCTTTTTCTTTTAAGGAACGGCTGATTTTCACCGCCCCGCCGTCACGGAATATCCGCCGTATTTCTCCTAAAATCGAAGGCACAGCATATGTGGAAAAGGCAAAGCCCAGCGTTTCGTCAAAGCCGTCAGCGGCCTTAATAAGCCCAACACAGCCTGCGGAGTATAAGTCCTCATAATCAACGCCCTTGCCCATAAAGCGTGAGGCACAGCTTCCCGCAAGTCCCAAATTGTTAAGTATAAGTTCTTCTCTCGTCATTTTGCGCGGCCGTGAATGTTTTTGCAAAGTGTAACTGTTGTGCCGTGATTAACCTTTGAACGCACCGTAAGCTTGTCAGTAAAGCTTTCCATAACCGAAAAGCCCAAGCCTGCACGGTCGCCGCCAAGTGTGGTGAATAAAGGCTCGCGGGCTTTTTTTATGTCGCTTATTCCGCAGCCCTTGTCCCGTATGGTTATAACAATTTTGTTGTCATCATGAATTTTAACACCTATGTAGATTTTACCTACGCAGTTTTTGTAGCCGTGAACAATACAGTTTGTAACCGCCTCGCTTACAGCCGTTTTAATGTCGTTGATTTCTTCAACGGTGGGGTCTAACTGTGCCGAAAACGCCGCCACAACTGCTCTTGAAAAGCTTTCGTTTACCGAGCGGCTGTCCACCGTCATTTTAAATTCATTTACTACCATTTTTTTCTCCTCCTTTTTTTACATTGGCTATTCGGTCAATTCCCGCAAGGCGCATAACCTTGTAAGCGTTGTTTGAAAGCCCGGTCACCTCTAAATCGCCGCCGAATTCGGAAATAAGCTTGTACCGCCCCATAACAAGCCCTATCCCCGAGCTGTCCATAAAGGTCACCTCCGAAAAGTCAAGCACTGTGTGTTGGGGTCGGCAGTTTTCAATTCTGTCGTCCGTTTCAAGGCGTATGGGCATGGCCGTGTGATGGTCTATTTCTCCCGATAAACGGCAATAAAGCGTTTCACCGTCAAAATCAATTTTTACACTCATTTTTTAACACTCCTTTTCCATCATTTTATACCGTGAATTACGAAAAAAATGTCACAATCCGTTGAGAGAAAAATATAATATATCAGGGGCAGTGAAAGAAGGGCAAAAATGCGTAAAAAAACACTTAACAGCTTAAATATCGGTGAAAGCGGTTTCGTAACGGGGCTGAATACAACAGGAAGTCTGCGCCGCCGATTCCGCGACTTGGGTATAATTAACGGCACACAAATAAAGTGCACGGGACAAAGTACTCACAAGGATATAGCGTCATATCTTATTAAGGGCGCGGTAATTGCGTTGCGGCAGGAGGATGCAGACACCGTGCTGATAATATAGGAACAGTACAGGGGGAATATGCCTTGACAAAGAGAAATTCAAAGCTGTCAAACACATACCGTGTTGTTCTTGCGGGAAACCCCAATGTGGGTAAAAGCACGGTTTTTAACTGCCTTACGGGAATGCATCAGCATACGGGTAATTGGGCGGGCAAAACCGTTGAAAATGCCGGCGGGCGGTACAGCTTTCAAAACAACGATTTCATTTTGATTGATTTGCCGGGGACATATTCCCTGTTTTCCCGTTCATATGAGGAGCAGTGCGCGGAGGAACAGCTTTCCTTCGGCGACTGTGACGCAACGGTTGTTGTAGCAGACGCAAATTGCCTTGAACGGAACTTAAACCTTGTTCTGCAAATACTGAAAATCACCGATAATGTTGTGCTTGCAGTCAATTTGATGGATGAAGCGGAGAAAAACG
The DNA here is from genome assembly GCA_051881435.1 of Candidatus Fimenecus sp. Classification (GTDB taxonomy): domain Bacteria; phylum Bacillota; class Clostridia; order Oscillospirales; family Acutalibacteraceae; genus Fimenecus. Next base: position 16,476 of record JBJEPW010000002.1, on the reverse strand, counting down.
GAGTGGTGATTGATTTTCCCAAGCTGTCAAAGCTTTTGAAAATACCCGTCGTTCCCATGAGCGCAGGCAGAAAAAAGGGACTTACCGAGCTTAAACGGGAAATATTGAAAATCTGCGAAAACCCCTTAAAAAATGTTCACGAAAGTGATGATAAGGGCAGAGCTGATACGCAAATCCGCACTCTTTCGGAATATATCGGGAAAAATGCAGGTGAAAACAGTAAAAACGATTACTATGCTATGCGTCTGCTTTACGATATTTCGTATTCCGAAAAGCTTTTTACATATTTAAACAGGGAAAATGCCGATGCGATTACAGCCCTTGCAAAAACATTGAGCGACGAAATCTCTTTGGAATTCGGCTCAAAGGAAAGCTTTTGCGATTATCTTACCGATACCGTTGCCGAAAGAGCAAAGGAAATCGCAGAGGATTGCGTAAGTATGGGGGAAAGTAAATATAAAAAAAGGCTTGAAAAGCTGGATAGAATATTTATGGGAAAGCATACGGGAGCCGTTACAATGCTTTGCCTTTTGCTTTTCATACTGTGGATAACCGTTTACGGAGCAAATTATCCCTCACAGCTTCTATCCTCATTTCTTTTAGGTATGGAAGAACCGATTGCAAACGCATTTTTAAAGATTGGCGTGTCAGAGTGGCTTACGGATATGCTTGTACACGGCGGATATAAGGTGCTGGCGTGGGTAGTTTCCGTAATGCTGCCTCCCATGGCGATATTTTTCCCTCTTTTCACACTTTTGGAGGACTTCGGATATTTGCCCAGAGTGGCGTTTAATTTGGATTACTACTTTAAAAAAGCAAACACCTGCGGCAAGCAGGCGCTGACAATGTGTATGGGCTTCGGCTGTAATGCGGTGGGCGTTACGGGGTGCAGAATAATCGACTCTCCGAGAGAGAGGATAATTGCCATACTCACAAATAACTTTGTGCCCTGCAACGGAAGATTTCCAACGCTGATTGCCGTAATAACAATGTTTTTCATTGCAGGTGCAACAGGCTTTGCAGGCAGTTTTTTGTCGGCGGCTCTGCTTTGCACAGTAATTTTATTCGGCATTGCCGCAACACTTGCCGTGTCAAAAATATTAAGCGTAACTCTTTTAAAGGGCGTTCCCTCGTCTTTTACCCTTGAACTGCCGCCATACCGCAAACCGCAGATAGGAAAAACTATTATCCGCTCCGTATTTGACCGCACATTGTTTGTGCTGGGCAGAGCAGTGAGCGTTGCGGCGCCTGCGGGAATAGTAATATGGATTTTGGCGAATGTAACGGCAGGGGATAAAACCTTGCTTATGCACTGTACCGAAGCGCTGGAGCCCCTTGGTAAGCTTATGGGTATGGACGGCGTGATACTCACGGCATTTGTTTTAGGCTTTCCCGCCAATGAAATCGTAATTCCCATAATGCTTATGGCGTATATGCAGAACAGCACGCTTTGCGAATATTCCTCACTTTTTGAACTTCGGGAACTTCTCGTTTCAAACGGCTGGGATATGACAACAGCCCTTTGTGTAATGGTGTTTTCACTTATGCATTGGCCCTGCTCCACAACGCTTCTTACGGTGCATAAAGAAACAAAAAGCATTAAATGGACGGCTCTCTCTTTCATAATACCTACCCTGTGCGGTACCGCCGTGTGCATAATAATTAACGCAATAGCACACATTTTTACATAAATCGGGTAAATAATTTGAAATTACCCTTGACTTTTTAAGTCTTGTCTGTTAAAATATTCAAGCCGCATATTAGGGGGCAGTATGTCTTTTTATACTGAAAGCGGATTTTTCCCGCCCTCGATAGCGAGTCTATATTTAAGGTAGGTTATGTAAATGTACGCAATTATTGTTACCGGCGGCAAGCAGTACAAGGTCACAAACGGCGATGTTGTATTTGTTGAAAAGCTTGACGCTGAGGAGAACGCTGAGATTACCTTTGATAAGGTTTTAGCAGTCGGTTCTGATGACGGTATCACAACAGGCGCACCTTATGTTGAGGGCGCAAAGGTTACTGCCAAGGTCATCAAAAACGGAAAGGGTAAAAAGGTTACCGTTTTCACCTATAAGCCCAAGAAGAACGAAAAGCGCAAGAAAGGTCATCGTCAGCCCTATACAAAGGTTGAGATTACCGAGATAAACGCATAATGACAAAAGTAAAATTTCTGTTTTCGGGGGATACGGCGGTTTCTTTCGAGATAAGCGGTCATTCAGGAGCAGGGGAGCAGGGCAGCGATATTGTTTGCAGTGCGGTTTCCTCAGCGGCGTATATGGCGGCAAATACCGTGATTGAGGTTTTAAAGCTCAGTCCCGAGGCAGAGGTTCGTGACGGGTATATGAAAATTCAGATGAATTTGGAAGATGCCCGAAAAGCCAAGGTGATTACTGACGGTCTGTATTTGCATATTGAACAGCTTGCAGGTCAGTATCCCCATAATTTGAAACTTGAAAGAGGTGTTTTTGATGCTTAAAATAAACATTCAGTTATTTGCTCATAAAAAAGGTATGGGTTCAACAAAGAACGGCCGTGATTCAGAGTCAAAGAGACTCGGCGTTAAGAAGGCGGACGGTCAGGCAGTTCTCGCAGGTAACATCATTGTTAAACAGCGCGGAACTCACATTCATCCCGGCAACAATGTAGGCCGCGGCTCTGACGATACTCTTTTTGCTCTTATCGACGGTAAGGTTAAGTTCGAGAGAATGGGCAAAGACAGAAAGAAAGTAAGCGTTTACGCTGTTGAGCAGTAATCTTTAATTGTTTTACTCCCATCGTGTTATCGGTGGGAGTATTTTTATATTTTAAGGGAATTTTTATATTTAGGTGATTTGTTTGAAAGAGTTTAGTAAAAGCCATAAGTTGGATTATGTATGCTATGATATACGCGGCCCCGTAATGGACGAGGCAAACCGTATGGAGGCGGAGGGCAGGCAGATTTTGAAGCTGAATATCGGAAACCCTGCGCCTTTTGGGTTTACAGCTCCCGACGAGGTTATACACGATATGATGTATAATCTGAGTAACTGCGAGGGATATTCCGATTCAAAAGGGCTTTTTTTCGCACGCAAAGCTATAATGCAATATTGCCAGCTCAAAGGCGTAAAGGGCGTTGATATAAACGATATCTATACGGGCAACGGTGTAAGCGAGCTTATAGTAATGGCTATGCAGGGACTTTTGGATAATGACGACGAAATTCTCGTTCCCGCTCCCGATTATCCCCTTTGGACGGCGGCGGTAACACTTGCAGGGGGCAATGCGGTCCATTATATTTGCGATGAGCAAAACGAGTGGAACCCCGATATTGAGGACATTAAAAGTAAAATTACCGATAAAACAAAGGGTATTGTAATAATTAACCCCAATAACCCCACAGGCGCCCTTTACAGCGACGAGGTTTTAAAGGAAATAGTTGATATAGCGAGAACAAACGGACTTATTCTTTTTGCCGATGAAATTTATGACCGCCTTGTTATGGACGGTTTAACCCATACCGCTTTGGCGTCCCTCGCTCCCGATGTGCCCTGCGTCAGCTTTAACGGACTTTCAAAATCCCACAGAGTCGCAGGTTTCCGCGTGGGATGGATGGTAATAAGCGGCGATAAAAAGAGGATTAAAGGCTATATTGAGGGGCTCAATCTGCTGTCGTCAATGCGCCTTTGCTCAAATGTGCCGGCTCAAAGCATTGTTCAAACAGCTCTCGGCGGCACGCAGAGCGTTGATGAATTGCTCCTCCCCGGCGGCAGAATTTATGAGCAGAGAGAGTTGATTTATAATGCTCTCAACAGCATTGACGGTGTAACCGCCGTTAAACCCAAAGCGGCATTTTACATTTTCCCGAAGTTTGACCGTAAAAAATTCAATTTGCAGGACGATGAAAAGCTTGTCCTTGACTTCTTAAAAGAGAAAAAAGTGCTTCTCGTTCACGGCGGCGGCTTCCATTATCCCCGGCCCGACCACGCAAGAATAGTATATCTGCCCAATGTGAGAGTGTTAAGCGAGGCTATGAATAAGCTTTCCGACTTTTTAAGCGATTACAGGCAGTGAGCCGTCTTTTTGTATTGCATAAATCCGAAATGTTGTGTATAATGAAGAAAAAAAGGAGGACGAGTGATGAAACTGTTTTACGGCATTGTGGCGTTAATTTCAGTATTATTGGCATTCGTCTGCCTTTTTGTTGTACGGAAAAAGAATATTTATCTTTCGCTTTTGTTCGTTTCGGTTGCCGTGTGCAATACAGGGTATTTTTTGCTCTCTGTTTCCAAAACCTTGCCTTTTGCAATCGTTTCCAACGATATTGCATACTTAGGCAGTGTATTTTTGCCTTTTTTAATGCTGATGATGATATTTTCCCTTTGCGGAATAAAAATATCCAAAAAATCGGCGGCGGTTTTTGTTTGCATAGGAATTGCGGTACTGCTTATTGCCGTTACACCAGGGATACTCCCCATATATTACAAAAGCGCGGAATTGGAAACCGTAAACGGTATAACCACCCTTGTAAAAGTTTACGGCCCTTTGCATTTTATATATGCTTTGTATGTCGCCTTATATTTTGTGGGTATGATTTGCGTAATTCTTTATTCCATTGTGAAAAAAACGGCGGTTTCTCTCAAATACCCTGTGTTTCTCTTGGTTGTTGTGCTCGGCAATATCGCAATTTGGGTTGCGGAAAAATGTATTCATGTTCATTTTGAGTTTTTGTCGGTTTCCTACATGATGACCGAGGGCTTGTTGCTTTTGCTGTACGGCATTGTTGAAGATTATGAGCAAAAAAATATGCAATCGCCCGAAGCAACTAAAAAACTCTCTCTCCTTGAAGAATTTTTGCAAAATGCAAATCTCCGGGAGCCTTTAACCGAACGGGAGCGCGAGGTGCTCGGTTACATATTGGAAAACGAAAAGAGAAAAACCATTGCCGAAAAGATGTGCATTTCCGAAAATACTGTAAAAACCCACACGGCGCACATTTTTGAAAAGTTGGGCGTTTCAAGCAGGGCAGAGCTGTTTGATATGGCGCATAAAGAATAAAACAAAAACCAGTTTATTCCTCCTCTGACGATTATATCTCGTCTCCCCTGAAAGGGGAGGTAGGGCGGGGCGCGGGTGTCCGGTGGACACCTCTGCGAATAAAATGAGCAGAAGCGCTGTCCGAGCCGGCAGGTGAGTAATGCTTGCCCCCGCCGTTTTTAATGTAAAACAAAAGTATTTATGTTTTCTCCCTCTCCGAAGGGAGAATTTTTTTGCCGAAATCGCCTTATCACCCCAAAAATCACCCCTGCTTTTTCAAATATCACCCCTACGGTATGTTGCGGCGAAAACGAAGCATATATATACTGATTATAAGCAGAATTGTAATCTTTAAGGAGGAATATATATGAGAACTACAAGCCGCAAGGCAATCAGCATTTTGCTGTCGATTGTTATGGCGCTTACTATCCTGCCATTGTCGGTTTTTGCAACGGGTGAGGATACAACGAGCAGTGTTACAGACCTCACCACGCCTGTTGAACCGGAAAAGGTGAGCGATGTTTACCAAATCGGCACAACAAATGAGCTGTATTGGTATGCGAATACAATCAATGCGACACAGTCGCCGTCTTCGGACGACTTTAAGGCGATTTTGACGGCGGATATCAACTTTAATCCCGGTGTCACCTTTGAATATCAGGAGGAAAGCGGTTGTATTGCCGTCCGAAAAATGTCAGAGGACGGTCAACAGTTGGAGGCGTTTCTCGGTACCGGGTTAAACGGTACAGAAAACGGCGTGTGGCTTGACGGAAGCGATGTTATCGAACTGAATGCCTGGATTCCGATTTACAATATGAACGCGAACTTTAACGGTAACGGGCACACGATTGACGGCGTGTATGTGAACATTGCGGAACAGGCTGCACAAATCGATTTTTCACAATTTCCCGGTTACATATACGGCGCACCCGGATTTTTCGGATATATCGGCAACGGCGGTTCGGTCAGTCACTTAAAAATCGGTGCAAATTCATGTGTTGTTTCGAACCAGGGTACTGCCGGCGGTGTTGCAGGTGTGTCAAGCGGACTGATGTATGTTGTCGAAAACCATGCAACGGTTGTAGGCTTCGGCGCGGGAACAACTTATGAACCCGCAGGCGTTGGCGGTATTGTGGGTAAATTGCGAAATCATGACATATCAAATTGCATAAATTACGGCACTGTTATCGGCGCTTTGAAGACTACCTATTCCCAAGACCAGCCAACCTATCACCGCCCCTTTGTCGGAGGTATTGCAGGCGGCGCGAGCAATTCTACGAGCGGCACTTCGGGGATTACGAGTTCCTTCAATTTCGGAAATGTTTATGCGGAAGGCGGGTATGCCGCAGGCATTTTGTCAAGAACAACAAATACTACGCAGTGCACCGGGGACTCAGTGCGTTATTGCGCGAATTACGGCAAAGTGGAAGGTATGCACGCCGCAGGTGTTGTGGACTATGCTGTGATTAATACGATTGTAGAGTTATGTGCAAATTACGGCGCAGTTACCGGCACGGCTTTTGCGGCGGGTGTTATCGGGGAAACTGTCGGCGGTGAACTCAGGGGTTGTTTTAATGCCGGGTCTGTCCGCTTGACGGATACTTATCCTGCTTCCGATTCGTCTTACCGTTCTAACAGTTACAGCGGCGCATTTGCGCTGGTTGCGGGTTCAGGCGTGACAAGCGAAGATGTTACGAACGGTTATAACGATGCTGATGTTTGCCCGGCAGAGCTTTTCAGGGAATATTACGGCTCTGATGCGCCGGCTTGCTATTCCGTTCCCCAATCGACTTTTGCAAGCGGCGAAGTCGGCTATAAATTGAATCAAGTATATTCGACAAGTTCCCGATGGATGGTACAAAGGCTTGCCGACCCCGGCCCGAGTGAGGAAGACCCCCGCCCGGCAGAGACTTACCCCAGGTTAAATTTTGAACTTTTGGGGTGCACAACGGATAATATCTACCGCAATACCCATTGGTGCTGTGCGGGGATAAACAAAACCAACCATACAGAGGATAAACGCTACACTTACGCAAATGTAACGCATGACGCAACGGTTGACGAGCATATTGCAGGGTCAGACGGTTACTGTGCGCACTGCGGCTTGGATATGCGCGCGCCGACGATTACAGGCCCTGAAACCATCGACGATATTACGGCAGGCGTATATTATTACGAGAGTGTGCAAGTTTTGGCGGAGGGCGCCGCGGACATCACTTTTGAATTGACGAAAATTGAAGTAAACGGCGTCGAAATCACCGATGAAAATTTGAATGACTATGATGTCTATTTCTATATTACAAATGCAGGATACCTGACGCTCTATTCCAATGTGACAGGCACTGTCAATTTAACCGTTACGGCAACCAACGGCTACGGCTCGGACACAGAAACCTTTACCGTCACCGTTTTGGAGGGTGAGCAGTTTGAAATTCTCACCCAAAAATTGCCCGACGGCAAGGTGGGCGAGGAATATTACGCCTTTTTAGAGGCAAGTCAAAAAGGTGCATATTGGGAAGTCGATACCAAGAGCAGTCCCTTGCCCGCAGGATTGGAGTTTAACGGCAAGTCCGGTGAGATTACGGGTACACCCACGGAATCGGGTTATTTCAAGGTTATCGTATATGCCTATTTTGAAAAGGATGTGGCAGAAACCTGCCTGACGCTCTATATTGAACCGGCAGATGAAGCGCACACGCACACATACGGCTGGAAAGAAATTGATGATGTTCAGCATATCGGCACCTGTTCCTGCGGCGATAGTTTAACAGAGGATCACACATGGAATCAAGGCGCAGAAACAACAGCACCAACGATTGAGGCAGAGGGCGAGATGACCTATACCTGCACAAAGTGCGGCGCAACGAAAACTGAGCCAATTCCCAAGCTTTGCGACCATGTGTATATTAACTGCGTATGCGCCAAATGCGGGGATTGCATATTTGATTATAATACTGACGAAACAGGTGCGGAGATAACAGGATGCAGCATCTCTGATACCTCGAATGCAGTTGTTCCCAGAGTTGTAAACGGAAACGCCGTTTATAAGATAGGTGATTACGCATTTGCAAACTGTGCGGGACTTACTGCCGTAACACTTTTGGATAATATTGTTGAGATAAGCGAATTTGCGTTTGTAAATTCACCTGTAACAACGATTTACGGCTACACAGGTACCGTTGCCGAAACCTTTGCCAATGAGCACGATATGACCTTTATCGCATTGGACGAAGGCGATGCGGACGGCGACGGCTCTGTAAATATTTCCGATTACCTGGTGTATAAATCGGCGGTTGCAAACGGAGACAGCCTTACCGATTTACAGCGTGCTGTCGGTGATATAAACCATGACGGCGCAGTTGATGCCTATGATGTAATATATCTTGACCTTTATATCAACGGCATAATTGAACTGTAAAAGTTATATAACATTAAGAATACCGTAAAATAACGCGCTCTGTCGGGAAACTGACGGAGCGCGTTTTATATTATTTCTGCCAACGGCGTTTTTTGGTGGTTGCCAAAGGTGAGTCCTGTTTTTCTAAAAACTCGTCTTTAAGGTTCAGCGTTAATTTGTTACTCTCTGAGCGTGTACCGCTTGTATCAACGGCGCATACCCGATACTCATATTCCTCACCGAACCGCGCACCGTAATCACGGTAAGAGGTGATGTATGAGTCCGTAGTTTTCCCAATCAGTTTGCCGTTGCGGTAGATTTCGTAATGGCTTACAGGGAATATGCTTTGAACAGGCGTCCAATATAAATCTATGCGGTTTTTCTCCCGCGGCACACCGTGGAGAATGGGCGCTTCAAAAATACAACCCTCTTGTGTTTCACCGCAAACAGGGGAAACAGCAGCGGAAAATTCACCTTTTTGCCCACAGCCCACCGCGCGCACGGCGTACTGATATTTTTCACAGATTTCACTTGTCACCTGCGTGTCAAACCATGCGGTGTTCTTTGTCGCACCCAAAAAGAGCGGTTCGCCGCCTTGCTTTGTGCGGAAAACTTCATAATATAATGCCCCTGCAAGCGCTTCCCACGAAACTGCAACGCCCTGAAATGTATCTTTCTTGTCCAAAAGTTCCGTTACGCGTGCTTTTTGATAATGTTTCGCACGCGGTAGGGCGGTTGTGCTGAAAACCGCTTTTACACCTGTAACCGACGGCAAGGTCTGCGCTGTTTTAATACGGAAGGTTTTCATTTCATACGGTTTCAGTGAAAATCTTAAAACAGCATCTTTCGTTTCCGTGCCCATGTCGTTTTCCACAATATCGGTCTCGGTGTAAGATACAATTTCTTTTGCAAAGGTTGCCGTCACATTATCGGCACTTTTGCCGCCGAATTCGTGGAAACGGACAATTAAACCGTCACCGTTGGGCTCTGCTGCTTTTAGAGTGGTAACCATCACATTTTCGTGGCTCAAAGTCATAAATGTCGCCGTTTCCGTAGCGTATTTATCACTTTCGCCTGTATTTTGAACTGCCACAGCCTGTAAGGGTTCGGCAATACATAACGCAAACTGATTGATGTGTTCAATGGAGTTACCTTTTTCCGTGGAAACAGAATAGGAAAATTCAGCCGTACCTGGTTGGTCGCCCTGGAAATTCGTCTGCCACATATTGTTGAAAACATAGCTGTAAATACAGGGCTGTTCGGATTTGTAATCAAAAGACCAGTTGCCCGTGCGCCGTTCACCGAACTGCACAAGCGACGCGGTTTTGAGCGCCAAAGTCATACGGTAATTATCTTTTTTATCGTAAACATTTACCCATTTGTTGACCGTGTACCAATCGGTGGAAGTGCCGAATACCTGCTCACCCTCGGCGGTATTACCAACAGGCAGATCACAGCGGATTTCATATCCCTTGTCCGCCTTAAAGGGGAAGGTGTAAAATGCTTCCTCCTTGTGTTGCAGTTTCGGCAGGGGAGATTTCAGTACCTTGTTGTCAATATCTATACGCGCAATGTCGTCATACAGCGTAATCGTCTGTAAAATACTGCCTGCACGGAAAGTACCGGTCAGCACCACAATTTTCATGCCGTATGCCGTCGGTACCATCTGTATGGTGGTGTTTTCTTCTTTCGGTCGATACAATTTCCATTTTTTGTCCGTGAATTTCGCACCCATATTGCTGAAAGGGATACCGAAATCATCATAATACTGATATTGATTCCATTTCACCTCGGCATAACCATCCACAATTTCACGGTTGCCGTTTTCCTTGTCAAGAATACTTTGAACCGTGCCGTCACGGTTTAGCGTCAGACGGTAAAACGGCGACTCTGCGCAAAGCCCGTCACAGGTGGTTTTGCCTTTAAATACAGGCTTTTCCGGGGCAGATACAACCGAAAACACCTTGTACCCCATGGCGGGTATATCTTTTGCCACAAAGGTTACGGTGTTGCCGTTTTTCTCATATGCAACACTTTCTCCGCCATTATAAATGCAGAAAGTTTTAGGGAAATCCTCGCCCAATTCCACAGAAACAATATCCGTTCTCTGTTTGTTGAGGGCGTTATAAACAAAAATGCTTTGTCCTGCTGTTTTCGTGTGTTTTGCCAATGTGTGCAGAGCGCTGTCCATCGTTTTTTCGACCAACGCATTTGCTCCCAATGCGTTTGAACGCTTCCACTCAAATTGCTGATGGTACTCGTCACAGTCCTTGTAGGTGTTAAAGCCCCATGTGTGCTCGTTATAAACAGAACAACGCTCCCAAGCTTCAAACAGGTCATCATAAGGGTATGTTTCACCGAAGTTGAGCGATGCAAACGAAGCGGCAGTCTCCGCTACGGGCAACAGATTGCTGTTGCGCTTATTTGTGCCCGATTCGTGCGCCGTTGTGCCCCAACCGTCATTCCACCAATTTTCCTCCGTTCCTGTTTCCACAGGGATAAGAGCGCTGTATTCCTGTTCCAATTCAGCAAAGAACTGTTCGGGGAATGCGGCAATGATTTTCGGGTAAGCGTAGCCTTTCGCCTGCCAATTCCCGTTCACCTCGTTGGCGATTTTAATCTGCGTGTCCAGGGGCGGCTTGTTGTCACCAAAGGGAATCAGCGGCAGGGGAAATTTATCGTAAGGGTAGGCAGTCCTGCCTGTCTTTGCTTCTAATTTTTCAATTAACCCGAGCAAAGTTTTCGCCGCCATTTTGGCGTCTCCTTTTTTCGGATTTTCGTAGTTCCCGCAAAAGCCGTAATTTTCACCGTAGCTTTTGCCGTTGAAAATCAACAGTTTGTTTTCGGGATTAAATCCCGTCATATAGAATATATCGTATAACTTTTCCTTGTGATACGGTGAACGGTCAGGGTTCATGGAATGAATGGCGTATTTGATACCTGCCGAATTTGCAATATCCACATAGCTTTTGGAAACAGCAGGGTTGTCAAACATACGCAAAGTGTCGGAACTGGGCGCATGTAAGCGGTCAGGCACAATTCGTTTGGAGTGATACGCCGCGCGGGCGGTTTCCTCCGTACCGAAACATTCCATGGTGCAGTTGTATTTTCCTGCACCCACCATTACCTTGCCCTGCTTTATCAAATCCGCCAATTCTTCCAATTCCTCGGCGTTTTGCTCCTTCATATAGGCGGCGGTCACCGCCCAGGAGGACTCCACGGCAAATTTGTATTTTTCAGTCTCGTTTTCTCGGCTTTCCGAGGCCTTTATGTATCCCTTTGCCGTGTTTAAGTAGCTTGTGAACAGGGGACGGAGCGTCTCCTGATAATCCGTATAGCCCAAATCTGTGTGCATCATTTGAGAAAGATAAAACTGCCAGTGGCGTGTTCTTTCCCAATTCGGATTTTCGTAAACCGTCAACGGTGCACCGTCACAGTTTTCGGTTGCGTATAGTTCAATTTTCAGCGCGGTGGTTTCCCCCGGACGCAAAACGCTGTTTGTGTCCGGCAATAAAAGGCTGTGTTCGGATTTGCCCCGTGAGATTTTGCCAAGATTAACGGTATTTGGCGCAAAGCCTGCCAAAGTAATCTTGCCCCAAACATTTGCAAAAGCTCGTGTGGATTTTAGAAACACGGTAACCTGATGCAGTCCGTCTGCCGTGATAAACGGGGTGGGCTTAACATCGGTAATTTGTAAGGAAAGGGTAGGGTCGCCATTATGTGCCATGGAAAATTCTCCTTTATTTTTCGGTATTGCGTAGTATTTTGTACGCATAAAAAACCACCGTATATAATATACGATGATTTTACCATATTTTCGAAACCCATTCAACCGCCAAAATAGTTTTTCAACGGAAATTCAAGCTTATATAACATAAGAGGCATATGAATTTATTGGGGTATAAATTCCATCAGGAAAATGCTAAATAAAAACCACCTCTAAAAGAAATACAAATTCTTTTAGAGGTGGCAAGTATTTATATAAACCGAAATTTGTATGTTAAAACTCGCTTTTCTTAAGAATAAGAATAAGTGCAAGCACTTCCGCAATAATGCCGACAAGGACAATAATACGAAATGCTGCAATGGATACAAATTCAAAAGCATTGAAAACCAGTCCTATGGACAAAACCAATATTCCAATAAGAGAAATAAGACGACCAATACTAATCTTTTTCATTTGATACACCTCTTTGTAAAATTCCGATTTATGGTAAATCAACGGCGTGGTTGTTGTAGGGGCGGGTTTCCATGCCCGCCCGTAAAATCATATCAAAACCAATAACATATTCGTAGGGTGCGACGACCCGGTGCACCGCAAAATCAATACAAAGGCGGGATTGAACAGGCGATTCGTGAATCGCCCCTACAAGTGCATTAAAATTTGTGTATCTCTTACACACTGTTATTGACAAAGCCTTCTATAAACCGTAATTTACCCATCAAGCCCATCAATAAAGTTCTTGATAATCTCACCGCATTCCGTTGGCTTCTGCTCATAAATCATATGGTCGCCTGCAAGGCAAATAACCCGGCAGTTTCCCATTTTTTCCGCATAAGGATAAATAGTTTCGTTTCTTCCCTCTTCAAATGATTCAATCGTTTTTTTCGCTTTCTCGTCGCTAATATCCAAAGAGCGTAACGGCATATCAAGATTGTTAATCTCAATCTGGCGGTTAATCCATTTATTGAGTTCAATTATATCTTCTTTTGTTTCAATTCCCCAGCTTGCACAGATATACAGCTTTGGAATATCATTTGTGATTATCCCGTTAAAAGCATCCTGAGCGTTTTTCGCCAGCAGTCCCGATTCGGAAACGGGTGCAATAGAATCCAATGTCATAAGAGTCAGCGCATCGCCGAGATACTGTTCCTCCTCAGAAAAATTATCGGGATAGTGATAAATATAATCACGAAGAACATATCTGCTGAATCCAATCTTTGCAAGCAATGCAGCTGTTCTGTCGATTATGCCGACTTTACTGACAGTCTCATCCTCGAAGGCATTTTCGCTAAGCTGAGAGCCGTCCACAAATACAACCGCTTCTATTTCTTCTGGGTATTTGCTTGCCCAGTAATTCGCATACGCACCGCCGATAGAATGAGGCATAAGAATATACGGAGTTTCAATTCCTGCGTTTACAAGTGCCTTGCGATAATCCTCGACTATGTATTCAAGAGTCATCTCATTATCGGTATCATCACTGAAACCGTAACCGGCACGGTCAACAAACACAACAAGATTATCTTCTTCAAGACAAGCTGTCATCTGTCTCGCAGAAATCGAAAAATCCCCCATACCGAGTCCCGCAAGACCAATTATTGTGTGCTTCCCATTCTCATTACCGAATTTGGCAACATTAAGAGAATAACTGCCTACCGAAACAGGATTATAATACCCTTTTTCTTTTAACAGAGTGATTTCTTCCCGCGTTTTGGCGCTGTGAATAAAAAACGTCACCAGTGTGAAGATAAGTATTATTGCCAGTATAATTAGTAAAATTATGCCGATAAATTTGCCGACTCTCTTAATTTTCATACATACTCCTTATACAGATGAATATTCCAGTTTGTCTTTATGACATTATATCACTTAAATTTTGTTTTATCAATAATTATCCGGATATATGTAACAACTTGCGGTATTGTGTTGCTTTGAGAGGCTGACAGTTCGGCAGGGGGTGAAAGAAATATCACGGCGTGACGGCGCGGATTTTACAAGCGGCAGAGAAATAAAAGTCGGCAAGCCAAAGAGCACCGCCGGTATGCGCACTGTACCGCTGAATAGGACGGCAATGGAAGATGATATAGGACTTGCGCAAAGAAGCCTATTTCGGCGAAAATACGCCCCTGGTGTGCGACGAGAACGGCGACTACACAAGACCTGTAAACTTCCGAAAAAGATATTACAGAATACTGAAAGCAGCAGGACTTGAAACGAAAGGCTTACACAGCCTAAGACATACCTTTGCAACCAATCTTATAAACGGCATTAAGCAACCGGACGGCTCAATAAAATCCTTAACACCCAAGCAGGTTGCCGATTTACTCGGACACAGCACCTCGCAAATTACAGAACTCTATTATGTCAAAAAAGACACATCAAGACTCAACGGAATGACAGAAGGATTTGAAATGTAACTTGAAATGTATCTTGAAATGAAACTTAAAATGTGACTTGAAATGATACCAAAAGACCGCCAAGGAAAACCCTCGGCGGTCAAAATTTGCGTCGCATTAGACAAAGAAAATATCAAATCAATAAGAGTATTTTTATGTAACTTGTTCATTTTCAATACTGCTTATCCAATTGTCTATAAATAAGTTACTGCTGGTTATTTCTTCTTGCAGTTCGAATAATTCCTTTTTGAGTGTTTGTAAATTATATTCAATGCGTTTTAATTGTCTGTTATACGTTATATAAATTTTATTCTTTTTGTCATAAGTTCGTAAATGCGGATTCTGAGTTATAATTGTTCTCATAAATTCATCGGTATTCTCATCTAAGATATTATAATCACCGATACAATTATTAAACTGTTCATATCGTTCATCAAAATGCTCATTTGTATTACGCACTTCTTTTTGGAATATTAATGGGTATTTTGTTTTGCTGACATCAAATAAATTACGGAGTCTTTTTGAACGTTCGCAAGCTGTATTCCCGCTAAAGGTGTTATAAAACACATTTGATATATTTCCGCAAGCAGTTAGTAAACTTTGAATATGATAAAAATAGTAGGTATGCTCATCATGATATATGCCTGTATTATAATTGTGATCATCAAATATATATTCCAGTGCAATCAAAGCAAAATGGATGTTTTTTAAGACAATATTAGCGTAAAGGAGATCAGGGTTATCTTGTGAGTTAAAATATCTGTTAAGCATGGTTACCTCCAAATAATGATGCTGTTTGATTATGTAGCAAGCAAATCGTTATAATCGATTGAAGAACATCAATCTTTTACGCCAAAAAATATTTGTTTAATTTCTTTAGAAGCAGGATAATTCAGCCTATTTATGTCAGTAAGTACTTTTTGAACATTATATTGTACATCTATGTTATGTACAGAAATAGAACCATTTTCCGTTATCTCCAATATCGTAGCTCGTGCAATATTTTTTTCACTTGCCGGACATCCAAGTGAACCGCTATTGATGAACCATTTATCCTTGTTGTGACAAATTGTTCTATTGTGATCATGTCCAAAAATTACAATGTCTTGTTCCTTACTAGGAAACAGTTTTGATAGGTGGTTCTTCCTTTGGCTCAGCCTATAATTGATATATTGATTATCCCGATTCATGAAATAGTGCATAACTGAAATTTTCTTGCCACACTCGCAGAAATCAACACGATAAGGAAGATTCCTTAAAAATAAAATAGAATTTTGAGATAATCGGTTATGCTCCCATTTGTGATGTTCCATCTCTTCATACCCCATACCTTCATTGTTAGGATATTGTGACGGCATACTTTCCAGCAAATATGTTTCGTGATTACCTCTAACCGCGATCAAGTTAGGTATTTGCATTACTCTCTGGACTGTTTCTTCTGGATATGGACCTATACCGATGATATCTCCTGCACATATAAATTTTTCACAATTTTCTGAATATGCAACATTTAAGACTGACTCTAATGCAACCACATTGTTGTGTATATCAGTCAATATACAAACTTTCAATAAATTTCTTCCCCCAATTGTTAGCGAAATAGTTTAAGTTTTTACTAGCTTGTTTTTATTATATCACAAATATTTGGAAATCGATAGCATATATAGTGAAAAAAGATTTCAATGATAAGGGGAAATATGATAAAAAATCGTGATATAAATTGATGCTATATTGATGATGTAGCAGACGGAATTATTGGGAACGGTTGGCAACAGATGCGAAATTGGCGCTCAAATTGAGCACCAAGATGCGGACTTTCAGACCGCGTACCGACCTTAGAAGAACAAAGAAAAAGCCTTGAAACCACGCAGTTTCAAGGCTTTTTGTATGGCAGGGGCAGAAGGACTTGAACCCTCGGCACGCGGTTTTGGAGACCGCTGCTC
>JBJEPW010000001.1:0-69177 GCA_051881435.1 Candidatus Fimenecus sp. | reverse complement strand
AAACTGTATACTATGTCCTTACACTCCTGTTTACTATGTTATTACACTATACAGCTTAAGTGCCCGCACGTGATTAGTTGCCCCAAAATTAAAATTCTATAACATTGAACAAATTGAAATCAACATCTATTTCTTTAATTATAGTATATGAGTAAGAACTATTCTCTGTAAAAACTTCTATGGATTTATTGCTTTCATCAACTATGTAATCATCTTTGCTTGTTATATAACCTCTTTTTTGATTCACTACACCATCCTCAATTGGATGCCACTTGACTCTTTGACCAAGGCTATTTTTATAAATAATCAAAATACCAAGTTGTAATAAATATTTCTTGCGCCAAGTTAATTGATGTTCTATCAAGTTATTTTTAGATGTTGACTTATCATAAACAACTATAAATTTTCTTAATATTTTCATGTTATTCTAAATTAAATTTCTTCTTAAAATACTTTCTGTTTTGACAATATTTGTATACTGCATCTTGAACATAAGGTTCATAAGCGATACCAGTTTTATTGCCAGTAAAGATGTTTCGACTATCCCATATTTTTTTAACCTCTTTTATTGCCGTAGCGTTTGCTAATTTAGGTACTGCAACATTCGATTTGTCTGTTTCTTTGATTTCATTAATCTGATCATAACTTAAGTTTGCCATTTCTTTAATAATACTGTCTGTATAAGCATTCATTTTAGAACCTCCATATAATAAATATTGCGGAGAAATATCTAAAATATCAGATAACATAAAAAGCGTATCTGCTCTTGGAAATTTTGTTTTGCCACTTTCAAGATTTCTAATGGTGTTTTCAGGTATATTTGACTCTTCTGCTAAACCCTTACGCGAATAATTCAGCTCCTCTCTTCTTGTTTTTAATCTATAAGCAAATGTATCTGTACTCATAATTATTTCTCCTACTTCCAATTATAATGTTTGGTTCATGTTATGACAATGTCCAAATTTGGATATTGACAATTATCAAAATCGTTTTCTTTTGTTCAAATATTTCGGGCGGGCACAGAGACCCGCCCCTACAATATTTGCAATTATTATAGTTTTGTAAAAAGGTAACGGCGGGAGCAAGCCCCCGCCCTACTGTTAGTTTTGGATTATTGGTTTTATTCATATAAACACCTCATCCGTCACCTACGGTGACACCTTCCCCTCAAGGGGAAGGCATTTCCGTATCATTTTATTTATTTGTAATTTTTGCTATGCTCTCTTCAAGCATTTTGAGTTTTTCGGTTTGCTTTGCGAGGTTTTCGCGCTGGCCGTTTACAACGGCTTCCGGCGCTTTGGCAACGAAGTTTGCGTTATTGAGCTTTGAATTCAAGAAGTCGATTTCCTTTAAAACGGCTTTCTTTTCCTTCTGGAGTCTTTCAAGCTCTGCCTTGAAATCCACAAGCTCATCCACGGGAATATAAATTGTTGCCGCCTCGGTAACAACGCTTACCGCTCCTTCAAGATTAAACACGCTTTCCGTTTCGGAAACGCCGATTTCGGAGGCAGAAGCAAGGCGTACAAAGTATTTTGCACCGTCTGCGAACAGCTCTGTATCCTTTGTTACGATATTGAGCTGTGCTTTCTTTGATGGGGGAACATTCATTTCCGCACGGCGGTTGCGTACTGCCTTAACAGCGGTCATAATTTTTTCCATATCAGCCTCTTCGTTAAGGAATACAAGCTTATCGCTATATTCGGGCCAAGCGGAAATCATTATGCTTTCGCCGTCATGTGGGAGCGTTTGCCAGATTTCCTCGGTAATGAAAGGCATAAACGGGTGCAGAAGCTTTAATGTGTTGGACATTACATAAACGAGAACCGCCTTTGCACACCTTTTAAGCTCTTCATCTTCAGAAGAAAGTCTGATTTTGGCGATTTCAATATACCAATCACAGAACACGTCCCAAATGAAATCGTAAAGCTTTTGTACCGCCATACCCAATTCATATTTTTCGAGAGACTCGGTAACTCCCTTTACAAGCTCATTGTACTTGCTCAAAATCCACTTATCTTCAAGAGCAAGATTTTCGGGGATATAGGGTGCAGGCTCATTTTCACCGAGATTCATTAAGATAAACCGTGCCGCATTCCAAATCTTGTTGGCGAAGTTACGGCTGGCTTCCACTTTTTCATCGGAGAAACGCATATCGTTTCCGGGACTGTTGCCCGTGGCAAGTGTAAAGCGTAAAGCGTCTGCTCCGTATTTGTCGATAATCTCCAACGGGTCAATACCGTTACCCAAGGATTTTGACATTTTTCTGCCCTGTGCGTCACGGACAAGTCCGTGGATAAGCACTGTATCAAAGGGCACTTTGCCTGTATATTCCAGAGCGGAGAAAATCATACGGGAAACCCAGAAGCCGATAATATCGTAGCCTGTTACAAGGGTATTTGTGGGATAATAATGCTTTAAATCCTCTGTTTCTTCGGGCCAGCCGAGCGTGGAGAAGGGCCACAAGGCCGATGAGAACCATGTATCAAGGGTGTCCTCGTCCTGAACGAAATTCGTACTGCCGCACTTGGGACAAGCGGTTAAATGCTCTTTGGAAACAACCATTTCGCCGCAATCCTCACAGTACCATGCAGGGATTCTGTGTCCCCACCAAAGCTGACGGGAAATACACCAATCACGAGTACCGTTCATCCAATTCAGATAGTTCTTTGTAAATCTTTCGGGAATAAATTTAATTTCGCCCTTTTCCACCGCCTCAATAGCAGGCTTTGCAAGGGGAACCATACGAACAAACCATTGCTTGGAAACCATGGGCTCGATTGTGCTGTGGCAACGGTAGCAAGTGCCTACTTCGTGCTTTAAGGGTTCGATTTCCTTAATATAGCCGCCTGCTTTAAGGTCTTCAAGTATGGCCTTTCTTGCTTCCATGGTGGTCATACCTGCGTATTTACCGCAATCGAGAACTTCGGGCTCATTTTCCGCCGCTCTGCCGCTTGCAATAAGTTCATCGGCAATTCGTTTATCCTCGGCACCTGTAAGGTGACCGTCATAGGTGAATGTGCGGACAATGGGAAGATTGTGTCTTTGCCCTACCTCGAAGTCGTTAGGGTCATGGGCGGGAGTAATCTTAACAACGCCTGTACCCTTTGTCATATCTGCGTGTTCATCGCAAACAATGGGGATTTCCTTATTGAGCAAGGGCAGTATTACATGACAGCCGTGCAGATGCTTATATCTTTCGTCCTCTGCGTTAATGGCAACCGCCGTATCGCCCAGCATAGTTTCGGGACGGGTTGTAGCAAGCTCAAGCTGTTCTCCCGTTTCTTTAACGGTATAAAGAAGATGCCAGAAATTGCCCTCTTTTTCATCATATTCAACCTCTGCGTCGGATATGGATGTGTTACAGCAAGGGCACCAGTTTACCATACGGTTGCCCCTGTAAATCAAATCCTTTTCATAAAGACGGCAAAATACCTCGTTAACCGCTTTGCTGCAGCCCTCGTCAAGAGTAAAGCGCTCTCTGTCCCAATCGCAGGAGGAGCCCATTTTCTTGAGCTGTTCAATAATTCTGCCGCCGTACTGAGCTTTCCAATCCCAAGCACGCTCCAAGAATTTTTCACGCCCCAAATCTTCTTTTGTAACGCCTTCTTTTCGCATTGCCTCCACGATTTTTGCCTCGGTGGCGATAGACGCATGGTCAGTACCGGGGAGCCACAGTGTATCATACCCCGCCATGCGGTGATAGCGGATTAAAATATCCTGCAAGGTATTATCAAGGGCATGTCCCATATGAAGCTGTCCCGTGATGTTTGGGGGCGGAATCACGATGGTATATGTTTTTTTGCCTTCCTCACGCTTAGCGTGGAAATATTTGTTGTCGAGCCAGGTTTTATAAAGCCTTTCTTCAACATTTTTAGGATTATACTGTTTTTCAAGTTCCTTGGACATAATAGCCTCCCATATATTTTTACTTGTTATATTTTTTGTTTTGTTATCAACCATTTCATTGGATTTTCGTCAATGTAGCGCCAAACTTCTTCATAATATGCGGAACTACCGATAATTTCATCATAAAATGAAGTTTGAAACACCTTTCTGCCGGGTGTGTTATCAACTTTATTAAAACGCCGTGCAGAGATGGATTTTACAACACGAACACAACCATCCACGGTAGGGCGGGGGCTTGCCCCCGCCGTTTTCCCAAAATCATCAATAGACAATAGAATATGCACATGGTCGGGCATAATACAGTATTTATCAATTTTTACGATTGAATACCGCTGTTCCAATGCCAAAAGTTCTTCTTTGAAAATTTGTCCGTATTTTGTTAAACGAATTTCTGCGGCGGCGGGGGCAAGCCCCCGCCCTACCGTAGATAATCGCACAGATTTATTCTCAATACAAATAACGATATGATAGCATCCGTTACTACCGTAATCATAGTTTTTCAACCGTGGATGCTTTCTTTGCGGCAAATTCACAATCCGGCCTCCAATATAAAACGCCCCATACAAACTGTATGAGGCGAAATAACTTCCGTGGTACCACTCAAATTGCCGCCCCATGGGGCGACCGCTTAAAACCCTCTAACGGTGGTAAACCGTTTTTGCTTAACGGAAAAAATCTTTACGCAAAACCGCTCAAAAGCGACGACGATTTGACTGCTGTACCGCCTTACACCAACCGGCGGCTCTCTGAAAGCAACAAATTCAAATCTTATTCTTTATCACAGCGTTTTTATATTAGATTTTCAATAATTTTATCAGCATTAACTAAAATTGTCAAGTGCTGTTCTTTTTCTTTTTTGCCGATACAGCGGCAGTTACGCAATATACTGCTTTCGCCCCTCTGATTTTCAGTATCACGGCACATTCCGAAAGCGTTGCGCCTGTGGTTTTAATATCATCTACCAGCAAAACCGTTTTATCCTTAATGTCTGCGCCGTCTTTAACATCATAAATACCGAAAACATTTCCGCGGCGCTTATTCTTTTCCGTTTCGTGCTGAATGCTTGACTCGTAAAGCTTCACGAGATAATTCTCCAACGGAATTCCCGTAAATGACGAAACCTCCTGCGCCAGAAGCTCGCTCTGATTATACGGCCGCTCCGCCTTTTGCCTTAAAGAAAAGGGCACAAATGTCATAAAATCAAAGCTTATGCCGCCGTATTCCTTATCTATACACTCCGCCATATCCTTGGCGAGAGTGTATGCGGCAAAATCTTTACCTCTGAATTTCAGGCGGCGTATGCACTCGGAAACACCATCCTCATAATAAAACGGCGCAATCACGCCGTCATATTTCAGCCTACGCTTTTTGCAGGTGCACCTGTCTTTTCCCGCGCCGCAGTAAAAACATCTATCGCCCTTTATTACAGGCAGATTTTCAAGGCAATTCTTACACAATTTTTCATCCTTGCCTAAAATTTCGCCGCAATAGGGGCAATGATTTGTAAGAGCAAGCCACAAAAGGTCGTTCTTTATTTTTTCAATCATACCGTTAATGAGGTAATAATGGTTGAATATACCTTAACGGGGTCATCAATAAAATTCTGCTTAACCTGCTCAAGCTGAAGACTGTCCGCAACAAAAATTGAAAGCTTCATAAGCTCTGTATCACGGTCAAAAAGCGTAAAGGTGATATTATACCCGCCGTTTTCCTCTTTTTTTACCTCAATTCGGTTTTCACGCTCAATTTTTGCTCTTGTGGTAAGTCTGATAGCCGAGTTAACCGCCTTTTCGCGTACGGTTCTCGGCAGACTCGTCTGCAAAAGCTCCGCCGCCTCTCTGCCCTTGTCCGTTACGGACAAAACCTCTTCATCATCGGCAATATCTGCGGTTATATTGCCTGTTTTCAAGAGCTCCTCTATTGCCTGACCGACCTCAAAATAATTTGCAAGTCCGTCCTCCTGCATGGCGTCATTTAGCATCTGCCTTGTCATGGGAGCATCAACACTTTTCAATAAATAACAAACAAGAAGCCTGATGTCGTCCCTATTTCTAAGTCCCCCAAGCTCTATTCCCGCGTCAAACGCATCATACTCCATAACTTTTTACTCCTGTAAATTCTTTAAAATCTCTTTAATATCCTTAAAAACATATGTGGGCTTTATATCGCTTTTCTCAATATCCTCTGCTGTGCTTTCGCCGCTGAGAACGCAAATTGTATCAACGCCTGCATTCACCCCTGAGGCAATATCCGTATAAAGCCTGTCGCCTATAACCACGGTCTGCTCCTTTGTAAAGGGAGAGCGCTCAACGCAATAATCAATCATAAAGCCGTCGGGCTTTCCTATATAAAGCGGTCTGCGCTTTGCCGCATAGTTTAAGGCTTCGCATATTGCAAAGCAATCGGGCACAAGTCCGAACTCTGTGGGACAACCCCTGTCGGGATTTGTGGCGATATAGGGAATATCCTTTTTCGTCTGCAAAAGGTAAGAAACATCCCAAAGCTTTTGATATGTAAGCTCCGTATCGTAGCCCACCGCAATACAATCGGTGTCCTCATCGGGCTCTGTTACAATGTTAACGCCGTACTTTTCCATTTCGGCTATCATTGAGCGAGTGCCCATACAATATATCTTTTTGTTTTTGTAATGCTCGTTAAGATAAAGCGCCGTAGCCTGCGACGAGGTGAAGAAATTATCCTCAGTCACCTTTATTCCCATATTTGAAAGCTTTATAACATAATCCTTGACAGAACGTGAGGAATTATTTGTAATAAAGATATATTTGCCGCCCGTTTTCTCAATATGTGATAAGAACTCGTTAACACCCTCGAAAAGTCTTCCGCCCTCGTAAATTGTTCCGTCCATATCTAAGAGAAAAAGCTTTTTTGCTTTAAGCATTTCGTCATTCCGCCTTTTTCTTTTTCTTTAAAAGGCCTAATGCCAAGGTTATCATATCGCGCATTTCCTGAGTTTTTATGAATACAACAAGATTTATTCCGTTGGGTATCAACACGCAAAAAACAGCTCTTATTATAAGCTCAACAAAAATGTTATCCGTAACGGCAACGCGCTCCGCCACAAAATATGTAAGCGCAAATTCACCCACGGTAACAGCCGCATACAAAACCCACTTTACATAATAAATCGGGAGCTTATGCTTTAACACATGCTTATACACGAGATAAGGCTGAGTCCACATAGGGATAATGAGCATACTGAGAACATTGGCGGCAATGATGCCGTTGATGCTCTGGAATTTAAGCACAAATACCACGGACATAATTATATTTATTATTGCCTCTGCCACGGCAAACCAACAGTCCTGACGGTAAAGCCCTGCGCTGTCCTTCGCCATTAAGATAACCTTGCGCATACCGTAAACATAAAAATAGCACAACAGCAATATTACGGTTTTCATATTAAACAAGCTGTCCGGCTTATTGTGCATCCACAGCCGCATAAAGGGCTGAACAAGAATTCCCACAGATACCGTAAAGAAAGAGAGAATCAAGAAATTAAAGAAATACAAAAGATTAAATCTTTTATATACTGTTTCTTCGTCTTCAACGGTGATTATATTGCCAAAGCTTGCAGTTATTCCGTTAAACACCTGCGTTACAAGCTGCAACAATGCATTTGTAATCAGGGTGTAGTTACCGTAAATTCCCGCCTGAACGGTTCCGAGAAGCTTTGAAATAATGGCAGAACCTGTTGCGGTAACGCTCACTCCGCCGACTCTGTGGCAAAGCATTGCGCCCATATTTTTAGTGAGAGATTTGCGCTCCTCACCTGTTATTGTATCCTTTGAACGGTCAGCGGCAATATGAGGATACATCTTTTTAAACTTATGGCCGATAAACGACGCGCCGATAAGTCTGCAAACAATTTTTACAACGGCATATACTACAAAGCTTTTTGTGAGATACAGTAAGCTTACCTGACTGATAAGCGTTATGAGGGATATAAATGCGTCGTTTCTGTTTACTATATAGTTATTTTGATCGGCAACTATGAGCGCCTTTCTGTTGGCAAACAGATATGACGCAACCGTATCGGCGGCGTAAAGAATGAACAAGAACGAAATATACAGAGGAGATTTATCCGTATCGTGAACGAAGAAATTCACAAACAGAGAAATCACCACTGCGCCGCCCATAAATACTGACGCTATAACCTTATACGCCTGCTTATAGAAATTGAGGATACGCTTAATCGCGGCGTTATCCTTATCCTCAATAGGCTTGTAAAGCTTATAGAGCAGACCTGTACTAAGCCCCAGCTCCGCGAGAGACAAAACCTGCAAAAAGTTTTTGAAGGTTGTATCCACGCCCGCCATACTCAGTCCCAATTGGTCAACAAATACGGAACGGGTTACGAAATTGCTTATCATAAGTATGGCATATCCCGCCACGCCGAATATTGAATTGATTAAAACTTTTTTACTTCTCATCTTTTATTTGCTACAACGCCGATAACTTCAATGTTATTTTCTTTGAACAGTCTATCGGCTTTCTCTATGTTGTTATAAGATGTCTTGCCGTATTTAACGCTGAGAATTATTTTATTCAGCGCTCCGTCAACATCAAACAAGCTTTCATTGCCTGAAATAGGTTTAAGGTTTACAAGGGCCACACAGTTTTCAGGTATCTCTACTTTGTTAAAATTGTAAGAAAAGTTGTCACAAACTCCTGTTGCGTCAATATCTGCACCGAATTTATAATTACCGTCATAATTGACCGTAGCGAATTTTCTATCCGACTCTTTTAATAATTCCGTCAACTGATAAAAATTATCATTTTTATATGACCCTTCTTTTTCGCCAATACAAGCAAAGCCTATAACACTGTATTTTTCAGACAGATTAAGTATCTGCTTCGCAATATATTTCAAATCACTTTTCATATCGTTCACCTCTTATTTGTGCTCCCAAACCGGAGCGTCAAAATAATTCTTCAAATCGTTTACCGTGTGTACTTTGGGTACTAACATAACTATAAGCAAAACAACAAGCAAATATAGGAATTCAAAGCCTACCACAAACAGTATTAAATTTTTAATTAAGTTTTTTGCTATACTTGTACTGCTTATGGGCTGAATTAACGAAGAAACCTCTTTAACATAAGAAGATCTTGCAATTTCAACAAACTCCGACTCGCCGAGCTTCTCTTCCATTTCCTCCATGTAAGGAATAAACAACCCGATGATTTCATCTCCTATATCGCTGTCTGTGCACTGAAATGAAAGTTTAATAGACGATGAATCAGCTGCGCCCTCAAATATCATTGAGTCTGCAATTGTTTTTATGTTACTATCCGGAACATCAACATTGCTTTTATTTTTTTGTGCGATTAAATAATCCCCCAGGTTATCTTCGTCAGAAAAGTTATCCTGCAAATACTGTGCAAAATACTCGGTTTTACAAGTGGTAAGATACAGATTTCTGAGCTTTTGCGACTGACCTAACATATCATAATACGGAGATACCTTTTTCGCCTCGATATTCACGAGAATCGTTTTTGTGTAAACCGTATTTGCACCGTCAGCTTCAATAGTCTTTTTTTCTTCTCTGTTAAACACAAAAACATTTACAATAGCACACAAGACAGCCAAAACAGCTATACCGGCAATTATAAATTTGCGATACCAGATTTCGGTAAAAATATCCTTTAAACCTAACTTTTGAAACATAATGATTTTCCAACCTTTCTGTATTAAAAGATTTACTTATAATATTTTTTTTGACATAGGTAACTGGCGAAAAACAAAATTCCGATAAAAAATATTGCAGGTATATAAACTATCAGTACAAGCCATCCCGATGCAGAAGAACGGGGCAGCATAAACAGTTGCAACAGGGAAACTAATACGATATACGATGCAAAAATATTTTTATTGAAATTCTTAACAAGCCAAATTAAAAACATTCCAAGCAAAAAGCTGAAAATAATCACTCCGATATAGCCGAAATCTATATAATTTTCGACAATATAAGATGAACCCAAGCCGGCGCCCTCTAAATACTTGTTTCCCAAATCAAAATAACTTATGGTCGCATCTAGGCTGTTACCGTAAAGTGCCGCCTCCTCGGTTTGTATCTTATAAGTTTCAAATCCGAAAAGCAGTCTTGAAAGTCCATTACCTTTAAAATAATTTATCAGAGAACCGAAGGTATAATTAAAATTCGTCGTCGGCAATTCATCAATGTGATTTATCGCTCTGCAAATAACCTCAAATGTTATTCCCTGTGAATGGAAAAGATCAAGTATTGATTTAAAAACATTTATTTCTGTTATAGGAATATCCTTTCTGATAGACTCATATAGTGACAAAAATGCAAATAAAAACGGAAGTGCAATAACAACTGCTGCAGTTTCAAACTTTCCAAACCATTTTTTTGCTTTTTCTCCGTTAATGAAATCCCGAAGCAAATAATAACATACCGCAAAAAGTGCCGCAGAGATAAAGGGATTCCTCTGCCCGACAATGAAAACAGGAATCGTTGTAAAAACATATATTCCCAGTACAAAAAATGCAGACATCTTTGTAGGCATTGTTGCAAGATACATGCACAGCATAAACTTTGTCAACGCAGAAAATGAAAGAATGACACCGGGCAATGAGCTTTCAAAATTTGCATAATAGTCAGTATATGATTTGCCTCGCAAAGCGATAGGCTTTTCAATTTCCGCAATAAAAGTGCAAATCACGCACAATAAATACACAATTAAAACTATTATCTGTATATTTTTTATGAACTCCTCACTATACAAAAGCGGCTTTGAACAAAGTGTATTTTCCGGTATTTGAATTCTTGATTTTTTTTCTTTAATCTGACCGAAAAACACAGCGCCTATCAGCAAAGAAAAAACCGAAACATAAACAATCGTCAAAGCTGTTCTGTAAACAGATTCGGTAAACAGCCATTGCCAATTATCCATCTCTACATAATCAATGAATGTTCTGCCGTATAAAAAGAAAACGCATGCACAATTGAAAAAGAAGAAGACAAATCGTTCACGCATTTTCTCCATGCCGTAAAACAGATTGCAAATCAAGAGCAACCCCAAAGATATTAGAAGAATATCATTGTTCAAGGTAATCTGCCCAATAATTTCTCCCGCAACCGAGCAAAGAAGCAAAGTTATTTGAAAATACCTGAACATTGCTTTTCCTAAGCTGTTGCCAACCAATGATATCCCCCTTTTCATTTAATTAAAATACAAATCCACTATAATTCTTATTTGCTGATTTAAAGAAAAACCGCAAGCTTCTATTTCTTTAAGTACATTCAACCTTGATGTGTTTTCAAGGATTTCAATAATTTTTTCCGCCCACGCAGCACTTCCTTTTTCCAAAGAAAAAAACTCAATCAAGCCTGCAACATTGCACTTTTCCGTAACAGTATCGCTTACAATCGCTCTGAGTCCGTTTGCCTGAGCCTCCACAAGTGTTATAGGGAACGCTTCAAACAGCGACGGCATTAAAAACAAGTCGAATAAAGAATAGTATCTGTATATATCCTCTTTAAAATCTACAAATACAATTTTCTCATTAAGCCCCATATCCTTTGCCTTTTGCTTAATCTGATTTTCCAACTCACCGTTACCCACTAAAACGAGTGTGCAATCATCATTTCTTTTCAAGACCTCTGCAAATACATCAAGGATAAAACTGTGATTTTTAGGAACTGCAAAACGCCCGATGTGACCTAAAACATATTTAGTTTTTATACCGAGCTCTTCTCTTAACGCGTTCCTGTCGCTTTCACTGTAAGCAAATTTTTCAATATCAACGGCGTTATTCAGAATAATCGCATTTTTTGCCGCTTTCTTTCCGTACATCCACTCTGCAGCAAGAACGGAACATGCGCATTTGCAATCGGAATAACGGTTTGCAAAAACGCGCAACAGCTTATGAACATTATCGAACACAATGTATCGCAATCTGGATTGAGATTCAATGGAGCAGGCATGAGAATGAACAATCAAACGGGCGTTTGAATATTTTTTTGCATATTTGAAAATCAAAAGCGTTGAAATTGTGGAAATATTGTAATGAACAACATCATACCCTCTTGAAAAGACATTTTTCAGGAATTTTCTGTATAACACAGGGTGCTTATACATTGAAATATCAAATTCAAAATACTCGCCGCCGTGTTCCTCCGCCCATTTTTTTAAGCGGTCATTGCGAAAAGACAAAATATCAAAGCTAATACCCTCAGAGTCTATTTTCCCGAGTATATTAAGTACATACTGCGTTATACCGCTTGAAGGCGCGGTGGGAGCAAAAATGAGAACTTTTTTCATTATTTTCCCAAATCCTTCTTAATTTGTGTTGTAGAAATTTCAGGTGTTCTGGGGAGATAAACCACATCGCAGTAATCTTTGAGAAAATCGAATTTTCCTTCCCAATCGTCGCCCATTACAAAGGTATCAACCTTAAACTCCTGAACATCGGTCACCTTTTGAGCCCAGTTTTCCTCAGGAATTACAAGGTCAACATAACGGATAGATTCAAGAAGCATCTTTCTCTGCTCATAACTGAAATAGCATTTTTTCTGCTTTTCGTTCCAGTTAAATTCATCGGTTGACAATGCAACAATAAGATAGTCGCCGTATGCCTTTGCACGGCGCAAAAGCTGAATGTGACCGTAATGAAGCAAATCAAAGGTTCCGTAGGTTATAACTTTTTTCATAATAAATCTCCTTAATACTTTCCGAAATCGAGTTCAACAATTCCGTGGCGGTTATAACGCTTGTCCTCGGGAGGAGGCGTCATATAATCGCCGTAGAAATATTCAAGATACGCCTTGTAATCCGCAGGCGCGGCAAGGGTCATATCCTCAAAGGGAAGTTCAACGGTATTTTCCACCCATTTACGCTCAATGGTTTCTTTTTTATAGCCGTATGCGCCGCCGATATTAACTATTCTTTCACTGTCCGACGAGCCGTTATATTTTTGTATTTCGTATTCAAGCTTGTTGCAAAGCTTTTTTGAACTGTAAAATGACGCTAAAACGCCCAGCCCTGTATATACGGCTTTTTTTACATATTCACTTTTTCCGCAAACATTATATTTCTTTTTCGCAAGCAGAAGTCTTCTGTAAAAATATGTGTTTTTTTCGTGTTTTTCCTCCTGCGCGGAATCTTCGGGAACAGCGTCAAAGGGAAATACATCAACAAATATTCCCTTTTGAGCAAGGTTCCCTGCCGACTGTTCAACAAGCTTTGTGCCCTTTAACAGCACCTTTGCAAAACTCAACCCGTAAAATGCGTCCGTATCGGTGGTTTGCAGGAAGAAATCTTCGCCCAATTTTTTTTTCGCGATTTCAATAAAGCGCTCATAATCCTCACGCAGCATTCCGATATCCATATCGTCATCCCACGGGATAAAGCCTTTATGCCTTACTGCGCCCAGCAAAGTTCCTGCAATCATGAAATACTTTATGTTGTTTTCCTCACAAATCCGCTTTATTTCCCTTGCTATTATAAGCTGGCAGGAATGAAGCTTGGGCAAAAAATCCGTATTTTCCATAATGACCTCCGAAATCTTTCCGTCACGATTAAAAATCGGTAAAAAAGTCTATTTGCTGTTTGCAATTATTTTTTTATAAAGAGAAATGTATTCCTCGTATTTTAGTGAAGCGCTGAATTCTCCGTCGGTAACAACTTTCAGTTCCGATGCTCTGGGCAATACTTCTGAAATCGCATTCACGTCACCCTGCGGGACGGTAAAGCCGTTACCCTCCCGGACGCTTTCGGGACTTCCGCCCGTGTTATATGTTACAACAGGCGTCCCGCAGGAAAGCGCCTCTAAATTGGTTGTGGGATAATTATCCTCATATGTTGTATTTACAAACACATCCGCCGCAGTATATATTTCGGCAAGTTCGCGGGCGTTGCTTGTCCTCTTTATTCCCATAATGCCCTCAGGCAATTCGGCAAGCTGAGCGTCATTAAGCCCTACAAGCACAATTCTGTAATCATCGCCGATTATTTCGTTCAATTTAAAGAAATCGTTAAGACCTTTTCTCTTTTCCCAAACGCTTGCAACACCCAATACGATTTTTTTATCCTCAATGCCGTTTTTTTCTTTGAAATTACTTTCCGTCGGCTTAAAACAATCAGTATCAATTCCGTTGTATATCACCCTGACGGGATACTTGCCCAGAAAAGACTCTTTTACAATTTCGCCGAGCCACTTTGACGGCGTTACAATTACGGCATTTTTTAAAGAAGTAAAAAGCTTTTTCTTTTCATTATAATTCTTTTTCGAGTTATCCATAAGAAGACTTGCAGGATACTCATTTTTAAGCGGGCATGAATAGCATCCGCTTTTCCACTTATCGCAACCCTCATATGAAAAATATGAGCAATGCCCCGTGAACGCCCAGCAATCGTGGAGAGTCCACACAACGGGCTTGCCGTACTCTGCGAGAAAATCAAACAATATTTTTGCGTTGAGATAATAGCCGTGAATATTATGAAGATGAATTACATCGGGATTATATTCTTTTATAAAGCGTACAAGGCGGCGCGTTGCACCCTTTGAATAAAATCCCTGCCTGTCGGTTATTCTTGACAAAACGCCGTGAATTTTTACATCAATTTCGCTGTTTATTTTATAGGAATTCACACCGTCGGGAGCGTCATCTCTGCCGAAAGCTATAACGCCCTCGCCGCCGTTTTGCTCAACCGTTTTTTGTATTTGAACGGCTATTCTGCCGGTACTGCCAAAGCCGCACACCGAGTTAATCTGAAGTATTTTCATTTCTTTTCTCCGTTAGGTGATGCCGAAACGAGCTCCTCAAAATGATTTTCAAGGTCGGCAATAAACTTTTCTCCCGTAAAATATCTTAGGAAATACTCCTTGCCGTTTTGAGCACAGCCGTCAAATTCTTCTCCGTTAAGGATAAAACTCTTCATAGCCTCTGCAAGCGCACAGTAATCGTCGGCAGGAACGCAAATTCCGCATTTTGACTCTTCTATAACCTTTTGCGCCGCGCCCTCGATAGACGCGATAACAGGTCTGTTGCCCGACATATACTCCTGAAGCTTTGCAGGCAAGGTTTGACCGATTATGCCCTCCGGTTTTAAGGTTAACAAAAACGCGTCTGCATTTTTATATTTTTCCGCCAGTGTCTCTCTGTCCACTCTGCCGAAAAATGTTATTATCTTATCTGTACCCATTTTGTCGGAAAGTTCCTTGCAATTCTGCAATTCGCTTCCGTCGCCGTATATTTCAACGCTGAAACCGGGTACATCTTTTATTTCGCCCACTGCCTTTATGATACATTCAATATTCTGAACACTGCCGATATTGCCGCCGAAAGCAAAAACAACCTTTCCGTTTCTCTCTTTCGGCTCTAAATCAAGGGACTCGGCATGCTGAGGCATATAGAAAAGCTTTTCTTTCGGCACGCCGTTTACCTCGTGAAGATAATCAATAAACGGTTCAGAGGTTACAACCACTCTGTCGGCACTGTTATAAATCCCACGGGAATAACGGCTCATAAGCTTAAACAGCGGATTGCCCTCGCCCACATGCCATGCTTTAAGTGATTCAGGCCACAAATCAAGGCAATAAATAAGGAAAGGGGTTCCCTGTTTTTTCGCCGCCGCTCTTGCACCGTTTGCCATAAGCACGGGAGATGTCTGATAACACATTACAACATCGAATTTTTCTTTAAGTCTCAATGCCTTTAAGGTTGACGAAAGGAAAAAGGAAAAGTAATTAAGCGCCCTGAAAAGCACTCCGCTTCTTCTCGCTACGGAAAAGCAGCGGATAACCGTTGCGCCGTTCCAATTTATTTTTCTGTTTTTTAAGCCTTTGCAATCGGTGGGTACTTTGCCGGTTGCGTAATCGGGCAGTGAAGTCAGCACCGTAACGCTGTGACCTTTTTCGGTGAGCATTTTCACAATATCGTTTATCCTGAAATTATCGGGATAAAAATGCTGTGACACCATCAGTATTTTCAAAAAAACACTTCCCTTGAAAATCTAAACCGCGAACGAGAATATCAGCCCTCGTAATCGTCCTCATTTTCCCAGTTATGGTAAACATTCTGGACATCGTCATTATCCTCGAACATTTCAAGCATTTTGCCCATATTCTTAATATCATCGGGGTTGGAAAGAGTTGTGTAGGTTGAGGGAACATACTCCACCTCTGCCGATACAAAGGTATAGCCTTTGGCTTCAAGGTCATCACGAACTGCGCCCATATCCGAAGGCTCGGTGCGGACATCGTAAATCTCATCATCAGTTATGAAATCCACAGCACCCGCCTCGAGAGCATCCTCCATAAGCTTGTCCTCATCAATGCCCTCTTTTTCAAAAAGAATAACGCCCTGACGGCTGAACATAAAGGAAACGCATCCGCTCTGCCCCATATTTCCGCCGTATTTATCGAAATAGTGGCGAACATCTGCCGCAGTTCTGTTACGGTTATCGGTAAGAGTTTCAACAATTACCGCAATTCCCGAAGGACCGTAGCCCTCATAAACGATTTCCTCGTAGTTATCCGCACTGCCGTCGCCCGCCGCTTTTTTGATAATTCTTTCGATATTATCATTAGGCACATTGGCTGCTTTTGCCTTTGCGATTACATCTTTGAGCTTTGAGTTGCCCGCGGGGTCGGGGCCGCCCTCTTTAACCGCAACGGCAATTTCTCTGCCGATTTTGGTAAACACCTTTGCTCTGGCGTTATCGGTTTTTTCTTTTTTTCTTTTGATTGTGCTCCACTTTGAATGTCCTGACATAAAATTACCTCTGAAAATCAATATAATTCGTTTTATTGTAACATATTACGCCGCTTATTTCAATAGTATGTTGGCTTTCTTAGGTGACAAAACGATTACAAAATCGTAAATTTTAATTTAGGTATGTGCTTTTCCCGAAAAATATGGTACAATGGTGAAAATAGATGTATTTTATATAATGGCAAGGTGATTTTTATGAAAGCTTTTATGAATGACGATTTCCTTCTTACCACCGACACAGCGCAGGAAATATACAACTACGGTGCAAAGGACACGCCGATTTTTGACTGGCACTGTCATTTGTCCCCAAAAGAGATTTACGAAAACCGCAAGCCTGCCGATATTGCAGAGCTTTGGCTCGGCGGCGACCATTACAAATGGAGAGCTATGCGCTCATACGGTATTGACGAAAAATACATAACGGGCGACAGCACGGGATACGAAAAATTTCTGAAATACGCGGAAGCCCTCCCCTACTGCATCGGCAATCCTCTTTATCATTGGACTCATTTGGAATTGCAGAGGTATTTTGACATTTACGAGCCGTTAAGCCCAAAATCCGCACCCTCTATATGGGAAAAGTGCAACGCGAAAATTGAAGCGGGCGGCTTTACGCCCCGCGAGCTTATTGAAAAATCAAATGTTGCCTGCGTTTGCACAACGGACGACGCGGCGGACAGCCTTGAATACCATAAGCTTTTGGCGGCGGACAGTTCCTTTAATTGCAAGGTTCTTCCCGCTTTCCGTCCCGATAAATCTTTCCTGATTGAAAGCGATGTGTTTGTCCCTTGGATTGAGGCAATGGAAAAAGCCAACCATATGAAAATCGACAGCTTTGCATCTTTGCTTCATGCCCTTGAAAAGAGAATTGAATTTTTCGATGAAATGGGCTGCCGCGCAAGTGACCACGCCCTCGCTTACTGTCCCTTTGAGCCTGCAACGGACGAACAGCTTGAAGAGATTTTCAAAAAGGCACTTTCTCACGGTACTTTCACTGAAAAAGAGCTTGATATGTACCGCACCGCGCTGCTTATGTTCTTCGGCGAGCAGTATGCAAAACGGGGCTGGGTGATGGAGCTTCATTTCGGCGCAATGAGAAACAACAACACAAAAATGTTTAATTTGCTTGGACCCGATACAGGCTTTGACTCCGTTGACGATTACCGACTTGCCCACGGACTGTCCCGTTATCTCGACGCCTTGGAGGTAAAAGGCTCACTGCCCAAAACCGTACTGTTCACTCTTAATCCCAAGGATAATTATGTTCTGGGCACAATGCTTGGCAACTTCCAGTCAAGCGAGGCTCAATCAAAAATTCAGTTCGGCTCTGCTTGGTGGTTCAACGATAACTACGACGGTATGCGTCAGCAGATGAAGGCCCTCGCAAATTTAGGCGTTCTCGGCAAATTTGTGGGAATGGTTACGGATTCAAGAAGCTTTTTATCCTATCCCCGCCATGAATATTTCCGCCGCATTCTCTGCGAGCTTTTAGGCGACCTTGTTGAAGAGGGCAAGTACCCCTGCGATATTGCTTTCCTTTCGCAAATAGTTGCGGATATTTCCTTTAACAACGCAAAAAAGTATTTCGGAATATAAAATAAAGACAAAAAAACACAGCCTCCCGAAAAGGGAGGCTGATTTTTGTAAATCCACTCGTTACAATCCGGAAGCTTCGCATGAATTTACGGTTGTATTATACCACACCATGTTGCTTATTTCAATAGTAAAATTAAAATATAACCTTAATTTTCAGTCATTCTTCTAATATAACGCTTAAAGAATTTGAGAGCTTCTTCAATGCTGTCAAGGGGCAGTCTTTCGTTTGTTGCGTGAGTGCAAAGCAAAAGTCCTGTGTTTACAACAAAGGGAGCAAAGCGGTAAATATTTTCGCACACATTTTCATAGTTATATGAATCAGTACCGCCCATTACAAGGAACGGCGCAACGAGATTTTTCTCATTTGAACTTTCGCAAAGCTCCTTGATTACCTTAAATGCCTTGGAATCGGTGGGTGAAACCTTTGAGGCTTCTTTTCCCACAAGAAACTCAATGTCAATATTCTTGTTGCGAACGCTGTCTTTAATATGCTGTTCAACATCTTTAATTGTTACGCCCGGCATGGTGCGGAAGTTTACGGTTATTGACGCTTTTTGCGGCAAAACATTGAACTGAGGACTGCCCTGCGCCATGGTTACTGCCGTACAGGTGCGGATAAGTGACGCAGCGGGGGGAATTTTCGTCATAATTTTTACAACAAGGGGCTTTAAAAGCCAAAGGTTGCAGAATAAAAGCTTTGCAGGGTATGTACTGCGCTTACCGATTGAGGTAAACAAATCATAGACAAAATCGGGCATTGTAGCCTTAAACTGATGCTTTTCAATATCCTTAATAACATCTGCAAGGTGACCGAGAGCTGTATGCTCAGGGGGCTGTGAGGAATGTCCGCCCTTTGCGTTTACGCTGATTTTATAATTTACGCTTCCCTTTTCTGCAATTCCAACGCCTGCAAGGTTACAATCCACAACGCCCTTGACCGTTGCGGGAAGAATTGCTCCGCCCTCGTCAAGAACGGCTTCAAGGTGCACTCCCTGCTCCTCAAAATACTTGGCGATTGCCTTTGCGCCGTTATCGGGAGCAGCAACAACTTCTTCGTTATGACCTAGACAAATATAAACGGTACGCTTTGGCTGATAACCCTCGGCTATGAGCGCTTCAACACTTTCCATCACGGCGATGAGGTGGTTTTTCATATCCATTGCGCCTCTGCCCCAGATGAACTCGCCGTCATTTACGCCTTCAAAGGGCGGATGCTCCCAATCATTTTCCGTTCCCTCGGCAATGGGCACAACATCCTGATGACCTAAAAGAGCAATACCGTCAAGCGAGGGGTCTGCACCCTCCCACTTAAAAACAAGGCTTGCATCGGCAATTTTTGTTTTTGTCATGGTTTTGTGGATAAGGGGATAGCGTTCCTCTAAAAAGGCATGAAATTTATCAAACTCCGCCCAATCAACCAAATCACGGTCATAGTTAGAAATTGTCTTAATTTTAATTGCATCGCAAAGGTTGGTGCAATAACGGTCAATATCCACGCTTTCTTCCGTGAGAGGCGTTGTTTCAACCTTTTCAGGCTTGAAAAATGCGGCTCTGATAAGCGTTACAACAATAAACAGCCCCAAAAGCCCCAAAACAATCCAAAGAAATATCATAACTTTCCCCCCTATCAGGTATTTTTATCAACTTGGTGAAAGGTTTTTAAATTACCTGTTTTTTCACTGCGTTTATCAAGCTCCGCCATAACATCTTGGACGGATATCCCCTCGTTTGCCATCATAACGAAAAGGTGGAAGATAAGGTCGCTTATCTCGCCCACCGTATCCTCTTTAATTCCGTTTTTTGCGGCAATAATGGTTTCCGAGCACTCCTCCCCCACCTTTTTAAGGATTTTATCAAGTCCTTTATCGAAAAGATAGCAGGTATATGAGCCCTCCTGTGGATTTTCACGCCTTGAAATTATTGTATTGTAAAGATTTTGCAATGTATCGTTCATTTTATTCACCTTATTTTATCTTATTGAAAAAGCAGGCTTTACTGCCTGTATGGCAGGCAGGTCCTGTTTGCTCTACTTTTATAAGCAATGTATCATCGTCGCAGTCGCCGTGTATGGAAATCACCTTTTGAACATGGCCTGAGGTTGCGCCCTTATTCCAAAGCTCTTGGCGGGAACGGCTCCAAAACCAAGTGTAGCCTGTTTCGAGAGTTTTTGCCATAGATTCTTTATTCATATAGGCAAGCATAAGCACCTCGCCTGTTTTTTCCTCTTGAATTATTGCGGGAATAAGCTCCGATTTTACGAAAAACCTGTCAAGTTCCACAGCTTTACACCTCACATTCCTTTACGGCGTCGCAGAGCTTCAGCGTACCGCTGTAAAGAGACCGTCCGCATATGGCACCGTACAGCCCCGCCGCCTTTAAAGCCTTGATATTGCTTATATCTTTAATTCCGCCGCTGGCTGTAATATTACAGGAAACAGCATTGTTTAACTTCACAAGCTGTTCCAAATTCGGTCCCGAAAGCATACCGTCGCAGTCAATATCTGTAAAGATAATATACTTTACACCGAATTGTTCCATTTTCTTTGCAAGGTCAATATAATGGGTGTTGCTTTTTTCCGTCCACCCCTCGGTTGCCACCATTTCATTCCTGGCATCTATACCCACAGCGATTTTATCACCGTATTCACGACATGCTTCTTTCACCAAATCGGGATTTTTTAAAGCCGCCGAACCGATTATCACACGCTCTATTCCCTTTTCAAGATAAAAGGCAACATCCTGCATGGAACGGATTCCGCCGCCTACCTCAACCTTTAAGCCGCTGTTTTTGGCAACATCTATGAAAATCTCGCTGTTTATCCGTTCGCCGTTAAGAGCGCCGTTAAGGTCAACCATATGTATCCACTGTGCGCCTGCTTTTTTAAAGCTAACAGCTACATCCGTATAGCTTTCGGCAACCTTTGCGGCTGTGGCAAAATCGCCTTTATATAATCTTACACATTCTTTGTCCTTTATATCAATAGCGGGAAAAATTATCATTTATTAAAGGCTCCCCTTTGTGGAAAGTGTTGTATCTCTTTTTTCTGCCGCAATGCTCATAGCGTGGCCTGCCGCCTTGAAAATTGCCTCGGCAATGTGGTGAGAATTTTTACCGTATGGCGCACGGAGATGCAAAGTGATTTTTGCGTTGTCTGCAACTGCACGGAAAAACTCCTCGCACATACAAACGTCAAAGTCGCCGCACTTTTCCTGTGGGAAATCCGCCTCAAAAACAAGATATGCACGGTTGCAAATATCCACCGCCGCAAAGCCCAATGCCTCGTCCATAGGCACAAAAAAGCTTCCGTAACGGGCAATGTTGGATTTATCGCCAAGTACCTCAAAAAGAGCCTTACCCAGGACTATTCCCACATCTTCAACGGTGTGGTGGCAATCTACCTCAATGTCTCCTTTGCATTTAACGCAAAGCCCGAAGCCTGCGTGAGCCGCAAAGGCTGTAAGCATATGGTCAAAAAAGCCTACGCCTGTCTGAACGGAAACTTCGCCTCCGTCAAGGCAGAGAGAAAGTGAAATATCGGTTTCTTTTGTTTTTCTTTGAACAGAGGTTTGGCGCATATTTATTCCTCCAATACTTTTTTAAGCGTACTGAGCGTTTTTTCGTTTTCGTATTTTGTTCCTGCCGTTATCCGCAGATAATCTCCCATATTACGGATTATTATACCGTGACTTTTCATTTTTTCAAACACATCTGCGGCGTTTTTTACCTTTAAAAATACAAAATTTGTATGTGTTTCAAAAACTCTTTCGATTGCATCGAAATTGTTCTCAATTGCTTTTATCATTGAATAAAGTTCTTTTCGTGACTCCACAACCGTTTTAATGCAATCATCAATATATTCGGGGTGAGAAAACAGCACCGTTCCCAACGCCTGACTGACTGAATTTACATTATACGGTGATTTTACCGAACGGATAACATTGGTAAGCGTTTTGTTAGCAACGGCAAAGCCTAAACGCAAAGCCGCCGAGCCCAAAGCCTTTGAGCAGGTTTTTAAAATTATAAGATTATCATAATTTTGAAACTCTGCAAGCAAACTTTCGTCCTCTGCAAAATCCATATATGCTTCGTCAAGAACAACAAGGGACGAAACGCTTTTAACAAGCCTTCTCACATCGTCCTTTTTAACAATACATGAGGTGGGATTGCATGGATTTGAGAAAATCACAATCCGTATGTTTTCTTTATCGGCAAGCTCTATTACCTTATCAATATCAACGGACAAATCATCGTTCTTCTGATATTTTACACAACCGCACTCGGCAATTTCGCCGTAAAAGCGGTACATTGAAAAATCCGGTTCAAGGGTTAAAATCTTGTCTCCCTTTTGGAGAAAAGCGTTCATAATGACCGAGATTATTTCATCGGAGCCGTTGCCTGCCGTCACACAATCGGCGGGCACATTAAAATATTTTGAAAAGCCCTCAACAAGTTCTTGTGCAAGAGGGTCGGGGTAGCGGTTAAGCGCAGTTTTTTTCAAAGCCGCCGCCATTTCCTCCGCTATATTTTCGGGAACGGTCAAAAATGACTCGTTGGCATCAAGGCGGATTTCATAATCTCCGCTGATTGGCTCATAGGGTGTTAAATTTTTGACTTTTTCGTTAAGTTCAAACATTTTCAGTCCTCAAATCTGACCTTTATAGAGTTTGCGTGGGCTGTAAGCCCCTCTGTTTCGGCAAGGGAAACAACATTATCCTTAGCCTCTTTTAAAGCGTCTTCCGTATAGTAAATAAAGCTTGATTTTTTAATAAAGCTATCCACCGAAAGAGGCGAGAAAAATCTTGCCGTGCCGCTTGTGGGCAAAACATGGTTTGGACCTGCGAAATAATCGCCCAAGGGCTCGGGTGAATAATTGCCAAGGAAAACACTGCCTGCATTATCCATTCTGCCGATATATTCCATGGGATTTTCAACGCACATTTCAAGGTGTTCGGGGGCAAGGCGGTTTGCAAAATCCACCGCTTTGTCCATACTGTCGCAAATGATAATTGCGCCGAAATCCTTTAATGCTTTTTCGATTATATCCTTACGGGAAAGAGCTGCGCACTGCCTTTTAAGCTCTGCCTTTGTCTCCTCTGCAATTTTGGCGCTTGTAGTTATTAAAATTGCGCTTGCCAAAACATCGTGCTCCGCCTGACTCATAAGGTCGGCGGCAAGGAATTTCGGATTTGCGCTATCATCGGCGACAATTAAAATCTCGCTGGGACCTGCCACCATATCAATATCCACTGTGCCGTAAAGGAGTTTTTTTGCGGTTGCAACGAAAATATTTCCCGGTCCCACAATTTTATCAACCTTGGGAACGGTTTCGGTGCCGAAAGCCAATGCCGCAACTGCCTGCGCTCCGCCCATTAAGAATACACGGTCAACTCCTGCGATTTTTGCGGCGGCAAGAATATCGGGGTTGGGCTTGCCGTCCTTTGCAGGGGGCGTTACCATAATAATTTCACCTACGCCTGCAATTTTTGCCGGAATTGCATTCATTAAAACGCTTGAAGGATACGCCGCCGTTCCCCCGGGAACATAAATTCCAACCCTTGAAAGTCCTCTTACACGCTGACCCATAATTACGCCGTTATCCTTTGTAGTGAGCCAGCTTTGCTGTTTTTGGCGGGCGTGAAAATCCTTAATATTCAAAGCCGCTTTTTTAAGAGACTCTAAAAAGAATTTATCGCATTTTTCAATAGCCTCATCAATTTCTTCCTTTGATATCTCTGCTTTTTCCGGTGCTTTACCGTCAAATTTTACGGTATATTCATAAACGGCTTTATCACCGTTTTTCTTAACATTTTCAAGGATTTCGCTGACGGCGGCTGTTACTGCCTTATCCACCTCACCGCTTCTCTCTTTAAGCTGAGAAATGAGTATTTCTTCACTTTTGCCGTCTGCAAATACTGTATTTATCATAAAATCACCTTCAACCTCATTGGGGTTTGACGCTGTCAATCTTCTTTAAAAATTCGTCGATTTCTTCACGGCGAAGCTTCATACTTGCCATGTTAACAATAACACGGGCTGAAACAGGCATTATTTTTTCCACAACCTCCAAGCCGTTTTCCTTTAAGGTTGTACCCGTTTCAACAATATCCACAATACCGTCGGCAAGGTTTAAAAGGGGCGCTAATTCAACAGAGCCCTCAATTTTAATGATTTTAACATCCATTCCCTTGCTCTCGAAATATGCTTTGGTAATGTTGGGGTATTTTGACGCTACCCGTTTTGTATTAAATCCGTCAAAAAAGTTTGTGCCTTTCTTTACGGCAAGGGCAAAATCACATTTACCCAAATTCAAATCGGTCATCTCGTAAAAGCTTTTACCGTTTTCAACTATTGTGTCTTTACCCACAATGCCGATGTCGCAAACGCCGTGCTCAACATATGTAATAACATCTGCCGCCTTTGCCAAAACAACCTCATAGTCATTCGCCTTTAAAATAAGCCGTCTGCCCTTGTTTTTCAGTTCATCACAGTCAAGCCCCATTTTTTCAAAAAGCTCAACCGTTTGTTTTTCAAGTCTGCCCTTTGTGAGCGCAATTCTTAACGAACTCATAATTTTTCCTCGCTCATACCCTTTTCATCAATTATGCAAAGATTTGCAAAGCCCTTCTTCTTTGCGTATTCCCGTGTTTCCTCTGCCGTGGCGAAATCGGAAATTTCACAAAAAATACCTCGGTTACGCAAGGTTTTTGAATATTCAAGGGCGTTGGTGATATAACCGTCTGCACCCCAAACGATAACATGAGGGTGTGCTTCTTTTTCCACTTCGTTTCGGGAAAGCATAACCGATGCCAGCACTCCCGTTTCAATTCCGAAGCCCGTGGAGGGCATATCCTTGCCGAATTCACGGCTTAACATATCATATCTGCCCCCTGAAACAACAGGTACTCCGCTGCCCTGCAAATAGCCTTTAAAGATTATACCCGTGTAATAATTTGTACGGTTTACAAGGCTTAAATCAATTATAACCTTACCGGAAAGTCCCATTTTTTCAAGCTGTGTATAAAGCTTTGCAAGATATTTTAAGCTTTCTTTGCCCTCATTATCAAGACCGATTTTTTCCGCCTTTTCAATAACCTCAATTCCGCCGAAATATCGGGGCAAATTGCGGATACAATCCGTTATGTCGTTTTTGCCGATACCGTCTAAAATATTGTTAAGGGAAACAAAATTACGGCTCTCAACACAGTCATAAATTGCGCCGAGGGTATCATCATCTGCATTCAGCTTTCCGCACAAATCCTTAAAGAACCCTGCGTGACCGATTTCAAGCTTAAAATCGGCGTCGGTACAGCACTCGATAGCCTCAACGGCAGTGGCAATAACCTCTAAATCAGCTCGAAGCCCTCCGACACCCATAAGCTCAATGCCGCTTTGCGGTGCTTCATCGCTTCTGCCTGTGAGATTTTTCTGCCTTAAAAAGACATTCTGACTGTAATATAATCTTAAAGGCAAAACGCCGTTTTGAAGTCTTGTCGCCGCCATTCGGGCGATGGGCAATGTGGAATCGGGGCGCAACACCAATAGTCTGCCGTAAGAATCTGTTAAACTGTAAAGATTTTCGGGACTGTAACCCGAGCTTTCACGGTTGAACACATCGAAGAACTCCACCGTGGGAGTCATAACCTTTTCATAGCCCT
This sequence comes from Candidatus Fimenecus sp., assembly GCA_051881435.1. Lineage (GTDB taxonomy): Bacteria > Bacillota > Clostridia > Oscillospirales > Acutalibacteraceae > Fimenecus. Next base: position 43,255 of record JBJEPW010000001.1, on the reverse strand, counting down.
TTGATTTGAAAAGAGATGAAAGGCGCTTTTCCGCACATCTTATTGCGCGGCTTTCCATTGCCAGATAATCTTTTGTGCCCTCGGGGGTAATTTTTGAATAGTTTTTCATATCGTTTATCCTTTAGGGTAGCGGTAAAAAGGGGACTGTCCCCTTTTTACCGGTTTTTTCTGCTATTGTAACAAAATCGATTTGCTTCACTTTAACGCGCTACTATGATAGCATAGTAAAGTACATATGTCAACACAAAATTAACCGAATAATGACATCTGCGCTGTTTCAGGCAGTCCGTCAAGAGCTCCCACCTCTTTAAGCGCTGTTACAACTGCGCTTGAAGCACCTGTTCTCGCCTGATAATCGTCGATTGACACAAACTCGCCTTCACCGTCTTCTCTGCCCTCTGCCAAGCCCTTTGCGGCGTTTTCGCCAACGCCTGACAACGCGGAAAAGGGCATTCTTATCTTTCCGTCCTCAATATAGTATTCCGTTGCACGGGATTTATAAATATCAACAGGTAAAAGCTCCACACCCCTCGCCATCATTTCGTTTACAACCTGCAAGGCGGTAAACTGGTCCTTTTCTTTCGCGGACATGGGTTTTCTGTTTTTATCGTTGGGGTCTCCACGCAATTCAAGCATCTTCCGTTTTACGGCTTCTCTGCCCTGCAAAACGGTAACGGCGTCAAGGTCGCCGCCGCGGACGGTCAAAAATGCGGTGTAGTATTCCGTGGGCTTATAAATTTTGTACCAACCGAGGCGCAAAGCCGCAATAACATATGCCGCCGCGTGAGCCTTGGGGAACATATATTTTATCTTGCGGCAGGAATCCATATACCACTGAGGCACATTACAGGCAAGCATTGCCTCCTCCGCGCCCTCGGGGAAGCCGTTTTTGGCAACCTTTCCCTTACGGGTAAGCTCCATAATCTTAAACGCCATACCGGGTTCAAGCCCTTTGTGCATAAGGTAAATCATAATACTGTCACGGGTACCGATAACATCGGAAATTGTGCAGGTGCCGTCTTTGATAAGTTCCTGGGCGTTACCGAGCCAAACATCGGTACCGTGGGAAAGCCCCGAAATCTGCAAAAGGTCGGAGAAGCATTTAGGCTGTGCTTCAATTAACATTCCGCGGACAAAATCCGTACCCATTTCGGGGATTGAAAGCGTACCTGTTTCAACGCCTATATCCTCGGGAGTAAGCCCCAAGGGAGCAGGACTTGTGCAAAGCTTAATAATCTCGGGGTCGCACACATCAACATCCATAACATTTATTCCCGTCATATCTTCAAGATGCTTATAAAGTGTGGGAACATCGTGACCGAGAATATCAAGTTTAAGAATTGTATCATGGAGGAAATGGAAATCGAAATGAGTTGTTTCCATATCCGACGAAGTATCGTCGGCAGGATACTGAACGGGAGTGAAATCGTAAACATCAAATTCACGGGGGACAACAACCATTCCGCCGGGGTGCTGACCTGTTGTACGCTTTATGCCTGTACAGCCTCTTGTCAGCCTGTCCTCCTCGGCACGGGTAACTGTTCTGCCCTTTTCTTCAAGATATTTTTTTACAAAGCCGTATGCTGTTTTGTCGGCAACCGTTGCGATTGTACCTGCCTTGAAAACATGTGTACTGCCGAAAAGTTCCTCTGTATAACGGTGGGCGCAGCCCTGATAATCGCCTGAAAAGTTAAGGTCAATATCGGGCGCCTTGTCGCCGTGGAATCCCAGGAAGGTCTGGAACGGTATTTCATGACCGTCACGGATTAAGGGCGTTCCGCAGTGGGGGCAGTCCTTGGGCTCCATATCAAAGCCCGAACCGTATTCACCCTTCAGGAAAAACTCGCTGTATTTGCATTTGGGACAGCGGTAATGGGGGGCTAATGGGTTAACCTCGGAAATACCTGCCATTGTTGCCACAAAGGAAGAGCCTACCGAACCACGGGAGCCAACATGATAGCCGTGTGCCTCTGAATCCCAAACAAGCTTTTGAGCAATGATATAAAGCACCGCAAAGCCGTGTTCTATAATTGAATCAAGCTCCATTGAAAGGCGGTCCGCAACATAATCGGGCACAGGGTCGCCATACCAATCCTTTGCCTTATCCCAACAGATTTTACGAAGCTCGTCCTCCGCTCCGTCGATGGAGGGCTGGAAAGTTCCTTTGGGAACAGGGCGAACCTGCTCAATCATATCTGCAATCTTATTTGTGTTTTCAACAACAACCTCGTATGCGGTTTCCTCACCCAGATATGCGAACTCGCAAAGCATATCCTCTGTTGTTTTAAAGTAAAGGGGAGCCTGCATATCGGCGTCCTTAAAGCCCTGCCCTGCCATTAAAATGGCACGGTAAACTGCGTCCTCGGGGTCCATAAAGTGAACATCTCCCGTGGCAACTGTAAGCTTTCCGAGACTGTCGCCGAGAGCAATTATTTGTCTGTTGATATTTTCAATATCCTCACGGGTTTTAATATGAGCGTACTCGGGGCGGTCGGAGCGAATCATAAATTCATTGTTGCCGTTGGGCTGAATTTCAAGATAATCGTAAAACTCTGCAATTTCTCTGATTCTCTCTTCGCTTTCGCCGAAAACGATTGCGCGGTAAAGCTCACCCGCCTCACAGGCAGAGCCGATTATAAGCCCCTCACGAAGCTCAATAATTTTTGAGCGGGGCATACGGGGGCGCTTATAAAAATAGTCAATATTGGACATTGAAATAAGCTTGTAAAGATTTTTAAGTCCCACAGAATTTTTAACCAGTATGATTATATGGTAGCTCGGCAAATCCTTATAGCTTACATCGGGATTTGCAACATCGTCAACAAGATAACCCTCTACGCCGTAAATCAGCTTGATATCCTTATCTTCGCCCGCCATCATAGCGTCGGGATAGCCCTGTGCCACGCCATGGTCCGTTATGGCAATTGCGGGGTGCCCCCACTCCAATGCTCTTTTCACGAGCTTGTCCGCTGAGGTCATACCGTCCATTGCCGACATATTCGTATGTAAATGCAGTTCAACGCGCTTTTTGGGAGCGTTATCCTGTTTTTTAACAGGAGTTACCGTATTGACAGATGTTGCGGAAATAATATTTTCTCCCGAAAACTTATCATATGTAACTCTGCCGTAAACAATTACCGTTATACCGTCTTTAATACTGCCGAGAAAGGATTTTGCTCTTTCACAGGTTTCAAAAATCTTTACGGAATAGGAATAAGTCTTATCCGTAATATTAAAAAGAATTATATTATTTTTTTCGTCACGGGTTGTACGCACATCAAGCCCGAACACCTCGCCCCAAACCGTAACGGCACCGCTTTCAATACTTACATCGGCAAGCTTCATTATATTGTTTGTTCTGATAAGATTACCGTATATCGGCTTTTGAGTTTCCAGATAAAGGGGTATTCCCTCTTTTATCACATGGGGTTTGGGCTCACCCGGTGCCGCCGCTTCTTTCGGTGCAGGAATATTATGAGCACGGCGCATTTCCTCATCTGCTTTTTCCTGCATACCCGCAAGAGCTGTTTCGGTATCAAAATCCTCTTGTATCAGGCTAACCTTACATTCATAGCCGAAAACAGCGCGGATTATCCTTTCGATTTCCTTATCACACCCTGCATTTAAAAGAATATCTCTGCCGCCTTTTTTAAGGTCTATTTTCAGTTCTCCGTTTGAGAACGAATATTCTGCAGAGTTAAAATATCCGTTTGCAACCACATTGTTCTTTTTCAGAATATCAATAACAAGCTCCATAAACTCCGTGCGGAAGCCTGTTCGTGTTTCATCACAAATAACGGTCATTCTGACATTAAGAGACCTTGAAAGCTCCTCTTGGAGAGCCTTAATTCTTTGTTCTTCTATTTTTCTGTAAGGCTTTATTGTAAGCCTTGCCGTTCCGTTTTCTCTGCTGATTGAAAGGCCGCTGATTTCCGAGGCGGCAATATCAAGATTATTTTCGCAGTCAAAAAGCCCGTCAAAAAGTGATTTGAAATTCGCCATATATGTTCACCGTTACATTTTATTTATTTCTTCCAGAAGGCTGTCCACTATTTCAGTTTCAGCCACTTTTTTAAGTACCTCGCCGTTTTTGAATATTACGCCGCAGCCGTCGCCGCCTGCGACGCCTATATCAGCCTCTCTTGCCTCTCCGGGGCCGTTAACAACACAGCCCATAACCGCAACCTTTAAGGGCTTTTTAACATCAGCCAAAGCCCTTTCGATTTTATCTGCAAGTTCAATTAAGTTTATTTTTGTTCTGCCGCAGGTGGGGCAGGAAACAATCTGAACACAGTCGGTTTTAATTCCCGCCGCCTTTAAAATATCAAAGCCTGCCTTGACCTCGTTTACGGGGTCAGCCGTCATTGAAACACGGATTGTATCACCAATACCGTCAAGAAGCAGAGAGCCTATACCGATACTTGATTTTACAAGCGCCATATTCAGCGTTCCTGCCTCTGTAACACCCAAATGCAAAGGATAGTCGCACTGCTCTGCCACAAGGCGGTATGCCTTTACCATTTTCTGCACATCGGAGGATTTTATGGACACCACAATATCGTTAAAATCATTTTTTTCAAGGAGAGCTATATGGCGCATTGCGCTTTCCGCCATAGCCTCGGGCGTTGGAGAGCCGTATTTTTCCAGCAAGTCCTTTTCAAGAGAGCCTGAATTTACACCTATTCTTATTGGCACACCGTGAAGTCTGCAAGCCTCGGCAACTGCTCTGACTTTATCCTCATCGCCGATATTTCCGGGGTTTATTCTGATTTTATCCGCTCCTGCGGAAACGCTTTCAAGTGCACAGCGATAATCAAAATGAATATCTGCCACAACGGGGATATTGACGGCATTTTTAACCTCGAAAAGAGTATTGACCGCCTCTCTGTCCGGCACGGTAAGACGGATTATCTCACAGCCCGCCTTTTCCAAAGCGACAGCTTGTCGCACATTTCCCTCTTTGTCATGAGCGGGAACATTAAGCATAGACTGCACCGTTATGGAATTTTTACCGCCGATTTTCACATTGCCGGCTTTAACAACACGGCTTTTTCTCCATTCTATCATTTCAATCGCCATGGGTTTCGGGCTGTAAAAAGAAATATGCCCTATACCGTTCCTTTCTTATTTTCTTGCTATTGTCAGAATATCGTTAAAGGTTACAACCAGCATTAACAGCAATAAAAGCACAAGCCCTGCCGCGTGGACATAACCCTCATATTTGGGGTTAATAGGCTTTCTGCGTATTCCCTCAATAACGAGGAAAAACAGCCGTCCGCCGTCAAGAGCGGGAACGGGCAGTAAATTGAATATGCCTATGTTGATTGATATAAACGCCATTAGTGTCAGCGCCGTTATAAGTCCGTCACGGCTCACCGCCGCCTCTGCCGCGGCGTCTGCAATAACATTTACCGTGCCCACGGGACCCGAAAGGTCAGTAAGACCGTACTGCCCCGTTACCAAATCAAAAAGGCTCAGCCACACAAGGCGCCCTATTGATGCCGTTCTCTTGAATGAGTTTGTAAACACATTCAGAATATTGGGCTCCTCACCCGAAATAATAAAATCGTAAGTTATTAGCGTGTATTTACCGTCTTTTTCCGTTTCAAAGGTTACATCTTTTAAATCAACCTTTTTACCGTCACGGCGCACCGTCATATCAAACACGCCGTCGTCGCTTCTGCCCATAAGGAAAGAAATGTCCATATCGGAAAAAACCCTGTGACCGTCGATTTTTATTATCTCGTCGCCTGCACGAAGTCCAGTCTGCTCGCTGACGGCGTTTTCGTAGAAACGCAAAATCTGATTTGTGCCGATAAGCTCCTCCATTGAAAGCACGGTGGCAACTATTACGATACCCAAAACCAGATTCATAAAAGCGCCTGCCGCAACAATTATAAACTTTTGCCACACTTTTTTGCGGTTAAAGGCGTTTTCATCCTGACTTTCCTCGTCCTCGCCCTCCATACTCACATATCCGCCAATGGGGAAAAGGCGCAGAGCATAAGTGGTATCGCCCTTTTTCTTTTTAAAAAGTGCGGGGCCCATACCGAGAGCAAATTCGTTTACCTTAACTTTAAAAAGCTTTGCAAAAACAAAATGCCCCAGTTCATGTATTGAAATTAAAAGTCCGAAGAATAAAATGGCAACCAAAAAGGGCCAAACCTTTGTCCATATTTCCAAAAAATCACCGCTTTTTTGCAAATTTCAGAACAAGGCGGCGTGCTTCTTTATCCGCCTCGTCAATATCGTCCGCCGAATATTCGTTAACACTCGGCGCTTCGTTCATTACTCTTTCAACAAGCTCGCCGATATCCAAAAAGCCTATTTCGCCCTTTCTGAACATCAGGTTTGCCTGCTCGTTGGCACTGTTTGCATATGCAGGATACAAGCCTCCCCTTGTTATCGCCTCACGGCAAACCGTCATACATCTGAAGGTGTCATAATCGGGTTTATAAAAGGTGAGAGTGCCAAGCTTTGTTAAATCAAGCTCCCCTGTGAGCGACTCAATACGCTCGGGGTATGTGAGAGCATACTGAATGGGGATTTTCATATCGGGAAGCCCCAACTGCGCAATTACCGCATTATCATCATACTCCACCATGGAGTGAATTATACTCTCCCTGTGAACAACAATTTCCACTTTTTCGGGTGAAACGGAGAAAAGCCACACAGCCTCTATCAGTTCAAGCCCCTTATTCATCATTGTTGCGGAGTCAACGGTAATTTTTTGCCCCATACTCCAATTGGGGTGCTTTAATGCGTCGGCAACCGTCACTTTTGCAAGTTCACTTTTAGTTTTCCCGAAAAACGGTCCGCCCGACGCAGTAAGGATTATTTTTTTCAGCGCTCTGTTTGAGGGCTGACCCTGCAAGCACTGAAAAATCGCGGAATGTTCCGAATCCACGGGCAGAATATCCACATTATTTTCCCGCGCCTTTCGTGTTACAAGCTGACCGCCCGCCACAAGTGTTTCCTTATTGGCAAGCGCAATTTTTTTACCGCACTCGATTGCGGTAAGAGTAGGACGAAGCCCCGCCATTCCCACAACGGCGTTAATAACAGTATCCGCACCGTCCTGCGCTGCACATTCGCACACACCCGAAAGCCCCGAGAGCACCCGCGTGTTTGTATCGGAAACACGGTTTTTAAGCTCCTTTGCCGCATTTTCATCAACCAAAGCGGCAACTGCGGGCTTAAATTCCCGTATCTGCTTTTCAATTAAACCTACATTTGAATATGCGGAAAGTGCAGAAACAGAGTATCCGCACTTTCTTGCTGTTTCAAGGCTCTGGGTTCCAATGGAACCCGTTGAACCCAATATGCTTAAATTTTTTGTTTTCATTATATTGAAACCTCAAATATATTGAATATGGCGTAAAATGCCACAAGCACGAAAACCTCGCTGTCAAAACGGTCCATAACGCCGCCGTGACCGGGAACAAGATTTCCGAAATCCTTTATACCGAAGTTGCGCTTAACAACAGATGCCGTAAGGTCACCGCACATACTGATAACGGAAAGAGCCACCGACATAAGTATAACCGCAAGATAATTGTTTACGGGATTTTCAAAAACAAGATTTTCAAACACCGCATAGAGCGCCACATTGCTGATTACACAGCCTATAACGCCACCTACGGCTCCCTCATATGTTTTTTTCGGGCTTATATTCGGGCACATTTTGTGTTTTCCCAAAAAGCTCCCCGTGAAATATGCAAAAGTATCGGTAAGCCATGCGGAAAACATTGCAAAAAGTATTAAAAACAGCCCGTGATATGTAGTATATCCTCTATCCGGGAAATAATCTGCAATATCTCTGAAATACAAAAGTCTTGTTACCGCATAGGGAAGACCCAGCGATGAAATTATTACTGCCGCTACATCTTCAAACTTTGTTTTCTCATATTCAAAAAGCATAAATATGAAAAGCAGCAGAACATAAAGTCCCAGCAGATACTCGGCTTTAAGATTAAGCCCCAAGCCCTGTATTTTATCCTTGTATTCATAATAAAGGGGGAAAAGTGTTCCCGCAATAAGGCTTAAAACCATAATCGGTTTGTTTTGAAGCTTGACTGCGTGATTAAGCTCATAAACCACGAGAAAGCACACAACCATTGCCGCTATTGTAAACAAAAATGTGTTGCGCAGGAAAAGCATAAGAACGCCGCCTGAGGCGCACAGCAAACCAAAAACTATTCTTTTTACCATAATTAAAAGCTCCTCTTTATCCCTCAAACACCGCCAAAGCGACGGTTGCGCTTTTCAAATTCACGCAACGCCGCAATTAAATCATCTTCGGAAAAATCGGGCCACAGAACATCTGTAAACCAAAGCTCCGAATAAGCCGACTGCCATGTGAGGAAATTTGATATTCTGTACTCCCCGCTTGGTCTGATAATCAAATCCGGATCGGGAATATCGCCTGTATAAAGGCTTTTTGAAATCATATCCTCATCTATTTCGTCCACGGAAATTTCACCCTTTACCGCTTTGCGGGCAATTTCCTTAACGCTTTGAGTTATTTCGTGACGTCCGCCGTAGTTCACCGCAATATTTAAAATGACATTGCTTTTATCGCGGCTTTGCTTCTCTGTGTTTTCCATAAGTTCCAGCAAATCCGCAGGCATACCCTTGCGCTCGCCTATAAAACGCAGGCTGATACCTTTTTCCTCGTTTTCCTTTTTTCGGTCGTCCGCCTCCAAAAGATACTCGCGGAAAATCTGCATAATGGCGTCAACCTCTTCTTTGGGTCTTTTCCAATTTTCCGTGGAAAAAGCGTAAAAGGTCAAGCATTTTATACCTATATCAGCGGCAAATTCGCCTATTCTGCGAAAGGTTTTCGCGCCCTCAATGTGCCCTTCATAACGGGGAAGTCCTCTTTTTTTCGCCCATCTTCCGTTTCCGTCCATAATTATGCCTATATGCTTTGGCAGAACGGAAAATTCGGGAATATCATTTCTTTTCATAAGCTTTAAAAACAACAATGCGGACCTTCGGGCAACCGACCTCAAAAGTCGGCTGCCCTATAAGCCCGAAAAATTATATTTCCATTATTTCCTTTGCTTTTTTATCCGCAACAGCATCAATTTCTTTAATAAAATCGTCTGTTATCTTCTGAATTTTTGTTTCTGCGTTTTTCTGGTCGTCCTCGGTAATCTCGCTGTTCTTCTTCATCGCCTTGATTTTGTCCATAGCGTCACGGCGGATAGAACGAACTGCAACCTTTGAATCCTCGGCAATTTTGCTTACGTCTTTGGAAAGCATTTTTCTGCGTTCTTCGGTAAGAGGCGGGAAAGTAAGGCGAATAACCTTACCGTCATTCTGGGGATTTATGCCGATGTCCGACGCCTGAATAGCCTTTGAAATAGCATTGATTGTTGAAGCGTCCCAAGGCTGAATAACAAGAATTCTGCCCTCGTTTACCGAAATTGCCGCCATCTGCTGAACAGGGGTGGGTACGCCGTAATAATCAACCATTACCTTGTCGAGAACTGCGGCAGACGCTCTGCCCGCTCTCATTGAACCGTATTCCTTTTCGAGAGCCGCAACGGTTTTTGTCATTTTTTCCTTTGTAAAATTAAATACAGACTCCATTATTACTTTTCCTCCAAAACAAGTGTTCCGATTTGCTCGCCCGACACTGCCTTGACCATATTTTCAGGCTGTTGAAGGTTGAATACAAGTATCGGTATATTATTATCTCTGCAAAGGGAAGCCGCGGTACTGTCCATAACGGCAAGTCCCTTGCTTAAAATGTCATTATGGGTAATAACATCGTATTTGATTGCATCGCTGAATCTGTTGGGGTCCTTATCGTAAACACCGTCAACATTTGTTGCCTTGAAAATAATATCGGCGTCGATTTCAGCCGCTCTCAATGCCGCCGCAGTATCGGTTGAGAAGAAGGGGTTGCCCGTTCCGCAGCCGAAAATCACAACTCTGCCCTTTTCAAGGTGGCGAATTGCTCTGTTGCGGATATAAGGCTCTGCGATTTTGTTCATTTCAATCGCAGTCTGAACGCGAACGGTAACGCCTAACTGTTCAAGTGCGTCCGCAAGAGCGAGGGAATTCATAACGGTTGCAAGCATTCCTATATGGTCGGCTCGTGTTCTGTCCATATCGCCGCTTGAACGTCCTCTCCAGAAATTGCCGCCGCCTACGACAATTCCTATCTGTACTCCCATATCCGCCATTTCTTTAACGGCACTGCAAACGCTGTTCACAGTATTAAAATCAAATCCGTGCTTTCCCTCGCCTGCGAGAACCTCGCCGCTGATTTTAAGAAGCACTCTTTTATATTTCGGTTCCATATAAAACACCTCCGTGATAACTGCATCTTTGCAATTACCATATTTAGTATATTTTACATTAAAACGCCGTTTATGTAAAGGGGAAATTTACACAATTTAGTCTTACCATATTCTACAAATTGGGCATTGACTATTTTCTTTTAAAAGGATATAATTTACCTCATATAATAACAGGCGCGGTTTTCATTATAACTGCGTCTTAATATTTGAGGTGTGTATTTTGGCAAATAAACCTTTTGACATTGTAGGAATATCCGAGCAATTCGGATTAAAAGGCGATTTCACAGGGTATGAAAAACTTAACAACGGTCATATAAACAGCACATATACTCTTTTTTTCGATGACAACGGCAAATCAAGAAAATATGTTTTGCAAATGATAAACACGGGTATTTTTACCGACCCCGAAAAGCTTATGAGTAACATCGTTGGCGTAACGGAGCATATCCGCGAAAAAATGAGAAGCAGCGGCAAGGATACAAAGCGCACAACTCTGCGTTTCCGCCCCTGCAAAAAAGGCGGATACTATTTTAAGGACGAAAGCGGAAACTGCTGGCGTGTTTACGATTATATCGACGATGTTTACACCTGCAATATAATTGATTCCGCCGAGGTTTTTTGCAATGCGGGAATAGCTTTCGGAGATTTTCAGAATAATCTTGCGGATTACGACAGCACACAGCTTCACGAAACAATCGAGAATTTCCACAATACCGTTTCTCGCTTTGCCGACCTTAACAGGGCAATTTTAGAAAACCGCTCGGGCAGACTTAACAATGTGCGTGAAGAAGTGGACTTTGCCCTTGAACGCGAGCCTGACACTCATGTGCTTGTTGACCTTATTGAAAAGGGTGAGCTTCCCCTGCGTGTTACACACAACGACACAAAGCTTAACAACATTCTTTTTGACAACACATCAAACAAAGGCATTTGTATAATTGACCTTGACACGGTAATGCCCGGTCTTTCCCTTTACGATTTCGGCGACAGTATCCGTTTCGGTGCAAATACCGCCGCCGAGGACGAGCAGGATGTTTCAAAGGTTTCGTTAAGTCTTGAACTTTATGAGGCTTATGTTAAAGGGTATCTAAGCAGTGCGAAAGATGCGCTTACAGACTGTGAAAAAGAGTATCTGCCCTTCTCCGCAAAGCTGATGACATACGAATGCGGCATAAGATTTTTGACCGACTATCTCAACGGCGATACATATTTCAAGACGGAATATCCCGAGCACAATCTTGTCCGTTGCCGTACTCAATTTGCACTTGTTGCGGATATGGAGCGCAAAATGGACAAAATGGTTGAAATTACAAAGAAATACTGCTGAGTTTATTAAAGCGGTCCCCTTAGGTGTTGCTTATCAAAACTGCTTCACCCAAGGGGATTTTTTAATACATAAACCGGTGTATCATTGTAATATAATTTATTTATATAATGACATAATGAGGTAAAAAAATGAAACTTGTACCGACTTTTTTACGACTTAACTACTTTAAAATCCACAAGGAGTCCTTTGACGGCAACCGTCCCGTTGCAGAGGGAACATTTAAAGGTAAAAACGGAGATTATCTTGACTTGACCTTTGAAGCCCCCACCGCCGTTAATTTGATTACGCTTTTTGAAAACGGCAACAATGTAACGGACTTTGAAATTTATTATGAGCAAAACGGGGAGTTTACAAGGATTTACCGTCAAAACCGTATTGCGGATTTTCGCCTTTGCGCCATTGATGAAATTAGGACGAAAACAATACGCATTAAAATCTGCAATACCCGAAAGGGCTTTTTCAAGGACATTCAGGCGTTCGCATATCATCTTCCTAAAAAAGAAACCGATTTTCGCAGAACCGCCTATGTGGTAACAGACATTTTAGAACAAATTGACCCCGATAATTTGAAGCATTACAACAAATTCAACATAATCGGCGGTATTGAAACGGATACTGAGGGTAAAGTCTATTTTAAAACCGATAAATTCCACGACGCATTGGCGCTTGTTCGGAACTACGACCCCAACGCAGACATTGTTGTGACGCTGTTCCCGAGAGGCGATATTCTGAAAGCCTTAAAAAATCCCGAAACGCCACGCAATATCAAAGCGTTTTTGGATGAATATAACCTTAACGGCGTTTCATTTGATTGGGAGTTTCCGAAAAATCTGTACGAATGGCGTGTGTTCGACAAGTTCATTATTCGCTTAAAAGAAGCTATCAAAGAAAAAACCATCACCCTTGCCCTCCCCTCGTGGATGCCATATCATTTCAGCCAAAAAGCACTTGATTGCATTAATGTTGCCGAGGTAATGACATATGACAATATGAAAAGGGACATTGACGGCCACCATTCCGAGTTTTTCAGCGACGGTCCCAATGCAGTTTATCATTTTGTCCGCAAAGGCTTCAAGCTTTCTCAACTTGATTTGGGACTTCCCTATTATGCCCGTCCTGTTGACGGAGCCGGATATTGGAAGGATTACAGCGCCGAGGTTGACAAAATGGATAAATTCACCAATGTTGTGGAGGACGAATACCGTGATTTGGATTGGAAGCAAAAGGAAATCACCGTAAAACCCAGATTTTACAATTCCGCCCAAATGATTGAGGACAAAACAGCATTTTGCGTGTATGCAGGGGTAGGCGGTATTATGATTTGGGCTCTTAATGCCGATACGCCTGAAAGCCACCCACTTTGCCTTTCCAAGGTATTGGAAAAGGTTATGGAGGAAAGGACAAAGTAAAAATTGAAAGTTGAAAATGGAAAGTTGAGAATTACAGCAAACCTTTTCCTCCCTCTGACGAGGGAGGTGGATTTTGCGAAGCAAAAGACGGAGGGAGAGAAAAGTTTTTAGACCTTTGAAAATCTCTCCCCCAGTCATTTTTTTACAAAAATGACAGCCCCCTCGTCAGAGGGGACAAAAATTAGTTCTCGCCGTGAGTTTTATCGTGATTTTGCGGACGATTCGTGAATCGACCATACATTCTTAACTGCTGATTTTGGTATAATTTTAAGGGGACGATGAAATCATCGTCCCTCTTTTATTTTTTGCATTTGCCCGTAATTTCGTCAATAGACATTTTCCAAATTGCCGTGCGTGCAAGACTTTTCTTTATTGCCTCGTCGAAATTGGGCATATTTTCAGGCGTATGGCGCTCGCAAAGGATTTTAAGTGCGAATATTTTTTCTTCTTCGTCCGTAACCTCAAAAAGCCTGCCCTTTATTACCGCCGACTCAAATTTTGTGGTGAACTTGTCCTTTTGGCGTTCGGTATCGCCCACACAGACCATACAGCCTATGGGATTCGCCCTGAAACAGTCGATTTTCTCGCCCGTTTCAGCGCAGTGAAAATACATATACTCTCCGCCGCGGACAACGCTTAAAGCAACTGCATAGGGCTTACTATCGGGAGTTATTACCGACAGCACGGCGTATTCGCATTTGTCGGCAACGCTTATTGCAAACTCCCTGCTCATCTCTCTGTCTTTTCTTCGCATATAATCGCCTTAATACTTTCTCCAAACCATCTTATCAACTATGCCTGTATAAGACTGAACAATTTTAACAACCTTTGACGATACATTCTCATCAATATAATCAGGTACGGGAATGCCTAAATCGCCGTTTTTATTCATTTCCACAGCCGTTTCAATGGCCTGCAAAAGGGATTTTTCATCAATACCCGCAAGCACAAAGCAGGCTTTATCAAGCGCCTCGGGGCGCTCAGTGGAGGTACGGATACAAACAGCGGGGAACGGCTTGCCGACACTTGTAAAATACGAGCTCTCCTCAGGCAATGTGCCTGAATCCGAAACCACGGCAAAAGCGTTCATTTGCAGGCAGTTGTAATCGTGGAAGCCCAAGGGCTCATGCTGAATTACACGGCTATCAAGCTTAAAACCGCTCTCTGCAAGACGCTTTTTACTGCGCGGATGGCAGGAATAAAGTATGGGCATATCGTATTTTTCCGCAGTTTTGTTGATGGCATTGAACAGGGAAAGGAAATTCTTTTCTGTATCAAGATTTTCCTCACGGTGTGCGGAAAGCAAAATATATTTGCCCTTTTGAAGCCCTAACCGCGCGTGAATATCTGATTTTTCAATTTCTTCTAAATTATTATGCAGTACCTCTGCCATGGGTGAGCCTGTAACATAAGTGCGCTCTTTCGGCAGACCGCAATCTGCAAGATAGCGGCGTGCATGCTCTGAATACGCCATATTCACATCAGCAATAATATCAACTATACGGCGGTTGGTTTCCTCAGGCAGGCACTCATCCTTACAACGGTTGCCCGCCTCCATATGGAATATGGGAATATGGAGTCTTTTCGCAGGAATTGCGGAAAGGCAGGAGTTTGTATCGCCTAATATCAACAGCGCGTCGGGCTTAATCTGCGTCATCAGCTTATAGGAGGCGTTTATGATATTGCCTACGGTTGCACCAAGGTCATCACCGACGGCGTCCATATACACCTCAGGCTCTTTAAGCTTTAAATCCTTAAAGAATACTCCGTTGAGGTTGTAATCATAGTTCTGTCCCGTGTGAGCAAGAATACAGTCAAAATATTTACGGCACTTGTCGATAACCGCCGCCAAACGGATAATTTCCGGCCGTGTTCCGACGATAATCAAGAGTTTTAATTTCCCATTGTTTTGGAATTTCACATCGGAATAATCTGTTCTTATGTCCATTTTTATACCACCTCAAAAAATGTATCGGGTTTTTCGGGGTTAAAGCACTCATTGCACCACATAAATGTGACCATATCCGTATCACCCAAATTTTCAATGTTGTGGGTATAGCCCGTGGGAATATCCACAACTTCTAATTTATCTCCCGAAACAAAGTATTCAATCACTTCATCGCTGTCAATTTTGCGGAAGCGGATAACGCCCTTACCGCTGACAACGAGGAATTTTTCGTTTTTCGTGTGATGCCAATGCTGACCTTTTGTAATACCGGGCTTTGAAATGTTCACCGAAAACTGACCGTTGTTTACCGTTCTCAAAATTTCCGTAAACGAGCCTCTTTCATCCACATTCATTTTCAAAGGATAGGAAAAACCGTCCTTGGGAAGATATGAAAGATAAGTGCTGTACAATTTCTTTGAAAAGCTTCCCTCTGTCATATCAGGCACAAGCTTATTTTCACGGCTCTCCTTGAAAGAATAAATCAAATCCGCAATTTCACCGAGAGTGGCTTTATGGAAAACAGGAACGGCGCAAAACTCACCGTTTTTTGTTTCATCGCCTTTGAGCGCTCTCAAAAGCTCATCAACCACATCGTCAATATACAAAAGCGTCATTTCATAATTACGGTCGCGGATTTCAATAGGCAGACCGTTGGCAATATTGTTGCAAAAAGTTGCCACAACGCTGTTGTAATTCGGTCTGCACCATTTACCGAACAAATTGGGAAAACGGTAGATAATCACCTTTGCACCTGTTTCCTCGCCGTATTTGAACAAGGCTTCTTCCGCCGCCCGCTTACTTTCCCCATAGGGATTTTGAAATTCAGCCTGAATAGAGGAAGAAAACAGAATGGGACAAGTGTTGTTATACTTTTTAAGTGTATCCAAAAGCGTAGTCAAAAAGCCGAAATTGCCTTTCATAAACTCGCTTTCGTCTTTCGGGCGATGCACGCCGACCAAATTGTAAACGAAATCACATTCGGCGCAGTACCGCTCAAAATCCTCTTCGGGAACACCCAAATCATAGGCGAAAATTTCCAAATCCGTTGGCAAACCGTGAGATTTGTCCTTTCCGTCACGAATATTTTTAAGCGTTGCAATTAAATTTTTACCGACAAAGCCGTTTGCGCCGGTGACTAAAATTTTCATCGTCTTATTTCTCCCAATTAGCAAGTTCATCTTGAATGTATTTCAAGGAAAGAAGCTTTTCTTTAACCTGTTCTACTGTCCAAAGGTCGGTGTTGTTGGAGTTAAATTCGGTCAAGGTGTTGCGCTTTTTGTCGCCGTCCTTGAAGTATTTATCGTAGTTTAATGAGCGCTTGTCCGCAGGCACACGGTAGAAATCGCCCATATCAATAGCATTTGCGCACTCCTCGTTTGTAAGGAGCGTCTCATACATTTTTTCACCGTGGCGAATACCGATAACCTTAATTTCCGTATCGGGTGCGAACAGCTCTTTAACAGCCTGTGCCAGCACTTCAATGGTACATGCAGGCGCTTTCTGAACGAGAATATCACCGCTTTCGCCGTTCCGGAATGCGAACAGCACAAGGTCAACTGCTTCTTCAAGGCTCATTACAAATCTTGTCATAGCCGGTTCTGTAATGGTTATGGGCTTGCCCTCACGGATTTGGTCAATCCACAGCGGCACAACAGAACCGCGTGAGCACAGCACATTACCGTAACGGGTGCAGCAGATTTTTGTCTTTTCAGGTGCAACTGTTCTGGATTTTGCCACAACAACCTTTTCCATCATCGCTTTTGATGTACCCATAGCGTTTACGGGATATGCCGCCTTGTCGGTAGAAAGGCAGATAACACACTTTACGCCCTCTTCAATAGCGGCGGTGAGCACATTATCAGTACCCAAAACATTAGTTTTAACCGCTTCAACGGGGAAAAACTCGCAGGAGGGCACCTGCTTTAATGCTGCGGCATGGAAAATATAGTCAACACCGTGCATTGCATTCTTTACCGACTGCAAATCACGAACATCGCCGATGTAGAATTTTAACTTATCGCTGACCTCGGGCATTGTCTGCTGGAACTCATGGCGCATATCGTCCTGCTTTTTCTCATCACGGGAAAATACACGGATTTCGCCTATATCCGTTTGCAAAAAGCGACGAAGCACCGTATTGCCGAATGAGCCCGTACCGCCTGTTATCATTAAGGTTTTGTCTTTAAACATAAGTCATTCTCCTTTTATCAAATGCAGTTTTACAAAAATTTTTTTGAATATATTGAAAATCATCCGTTTTTCGGATGTATTCATACCAAAGATCAGCATACAAATGCCATATACCAACACCATCACGCCGCAATTTACAATAAAACCGAGCCAACCGAATTTGGAGAGCCCAATCAAATTGAACAAGAGCCCTGCCCCGCCGGAAAGCAAAAGCGACGGTAAAATGCCTTTGAAAAGCCCCATATAATAGCCGATTAAGCTTATGCCGATTTCTTTTTTGAACATAACATTCATACAAAGAACATCGCCGACAGTCAACGCAATCACAGAGCCGATAACCGCGCCGATAAGCGGATTCCATTTAATTAAAAATGCGGTTAATACAATGTTAATCAGCGCAGAAACAATTTGCACCACCGCTTGCGTACGGTGCTTATTCATCGCCCACAAAATCTGATTGCCGATAGACTGCACAAGGGTAAACATTGTGGGCGCCATAATCGCCACGGCTACCATATAGCCCTGCCGATAGTTTTCCCCTGCCCATAATACCATAAAATCGGTACCGTTGACAAGAAAAACCGTAAAAACCATACCGAGCATCATAAAAACAATTCTGCCGATACGCACCATTTCGTTTTGCAATGCCTTAGCATTTGCGCCGCTTTCTACCAAGCGCACCACGCCTGCCATTAACACGCTGTTAATATGACTTGCAACGGTTTTGAAATATTGCACAATCTGTGCGCCTGCTCCGTACACGGCGATAATCACCGAAGAGCCCTTTGCCAAAATGCCTAAAAGCACCGAATCTGTCATGGAGTTTATCTGCGTGGCAATCATTTGTAAAAGCACAAATGCGGAATAGGAAACCGTTTCTTTCACAAATCCGAAATCGGGATTTTTAAATTTCGGTTTCAGTTTAAGTTTAAACAGTACGAACACGGTATATGCACCGCGCGTCAGCACATTGGAGATGAAATGCACCATCACAACGCCCAAAGAGCGCATACCGAGCAACAATGCGATTAACGAAAAAATTATTTTCAAAAGGGAAAACAAAATGCTCAATCCCTTTGAAAAGGAAAAGCGTTCATATGCCATCAAGGTGGTGGCAAAGCTCGATGTGCCCAAAGTCACCGCCGTAGAGAGAATGGTGACCGTCAAAAGCTTTCTTCCGACAGAAATTTCCTCCGGCGTTAAGCCTTTTGCAAATGCGGTCGGGAAAATCACCAACAGCACAGCGCCGACAATCAGTACAATAAAAGCGATAATACCGTAAAACAGCGTGGCAATTCCCAAAAATTCCTCTTGCTTTTTTTTATTGTTTTCCGTACGGTATTTCGCCATATACCGAATAACCGCATTGCCGATACCCAGGTCCAACAGCATTAAATATGCCGTGACGGAATAGACAAGCTGATATACACCGTATTCCGACTGCCCGAGAGAGCGAATTAAAAACGGTGTGAACAAGGTTGCTGAGATAACCTCAACGAACATCAGCACATAAGAATAAATAACTCCGATTTTTCTGTTCATGTATTCACACCTTCGCGCGCGGTTAGTTTTTCACAGTCTGCAATAAAAGAAGCATCCAAATCCGAAAGGCACTTTCGGCTGTCATACCCGTCCGAAAAGTCAATCGACTGTATGGCGTCTGCGACCGCTTTGGGACTGTCTCCGTCATAAAAATACAGCAAATCGGCAACCTTTGAGGTCGCAATGGCTTTGATGCGTACCGAAACCACCCGAAGCCCGTTGGAAAGATAAGAAAGCACCTTTGATGGAAAAGAGGTTTCGTTAAACGCCGCATCGGCATTTTGCGTAACGAAGCCAATCTGACAGCTTTGCAAAAACTGCAAATATTCGTCACCGCTTTTTTTGCCGTCAAAGGTGACGGTACATTCGGTTTTTGCGGACATTTCGGCAACCTGTTTTTGAATTTCCGCCACATCCTCTGCCCTGCCAAAGCCGATAATATGGATATGATAGTTTTCAGGCAGAAATTCCGCAGCGGCAATTGCCGTGCCTGCGCCTTTTCGAGGCTCTAACACGCCGGCATATACACAATGAATTTTACCGTCGTCAAAAAGTGATGTAAAGGATTTCGGATTTTCGTATGTTCCGTAAATTACCGCCTCGGGTTTGCCGTTCAAATTCACTTTTCTGCTTAAAAGCTCTGTGGGGAAAAGATAACTGTCGGCACAAGGGAAAAAAGAAAGCTCTTTTTGTTTAACCTTTTCATCGCCGATTACATCGCCGTAAATCTCCTCCACATCTAAGCAAATTTTGCAATTTATTTTGCTGCGTAACTCCTTTACCAAATCCATATAGCCAAGAGAATGATATACAAGCAATATATCATCTTCAGTTACATTTGTCAAAAGATAAGATTTTAACTGTTTTTTAAGAAAACTGCGCGCAAGAACACGCTGAACGGTTGTTTTTGCAGGTTTCGCGTCAAACAAACGCAATGTCAGATTTTCGCAGAGCTGCGTTACACTGCCGGGGCAAAAGCTTCCGCCGCAGGTTCCCGCCGCCGAAACGATTTCCACTTCGTAACCTGCTTTCACAAAGGCCTCTGCAATATAAGTGGATTTTGTTGTCGCCGCAAGCACGAAATTGCGCTGTTGGTCGGCGTGTTCGGGAATATCAAAATAGCAAAGATAGTATATTTTTTTCAAATGCACAACTCCTCTCTACTGCCAGAAGAATACATATTCATAGCTATACACATTACTTGCGGAAAACAGTACAACAAGCATCAAAGTGTAAATAACTTTACTTGTTTTCTTGTCGAAAGCCCGTACAATCTCGGGCACAGAAAGCATCAAAAACAGCGAATAATACTGCACCACACGCATCGCCGTAGGGTTAACAAATACCAACGGCAAGAACAAAAGTCCCAAAAACAATGCGTTATAATACATTTTATAATGCGGGCATTTTTCGCGAATATGTTTTAATAAAACCAGCATAACAACCGTAACGGCGATATACATAAAGGTAAAGCCGTACGCACCGTGGTTGGCAAGTTCATCATATTCATATCCGGCCAAATAGCCTACAACGCGGAAAATTTGGTCCTTACATGCAAACATAATCGGCGTTGCACAAAGCACTGCAAAAATACTTTTTTTATTTATAGGTACAAGGGAAAGGAAGTAAAACGGTAAAAAGCATATGGCGGATTTGTGCACGGTAAACGCCGCAAGCACAACCAGCAAAAACGGTATCAGTTTTCGCTTTTCGATAAGCTTTGTGCCGATAAATACCACAAGCACCGTGGCAATGGTCTGACGTAAGCCTGTTAATGCATAAAATCCGAACAAAAATGCTGAAAAAATTAGGTAGCTCATACAAGGCTCAGACGAATAACGGTAAACCCAAAACGCCAAGCCTATAAAAAACACCGCCGCTACAATCAAAAGATAAACCTGATAATTTTGTGTAAAAATCTGCACAAGCTTTTCAAATACGGAATAGCCCGGGTCTTTACCGTCTTCGTTGACATACACAACATAAAAGTTTTCAAATAATTTGCTCCACGGTGTAGAAAGAGTGCGTTCAAAACGTCTGCGGTAGGAAAGCGTATCAGCGCCCACGCTCATACCGCGAAGTCCCGAGATCAATATCCAATTGAAACTCATAAGAGCAATATAAAGTTTTCTTTTTGTTTTGGTAGGTTTTATTTTAAGCAGAATAAAGCCCCAAAGCATCGTCAACAGTATATTGACTACGAAAATGTTCATATTTACAATCCTTTATTGCCAGAAGAAATAATAGGTATATTGATACACATTTGTTGCCAGCAGCAAAGCCGTGACAATAATCACATAAACCACAAACCGCAGCTTTTTATCAAAGCACTTTAATAATTGCGGAATAGAGAGCATCAAAAACAGCGAGTAATACTGAACTACGCGCATCGCCGTAGGATTGACAAACACCAACGGCAAGAACAACAGTCCCAGAAACAGAGCGTTATAATACATTTTGTAATTCTCGCAGATGTTACGAAAATGCTTTAAAAATATAACCATAACAACTGTTACCGCAAGATACATAAATGTAAAGCCATATGCCCCCCTGTTTTCCAGCTCGTCATATTCATATCCTACCAAAAATCCCAGTACACGGAACACTTCCTCGTTGAACCTAAACACAACAGGAGTTATTATGGCAACAACCGAAACTGTCCATTTGTTGACAGGAAGCCTTGACAGAAAATAGAAAGGCAAAAAGCAGATTGCAGATTTATGTACGGTAAAAGCAACTGCAACCACCAACAGAAAACGCCAGAACTTGCGCTCTTCAATCAGTTTTGTACCGATAAACACCACAAGCACCGTAGCCAGCGTTTGACGCAAGCCCGTTAAGGCATAAAACGCGAATAAAAAGGAAGAAAAAATCAGATAACTTAAACACGGCTCGGCAGAATACTTATATATCCACCATGCCATTACGGCAAAGAAAATCACGGCGATAACCACTAAATAAACCTGATAGTTGTCGGTAAATATCTGCACAATTTTTTCAAACACGGAATAGCCCGGGTCCTTGCCTTCGTCATTAACATAAACGAAATAGTAGTTTTTAAACAAACTTCTCCATGAGGTATTGGCGGTGCGCAAAAACCGATCTCTGTAAACGATGGTATCATCACCCACAGTCAAGCCTCGCAGTCCGGAAATAAGTATCCAACTGACAGTCGTCAAGCCAATGAATATTCTCTTTTTATGCTCGGTCGGTTGCACGCCTAAAAGCAGAGCCCCAACTATGAGCGTCATCATAATATTGACTACAAAAATATTCATAAAATAATCCTTTACTTATTGCCAGAAAAACTCATATGACCTTGAATACAAATTCGTCATCATTAAAAGCAAAACTATCATTGCCGTTTCGAGAGGTACTCTTAAACGGCGTTCAAAGCACGGTATAATATGCGGTATAAACAGAATAAGATACAGCGAATAATACTGAACCGTGCGCATAGCCGCAGGATTAACAAAAACAAGAGGAAGCAATACCGCGCCCATAAACAGAGCGTTGTAATACATTTTATAGTCAGGGCAATTTATTTTAATACGGTTCAGCAATATAATAGAAACAAGCAACACCGCTATATACATAAATGTAAAACTATATGCGCCGCTGTTTTCAAATTCGGAATATTCATAACCAACCAAGCTGCCCAAAATCATAAAACACTGATTCCTGAAAACAAACAGAATCGGCAGTGAGCATAGCACACCTGCTAAATATTTTTTTGTAATATTGATTTGCGAAATAAAATAAAAAGGAAAAAAGCAAATGGCGGATTTGTGAACAGTGAAAGCAATAAGGGAAACCAACAAAAACGGCCAAAATTTTCTCTCTTTAATATAGTATCCGCCGATAAACACCACAAGCAGTGTTGCCAATGTTTGGCGTGTTCCTGTCAGCGCGAAAAACGACCACAAAAACGAGTCGAAAATCAACATACTCAAAAGCGGATTTGTAGAGTTTTTATATACCCATACGGCAAACCCCGTAAAGAACAGTACCGCTACTATAAACAAGAAGGCATGATAGTCTTTTGTAAAAAGCTGAATAAATTTTTCAAATACCGCATATCCCGGGTCCTTGCCCTCCTCGTCTACATAAACAAGGTAAAAATTGTCAAACAGATTATTCCACGGGGTATTCATGGTATTTTCAAATCTGGTTTTATAACTTAACATATCAGAACTGACAGACATACCTCGCAGTCCTGATATGAGTATCCACTGCACACCGGTCAGTGCACAGAAGGCTTTTTTTCCGTTATCGCTTTTAACCAACCCTAAAAACACAAAGGCCCAAAGAAAGGTTAAAAGGATATTTAAAACATAAATGTTCATTTATGTGTCCTTTCACCTAACATTTTCATTGAGAAACACCTGTAAAATACCGAATTTATCTGTTCTTTGCAAGACGCCGCAGAAATTCCAACAATTTTTCGTAGTTTTTTTCTTTATCGAACTGCACATGTGCAAAGGCAGTACACGCTTCTGCGTAACTTTCTCTGCCGCTTGCGAGCACTGCTTGCACGCAGTCAAAATACGCCTGCACATCTGCTCCGCTGCAAACCGCGCCGCAGCCGTCGCCGACGATTTCGGGGTTTGCCGTTGTGTTGTAGCACACCACGGGCGTCCCGCAGGAAAGCGCCTCGGCGCTCACCTTGCCGAAGGTTTCTTCTTTGGACAGATTTAAAAATACATCTGCCGCCGAATACCAAGATGCCAATTCTTCCACGCTGTCCGTTGCGGCGATATGCAGCATTGTTTCGGGCACGGTATAGTCCTGGGGCAATGCGCCCACGCACACCAACTGCCAATCGGCAGGCATTTTTTCGGCAAGCTCCGTCAAATCGGAAAGTCCTTTATGCGCCGACCATTTGGAGGCAACGGCAAGTAAAACCTTTTTCTCTTGCAGACCGTATTTCTCTAGCAGGTCTGCCGCGCCTTGTGCATCATAGTGAAACTTTGCAAAGTCAATGCCGTTATAGATGCCCGTAATCTCACGGGCGTTTGCAAAGAGCGGCGATTTTGCGCCCTCGTTTGCAATCCATTCGGATACGCCGACCACGCCCAAGCGGTCGATTTTATCAAACATCTGTTTTTTTGCCCGCCACAAATACGAAGTGCGGTCAAAGAGCCAACTTGGATTATCCTGCTTTATACGGGGGCAATTTCCGCAACCCGTTTGAAAACGGTCACAGCCCGTTTGGCTGTAATGGCAGCATTTGCCCGTAAAAAACCAGCAATCGTGCAAAATAAGCACGGTAGCAATATTCTTTTTCGCAAGATAATCCATCAGCATGGGGAAGTTTATAAAATTCCCGTGCAAAACGCGCAACAGCACCACATCGGGCTTGATTTCGTCCATAAACCCCAGCAATTCTTTGGTGCCTTTATGAGAAAACCAGCCTTGCTTGCCCGTTATGCGAGACAAAAGCCCGTGCAGTTTTTTCTCCGTCGGCGTACCGATTTGAAAACTGTCGGAGTCTGCCGCCGGCACGGAGCACGCAATAAATGATTCGACGCCGCGGTCTTTCAGGAAAGCGTCAAATTCCGTGACGGTTCTGCCGGTGCTGGAAATACGCTCAACGCCGTTGATTTGTAATACACGCATTTTGCGCTCCTCCTTTTTAATCGGTCAAAAGGTTTTGATACACTGAAAGGAATTCCTGCGTCAGTTTTTCCCGCCCGAAGTTTTCGCGGGCAAATGCGGTACAGTGCGCAGAATATTGCGCCTTGCCGTTTTTCTGAATTTCGTTGACGGCACGAAGCATTCCGTCTTTATCGTTCTTTTCCACCACAATGCCGCAGTTTTCGCCCACAAGCTCGGGGCAGGCGGTGGAATTATAGCAAACCACAGGCGTACCGCAGGCAAGGGCTTCGGCGCTCACTTTGCCAAAGGTTTCCTGATAAGAAAAGGTCACAAACACATCGGCAAGGGAATAAAATTCCGCCAATTCCTCTTGGCTGTTCGTTCTGCCCACGCAAAGCACATTGTCGGGCAATTTCACATCGGGTGCGGGGTTGCCCACCAACACAATCTGCTTTTCAGGCGAGATTTTCGTTGCCAAATCAAGAAATCTGTCAAGTCCCTTTGCGTTGCCCCATTGCTCCGCAACGCCCAAAATTACGAATTTATCGGTAAGCCCCAGTTCGGCACGCTTTTTACTGCCGTCCACGGGGTGGAATTTGTAAAGGTCAATCCAAAGGTAAATGCGCTGTATGATTTTTGCGTTTTTCGCGATGGGTGAACGGCGGCACTCGTCGGTAATCCAATCGGAAATGCCTACAATACCAAGGCGCGGAATACTTTGGAACAAATTTATACGGTCTTCGTGCACAGCTTCGGTGCGGTCGAAAAACCAACTTTTATTGCCCTCATGAATTTGCGGGCATTTTTTACAATGGGTTTCCCATTGATAACAGCCGATAGAATTGTAGTGCATACATTTGCCTGTGAAAAACCAGCAGTCATAGAGCATAATCACCGTGGCAATGTCATTTTTCGCTAAGTATTCAAGTAACATCGGCAAGTGAATATAATTGGCGTGGAGATTGTGCAAATGCACCACATCGGGTTTCACTTTGTCAATATAGGCGATCAGTTTTTTTGTGTTGCCTTTGGAAAAATAGCCCTGTTTGCCCGAAAGGCGGGACATAAGCCCGTGGAGTTTTATGGATTTTTCGTCACCGATTTGATAGACATTTTCACAACCGTAGGTGCGTGAACAGGCGCAGTATGACTCCACGCCGTAACGGTTCAAATCTTCATGCAATTCCATTAAACTTCTGCCTGTACTGCGAAGCTTATAAACCGCATTGATGTGTAAAACTTTCAAGCATTTTCCTCCCATAGGGCATTTTGCAAATCGTGCAGCAGATTTTCCTGCATCACGCTTCGTTCGTGGTGCGCCTTACCGCTCTGCCACGCTTTTTCGGCATATTCCGCCAAAAGCGCAGGCGTATCTTTCAATTCCGACAGCCGTTCTGAAATTTCCGACGGCGCAGTCGCCACGGCGGCGCAATCATTATCTATAAAATACTGTATGGACGCGCAGGTATCACTGCCTATCGCCAAAATACAGCGGTTCGAGGCGATATAATCCACAATTTTTGTGGAGAAGGATTGGTGCACACTAAGCCGTTCTTTTAAATCAAAGGCTTCGGCGTGTACCAAAATATCCGCATCCCCTTGAATTTCACGGATTTTCGCATAAGATACAGGCGGATGCAACGCTACACCGCCGCCGTTTAGAGTATCTTTCACCGTGTCCGCAAGGGGCGTAGAGGTGTAAATATCAAGTGTAAAGGTATTTTCCTTGTCATTCAGCGTTCGCACGCTTTCGGCGAGTGCACACAGAATTTTTCCCCGACCTTTGCTCACATTGCCCGCATACACGAGTTTTAACGGCGTTTCGGGCGTTTTGAATGCGGGTTTGTTTTCGTCAGCAAAGGAAGCGCACTTTGTAAGCACCTTGAACTTGTCGCCGAAAATTGCCGCATATTCACGCCGCTGTGTTTCGGAAATGACATACACCGTTTTGCACCACGAAAAGACCTTTTTCATTTTCGGGCGTAAGATAAGGCGGTCAATCCAAAAGAACGGCGACAGCGAAAACTGTTTTAAAGTATAGACATCGTCGGAAACATAGCCGACGGCGGGGATATTGAAACGCTTTAAAATAAAGCGGTTGATGTCGTGAAGATAATGGGAATAATAGACGGGAATAAACAGCAAATCGGGCTTGAAATCGTCCAAGAAATCAAGTAAAGCTTGCGATTTCCACTTACCCGTTTTCCAAATCATTGCCCGTGCCCAATACATAGGAATACTTTTGTGGCGTTTGATTTTGTTAAACGCCGCTTCGTCACGGTCGGCGGGAGCTTCCGCCTCGTCTGCCTCGAACACTTCCTGCCCTGAGGGGGTGTGTTTCAAAATGCTTTTGAGAATGGATTTTTCGGTGATTTGAAAAAACCTTGTTGCCGCCTTGGTTTGCGGCTTGCCGTATTTGCAGTAAATATTGGCGATTTCCAAATCGGGAATCCCCTCAAAAATATTGGAAAAGGAATTGCCGAAACTGTTGTCACTGCGCCACGGCGAGTTGGATACAATTAAAATTCTCATCTTTGCCCCTCACACCGTGTTGATTTTTGCGGCGATAAACGCCAAAAAGCAGGTAAGCCTGTAAAGCTTTGCCCGAATAAGTTTTAAGGACAGCCCCATATACATCCGCTGAAAATTACCCTCAAAGAAGGGCGTTGCCGCACCGTTTTGCAGGCAGTCCTGAAAACGGGGGTGACAAAACATTTCGGTGCATTTTTTGCGCCGTGCTTTGTAAGAAGTATGTTTGTCGCCCATCACATTGATGGCAAAAATCAGCAAATTGCGGTACAACAGCGTTTCGCGCCGTCCGGGAATATGGTCTTTGTACTTATCCTCCCGGAGAGAAGCGATAAACGCTTCCACTTGTTCGTCCATTTCAAGCACCGTGTCAAAAAAGTTCTCATAATAGGACGAAGAAATACTGCCCGCGCGCTTTAAATTGTAGAGGGAGGGGTTTTCATACAGGGAAATTTTCTCCGCCGCCGCAAAAAAATCAAGATTAAAAAAGAAATCCTCGGAAATGCGCCCTGCAAGGTAGCGAATGTTCCCTTTCTTTATCAAATCCAAATTATAAAGCACCGCAGTGGAACGGCGGGCACGCCCTTTGCCGATAAGCACCTCTAAGGCGAACACCTTGGGGTCGGGGGAAAACATTTCTTTTGTGAAATGCTGGGCGGTCATATCATTTTCGCCGTTTTCAAATACTTTTATGTAACTATTGGGGAACACGGCGTCGCTTTGCTCGTTTTCGATAATCTCCACCATATCCGCCACGGCGGTGTCGCTCAAAGTATCGTCCGAGTCTAAAAATACGATATATTTGCCTGTCGCTTTTTCTATCCCCGCATTTCGGGCCGTGGAAAGGCCACCGTTTTCCTTATGGATAACGGTTATATTTTCGTGTTCTGCCGCCAATGCGTCGCACATGGCAGGTGCGTTATCGGGTGAGCCATCGTCCACCAAAATAATTTCCAACGGCTTGTAGGTTTGGCGTATGACCGACGAAACGCATTTTTGCAGGTATTTTTCGGTTTTATAGACAGGGATAACAACACTGACAAGCATTTTTCTTACATACCTCTTTGTTTGTTCATAATTTTACGCATGACCACGGTCATTTGGTAAAATGCGCCGTACATTTTGTGCTTTGCAAAGAAAAACAGCGGACGGAAATGCACGGGGAGTGCGTTTATATTGAAATGTGCAAACGCCTCTTTGTAAATGGGATTATCAAGAACCGCATGGACTTCTTTCATACCCTCTTTTTTATTGCCCGTGCGGTAGGCATTGCCCCCCATAGGAATAATCGTAAAGCAAATACGGGAGTAATATGCCTCCCAAAGATTTTGCAAATTGTTGTTCTCAATCAATTCACGCATATAATCAAACTGTTTAAGGCACAAATCCAAAGCGCCTTTTCGGTAACCGGCAGTTTGCGACCCTGTGTTTGTACGGCGGTAATAATAAATCGGCTCGTCAAAATACACGGCGGTATCGCAATAAAACGCATAGTACAGCATATATATGAGGCAGTCGGAATAAATCTCTTTACGGCTTATCCAATAAACTTCGTGGTCGCGGACAATGGAGGTTTTATAGAGCTTTGCCGTGTCGGTAAGCATAGAATCAAGATTCTCCGGCGTTTTCAACCGTTCACCCGTTAAGCCCATTAAATATTCAAGCAGGCGGTTTTTGATACCGTCTTTATCAAAGAAAATTTCTTTTTCAGGCAACGGGTGTTTTACCGTTGTACCGCTTGTGGAAACCTTATAATATGCACCGAAAACGAAGTCGGCATTGTATTTTTCGTGCTGTGCCCACAGTTTTTCGCAGGCATCTTCCGGCAGCCAATCATCACTTTCAACAAAGGAAAAATAATCGGCAGTCACAGCCTTTATGCCTGCGTTGCGTGCATCGCACACGCCGCCGTTGGGCTTATGTACCACCTTTACACGGCTGTCCTTTTCTGCATATTCGTCGCAAATGGCGGGGCTACTGTCCGTTGCGCCGTCATCGACCAAAATGATTTCCAAATCCGAAAGGGTTTGTGAAAGCACGCTGTCAATACATTCGTGCAAATATTCCTCGGCGTTGTAAATCGGGATAATGACGCTCATTTTTGCCATTATAAATTCTCCTTATACCAATCAATTGCAAGTTTAATTCCGTCTTGGAAACTGTAATCGGGGTCATAGCCCAACAACCGTTTTGCTTTGGAAATATCGGCGTTGCTGTGTTTTATATCACCTTTGCGGTCGGGGCCGAAATTCGGTTCGATATTCACGCCCAAGGCTTTCGTCAGTCCATAGTAAATATCAATCAGATATTCTCTGCCGCCGTAAGCGATATTGTACGCCTCGCCTGCCGCTTCGTGGGGGGCAAGGCAGGCTTTTAAGTTCGCCTCGATAACATTGTCAATATAGGTAAAGTCGCGGCTTTGCTTGCCGTCGCCGTTAATCGTGGGCGTTTCGCCGCGCATTAACTGCTTTAAGAATTTCGGGATAACCGCCGCATAGGCGCCGTCGGGGTCCTGCCGACGTCCGAACACATTGAAATAGCGCATACCGTAGGTATCCAGTCCGTAAAACTTGGTGTAGAGCTTCGCCCATTCCTCGTCACAGCGTTTGGTGAGCGCATAGGGAGAAAGAAGATTGCCCTCCCGCCCCTCGGTTTTGGGGAGATTGGGCTCATCGCCATATACGGAAGAAGAGGACGCATACACAAATTTTTTCACACCGTTCTGACGGGCAGCTTCGAGCATATTCAAAGTTCCCTCAATATTGTTTTTGCAGTAGAAAATCGGCATTTCGAGACTTCTCGGCACACTGCCCCACGCCGCCTGATTGAGAACATAATCCACGCCTTCGCAGGCTTTCATACAAGTATCTAAATCCTTAATGTCACCTTTGATAAAAGTGTAATTCGGATTGTCTTTGAACAAATCCACATTTTCCTGCTTACCGGTGGAAAGGTCGTCAAGTGCTTTTACTTTACATCCTTTTGCAAGGATTGCCTCGCACAAATTCGAGCCGATAAAGCCCGCCGCCCCCGTTACGAGAAATACGGAATTTTTAGGAAAACTCAAATCCTTGTAGCTCATAATTATAATCTCCTCTCCACTATTTGACTCCGTCTTTGAGTCTGTGATAAATATACTCAAAAAATGTCGGATGCGTATATAAAGCTGACGGCAAATCGTTACTTATAGTTTTGGGATTGCCGGCAATAATATCGTTGATGGCTTTAATTTCATCGTTCACACCAATGCAGGTTTGTAACAACGGATATGTAACAAAGTTATCTTTTTCCGTAATCGGTATGACAGATTGATACAGAATATTGCCCGTGTCAATTCCCTCATCAACAAAATGTACCGTTACTCCTGCATTCTGTTTATCGTTGTTATAGAGAGCCCAATACGCACCGTGTGAGCCCCGGTATTTCGGGGTAATACCTGCATGCATATTTATGAAAGTTGCATCGACACAATTCAGAACCTCTTTTGATATGATTCGTGTTCCGTTCACCACGACTATATCAGGATTTATCTCCTGCAACGCTTCAATACACTCTTTTGAATTTACGGACGAAACATGAAGAGCGTTCTCATTCAATAGCTTATCGTAATCAATTTTCACATTATATGCATCAAGGATTTCTTTCTTACGATCAGCAGCTTCTTTTTTCAAAACGGGTACAATAACAGTTGAAAAAGCCACTTGACCCATTGTTTTAAAGAACCCTAACCGTTTAATTCTTCTTTTCAGAAAGACTTTCCTCGGAGTCTTTTCCTCAATTATTACTTTTTCAATTTTAAAATGTTGACTCAGTTTATCATAAACAATGGCACCGGAATCACCGACACTGCATAGCATTACAATTTTCATTGATTACTTCCTCTGCAACTTCTCTCATATTTTTACTCTGAAATCCGTATTGACAATTCAATTTTTCATAATAAGCAAATATTTCATTCAGCTGCTCAATACATTTATCAAGATTCCGTCCGATATTGTGGGGATGCCACCATAAATGGAATACCTCGCCCTTTCGAGCCGCCTTTTTCATTTGCCTTTTGATACACGCAACCTTATATGGCTCCAAAAATTCAAGCTTAGTGTTATACTTTCTGAAAAAAACACTGGCTTTTAAATTTATGATTCCGTCAGCAGCGCATTCTTGCAGTCTATAACTTTTTTTACCGAAAAAATTAAAATATGTATCAATCAGCCTGACAGCTCTTGCACACAGGCTTTGGCTGTTATATGCGAAGCCCTTTGGATTCCCTCTGACTGATAAAAAGCCTGCCTCGTATGCCTTTTCGGCATATGCGCTTTGAAACTGATTTCGCGGAATAATCAAACTTTTAACATCAATATTAAATTTCTTTTCAGCTATTGCCTTTGCCGCATTCAAATCAGCTTCAAAAGTTTCCAATGTCTGACCTTTTTCCTTGCAATAATAATGTGAAAAAGTGTGAGAACCGATTTCTTGATTTTTATGCCTGATAATTTCACTAATCAATGAATATGCGTAATGGTATTCATCTTCTTTTTCATTATTTCCTATACCGTCAATATGGCTATACGCAGATAAAGATTTATTTTCATAATCGGGCTTTAACTGCGGAGAAAAGCTGTATATTTCATCTTTATTTTCAGCCATAAGCATTCCCACGGTTCCCCATGTTGCATGAATATTGTATTTATCGAAAATCGACAATACCTCATAAATGGATTTCCGTGCGCCTTGAATCTGCTCATTAAAGCTTTCTCTTGTTTCATGGTCCTGAACACCCCAGAGCAATTCAAAATCCAGAGAAACAATAAGAATGCCGTTTTTATTATCAGTCATTATACCTTTCCTCCGTTAAAACAGTATAACTCCGTTATTACGCCTTTCTGTATTCACATTTAACAGGCATTATAATCTCCAATAATTATAGCCTGCCCCTTCGTATGCTTTACGGTCAAGAAGTCCTTTAATATCCACAAGTACCTTTTTACTGTTGTCACCTGCTTTGAACATCTTGTCAAAATCGGCAGCGGAAAGGTCTTTGAACTGCTCGTGGGCAACTGCCAAAATCACAGCGTCACAGTCTTTGATGCTTGCCATATCCACAAATTCAATGGCGTAAAGCCGCTTTGCCTCGTCCGCATCGGCGGCGGGGTCGGCAATCTGGGCGGTGATGCCGTATTCTTTCAGCTCGTTATAAATATCAACAATTTTTGTATTTCTTGTATCGGGGCAATTCTCTTTGAATGTAAAGCCGAGAATGGCAACCTTTGCATTCTTAATGGAAACATCGGCTTTGATTAAGTTTTTCACGGTGCTTTCGGCAACATATTTACCCATATCGTCGTTAATGCGTCTGCCCGACAGGATAATCTGGCTGTGATAGCCCATTTCCTCCGCTTTGTAGGTAAGGTAGTAGGGGTCAACGCCGATGCAGTGTCCACCCACAAGACCGGGATAGAATTTTAAGAAATTCCATTTTGTACCCGCCGCTTTCAAAACGGACTGTGTATCAATGCCCATCTTGTTGAAAATGATGGAAAGCTCATTCATAAAGGCAATGTTGATGTCGCGCTGGCTGTTTTCAATGACCTTTGCCGCCTCGGCAACCTTAATGCTTTCGGCACGGTGCACGCCCGCTTCCACCACCAATTCATAAACTTTGGCAACCTCGTCCAAGGTTTCGGCGTCCATACCGCTGACGATTTTGGTGATGGTTTCGAGTCTATGTACCTTGTCGCCGGGGTTAATGCGCTCGGGAGAATAGCCAACCTTGAAATCTACGCCGCATTTGAGTCCTGACTCTCTTTCGAGAATCGGCACGCAAACATCTTCCGTAACACCGGGATAAACGGTGCTTTCATACACAACGATTGAGCCTTTTGTAAGATTTCTGCCCACGATTTCGGAAGCGCCTTCAACAGGTGACAAATCGGGGGTGTGGTCGTCGTTTACAGGTGTGGGCACGGCGACAATGTGGAATTTCGCCTC
This sequence comes from Candidatus Fimenecus sp., assembly GCA_051881435.1. Taxonomy (GTDB): domain Bacteria; phylum Bacillota; class Clostridia; order Oscillospirales; family Acutalibacteraceae; genus Fimenecus. The sequence continues at coordinate 10,411 of JBJEPW010000001.1, read as the reverse complement.
TTTGAGTTTGCTTTCATCGGCGGTGAAATCCACCGTGCAGGCTTTGATTGCTTCATTGCCCACCTCGTTTGTGGAGTCAATGCCGTTTTTGTAAAGCTCGATTTTCTTTGCGTTCAAATCAAAGCCGACAACCTTAACTTTTTTGGAAAAGGCAACGGCAATGGGCATACCCACATAGCCAAGGCCCACCAAGGAAATTTTTTCTTCACCGTTTACGATTTTTTCATACAAGGACATTTTCTTTCTCTCCCTTTATATTCAGATAGTTGCACATATCTTTATTGACTTTATTTACATCAAATTTTTGTCTGCAATATGCGGCGCTTTTTGCGCCCATTTCGGAAACCCATTGCGGATTTTCAATGAATGCAAGCATTTTTTCCGCAAGGGCATCGGCGTCTTTCACCGGCACCAAAAAGCCTGTTTCGCCGTTTTGCACCGTTTCACGGCACCCCGGTGCGTCGGTGGTAATGACAGCCCGCCCCATAGACATGGCTTCCAGCACCGTTCTCGGCGTTCCCTCTCGGTACGAGGGCAACACATACACCGAACATTGCTTATAATAATCGGCAACCGTGTCGGTTTCACCGAAATGCTCAATAATGCCGCGGTCGATATAGCCTTTTAAATCCGCTTCGGACAGGGAATCCTGTATTCCCTCACAAGCACCGAGGAGCATACAGCGTACCTCGGGATGTTTTTCTTTCACGATTTCACAGGCTTTTAAGTATTCGCGGATACCCTTTGAGTACATCACCCTTGACAGCATAAAGAAAGTCATCTGTTCGGGGTACGGCGCAATGGGAAATCTTTCGGTATTCACGCCTGAGCCATTGACCACACGGCATTTTTCTTCGCTTACCAAATGCTCGTTCACGAACTGCGCTTTATCGTCGTTATTCTGGAAAATTGCCACATCGGCACAACGGAATGCCCGTTTGTAAAGCACCGACATCACGGCTTTAATGAGTTTTGCCTTTTTCGTTTGGGCGGTAAACGCATAGCCTGCGCCCGTCACCATGGCGACGATGTGCCCGACACCCGCTTTTTTTGCGGCAATGGAGCCGTATATGACGGGTTTTGAGGTGTACCCCAGCGTCACATCGGGTTTTTCTTTTTTGAACAGGTCGCAAAGCGCATTTTGGTATTCCAAATCTTTCAGAGGATTGACGCCGTTTTTGTTCATGGGGATTTCCACAAACCGTGCGCCAAGCGCCTCGATTTTTTCCACATTGTCACGGTTCGGACCCGTTACAATAACCTCATAGCCGCTTTCGATGATTTTTCGTATCAAATCGCCTCGAAAATTATAGGCGGTTCGGTTTTTCGGAGAGATTAAAATAAATTTCATTTTTCCGGTCTCTCTTTCAAAAAGGTTTCTATGTTTTGAAGCATTACGCTGAACAACCGCTCGTTGTTTTTCGGCGAAACAAAGGAATTGTGAGGCGTAATAATTACATTTTCCAGTTCCCACAAGGGACTTTCCTTTGTCAACGGCTCGTCCTCGAATACATCCAGCACCGCGCCGCCGAGATTACCGCTTACAAGCGCATCCGTCAAGTCTTTTTCCTTTACAACTGCGCCGCGGGCAATGTTTACAAGAATTGCGCCGTTTTTGCAGTGAGAAAAGCGTTCCGCGTGGAAAAATCCACGGGTGTCTTCGGTCAGGGGTAAGGTCAGCACAATGACATCTGCCGTTTCAAGCGCATTGTCAATTTTCTGCATCGGGAAATACGCGTCATACACATCGCTTTGCGGTTTTTGAATATCCGCCGCCATGACACGCATACCAAATGCTTTGAAGCGTTCGGCACATGCCGTGCCCACCGAGCCGCAACCGACAATCAAAACCGTGTCGCCTTGCAGTTCCCGGACCTCTCTATCCTTTTCCCAAAGGTGATTTTTCTGCTTTTCGGAAAAGGCGTTTAGGTGTTTATAAAGCGACAGCACACCGCAAAGCGCCCATTCCGCCATGGGAACGCTGTAAACGCCCCGCGCGTTGTAAAGGTGTATGCCCTTTTCCCGTATATAGTCAAGGGGGACACGGTCCAGCCCCGCGCTTGTCAACTGCACAAACCGCAATTTTTTAAAACGGTTTATGTCATTTCTCAAAAACAAACCGTTACACACAACAGCTTCAAAATCCGACACATCAATTCTAAGCTCTTCACGCTCATCCTGCACAAAGGTAACATTTGCACCCAAAGCTTCAAACTGTTTTAACTGTTCACTTGTATAAGAAAATGCACCCGTTAAAAGCAATTTCATATCAGTTCAATCCTTTTGAAGCCTTGATTTTATCTACAATCGCCTGTACCTTTTGCTGAACGATGCGATGATTTTCCGAAAAATATGTATCGTCCTGCAAAGAAAGCGTTTCCTCACAACGGCGGATTGCTTCAACACCGCTTTGGAATACCGCGCTGATTTCTTCAAAATCGGTGATTTTGGAAGTATCGCAAAACGCGCGAGACAAAATCACCATTTGCGAACCCAAACGGTAATGCTCACCCAATACATTTTCGGCAGGCAACATTCCCTCACCCACACGGGCAACACCGCCGAAGCCATAGGAAACACCGTGGCGGCGAAAGGCGTCGCAAAGCCTGTCCACAGTGCCGTCTGCCACCATTTCAAACATAAAGTGCCTATGATAGCCAAGGTGCAGGTCGTTAATACCCACATGAACCTCGTCTATCCCGGGCACAGATAAAATCTCATCAATATTCTCCGCGGCTTCGGGAGTTTCACAAAGCAGGCAAACCTTTGCCCTGCCGCCTACAAGCTCTACAAACTTATTTACTTCCGCCACGGTTTTGAAATAGGGAAGCATTACAACATCGGCGCCGTCTTCGATGACGCGGTCAACTTCCTCCTGTGACCCGTCAAAAACCGGGTTCACGCGCACCAAAAGTTCCGCCGAGCGAATTACTTCTCTCAACCTTTTTACATCATCTATGCTGTTGTGTGAAATGACTGTGTCAAGATGTCCTTGACGCTCCACCTTGCCCCGAAGCTCCAAATCAAGGAAAATACGGTCAACGCCGTTTTTCTCGGCAACCTGAGCAATTTGAGGGTCATTAGTCAAATACATCAGCTTTAATGCCATAAAAATTACACTCTTTCCGTTTCTTGTTCTTCCGCCTGTACCTTTTGCACTGTCGCGCCCGTGTTTTCGTTATCGGCATTCGTAAACACCTTGAATATGGTTAAAAAGAATATCTTTATATCGAGGAAAAGCGACACATTATCAACATACCATACATTAAGCTCAATGCGGTGATTCCACTCAACGTCTTTTCTGCCGTTTACCTGTGCCCAGCCCGTTATTCCGGGGCGAACCTCAAACATTCTGAGCTGTTCTTCTGTATATTCGGAATAGTCCCACGGATGATATGTAAGCGGCGGGCGTGGACCTATAAAACTCATATCGCCTTTTAAAATATTTACAAGCTGGGGCAGTTCGTCAATGCTTGTTGCTCTAATTATTCTGCCTATTCTCGTAACTCGGGCATCGCCTTTTCCGGAATATACGCCGCTTCCCTGACCTTCCGCACCGACGCACATGGAACGGAATTTATAGATTTCAAACACCTTACCGCCCTTGCCGATACGCTTTTGCTTGAAAATCACGGGACCGGGAGAATCAAACTTTATTATTACCGCCACTATTGCCATAGGAATTGCAAGAACAATCAGTGCAATTAAAGCAAGTGAAAAATCAAGTATTCTTTTTATGTACCTACCATATAACATCATTATCTTCTCCCGAAAAGCACTGTAAACAACCTACAAAACAGGTCATAAATATACATATATAATCATACCACAAGCGGCTCTTTAATGCAATAGAAAAAAAGGTGAAAAAATCACTGAAAATAAACAAAATAAACAAAAAATAAAACCGCTGCTCGGAATACTCCGAGTAGCGGTTGTGTGAATTGTTATCAGTCGTTTGTGTAAGGCATAAGAGCTATCTGTCTTGCTCTTTTAATAGCTGTTGTAAGCTCTCTCTGATGATATGCACAGGTGCCTGTTACACGGCGGGGAAGAATCTTTGCTCTTTCCGATGTGTAACGGCGAAGCTTTGCAGTATCTTTATAATCAATCTTCTCAACCTTTTCTACACAGAAAGCGCAAACTTTTTTGCGGCCTTTTCTGTTAGGTCTTGCACTCTTATCGTATGCCATTATAGTATTCCTCCTGTTTCAGAATAAATCAGAACGGAAGCCCCTCATCGTCATCTGCGGCGAAGGGGAATCCCTGAGAATTGTCATCGGGTAAAACCGAAAAACTGCCTGCGTCTGCGCTCTGGTAAGATACAGCGGGAGCTGTTTCCTGCCTTGCCGCGCCGAAGCTGCCGCTTTCATTTTTGCTTCCGCAGAAGGAAACATTATCGGCAACAACATCATATGCAGTACGCTTATTTCCGTTTTTGTCCTCATAATTGCGGACTTGAAGAGAGCCCTGAACGGCTATCATCTGACCTTTTTTGAAAAATCTTGTAACAAAATCAGCGGTTTGACGCCAAGCGACAACGCTTATAAAGTCAGTCTGCTTCTCTTCGCCCTGTCTTTGAAAACGGCGGTCAACCGCAACCGTAAAAGAAGTTACGGACACACCGTTGGGTGTTGTGCGAAGCTCGGGGTCGGCAGTAAGTCTGCCCATAATAATTACACTGTTTAACATAAACTTTCCTCCCGATTAGTTCTTCACAATCAATGTGCGGAGAACACCGTCTGTAATCTTCGCAATACGGTCAAGCTCTGCGGGGAACTTGGGGTCTGCCTCATAGTTATAGAGAACATAATAACCCTCAGCCTCGTCATTGATAAGGTAAGCAAGCTTTCTCTTACCCCACTCATCAACGCTTTCAAGAGTGCCGTTTGACTCGATAAGAGCCTTGAATTTTTCTGTAAGCTCTTTTGCAGCCTCCTCACCCTTTGCAAGTGAGAAAACCATAACAGTCTCGTATTTTGACATTCTTTACACCTCCTTGTGGACTCTGTCCCCCGGACTTTCCCCGGGAGAAAGGATTATGGATTTAAAAATTTATCCATAGCGAATGTAGATTATACCAATAAATCAAGCCAAAGTCAAGATTTTTTTTACAAATCGTCCGGATTTGCACTATTGTTATTCTTTTTTTCAGCCGCCTGTTCGTTCTTCTCCACAACGACAAAGAACAATGTTACCATTAAAAGATACGGCAGAGGGCAGAAAATCCCGGGATTTACAAGTGACATAAATTCAAGACTTATGTATGACAAAAATACCGTAATATTAAAAAGAGTTGTTCTGCGCCACAAAAGCACATTTCGGCGAATAAACTGATACATATAGGCCGCTATTCCCACAATGCCGAAGCTTGCCGCAATCTGTATAGGCTCGCAGTGATACCAGCAAAGGGCAAATTCCTTTGACGCGTGCACATCCCGGTTGCCCATATACCCAAGCCCCGTACCGAAGATGGGGTTATTAAGAAAATCGTTAATTCCTCTGGCATAATGAATGGTGCGGACCTCGTTTTTTTCGCCCATCAAAAATCCGCTGATAGCTGAAAACAGTCTGTCGACCGTGCTTCCCAAAAACGGCAGAAAATAATTGGAAAAAACTAAAAATCCAAACAAAAAGCAACCGCAGATAATCACATATGCCAGCCTGCGGCGTTTATCGTACAGCATATACATAACTATACACATTACAATCTCAAGAGAACCGAAGACCATTCCGCCGCGGGAGCCCGTAAGCAGAATTGAGAAATAGAATATAAAGCCTAAAACCGTTGCATAAGGTTTCTTATTTGCCATAAGAAAAGCAAACGGTATTACCAGCATCAGAATTGTTGAACAGTTATTTCTCCACTGCATGACCAAGGTGCTCTTTGTTGCGAGAACCGTATTTATATTGATAATGTAGTACGAAATAACGGTAAATGCGGCAAAGCAGCCGGTAAGCACCATAATTTTTGTTATCAGTTCAGAAAGAGAATACTCCGTGTTATCCTTGATATGGGCGTGGAACATAATATATACAAAGACCATAGCGAAGCCCAAGCCCAGCATATGATAAATTGAAGTCAGAGAGAAATACTCTTTCAATGTGATAAAGCCTATTCCTCCCAGCAATATGGATACCGACACAAAAACCATAGGTTTTAAAAGCTCGCCATTCAACGACCAATTACCTCGGTAAACAATAAAATGAAACAGTATGCAGAACACAACGGGCACAAATATCCATTTGTAGCCCATAAACACATCAAAAGAATCATAACATTTTATTGCAATAAGGGCAGTCATCATAAAAGGCGCAAGACCTGCCATAATATCATCGCTTATGATAAGGCAGGCTCCGATAATAAGTACAAAGACCAGCGTTCCCTTAATTTCAATCTGTTTACCGGGAAACAAAGCGCTCAGGGTTGTAAAAAGTCCCGCAAAGGCAAAAAGGAACGCCATCCACTTATCGCTTAAAAGAAATGAACGGAGTTTTTTTATATTATCCAGTGATTTTTCAGATTTAAAAATCAATTCCATATCTGTACCCCTATACTTTATCATCATAGATTATAATTAAAAGCGGTAATAAATCAACATTTGTTACAATAATTTAATAATTATTACAAAAATCTTACACCGAAATTAAAATATAAAACTTGACATTTCGGTTCGGTGTGCCATAATTTTATTATAAGTGTTTATAACCTCCAAGGGGTGAGAATTATGATATTATCTGTTAACGGCATTACAAAAAGCTTCGGTGAAAAGCAGGTTTTAAAAGGTGTTTCTTTCAATGCGGAAAGCGGTAAGGCGCTGGGTGTTTTAGGGCGGAACGGCGCGGGGAAAACTACCATGATACGCATAATTATGGGTGTTTTCGGTGCCGATTCCGGAACTGTTACCCTTGACGGCGCTCCCTTAAACCCGCAAAGGGTAAAAATAGGATATCTGCCCGAGGAACGGGGGCTTTATCCCAAAAAGAGAATAACACAGCAGCTTTTATACTTTGCCGAGCTTCGCGGTACTGACAAAGAAACTGCTTTGAAAAATGCGGACAGGCTTTTTAAAAAGCTTCAGGTTGAACAGTATAAAAATGCAAAGCTTGAAACACTCTCAAAAGGGAATCAACAAAAAATTCAGCTTATCGCAACTCTTATTACCGACCCGGATATTGTAATTCTCGACGAGCCCTTTTCGGGATTAGACCCTGTTAACGCCGCCATACTTAAAGACATTGTAAAAGAACTGATTGCCGACGGCAAGCTTGTGCTTTTTTCAAGCCATCAAATGAATTACATTGAGGAATTTTGCGACGATATTTTAATTCTCAACGGCGGAGAAATCGTGTTAAGCGGCAATATTCAGAAAATCAAGCGCAGCTACATAAGAAACATCATTGAAATAAAAAGCGAAAATCCCGATGCGGTAAAAGAAAAACTTAACAGCGCAAAAACCAGCTTTATAAAGCATATTGAAGGCGAAAAGGATACCGTTACCGTAACGCTTGCAGATGAAAACGATAAATCAAAGCTTATTGAACTGATTGCGCAGGCGCATATTGACGCTGACGAAATTAAGGTTAAGGAGCCCACTCTCAACGAAATTTTTGTAAGCTATACGGAGGGCAGGATATGAAGCAGTTTTTCAGAGTTTTCCGATTTGAATACGGGAACTATGCCAAAGACAAAGTATTTATAGGACTTACCGCCGTGCTTTTAGCCCTTGTTACCGCGGTGCTTTTCTTTCCCAGATTAAAGGGTGAAAACGGTGACAGGATTTTTGCAGGGGAAAGTGAAACACCCGTGCTTGCGGTAATCGACAAAACAGAAGAGGGCGGCATTGCAGAATATCTTTCCGCCGCAATGCAGGGGTATGAAGTAAAAACAGCCGAGGGAGATATTGAGAGTGCAAAAGTCCTTGCTGAAAACGGGGAATATGAATCAATAATCGTTGTCTCCTCCCCGCTTGAATATACATATGTGGTCAAGAATATGGGACTTTACGACAGCACCTCCGCCGTGCTGGACGAGCTTTTGCTCGACAGATACCGCGCACTTTATATGGCGCAGGCGGGGCTTTCAAACGAACAGATAACCGAGCTTACCGCCTCTGCCGTTCACTCGGAATCGGTAATTGTGGGTCAGGACCAGACACAAAGCTTTTTCTATACATATCTGCTTATGTTTCTTTTGTATATGGCGGTACTGATGTACGGTCAGTTTGTAGCACAGAGTGTTGTTACGGAAAAAAGCTCACGGGCAATGGAACTGCTTATTACAAGTGCCAATCCGAAAAGCCTTATATTCGGTAAAATCCTCGGCGCAGGGTGCGCAGGGCTTACACAGTTAACGGTACTGCTTGTGTGGTCATATATTTGCTTTAAAATCAACAAGTCGTATTGGGCAGGCAATATGGTAATCAGTTCCCTGTTCGGTATGACTCCCGCTCTTATAGCCTACACGGTTCTGTTCTTTGTTTTGGGATTTTTGATTTATGCTTTCCTTTACGGCGCGTTAAGCTCACTTGCTTCAAAAATGGAGGAAGTGGGAACGCTCACAATGCCTGTTACTTTCCTGATGATTGTCTCCTTTGTGATAACAATAGGCAGTATAAGCTCGGGAAATGTGGATAATATTCTCCTCAAAGTTCTGTCCTTTGTGCCTTTTTCTTCGCCCATGGCAATGTTCGCAAGAATTGCAATGAACACGGCGGGTACGGTTGAAATAATTATATCCGTGGCTGTGCTTGTTTTGTCCGATATTCTTATAGGATACCTTGCGGTTGCGATTTACAGAATAGGTATTCTCATGTACGGAAAGCCACCGAAATTCAACGAGCTTATAAGGGCTTTGAAGAATAAATCGTGCTGAAAATATCACTTTACATGTTCACAAAATGTTAAATGTTTATCTATTGTTATTCAACATTTTCATGTTATATTTATGACAGTGGTTCACATCGAAAGATGATGAATCAAAACCCTTTCATTTTCATTCTCCTTTTTAAATCAGCCGTGTAAACGGCGAACAATCCCCTGCCGAAAGGCGGGGGATTGTTCTTTTTAAGAACATTATTGTTCAGCGTGTTTGTAGTAGGGGCGGGTCTCTGTGCCCGCCCGAAAAATTGCATAAAACAAAAATATAAAAGGTAGGGCGCTGTCTGCCCCGCCGCTTTTTTAATTAAAAGTTGAAAATTTTTAGCACCAAAATAAATGAATAATGAATGATAGATAATGAAAATTGAATAATTTTTTCAACCTGTAAGATTGTAGGGGCGGGTCTCTGTGCCCGCCCGAAAAATTGCATAAAACAAAAATATAAAAGGTAGGGCGCTGTCTGCCCCGTCGCTTTTTTTAATTAAAAGTTGAAAATTTTTAGCACCAAAACAAATGAATAATGAGTAATAGATAATGAAAATTGAATAATTTTTTCAACCGGTGAGGTTGTAGGGGCGGGTTTCCATGCCCGCCCGAAAAATTGCATAAAACAAAAATATACAAGGTAGGGCGCTGTCTGCCCCGCCCTACCTTGTATGAACAGGTGCCCACATCTACCCGATAATTTTACTGTGATTTTGCGGCGAGAGCAAGCGATACTCGCCTGCCGGCTTGAGCCTAGCTTCTGCTCATTTCATTCGCAGAGGTGTCCACCGGACACCTACGCCCTCGCCCTACATTCCAATCAGAGAACCGTCCACTGATTGTTTTTTGAACACTGATTTTGCCGCTGTTTTCTTTTGGGCTGATTGCTGAAATCACCCTTTTTCAGTGGTTTCGAACAAAGCAATCAGGGGACGGTTCTATGATTGACTATATTTTTTTGTATAATATAGTAATTTACACCCGTCAATCTGCTGATTTGCCTGAATGAAAGCCTACATATATTTTCATATCGTTATAGTATCATTTTGAATATATTTTTTTCAATGTGAATATTCAACGATTATTTATGCGGTTATATAGCTATTTTGACATATCGTGATTGTGGCAATATAAATGGCGATTCGTGAATCGCCCCTACTGGCACACCGCACCCCCTTGTCTCCCCTGAAAGGGGAGATGTCAACGAAGTTGACAGAGGGGTTATTTTGCGGGACGATGTAGACACCGTCCCCTACGAATGAACTTTGATTTTTGGTGTTTGTAGGGTGCGACGCCTGGTTGCACCGCAATAAAATGAATAAGGAATGATATATGATTAAATTTTGAACAAACTCCCTCAGTCATTTTTTCAAAATGACAGCTCCCTCGGGGAGGGAGCGGATTGGATTGCAATACGCCATTTATTTATATGTAAATATTCGGGCAATTCATAAATCGCCCCTGCAAACAGACAAAATTTACGGCAGAGGCCATATGAAGTGAACCCCAAAGTTTAGACAAAATTTAATATTAAATTGTTTGCGAATGA